>JBATWU010000089.1:0-67032 GCA_049672825.1 Pusillimonas sp.
CCCGCACCCATGCCCGCTCCGGGGCCGGATGCCGGCGCCGGCGGCGCAGCGATGCCTGGCGCCGATGCGCCCCCCAAAGAAGAGGAAGTGGTTGAAACCATTACAGGCTGGAGCGTCAAGGACAAGATCATAGGCAACGCGGTCTATAACGAAGGCGACGAAAAAATCGGCAATATCAGCGACGTAGTGCTGGCCTCCGACGGCAAAGCCGCTTACTTCATCGTCGGCGCTGGCGGCTTCCTGGGCCTGGGCGAACGCAACGTGGCCATTCCCTTCGAGGAAATCACCCAGAACGGCGACAAGCTGATACTGGCCGGCTACACCAAGGATCAGTTGAAAGCCTTGCCCAAGGTTGAAGTCACTCCGTAACGCAGAGTAGTCGCGCCGGGCTGCAACGCTGAAAGGCGCTGCAGCCCGGTACCAACGGAACAGAAATGCCTGACGGCAGGGCGTCCTGAATGAACCGAAAACCAGGATCGGGCTTTCACAGACCACAGAATCCGGGCATCGTACTGCTCTATCCGGCGCGCCGCCATGAACCCGAGCATGAACGCGCGGTCTATCTGAAGCTGGGCGAACGAATTGCCCAGGTGCTGGATAGGCGCTGGGGCGGCTTGTACGATGCCGGCATCCGCCACGAGCTCCCCCTGTACCTCATTCCCACCTGCACCCTGATAGGCGCGGACATCGCCCGCCAGCTTGGCATTCGCAGCGAAAACGCTTTGTACGGCGGCGTGGCGCCCGCCGCCTTCGTGCCGACAAAATCCATTACCCACCCGCTGGCGAGCCCCGACGCTTTTGCGCCCGAGGGCTGGTCGCACGAATTTGGACTCCGGATAGAGGATTGCGTGCTGAACGGCATTACGGCTTTCACCATCGAGGACGCCATCAAGGCCGGCGAGCGTCTGCTGACGCATGGGGCCATACGAATCAAGCCGGTATTGGCCACCGCGGGCCGGGGGCAAGAGGTGGTGTCGTGCAAAGCCGGGCTGGCTCAGGTAGTCGAGCGGCAGGATCGAGAACAGCTTGCCCAATATGGCCTGGTGCTGGAAGAGAATCTGGACGAGGTGAACACCTTCAGCGTAGGGCAATTGCGAATCGGAAATATCGTCGCAAGCTATGTTGGAACACAATGCCTGACGGCGGACAACCAAGGCCATACGGTCTACGGCGGATCCGACCTGATCGTTGTACGGGGCGGCTTCGAGCAATTGCTGCGGCTCAAGCTGAGCCCAGAATATCAAGTCGCCATTGCCAGGGCGAAAATCTACGATCAAGCCGCCATGGCGTGTTTTCCCGGCCTGATTGCGTCCCGGCGCAACTACGATATAGCCAGCGGCACCAGTACGGCCGGTGAGCCGCGATGCGGCGTCCTGGAGCAGTCCTGGCGTATCGGCGGCGCGAGCGCCGCTGAAATCGCCGCCGTACAGGCTTTCCACGCGGACGATACCTTGCAGGTCGTGCAGGCAACGACCGTCGAATTGTTTGGCGTTGACGCCCAGGCGCCTGACGGCGCCGAGACACTGTTCAGCGGCAACGATCCCGAACTTGGCCCGATCAGCAAGTACGTCAAGGTGCAGTCCTATGGCAACTAGCAGCGCCCGGATCCAGATCGCGATCGACGACGAACATGTCGATGGCACCTTTCTTACGCCGCATGCCAAAGTACCCGGCATTCTGTTCGTCCACGGCTGGGGCGGCAGTCAGGAGCGCGATCTGGATCGCGCGCGCGGCATCGCGGGCCTTGGCTGCGTATGCCTGACATTCGACCTGCGCGGCCACGAAAGAGGATCGGACCGGCAAAAAACCGTGACGCGCGACGAGAACCTGCGCGACATCATCGCTGCCTACGATCTGCTGGCCCAGCATCCCGCCATCGATACCAAAGCCATCGCCGTGGTGGGCACCAGCTACGGCGCCTATCTGTCGACGATTCTGACAACGCGGCGTCCCGTCAAATGGCTGTCCTTGCGTGTACCGTCTTTGTACCGGGACGCGGAATGGGACATTCCAAAGCGCCAGTTGAACCGGGAAGATCTGGCCGTCTATCGGGGCGCCCCCGTCACCCCCGAAGAAAACCGCGCGCTGGCGGCCTGCGCCAGCTTTACCGGCGACGTGCTGATCGTGGAATCCGAGCATGATCATCTGGTGCCCCACGCCACCATCATGAGCTACCGGGCCGCCTTCCGCAACTCCCACTCGTTGACACATCGAGTGGTGGACGGCGCGGATCACGGGCTGAGCGAAAAGTCCGGCCAGCAGGCCTACACCTCCATCCTGGTCAGCTGGATCACGGAAATGGTCGTCGGCGCCCGCGTGGGTGCGCATCCCGGCATCGGGCAAGGCGGCACTTGATTTATCGCCTGCCGTCCCCATGTACGGCAAATGATTCCATTTTCCATACTCGACCTTTCACCGATTACCGAGGGCAGCACTGCCGCGGAATCGTTCCGCAATACCCTGGATATCGCCCAGCACGGCGAGCAATGGGGCTATACGCGCTACTGGATGGCAGAACATCACGGCATGCCGGGCATCGCCAGCGCAGCCACAGCCGTCCTGATCGCCCACGTGGCGGCGGGTACCTCCCGCATCCGCGTCGGTGCGGGCGGCATCATGCTGCCCAACCATTCGCCCCTGGTTATCGCGGAGCAGTTCGGAACACTGGAATCACTTTACCCTGGCCGCATCGACCTGGGCCTGGGCCGGGCGCCCGGTTCGGACCAGACCACCGCGCGCGCCCTGCGCCGCAACCTGGCATCGGACGCCAACGAATTTCCGCGCGACGTCCTGGAACTGATGGATTACTTTTCGCCAGAGCCGCGCCAAGCCGTGCAAGCCGTGCCAGGGAAAGGATTGAATGTTCCCATCTGGATTCTGGGCTCCAGTCTGTTCGGCGCCCAATTGGCTGCCGCCATGGGCTTGCCCTATGCCTTCGCCTCGCACTTCGCCCCCCAGCAAATGATGCACGCCATCCAGTTGTATCGCGACACGTTCAAACCCTCGCCGCAACTGGACAAGCCTCATGTCATGCTGGGCTTCAATGTTTTTGCCGCCGACACCGATGACGAAGCCCAGTTTCTTGCCACCTCGTGGCAACAATCATTCGTGAACCTGCGCAGCGGCCGGCCCTCGCGCCTGCCGCCACCCGTGCATAATTATCTTGACCAGTTGGGGCCTGCGGCGCACGACCTGCTCCAGCATGTGCTTTCCTGCTCCGCCATCGGAGCGCCCGATACCGTGGCCGGCCAACTCAAGGCCTTCATCGAGAAAACCGGCGCGGATGAGCTCATGATCACATCGAATATGTTCGATCACGCGGCTCGGCTACGCTCATACGAAATCACGGCCAGCGTGCGCGGCATGCTGTAGTCACGGGCCGTAGCCACGGGCACGGGCCCCTTCGCCTAACCAACGGCCATTATGTCCAGGCCTGCCACATCGCGCTTCCGGGCCTCTTGCAGCAAGGCTTACAATAAGGCATTGCCCTGTTCTGGCGCCCTGCACTCCAGGGCGCCCGCCATTTCGAGTGCGCCAATATGAATCAAGAAAACCCCATCGCCTCACGCCTTGCCCTGGTTCAAGAGCGCATTCGCCATGCCGCCCTTGAAGCCGGACGGGACGCGGACTCGGTCGCTCTGCTGCCCGTCAGCAAAACCTTTGGCGAAGACGCCATACGTGCAGCCGTCCAGGCCGGCGCGCGCCGTTTCGGCGAAAACAAGGCGCAGGAAATCCGCAGCAAGTACGAGCCCTTGTCCGATTGCGGTATCGACTGGGTGATGATAGGTCATCTGCAAACCAATAAAGCCAAGGACGTGGCCCGGATGGCCTCCGAAATCCAGTCGCTCGACCGAATGGAACTCGCCCTTGCCCTTGACCGCCGTCTTCAACAAGAAGGCCGCGCCATCGATGCGCTGGTGCAAATCAAAACCTCGTCGGAACCCAGCAAATACGGGCTGCCTCCGGAAGAGCTGCCTGGCTTTCTGCGCCAGGTGGCGCGCGACATCCCCACGCTGCGCATACGCGGCCTGATGACCTTGGCCATCAACGCCGCGGACCAAGCCGCCGTGCGTGCCTGCTTTCGTAAACTGCGCGAGCTGCGCGACCAGATGCGTCAGGAAGCCATAGAGGGTATCGAACTCGATCGCCTGTCCATGGGCATGAGCGGTGATTTCGAGATCGCCATCCAGGAAGGCTCCACCGAAGTGCGCATCGGCACCGCCATCTTCGGTGGGCGCCCATACGGTGACGATTACTATTGGCCCGAACAGCCTGCCGTAAAAGCATAGGCACGGCATGCCTGCCGCGACCCTATTCCGTTCGCCGATACATCAATAGACGACCCTTGTATTCTTCAGACGGCGTCGCGCCGGTAGCGGCCTTGTCGTGAAGACGCTGGTCGTGTTCCAGCTCGAAGCCGAAAATTGCCATGTGGCGATTGAAGGCGGGCCGATAGCCACGATTGGGATCGACCAGCCATACTTCCGCGCTGGGCAAGGCGTGGTCATCAATAAAATCGGCAAGCATTTCCGGCATGTCGCGCTCGTATAACAGATCACTGCCAATGATCAGATCATAGCGCGACGACAGCACCTTGATGCCCATGTCCAATATTTCGGGCGCGGCAACCGTCGCCCCCCATTGTCCATGCCGGTACTTCAGATCAGGCAGTTGATTGAGCCGCAGATTATGATCCAGGAAGCTTGATGCCAGGGGGTGGCAGTCGCTGGCCGTCATGCGCGCGCCGCGCCGATGTCCCACCAGGCTGGCCAGGGCCAGGCCGCAACCGATTTCCAGGATACGCTCATTCCCGCAGACGGGCCGCTGTGCCATGCGAGCGGCCAACTGCATGCTGGATGGCCATAACAGCCCGAACAAGGGCCAGGACGCGGAGCAGATGCCCAGACGCTGCGCGGCACCCGTCGGGTCATGATATTGCTGACGGTCGAGTAAAGAGCGGATCAGAAGGTCGCTGGCGCCGGCAATGGCGATGCGCTCCAGCTTGGTTCGATAACCGGGCGTCGTCATAGAAGCAACCTATTGAAAAATATTAAGAAATACTGCTGCCCAGTATGCCCAAAATAAGTCGATCTGACCAATCGCACTCATGCACGGCCTGAACACATGCGGAGTTACTCCCACACGGCCAGCCCTGCATCGGATGACGGCGACAGCGCCCGGCACAGGAGTTGCTGCCCAGACTTTTGCTCGAAGCCCAAACATTCAGGTGATTCAGCCTGAATATTGAATCAGGAGTCTATCGATGAATTCCAGAAATTCCGACAGCCGGGCCGTGGCCACGGCGCAGAAGCAAAAAAACATCCAGAAGGAACAGGACCTGCGCGACCAAGCCAAGCGGCACTCTGCAAGCGACAAGGAAAAGCCGGCCGCGGCGCAGACCGGCACGCGCGATTACCCTGCCCCGCCGCTGCCGGCGCAGCATCTTGAAAAACCGGGGCTCGAGGCGGACCTGGAACTTGAGCCCCGGTTTCTTGCGCCGGCCTACAAAGGCAGCGGCAAGCTGGAAGGGCTCGCAGCCATCATCACGGGAGGCGACTCGGGCATAGGCAGAGCAGTCGCCGTATTGTTCGCGCGCGAAGGGGCAGATGTGGCCGTGCTGTATCTGGACGAACACACCGATGCGGAAGAAACCCGACGCTGCATCGAGGCGGAAGGCCGGCGATGCGTACTCATCGCCGGCGATGTCAAGGACCCGGCCTTCTGCCGTGACGCCGCCCGGCAAGCGGTGAGTGCTTTCGGAAAGCTCGATATTCTGGTCAACAATGCGGCATTCCAGGAGCATGCGGACTCGCTGCTGGATATTAGCGACGAACGCCTGGACGAAACGCTGCGGACCAACATCTACGGCTATTTCCATATGGCCCGCGCCGTACTCCCGCACTTGACCGAGGGCAGCGCCATTATCAACACAGGTTCAGTGACAGGGTTGAATGGCAATGGCGGCCTGATCGACTACGCCACCACCAAGGGCGCGATTCATGCGTTCACCAAATCGCTTGCCTCCAATCTGGCAGGAAAAGGCATACGCGTCAACGCCGTTGCTCCGGGCCCGGTCTGGACGCCGCTCAATCCCGCCGACCAGTCCCCCGAGAAAATACAATCGTTCGGCGAAAGCACAGCACTGGGACGTCCCGCCCAGCCCGAAGAAATATCGCCCGCCTATGTATTCCTGGCATCGCCGGCATGTTCCAGCTACATCACAGGCATCGTGCTGCCCATCACCGGCAGCCCGGGCGACTAAGCCGCAGCCTCAATCGGCATGGCGAGCGCGAATAAGCTATGTGCGATCGCGCAACTCGTTAACGCCTTCGCCTTCCGCGCAATGATTGCAGCAGAACATGCGGCCGTTCTGCTCCAGGCCGTGGCCGATAATCCTGACACCGCAGTGCACGCAAAGCGGCGCCAGGGCATGTATGGCGCATTCAAAGCTGTCGAAGGTGTATGTCTTTCCCTGGAAATTCGACACCTGGAATGATTTGTCGTAGTCGTTACCGCAGTTATCGCACTTTGCCATTATGTGTCTCCTTGATTGTCATCATCGTCGCCGCGTGGAGCCTCGCCGTCATCTGCGGCTTTGGCGGCGGGGCCCCTGCCGCGCGTGTAATCATCGAGCTTCTGCCGCTGAAAACGCGGATCCTGATTTGAAAAACCACCATAACTGCTCTGGCCCGGATCCGCGCTGCGGCTTTGCACCGGCTCATCACGCCGTGTTGCATGCGCCCCGGGTTGGGAAGAGGCCTTGTCGCCCCGGTCCTGCCTTCGCCGTTTTTCGTCGTCCTTGTGCATTTTTTACCCCCTGTCGTGTCGATGGTTCGATCCGCCGTGCGGTGCACAGCGCCTGACCCACAAACGCAGCAAGCGGCATGCCGCGAAACCGCCTCGGCTTGCGCGCCGGCAACGCATCGGCATTGATCCGTCCAATCTCACAACGCTGCAATCCGCATGCCAGTGCCGTTCGGCCGCTCCGGCCATTATGGCGTTATAGTTCGCAAGAACCGACAATAAGAAATCCACGTCCAAGGCACGACATGATTCTTTTCGACTGGCAACGGTTTTTCCTGAATGATCTGCCGCTGCTCTTTCTGGGCGAGGTGGCGATACGCGCGCTCGTCGGCTACGCCATGGTCTTCTTGTTTCTGAAGGCATCAGGCCGTCGCGGCATACGTCAATTGTCCGTATTCGAGCTGGTCGTCATCCTGACGCTGGGTTCGGCCGCCGGCGACGTCGTCTACTACGAGGACTCCCCCGTTCTGCCCGCCGTCGCGGTGTTCGCCACCATTCTTCTGCTCTACAGGGCGACCACCTACGCCATGCAGCGTTCCCGCCGCTTTAACGATTGGGTGGAAGGCAAACCCGTGACCCTGATTCGCGACGGCCTGTACGAAGTCGACAGTTTCCAGCGGCTGAACATTACCGACGACGAATTCTTCATGGAACTGCGCCAGCAAAGCGTCGAGCATCTCGGACAGGTAAGGCTGGCCATACTCGAGGTCGATGGCAACATCAGTCTGTTCTTTTATGAGCGTGACGAGGTCAGGCCGGGGCTGTCCGTATTGCCGCCGGAATATCGGGACACCCATGAAAGCGTGCCTGCCGACGATTTGTACGCCTGCAGCCGCTGCGGCCATACACAGACGCTTGCGGCACAGCGGGGCGGTATATGCCCCCGCTGCCGCAATACACGGTGGTCGAAAGCGCTGGCCACCCTCCGCAACAACTGATCCGCGCTGCGGCGGGCGCGCCTTGAAAGCCGATGGCTAGCCGTTCCGGGCTGGCGTCACGCGCCAAATGGTGTTCGACAGATCGTCCGCGACGATGAGTGCGCCGCGCGGATCCACCGTCACACCGACCGGCCGGCCGCGAGTCGTGCCATCGCTGTCCCGAAAGCCGGCGACGAAATCCACCGGCGGACCCGCGGGACTGCCGTCGCGGAACGGTACGAAGACTACCTTGTACCCGACGGGATCGGAGCGGTTCCAGCTGCCGTGCTCGCCCACGAACGCGCCATCGGCAAACTCCTGGCCCATCTCCGGGTTCGAGAAGGCGACGCCAAGCGCCGCCACATGTGAGCCAAGACTGTAATCGGGCTTGATGGCCGAGGCGACCTTGTCAGGATTCTGCGGCTGGGCGCGGGTATCCACGTTCTGCCCCCAATAGCTGTAAGGCCAGCCGTAGAAGCCGCCTTCACGGACGGTGGTAAGGTAGTCCGGGACCAGGTTCGGGCCAATCTCGTCGCGCTCGTTCACCACGGCCCACAACTGGTCGGTGCCGGGCTGTATCGCGAGCGCGGTGGGATTGCGCAGACCTGTTGCGTAGGGCTTGTGCGCCCCGCTACGGGCGTCCACCTGCCAAACCATGGCTCGATCCGCCTCCACCGCCATGCCGCGCTCGGTGATGTTGCTGTTGGAACCAATGCCCACATACAGGAACCGGCCATCCGCGCTGGCCACCATGGCCTTGGTCCAATGGTGATTGATCGCCGAGGGCAGCAGCGTGACCGTCTCGGGAGGTCCGCCGGCCTGTGTCTGCCCATCCTGGTATTCAAAGCGCAGCAACTCGTCCTGGTTGGCGACATATAAACTGCCGTCGACCAGCGCGAGCCCATAGGGCGCGTTCAGCTTATCGGCAAAGACCGTCGCCAGTTCATAGACGCCATCGCCGTCCGCATCGCGCAGCAGGGTCAGCCGGTCGCCCCCCTTCACCTGAGTGTTGCCCTTGGCCTTGATGCGGCCCGCGATCACGTCCTTGGGCTTGAGATTGGGCGCGCTGCCGCCCCTGCCTTCGGCCACCAGGATATCGCCATTGGGCAGCAGCAGCGTCTGTCGTGGAATCTGCAGATCCGTGGCGATGGCACTGATCGTGTAGCCGTCAGGCACCGTTGGCAGCCGCTCGCCCCATTCCGCCGGCTTGGCGATGACCATATCGGGCAGCACGCCACGCTGCGCCTGCGGAAGCTCGGGATTGGACCCATACTGCAATGGTTCGGTTTCTCCGCCGCAAGCGGCGAGGGCCCCAGAGAGGGCGACAATGGTAAAAAGGCCAGAGCATTTCATTTCCTTCCTCCGATGCGTGGGGTGCAAAAGCCGAACCATGCCGCCGCGCCGGCCAGCACAACAACGATCACCGACAAGACCAGGCCGATGGGCATGCTCGCCCATGCATCCCGGGCATGCATCAGGGCGTTGAAGAAGCCGAGCACCCACATGAGCAGCAATATCGCGGCGTACAGGACGATGCCCCGCGCGCGGCGATGAGCACGGCAAAGGTCGATGATTGCGAAGATCAGCGCGATACCGCCAAAAACCAGGCCGCCGGCGATGAGCCAGGAAGCGAAGTTGCTCCACTGGATTTCATAGGTCGCGGCATAGGCGGCATCGCTGAGCGCCGCGCCCAGGAATAGAGGAATGATTCCCGCCAGCAACAGCGCATGCAGCGGATGGATCGCTTCAGAATACCTACGTTCAATGATGACAGCCATTACGACTTCCTCCTCGATGGACAAGACCGGGCGCTCACGATACTGACGGAGCAACCCGGTGCAGGCAGCAAGCGGCGTGCCAAAGGCGATTCACGGCCGCATCGCAGCGTATATCCCGAGTAGATACGCCGCCACATCGAACTCAATCGGCAGGAGCGAGCATCAAGGAGTGTAAAAATTACTGCCCCGGCGACACTTCATCCACACACAGGCGTTACGCGCCCGGGCAGTGCGCATATCAGAACATTCAAGCTCAAATTCAGGCCGATGCGCGCCTTGCAGCCGCGGGCGGCAGGTTTGCCCGTACCAGGCGGCCCGCGATGGACTCGAGCATGGGAATATCGGGCAAGGCGTCGCCAGGGCCGAACCAGCGCGCATCGGCGATTTCATCCTCCTGGATGCGAAGCGCACCGCCGGCATACTCCGCCGTGTAGGCAATCATGAGGGAATGCGGGAACGGCCATGACTGACTGCCGAAATAACGCAGGTCCTTGACATGCAGGCCCACCTCTTCGAGCACTTCGCGGTGGATGGCCTCTTCTATACTTTCCCCGGCCTCGACAAACCCAGCCAGCGCGGTATAGCGTGCCGTCGCATAGGTTGCATGGCGCGCCAGCAGGATATCGTCGCCCCGCTTGACGAGCACCATCATTGCGGGCGAGATGCGCGGATAGGCGGAAAAGCCGCAAGCGGGACAATGGAAACAGAGTTCTTTTTCCGATTTGCGCATGGGCGTCGCGCAAACGCCGCAATAACGGTGGGTGCGCACCCATTCCGACACCTGAAATGCGCGGCTGGCCAGCGCGCCATGTTCGCCAAGCTCGGCCAGGACGGCCCGCAACTTGCGAAAAACAAAGCCGGAAGGCGCTTCGACATCACGGGCAACATGACAGGTGCGATGGCCGGAACCGGCCGAAAGCCAGAGCGGTTGAAGCGTATCGGCCTCCAGGCCGATAACGGCGCACACATCGGCTTCGGGAAAGTCGATGCCGGATTCGCGCAACAGAAGCTCGTCGCCTCGGAAAATGAAATTCACGTTGTCTCCCTGATTATCTAGGCGATAGCATCATACTCCCGCTGTCGTTCAGCCCCAACTCGGTTTCGCTACACCGCTACTAAAACGAGAACGGAGAACCCGCCAAAGTTGGCGGGTTCTCCGTTTCAGCGATCAATGACTAAAGAACTGACTTCATGTACCAGATCAGAAACGCCTTCGCATCGAGGTGGATGGTTTTCTCGTTGGCAGGGCAATATATTGGCTATTGCAGCGTCACTCTCGCTTGCTTGATGATTTTCGCCCACTTCTCATGCTCGGAAGCGATGAAGCTGCGGAAATCTTCCGGCGAGCTGCTTTGCAGTTCCAGACCCATATCAAAAAAGCGTTTCTTGACGGCCGGCATGGCCAGCACTTGGGCCACGGCATCGTGTATTTTCTGGATGATCTCGGGAGGCGTGCCGGCCGGCGCCAGCAGGCCAGTCCATGAAATCGCTTCATAGCCCGTCAGCCCCGGCGTTGCTGCGACAGGCGGAATCTCGGGTGCCACTTCCGTAGGTTGGGCGCTCGTGATGGCCAGCGGCTTCAACTTGCCGGCACGAATCTGCGCCATAGCCGGCGGCACCGTATCGAACATCAAGGCCACCCGTCCCCCCACCAGATCCGTCATCGCCTGCGAGCTGCCTTTATACGGAACGTGCAGCATATCGACTCCCGCCTGGCTGGACAGCAGCTCCCCAGCCAGGTGGGGCAATGATCCCATGCCCAGCGACGCATAGTCGTACTTGCCCGGATTTTCGCGGGCCAGTGCCAACAGTTCATCCAGTGTGTCAGCGGGAAACTCGGGGCGGGTAACCATGATCATCGGCAGCGGCGCCATCATCGTGATCGGTGTGAAATCCTTCAAAGGATCGAAAGCAGGGCTCTTCTGCATCAGGGGGGCCGTAATGAGTGCTCCGCCCGTACCTATCACCCATGTGTAGCCATCCGCCGGCGCACGAGCTGCGGCTACCAGCCCAATGGAGCCGCTGCCCCCCACCCGGTTCTCGACGATAATGGACTGGCCCAGAATCTTGCTCAGCTCCTCGGAAACGATACGCACCATCGTGTCCGACACATTGCCCGCTGGGAAAGGCACGATGAACGAAATGGGCTTATTTGGGAAGTCCGCTGCGGCGGCATGGGCGGTCGCGGCGCTTGCCTGCCAGGGAAAGGCACCGCCCATTGCCAGGGCGAACGTTGCATATGAAAGAAATGCTCGTAGCTTCATTGGGTTGTCTCCAGTCTATTTTTAGTTTGATGCAATTACGATACGAAACTTAGTAACGCTTGAAATCCGCCAGTGGCCGGCCCGCCAGTTGGGGGATGTCCACATTCAGCAAGGCCGGCCCCGGCGCCGCCATGAAAGATGCCACTACATCATCGAGCGTGTCGCGATCATTTGCATGAAAGCCGCTCGCGCCGACAAGCTCGGCATACTGGTCGTAGCGGATATCTGGAAGATCGCAGCCCGTATCGTGGCCGTACTCCGCCAACTGCAGGCGCTTCTCTATGCCCCATGCCCTGTCGTTGCCCACGATCACCTTGATGGGCAGCTTCAACTCCACTGCCGTTGCCAGGTCCCAAGAATAAAAGCCGAAACCACCATCGCCGGCGAACGCCCAGACCGGATCGTCGGGAAAAGCCTGCTGCATGCCCATTGCCAGCGGCAACGAGCCGCCCAGATTGCCCATGAGAGAAGCATCCATCCAATGCCCGGGCGCACTCGCCGTAAAGAACGCACGCGGCCAGTGGACGAAATCGCCCGCATCCACCACCATGCCGGTTCGAGGCGTCGCGTGACGGGAAAGTGCAAAGCAAAGCTCTAGAGGATGAACGCTGCCAGGTGTCTTCGGTACGGAATCCAGCATTGCCTGCCAATACGACGCCTTGCTCGCGTGCCGCTTCCCAAGAGAAGTCATCCATTGTGCGGCTTCGGGATGAGCGGGCGCATTCTGGGCGAGCAGCACCAAGGCTTCAGCCGGATCCGCACACACCGCGATGTCGGCCGGAAGACAAACTTCCAGCCGCGCCGCGTCGGGATGAATCTGCAGGATCCGCGCAGCGGGATCCAGCAACTGCGGCCCGCCGAAGCAGGCATGAAAATCGATATGCGCCCCAGCAAGAATCACTAGATCGGCCTGGCGCAGTTCCCGGAATGTCGCATTGAAGAAGGGATCCGCATAGCCAAAACCCGGCCCACCCTCGTCCGGCACCATACCCTGGGCCTGCTCGATGGTGAACACGGGAACATTCCACTCCTGCAATGCGGGCAGCAAACCCGGCGGCACTGCCCCGTGCCAGGCCTGGGCGCCCAGGATGACGGCGGGTTTTCTGGCCTCCCCGATGAGTGCGCGAATCTGGTCCAGAACATCAGTCCCCAATCGGCCGGAAGGCAGCACTTTCCCGTGAGGCGCCTCACGATGGGCGCGCGTCGGAACCGGCGCCTGGCGAGTCAGCGCATCCACTGGAATCGACAGGCTGACTGGTCCGGGCGTGCCGGATAGCGCCACCCGTATCGCCAGCGCGATGTCTTCCCACAAGTGATCACCATGCAGCAGTTCGCGGGCTTGTTTCGTGACAGGCGCGGCGATGCGCGCCTGCTCCATGACTTGCTGCCCGCCGCGATGCCGCTGAACGATCGGAGTAAGCCCCGAAATCAGTATGACTGGAGACGCGGCCGCATGCGCCACTGCCAGGCCAGTGATGGCGTTGGTATGCCCCGGACCGCCGGTGACCATCGCCACTGCGGGGCGCCCGGTGGCGCGAGCATAGCCATCGGCCATCTGCACCGCCGCCGATTCACTGCGCATGCCAATCAGCTTGATACCGACCTGGTACAAGGCAGCATAAAGCGAGTTGATATGGTCGCCGCACACGCCATAGACCTGCTCAATTCCATGAGCCTGCAGTGCTTGCGCCACGCATAATGCACCGCTGCCTTCCAGTTTGTGTTCTTGCATAGTCTCCACCATTGTTTTGCCGAAGCACCGCCGTGATCCTGAAATGGAATCAGCTTATATTTGTTTACAAAAATGTCAACATAATTATTTCCTTATTATATTACATAATTGAATACGTAAATGTTATCTATATATAAAACCAAAGATACAATTCGGTTCTGAAATAAATATTCGCAGCATATCCACTTCGGGAGGAGACATGACACCAACACCCCGCCCCTCAGGCACAGCAAACGGAAATCCGCGCAAACTGGACCACTTCTATGACGGGCAATGGCACAAGCCAAAATCCGGGCAATACATCGACGTCATTGATCCGTCGTCAGGCCAGGTATTCAGCGCGTGCGCCCGAGGCGACTCCGCGGATATCGCAGCTGCCGTGCAGTCGGGGCAGGAAGGCTACCGCGCCTGGCGCGCATTGCAGCCCGTCGAGCGGGCACGCAAGATGGCCCGGCTCGCCGCGCTGATCGAAGCACGCTCCGCAGAGCTCGCAATGATGGAAAGCTTAGATACCGGCAAACCCTTGAAAGTCGCCCTCGGCGATGTGCTCACCTGCGCGCGCTACTTCGAGTTTTTCAGCGGCATAGCCGACAAATTACACGGAGAGGTCATTCCCGCCACCAATGAGCACTTCATGTACAGCGTACGCGAACCGTACGGCGTTACCGGGCATATCATTCCCTGGAATGGCCCCATCACCCAGGCCGGTCGTGGAGCAGCCCCCGCGCTTTGCGCCGGCAATTCGGCTATTTTGAAACCCGCGGAACAAACCCCCACCACAACGCTGGAACTGGCATTAATGGCCATGGAAGCCGGCTTTCCAGCGGGAGTCCTCAACGTCATCACGGGCTACGGGCCGGAAGCCGGCAAAGCGCTGGCCGATCACCCAGACGTCAGGCGGATCAGCTTCACCGGATCCGTGCAGACCGGCCGCACAGTGCTGCACCAGGCGGCCGATCGCATCATTCCAGCTACGGTCGAACTAGGAGGCAAGTCGCCCTTCATCGTCTTCGAAGACGCAAATATTCCTCGCGCTGCCCAGTTGGCTCGCAAGGCTTTCGTCTTCAACAGCGGGCAGATCTGCTCCGCTGGCACCCGCCTGCTCGTCCAGCGCAACATCATCGATGCCTTCACAAAACAATTGGTCGAAGAACTGGGCAAAGTATCCATCGGAGCCGGAGTAGAAGACAAAGACATTGGGCCGGTCCTTTCCTGCGAACAGCTGGACCGAGTGCGAGAATACGTGGATATTGGCAATCGCGAAGGCGCCACCCTGGCATTCGGAGGCGGCCGGCCGAATGCAGTATCCGAAGGCGGCTACTTCATCCAACCTACGCTGTTCACTCAGGTTAGCAATCAAATGCGTATCGCCCGTGAAGAAATCTTTGGACCAGTCGGCGTGATCATTCCTTTTGACACCGAAGAAGAGGCCGTCGCCATGGCCAACGACAGCGAATATGGGCTGGCCTCTGCAATCTGGACATCCGACATAGCCCGAGCCCACCGCTGCGCGAATGCACTGCAAGCCGGCCAGGTCTACATCAACGACTATCAGCCCATCGGCGTGGAAGCCCCCTTCGGCGGATACAAGAATAGCGGCTATGGACGCGAGAAAGGCCTGGCCGCATTGCACGACTACACCCAGTTGAAAACCGTCATCACCCATCACGGCTAAGCTGAACCGGGCGGCCTGCCGGCGCAGGGGTTCAACCATACGCCATGTCCCTCATAGCGCGCCAGGCAGTGCAGTTCCCGCCCCCATCTCCAGGTACGCCTCCAGCATGCGCGAGATGAGCGTCACGGCAGCGACAGCCTCTCCATAGGCTTCCTGCCTATCTCTTACTACAATGTCATTTCTTACGTGCACAGATTGTTTGTATACCCTGAGCAACAACAGAGCCAAACAGCTCAAGACTTGCCCGGAACCAGAACAAAAAAAACACATAACTTGCTGATTTTAATGACAAAGATAGATAGCAGTGCCCACACCCCCATGATGCAGCAATATTTGCGCTTAAAGGCCGAGGCCGGATCGCATCTGTTGTTCTACCGAATGGGCGACTTCTATGAAATGTTCTATGAAGACGCGGAACGGGGCGCGCGCCTGCTCAACCTGACGCTGACCAAGCGAGGCTCATCCAACGGCGCGCCCATCCCCATGGCCGGCGTGCCCTTTCACGCCATGGAAGGCTACCTGGCCCGCCTGGTGGCGCTGGGCGAGTCCGTTGCCATTTGCGAGCAGATCGGCGACCCCGCCGCCAGCAAGGGCCCGGTCGAGCGCAAGATCGTGCGCACCGTCACGCCCGGCACCCTGACCGACGAGGCGCTGCTGCCCGCCAAGGCGGACCGCATGATTGCCGCCGTGTATACGGCTCGCGCCAACCGGGCCGGGCGCAGCGGCCTGGCCTGGATGAACCTGGCCAATGGCGAGTTCAGGGCCACTGAGTGCGCGCCCGATATGCTCGACACCGAACTGCATCGCATCGGGCCCGCGGAGCTGGTGTGCGCTGAAAGCGCGCGCATGGACGGCGGCAACGGCATCGCCATCACCGCCCTGCCCGACTGGCATTTTGAACTCGACGGGGCGCGCGATGTCCTGCATCGGCATTTTGCCGTGGACTCGCTGGCAGGTTTCGGCATGGCTGATCTGCCTGTGGCCAGTTGCGCGGCAGGCGCGCTGTTGCGCTACGTGAGCCGCACCCAGACGCAATCGTTGTCGCATATACAGACAATACGCGTCGACCAGGCAAGCGAGTACGTCATACTCGACCCCGTGACACGCAAGAACCTGGAATTGACCGAAACCATTAGCGGCGAGGGCAGCCCCACGCTGTTCTCGATCCTGGACCACTGCCAGACACCCATGGGCAGCCGGCTGCTGCGCCGCTGGCTGCATCATCCGCTGCGCGACAATGCGCCGGCGCAAGGGCGCCAGCAAATCATTGCCGCCTTCCTGTCCGCGCCAGCGGGTGCCGATGCCCTGAATGCCCGCGCACCACTGGATCAACTGCGTCAAATGCTCGAGCGCTACCCGGATCTGGAACGCATTGCCACACGCATTGCACTGCGATCCGTACGCCCGCGCGAGCTTGCCAGTCTGCGCGAGGCGCTGGCGCAGCTGCCAGATGTTGCCCGGCACCTGGAGCAGGCCTTCAATCGCCAGCCCAAGCTGGATGAATTTATACAAAGCATCAATATAAATCCTGATATCTCCCAGCTTCTGCACCGCGCCATTGATCCTGAGCCGGCCTTGCTGATACGCGAAGGCGGCGTCATTGCCACCGGCTTCGACCCCGAGCTGGACGAGTTGCGCCGCCTGGCCAGCGACAGCGGCGAGTTCCTGGTCGAGCTCGAGGCGCGGGAACGCGAGCGCACCGGCATTCCCACCCTGCGCGTGGAATTCAATCGCGTGCATGGGTTCTACATCGAAGTATCGCGCGGGCAGGCCGACAAAGTACCGGTTGAGTATCGTCGCCGGCAAACGCTGAAGAACGCGGAACGCTATATCACTCCGGAACTCAAGACCTGGGAAGACAAAGTACTGTCCGCCAAGGATCGCAGCCTGAGCCGCGAGAAGTGGCTGTTTGAAAACCTGCTGGAACAGTTGGCGGACCATGCGCCGGCGCTATCTCAATGCGCCACCGCGCTGGCCCAGGTCGACGCCCTGGCATCGCTGGCCGAACATGCCCAGGCCAACGACTGGACCGCCCCCCGGCTGGTGGATGGCAATGAAATCGCCATCGAGGCTGGACGCCACCCCGTTGTCGAGCGCAGCATCGAGCAGTTCACGCCCAACGACTGCGAGTTGGGCCCGCAGCGGCGCATGCTGCTGATCACCGGCCCCAATATGGGCGGCAAGTCCACCTATATGCGGCAGATCGCGTTGATCGCCCTGCTGGCCCGCACGGGCAGCTTCGTACCGGCGCGCGCCGCGCGTATCGGCCAGGTCGACCGCATATTCACCCGCATCGGCGCGGCCGATGATCTGGCGGGCGGGCGCTCTACTTTCATGATGGAAATGACCGAGGCCGCTTCCATTCTATCGGCCAGCACGCCACAAAGCCTGGTGCTGATGGACGAAATCGGCCGTGGCACATCGACATACGACGGCCTGGCCCTGGCGTGGTCGATTGCCCACCGCCTGCTGACGCATAACCAGGCGCTTACCTTGTTCGCCACCCATTATTTCGAGATCACACGCCTGCCGGCAGAAGTCCCGGGAGCGGCCAATGTCCATCTGGCCGCCGCCGAGTCGTCGTCCGGCATTGTATTCCTGCACGAAGTCCAAGCCGGCCCGGCCAGCCGCAGCTACGGCATCCAGGTTGCCCAGCGGGCCGGCCTTCCGCCGGCCGTGATCCGGCACGCCAGCCGCGAGCTGTCGCGCCTGGAGGCCCAGGGAGCGCCGACACCGCAACTTGACCTTTTTTCCGCGGCAAGCAGTTCGGACGACAGCGGTGCAGCGCCGGAAGACCACGCCGAAGCTGAATCAGCCTTGCGATCGGCGCTGGCACAGATAGACCCCGACCAGTTGACGCCGCGCGAGGCGCTCGACCTGCTTTACCGCCTGCGCAACGAACACATTTAATTCCCTTTTCTGGATCAGGCGTGAACACCCGATTCCCGGAGCAACTCGATGAATATTGACCAACCCCTGACGCTTCTGGGTGGCCTGACGCCCCAGGCTTTCATGCGCGATTACTGGCAGCGCAAGCCGCTGCTCATCCGGCAAGCGATTCCCGGATTCAAACCATCGCTGTCCACCGCCGACATCCGCAAACTGGTCAGGCGCGAGGAAGTCGAGTCACGCCTGATCTGGCACGACGACAAGGGCTGGAACATGAAGACAGGCCCGTTTTCACGCCTGCCGGCGGCCGGCCGGCCCAACTGGACGCTGTTGGCGCAGAGCGTAGATCTGCACGATGACGCCACAGCCCGCCTGATGCATCAGTTCCGCTTCATTTCGGATGCCCGGCTGGACGACGCCATGGTCAGCATCGCAAGCGATGGCGGCGGCGTGGGGCCTCACTTCGACAGCTACGACGTTTTCCTGCTGCAGGCGCACGGCAAACGGCGCTGGCGCATCAGCCAGCAAAGCGACCTGGAACTGGAAGCCGGCCTGCCGCTCAAGATACTGAAGCATTTCAAGGCGGAAGAAGAATTCATTCTTGAACCTGGCGACATGCTTTACCTGCCGCCCCATGCCGCGCACGACGGCATTGCGCAAGGCGATTGCATGACGATTTCGATTGGCTTTCGCGCGCCAACCCGGGCTGCGCTGGCTTGCGGCATGCTGGAAGCCGCAAATGACCAGGTCATGGCCAATCTGGGAGATACGGGCGGCCTGTACGCGCTTCCCGTCATACGCGGCCCGGTGCTTTCGAAAACCTACAACGATGCCGGTACGCCGGCCACCGCCAACCCCGCCGCCTTGCCGCAAACACTGATCGACGCCACACTGAAGGCTATCAAAAAAATAAAGTTTGACGAAGCGCTCGCAGAGAGATTCCTGGGCCAATGGCTGACCGAGCCGCCGGCAAACGCCTATTTCGACGGCGGCGACCATGAAACTGATCTATCCCGGGGCCTGGACTCGGCCGGCCGGCTTACACTGGACCGTTGCACACGCCTGATGTATCGGGACCGGCAGCTATTCATCAATGGCGAAGTCGCCTGTGTACGCGCTACAACACCTCTGCGCAGGCTGGCCGACTCCCGGGAGCTGCTCGGCAGCGACCCTTCGGCCAAGAAGCTCGGGCCTGAAGCACTGCAAATGCTGACCGAATGGCTGCAGGAAGGCTGGCTGCACTATACGGACCACTGACACGCTCCGGGTGGTATGAACATGCGGTAACAGCATATACATACAGTCTTATAAACATATAAGATATATAGAAATAATAATCTTATCGTTCGCGGCGGGCGCCAAGCTTCATAGAATGATCATGAGCTTATCACCATGAGTATATTATGCTGGCCCCGTCTTACCTGCCCGAATCCAAACAACTACTGGTCACCGAATTGGCCGAAGGCCTGGAGTCCAATGCCCTGAGCTGGCTGTCAGGCTATTTTGCGGGTGTCGCGCAGGGCAGGCAGCCCGCAACCCGTTCGGCGGCGCCTCCCATCGTGGCCGCGGTTGCCGGCACGGCAGCAGCCCAGCAACTGACCATCCTGTACGGCAGCCAGACCGGCAACGCCAAGCGCGTGGCCGAATCGCTGGCCGAGCGGGCCGGCGGACTGGGCCTGAGCACGCGTCTGGTCCGCGCCGACGGCTACAACACGCGCGAGCTGAAAGACGAGCAATTGCTGTATATCGTCATGAGCACGCAAGGCGACGGCGACCCACCCGACGACTCGATTTCTTTCGTGGAATTCCTGAGCAGCCGCCGCGCGCCCAAGCTGCCGCAACTGAAGTACGCAGTGCTCGGCCTGGGTGATTCCAGCTATCCCATATTCTGCGGAATCGCGCAGCGCATCGATACGCGCCTGGCGGAGCTGGGCGCCGCGCGCCTGCATGAAGTGGGCACAGCAGACCTGGATATTGAAACCGTCGCCCTGCCGTGGCAGGAAGCGGCCATCGCCGAGGCGCAGAAAGTGCTGAAGCAGCCCGGCAGCCCCGGCGCCAGCGTGACTCCGCTGCACCCGAAAACCGCCAAAGTCACGCGCGAGCAGCCCTTTCTTGCGGAGCTCATGCTGAACCAGGCCATTACCGGCCGCGGCAGCGACAAGGACGTCCGGCATCTGGAAATTTCGCTGGAAGGCAGCGGGCTAAGCTACCATCCCGGCGATGCGCTGGGCGTCTGGCCCACTCAGTCGGCAGCGCTGGTGGATCAGGTACTGGCCATTCTGAACCTGTCGCCCGACGAAATCGTTGAAATCGGCCCGGTATCGCGTCCCCTGAAGGAATGGCTTAGCCATCATCGCGAACTCACGCAATTGACGAAACCCTTTCTGGTGGCCCACGCTGAGCTGGCTCAAAGCGAAGCGCTGCAAGCCCTGCTGCAACCCGCCGCGATTGACGATTTTCGTGTCCTGCTGGAAACCCGGCAGCTTGTCGACGTCCTGAAAGCCTACCCGGCCAGCTGGACCGCGCAGGGCCTGGTCAAGTCCCTGCGCCCGCTCACGCCGCGCATGTATTCGATCGCCTCCAGCCAGTCGGCGGTCGATGAAGAGGTCCACCTGACACTGGCCAACATTGCCTACGAGTACGAAGGCGAGGCCCGTTGGGGTGTCGCATCGCATTTTATGTCGGCACTGGACGAAGGCGAGCGGCTTCCCATTTTCATTGAAGAAAACCAGCGCTTTCGCCTGCCCGCCGACGGCTCGCGCGATGTCATCATGATCGGTCCCGGAACCGGCATCGCGCCGTTCAGGGCCTTTGTCCAGGAACGCAGCGCCGCGGGCGCCAGCGGGCGCAACTGGCTCTTTTTCGGCAACCCTCATTTTGCGTCCGATTTCCTGTATCAGACGGAATGGCAGCAAGCACTCAAGGACGGCGGCCTGCACCGCCTGGACTTGGCGTTTTCACGGGATCAGGCGCACAAGATCTATGTGCAGGATAAGCTGCGCGAGCGCGCCGCCGACCTGTTCGACTGGATTCAAGGCGGCGCCCATGTCTACGTATGCGGCGATGCCACGCACATGGCAAAAGACGTGCACCAGGCTTTGCTGCATGTCGCCCAGCAAGAGGGCGGGCTGGATGAAACCCAGGCCAAGGAATGGCTGGACGAGCTGGCCGCGCAAGGCCGCTACGCCCGCGATGTTTACTAATCAGGAATGTAATGAGCAACACCACCCTTTCGCATCTTGAACAAATCAAAGCAGACAGCCGCTATTTGCGCGGCACCATAGAAGAAGGATTGAACGACCCCGTTACCGGCGCCATCAGCGACGATGACAACAAGCTGCTGAAGTTTCACGGAAGCTATCAACAAGACGATCGCGACATTCGCGACGAGCGGCGCAAGCAAAAACTGGAGCCCGCCTACTCATTCATGATCCGGGCCCGCCTGCCGGGCGGCGTCGTCACCCCGGCCCAGTGGCTGGTGTTCGATGACATCGCCACCACCTACGCCGGGCGCGGGCTGCGTATCACCACGCGGCAAACCTTTCAGTGGCATGGCGTCATCAAGCGCAAACTGAAGCCCACCATGCAGGCGATCAACCAGGCAATGGCCACCACGATTGCCGCCTGTGGCGACGTGAATCGCCAGGTCGTCAGCTCGGTCAACCCGCAATTGTCCAGCCAGCACAGCCTGGTGCAGGCATGGGCCCAAAAGCTGTCCGACCATTTCATCCCCCGCACCCGGGCGTATCATGAAATCTGGCTCGACGGCGAAAAAATCACCGATGAGCCCGAAGAAGAGCCCATTTACGGCAGCACCTATCTTCCACGAAAATTCAAGATCGGCGTGGCTATTCCGCCTACCAACGACGTCGACGTATTCGCACAGGATCTTGGCCTGATCGCCATCATCGAACGCGGCGAATTACTGGGCTTCAACGTGGCCATAGGCGGTGGCATGGGCGCCACCCATGGCGACGACACCACCTATCCCAGGCTGGGCAGCCTGATCGGCTTCGTACCGCCGGAACAGCTGATTGCCGTCGCCGAAGGCGTCGTCACCTTGCAACGCGACTATGGCAATCGCGAACAGCGCCAGCATGCCCGCCTGAAATACACCCTGGATCACCGCGGCCTGGACTGGTTCAAAGAGCAGCTCGAGGCCCGCAGTGGCATCACGCTTCAGCCCGTGCGCCCCTACCACTTCGACCAGAACGGCGACCGCTACGGCTGGGAACAAGGCGAGGACGGGCAGTGGCATCTCGGCCTGTACATCGAGTCGGGGCGGCTATGGGATACGGATGGCCTGCTACTTCAGACGGGTGTGCGCGAAATCGCCAAAATCCTCAAGGGCGAGTTCCGCATGACCTGCAACCAGAATCTGGTCATTGCCAACGTCGCCACCAAGGATCGCGCCAAGATCGACAAGCTGGTGGCCAAATATGGTCTGGACGGCTATAAGCAGCAAAGCGGCATACGCCGCCACAGCATCGCCTGTGTCGCGCTGCCCACCTGCGGCCTGGCCATGGCGGAAAGCGAACGCTACCTGCCTGAACTGCTGCCCAGGCTGGAAGCGCTGCTCGATAGCCATGGCCTGGCCAATGAGCCTATTCTGCTGCGCCTGTCGGGGTGTCCGAACGGCTGTTCGCGCCCTTATCTGGGCGAGATTGCGCTGGTGGGCCGGGCGCTGGGCCGCTACGACTTACGCCTGGGCGCCAACTACACGGGTGAAAGGCTGAACATTCCCTATCGCCAGAATATTGCCGAGCCGGAAATACTCAGCACCCTGGACGCGCTTTTCGGCGCCTACGCCCGGGACCGCCTGCCCAGCGAAAAATTCGGCGATTTCCTGGTCCGCACTGAAGTCATCCCGGCGCCTTCCCAGAAACTGATACCCATCGTTCTGGACACAGTGGTATAAAACCACACGGGCCGGCGCCTTGCCGGCCCGCCAGCTCCGAATCGCCCACATTACCGTTGTTCCTTCGCTGATTTAACGCCCCGCCTGCTTATGAGACTATTTCCCCTTTTTGCCGATCTGAGCGGACGGCGCGTGCTGGTCGTGGGCGGCGGCGCCGTCGCCGAGCGCAAAGTCAAGAGCCTGCTGGCATCAGGCGCCCTGGTCACGGTTGGCGCGCCACAGGCAACCGAGCCGCTGGAACAACTGCTGGCGCAGGGCCGCATAGAATGGCTGCGCGATAGCTTCCAGCCCTGCTGGCTGGCCGATGTCTGGCTGGTGGTTGCCGCCACCGACGATCGCGAGCTGAACCGCCAGATCGCCGAACTGGCCAATGCGCAGCGATTGTTCATCAACGTGGTCGACGACCCCGAGCTCTCTTCGTTCCAGGTTCCATCCATCGTGGACCGCTCGCCCCTGATGATCGCCATTTCGTCTGCGGGCAGCGCGCCCGTCCTGGCACGTCGTGTGCGTGAACGCATAGAAACACTGTTCGACCACACCCTGGGCTCGTTGGCTACGCTGGCCGCCAGGTACCGACCCGCCATTCGGCGGGCCCGCCCCGAATTGCGGCCCCGCCGCGAATTCTACGACTGGCTGCTGGACGGCCCGGTTGCCGCCGCCCTGCGCCACCAGCGGCCTGAGCACGCCGAACAGCTGCTGAAAGAGGCACTGGAACAATCGCCTGCGGCGGCCATCGGCAAAGTGATACTGGTAGGGGCCGGCCCCGGCGATCCTGGACTGCTCACGCTGAAAGCACTGCGCGCCCTGAATGAGGCTGATGTCATTCTGTATGATCGCCTGGTCGATGCTCCGATACTTGACCTTGCCCGCCGCGATGCGGAGCAGATTTCAGTTGGAAAAAAACCGGGCGAAGACCATGACGCGACGCAATCGAGAATACACGCGCTGATGCTGGACCGTGCCCGGCAAGGGCAGTTGGTCGTTCGCCTCAAGGGCGGCGACGCCTTTGTATTTGGGCGGGGCGGAGAAGAGCTGGAGTTTCTGCGCCAGCACCAGGTACCTTACGAGGTGGTGCCCGGCATTACGGCGGCGCTGGCCTGTGCCGCCTACGCGGGCATCCCGCTGACCCATCGCGATCATGCGCAATCGGTACGTCTGGTGACGGCGCATTGCCGCCAGGACACGATGCTGGAAGATTGGCCTGCGCTGGCCCAGTCCAGGCAGACGTTGGCATTTTATATGGGAGTCGGTCAGTTGGACTGGCTGTC
Organism: Pusillimonas sp.; assembly: GCA_049672825.1. Taxonomy (GTDB): domain Bacteria; phylum Pseudomonadota; class Gammaproteobacteria; order Burkholderiales; family Burkholderiaceae_B; genus Pusillimonas_C; species Pusillimonas_C harenae_A. The sequence continues at coordinate 24,246 of JBATWU010000089.1, forward strand.
GGAACAGCTGATTGCGCATGGCCGGTCGGGCGAAACCCCTTTTGCCATCGTGGAAAACGGCACTCGCCGCACACAGCGCGTATTGCAGGGCAAGCTGAAAAGCATGGCGCAACTGGCGCGCCAGCATGACATCAAGGCGCCGTCATTGCTGCTGATTGGCGAAGTGACTGCGCTGGCACCGAAATTGGCGTGGTTCGGTGCCAGCATTCACGGCGACAGCCCTACTGCATGTGCGTCGTCAGCACCGACATAATGCGCCGCGCCGTATCGGTGTCTTGAACCTGGCCATTCTGGTCGAGCACCGTGACAACAGAACTGGAACCCTGGTCGGCGACGTGGATGCGATACGGAATGGCCTCGGCCGTATTCCGTGAACCGAACAAGCGGCCGATAAAGTTTTGCTGCTCGATTTTCTCTCCGGTGTCGCTGTCGAGATAGCGGATGAAGTAGTCGCCAGCCGAACGGTCGCGGTCGTCTACCGAAAAGCCCGCCGAATCGATGGCGACACCCACCCGGCGCCATGCGCGGTCAAACGACTCGGCCAGCGTGATCGATGCCCCGCCCTGACCAGTCTGGACGACCTGGGCTTCAGGGGAGCCTTGTTCGGCCTGCGCAACCATGGTCTGGGCATTGCGCACGTCGGTGCCCAGGAAAACCATCAGACGCGCGAGCATGGCGGCATTCAGGCCAGGGTCTTCTTTGCCCATGACCCATTTGAAGGTGGAAGTTTCGCTGCTACCGCCACCGACCGCGGTTTCGACCATATGCTGGTGGCTGATATAGACTTCAGTTTTACCATTGACGCGCTCGAGCCGCGTGCGGAAACGCTCGCGCTCTCCGCTGTCGTAGACCGACTCGATGATTGCACCCAGGGCGCTGCGGATCCAGTCTTCGGGGATCTTGGCGCGGTTCTCGGCCCAGTCGGTTTCCATCAGGCCGGCACGCGGATCTTGTGACTGGATGGTAAAGCCTTGCTCACCCCAGAATTCGAGGATTTTGGGATAGACGTCTTCGGCCGCTTGGTCGACGACCAGCCAGCGCATGTCGCCATCGCGCATGACACGGATGCCTTCGGTCTGGGGCAATATGCGCTCGCTGGCGCTGGTGCTCTGCTCGATCTGCTGGCTTTGGGCATACTGGCTGAAGGTGGTCGTGCCCTCGGGAGCGCGATAACGGGCATCGCGATTGGCCTGGGTCAGGTCAGGGGGAATACTGAGTGGATCGCCGGCTATGGTGCTTTTATAGTCGACGGCTTCTTCGGTACCCAGCGCCTGATTCAAGGTGGAGCAACCCGACAGCACCAGCATGCCCAGACCCAGCGTAATGCCGGCGTAGCGTTTGTTCATACGCATATTGATCATTTCAGAGTAAGCCTGCTTCTTTCAGCGAGTTGCGCACCAAGGTATGGTGCTGCTCGTGCAGGGCGGTTAAAGGTAAGCGATAACCCAATTGCGTCAGGCCCATTTCGGCAACGGCCCACTTAACGGGAATCGGGTTGGATTCAACAAACAGCACTTTATTCAATGTGGCCAGGCGGGCATTGAGCTGACGCGCCAGCACGCCATCGCCCTGTATGGCGGCCATGCACAAATCATGCATGAGCCTGGGCGCCACATTGGCGGTAACCGAAATATTGCCTTGCCCGCCCAGCAGCATCAGGGCGGCGGCGGTGGCATCATCGCCGCTGAACACCTGGAACCCGGCCGGCGCGTCGCGCACCAGCAGGGCGCCGCGGCCGATATCGCCCGTGGCGTCCTTGACACCGATGATGCCAGGCACCTGAGCCAGGCGCAGTATGGTGTCGTTGGACATGTCGGCCACGGTTCGGCCGGGCACGTTATACAGGACGGCGGGCAGGTCGACCGCTTCGGCGATGGCCTTGAAATGCTGGTACAGGCCTTCCTGGGTGGGCTTGTTGTAGTAGGGAACCACGGACAGGCCCGCTTGCGCGCCCACCGCCTTGGCATGCTGCGACAGTTCGATGGCCTCGGAGGTGGAGTTGCCCCCAATGCCGGCAATCACGGGGAGCCGTCCGGCAGCATGCTCGACCGCGACCCTGATGAGTTCGGCATGTTCTTCCACGCTTACCGTGGGCGACTCGCCGGATGTGCCTACGACCACGAGCCCGTCGGTACCCTGCTCGACATGCCAGTCGATCAACTTTCGATAGGCATCGAAATCGAGACTGCCATCGGGCAGCATGGGTGTGACCAGGGCCACCATACTGCCCCGAAAAGTAGGAATCGCAGGATCCGTGCTTGTTGCCATGATAGGAATGATCTCCTTGAACTCACCGTAAACGGGAACTTGAATCAACTCACAAGTTTACCGGATAAGCGCGTAAATTTATAAAAACCAGTTAACAATTAGCTGCCCGAAAGCCAATATAGGCCCCAATACGATCCACAGTATCCCGGTCAGCATCAAAATGATCAGAATCAGCAAGCCATAGGGCTCGATTCTGGAAAACTGCCAGGCCATGCGGCTGGGCAGCAGGCTGAACACAATCCGCCCGCCGTCCAGCGGCGGCAGCGGCACCAGGTTCAGCGCCATCAGTATCAGATTGACCTGAATGCCGGCAATCGTCATTTGTACCCAGAAATCATCGTGGCTGGCTCCGGCTTCAGCCAGCAGGCGCAGGCTCAATGCCCAGATGATGGCCATGACCAGATTGGAGGCCGGGCCCGCCAGCGCCACCCACAGCATGTCGCGCTTGGGGTGGCGCAAGCGCCCCCAATCCACCGGCACCGGCTTGGCCCAGCCAAACAGCAGGCCGCCTCCGCCCAGCAATTTGGTGCTGAACAAGAGCACCAGCGGCACGACAATGGTGCCAACCGGATCGATATGGCGAATGGGATTCAAACTGATGCGCCCCGCTTGCCAGGCTGTCGGATCGCCAAACATCCGGGCTACATAGCCGTGCGCGGCTTCGTGCAGGGTAATGCCGAAAAGCACAGGCAAGGCGTAAACCGCTATCGTTTGTATCAACGCATCCATAAATATCCGGAAGAGAAAGCCGCCGGCAACACAAGGCGGCCAATAGACCTAGGGCAGTCGGGATTCAAAAAAGTTCGTCAGACCAGCCCCAGGGTTGCCAGGTCACCCTGCCCACGGCGTATGACCTGCGGGCTGTCGCCGGTCAGGTCGATGACGGTGGTGGGGGCCAGCACACATGCGCCGCCGTCTATCACGGCGGCAAGCTGGTTGGCATAGCGGTCGTATATGGCCTGTCCGTCGTTCATCGGGTCTTCCTCGCCTTCCGGTATGAGTGTCGTGGACATCAAGGGGGTGCCGGCCGCTTCGATAAGCGCCAGGGCAACACTGTGATCAGGCACCCGTATGCCTATGGTCTTGCGCGATGGATGAGAAACCCGCCGCGGCACTTCGCGGGTGGCTTCAAGAATGAACGTCCAGGGACCGGGGGTGGCCATTTTCAGGAAACGGTACTGACGATTGTCGACCCGGGCAAAATGGCCGATTTCGGCCAAGTCGCGGCACAGCAGCGTAAGATGATGGCGTTCGTCCAGGCCGCGCAGGCGGCGCAGGGCGTCGGCCGCGGGCTTGTCGTCGAGACGCGCCACTACGGCATAGCTGGAGTCGGTGGGCACCGCCACCAGGCCGCCGTTGGCCAGTAACTGGCCCGCCTGCTTCAGCAGACGGGCCTGGGGATTCTGAGGGTGAACGACAAATAATTGAGCCATTTAACGTATCCTAACATTCTTGGCCGGTGAGTTTAAGTTTCTACGACGCCGCAGGCAATAAAATCAGGCTGATTTCTTTCCGACAACAGACTGGCGGCAGGCCCCGCCTGCCGATATCCGCCAAAGGGACTCCTCATGCGACTGAATAATTCTCGCGAAAGCCGCAATATCGAAGATCGCCGCGGCCAGCGCATGCGGATAGGCGGCCGCGGCAAAATAGGCCTCGGAACCATCGTACTGGCACTGGTGGCAGTGTACTTCGGCGTCGACCCCAACGTCGTGCTGCAACACGCCGTCGGGCCCGCCGATGACGTACCCAGCACGCAGGCGCCGGCCGACACACCGCAAACCCGTTTTGTATCCAAGGTACTGGCCGACACCGAGGATGCCTGGGGCGCCGTCTTCCAGCAGAAAAACTGGGGCGCATACCAGGAACCCAGGCTGGTCCTGTTCAACGGCGCCACACCTACCGCCTGCGGCACAGGCCAGTCTGCCATGGGCCCATTTTATTGTCCCGGCGACAGCAAGGTATATCTGGATTTAAGTTTTTTCCAGCAAATGGCACAAGAACTGAATTCGCCGGGCGACTTCGCCCAGGCGTACGTCATTGCGCATGAGGTGGCCCATCATGTGCAGCACCTGCTGGGAGTAACGGATAAGGTCGATCAGGCGCGCCGCGGCATCAACAGCGCGCAGGCCAATCAACTATCTGTCCGCGTGGAACTGCAGGCCGACTGCCTCGCGGGCGTCTGGGCGAATCACTCCGACACCCAGCGCGGCACGCTGGAACCGGGCGATATCGAAGAAGCACTGAATGCGGCCAGCGCCATTGGCGACGATACACTGCAAAAAAGGTCGCAGGGCCATATTGTTCCCGACTCTTTCACTCACGGCACATCCGCCCAGCGGGTGCGCTGGTTCAGCCGTGGTTTCCAGAGCGGCGATCCGGCGCAATGCGACACGTTTGGCGCCGGATCGCTATGATCTCCTGCCATGAACTCGCCGCTGCAAACCTGTTTGAACGCTGACCCACACACCTGGGTTCGCATTCATGCTAGAATCCTGTTCTTCCAGCGGTGACCGTAGCTCAGTTGGTAGAGTCCCGGATTGTGATTCCGGTTGTCGTGGGTTCGAGCCCCATCGGTCACCCCAGAATTCCTTTATCGTTCAGTCAGTTGCGGCCTGGTGGACTTTCCGCAATGTGAAAATCAGAACAAAAATCATAACTGCTGGATTGCCGGCCTCGCGATGAGCATCGACGAGGCTTTTTTGTGTCCGTTCACCATGCTTGCGGTCATCAACGCTTCAGTCATGCCCTTAATCTCGCGCGTGCCAGACCGCGCCGAAATGCTAGCTTGGAGCCCACTTTTCGAACACTTCCTCACCCGTCATTTCGCGGGTGGCATTGGCAAACTGGTAATTGCCCGGTTTTTCATCCACAAAAACCTGCAGCTTGAACGGCCAGCCGCCGCCTTCCTGAAACAAGCCCACGGAAACCGCATAGAACTCGTCTTTGGTCAGCCGATAAAACAGGTGCGTGCCGCATAGCGCGCAAAAACCGCGCTCGGCCCACTCCGACGATGCGTATGTGCGCACGTGGTCCATGCCATCGATGCGGGGCGCCTGGTGGCATTCCAGGCTCATGAATGGCCCACCGCTCCAGCCTCGGCAGATGCCGCAGTGGCAGGCGCTCATATAAGGCTTTTCGTGCGCAAGCCGCAGCGACACGGCCCCGCATAGACATTTTCCTTGAAATTCGAACGTCGCTTGATCATCGCTCATGCCCAGCTCCCGGTTGGTGTGCCCGCGATATTGCGGCCTCTTGGAAATTCTAAATGCGATCAATGGCTTGAACAATACCGGCACCGCCACCCAAACCGGCAGGCCCGGGCACCGGCCAGCGCTAGAAGGGACCCTTGAACACAAAAAAAGCGCCCAGGCAGATCAGGGCAAAACCAATGGCGTGATTGAGCGTGAAAGCCTCCTTCAGGTACAGCACTGAAAACCCCGCGAACACAATCAGGGTGATCACCTCCTGGACAGTCTTCAGTTCCGCCGCCGAATAAGCCGCGTGTCCGATTCGATTGGCCGGCACCGCCAGGCAATACTCAATCAAGGCAATCGCCCAACTGATCAGGACCACCTTGACGATGGGACTGTTGGGAAACTTCAGATGACCATACCAGGCAACCGTCATGAAAATATTGGACAGGAAAAGCAGGAATATGGGCAGGACTTTGTGCATGATCGCTCCTTGTGCGTGCCGCAAATTCTACCGTTGAACAGCGGGGCGCGGCGGCGGTGCGCAATAGCCAGATGCCTGTCCAGCGCGTAGAATCCGTAGGGCCGCAAACCTTTTATTCCCAATCGCGCCTATCGTTGTGACAGACACATCCAACATCTCCCAAGCCCCTCCCGACTGGTCGCTCGCGCCGCCGGCATGGAATTGGGCAGCGCAGGACGAAGACGGCCGCTGGTTCTGGTATGGGGTGCGCCCCACGCCGGGCATAGGCGGCGGCGTATGGCGCGCCCCATCGCGCGCCCAGGTCTTTGCCGGCCAGGGCCGGCCCAATCCACAATGGCACGACACGCTGCGTGAACGTCCCCCACCCCGCCAGGAGCACGAAAAGTAAAAATGTCCGCCCGGCTCGCTGATGTCACCCACACTTGCAGGCAATCTCCTGCCCGGCACGATCTTATATACTTGCAGTGGCTCAATCACCACGTGGTCCAGGCAGGCGGGGCCTGTCAATACGATTCAAAAGCTTCGCCCCGAGTCGTGCCGGCAACCCCGGCCGTTCACCCTGCCGCGCGGCCCGACCCCGATTTCCTCTGAATGGAATGACTCAGTTTATGGCATTTGACATGGCCCATTTGGAATACCTGGCTTCGGAATACTGGCCGCATCTGGCACTTCTGCTCAGTATCGCGGTGGGGGGAACCGCGGCCGTTCATGCCGCCATGACGAAGAACGACGTGCGCGCCGCCATAGGCTGGGTGGGCATCATCATGATGTCGCCGCTGCTGGGCCCCTTCATCTACCTGATCGCCGGCATCAACCGGATCCGCCACGACCATATCTCTGAACAACGCAATAAAAGCCTGAAGGACTACGCCACCCAGTCCGATCCGCCGATCGTCGATATCACCGGCATCGCCCCCGTCCAGTTTGCCTCGCTGCGCGTGCTGGGGGACCGCATCAGCCATTTTCCATTGCGCGACGGCAACCACATCAACATTCTTGAAGGCGGCGATCAGGCCTATCCTGCCATGATCGCCGCCATAGACCAGGCAAATAAATCCATCGCCCTGCAAACGTATATTTTCGACAACGACAGCGAGGGCCGCAAAGTGGTCGATGCGCTGGCGCGCGCGGCAGAGCGCGGCGTGCAGGTACGTGTTCTGATCGATGCGGTCGGCTCGAAATACTCGCGTCCGCCCATCATCCGTCTGCTGCGCAAGAAAAACATTCAGGCAGCGCTGTTCATGACCAATCCATTGGGCTTTCTGCGCATGCCCTACGCCAACTTGCGCAGCCACCGCAAGATACTGGTGGTCGATGGCTGCACCGCATTCACCGGCGGCATGAATATACGCGAGGGTTTCGTGTCCGCCGTGGCCGGGGCCGATACCGCCAGCGACACCCACTTCAAGGTCGAAGGGCCGGTCGTGCTGCAATTGATGTCGGTGTTTGCCCACGACTGGGAGTTCACCACCAAGGAACGCCTGCCTTTCGAGACCTGGTGCTGCGATACGTGGTGCGCGCCGGCGCCGCACTCGCCCGCCCGCTGCATACGCTCGGGCCCCGACCGCTATATAGTGGGCACGCACAATATGCTGCTGGGCGCCTTTGCCGTGGCACAGAAACACATACGCATTCAATCGCCCTACTTCCTGCCCGACCAGGTGCTGCTTGGCGCCATCAATACCGCCGCGCGGCGCGGCATCACCGTCGACATTGTCATCCCCGGCCGCAACAACCTGCGTCTGGTCAACTACGCCATGACGGCGCAACTGGATCAGGTCATACGCAACCAGTGCCGTGTGTGGCGGGCTCACGGAAATTTCAATCACTCCAAGCTCATCACCATAGACGGCGCCTGGTCCTATGTGGGATCTTCGAATATGGATCCGCGCAGCCTGCGCCTGAACTTCGAGCTGGACATGGAGATCTACAGCCGGGAGCTTGCCGCCAAGATCGAGAGTCTGATAGATAGGGAAATCAAAAATGCCGAGGCCGTGACGCTGCAAGGACTGGCGGCCCTTCCTTTCCGCAAGCGTCTGCGCAACCGGATAATCTGGCTGGCCAGCCCCTATTTGTAGCCGACCGCAGGCAGACCGCCATGCCTGCTCGCCAGGCAAGGCCGGCATTATTGATCCCGGCTTGTCCCATCTGCGCCAACCGGCGCGCTGAACAAGCGGCCGGCGACGACAGGGAGGCGGGCGGCCACAGCCGCCCCGAATGGCTTACTGGGGTTCTACGCCTGCCTCTTTGACCACCTCCGCCCAGCGATCAATTTCCGAATCGACGAACTCGCCGAATTTGGCACCGGTCAGGTCGGGCGTTGCGCTACCGTTGCTGGCCCACAGCTCTTTCACTTTGGGCGCGTTCAAGGCCTTGACGAGCTCGACCGACATTCTTTCGACAATATCGGGCGGCGTGCCTGCAGGCGCCCACATTGCGTACCAGGTCGATACCTCGTAGTCGGGCACACCCGCTTCGGCGGCCGTTGGCACGTCGGGGAAGGACGGCGAGCGTTCGGCCGACGCAACCGCCAGCGGACGGATCGAGCCCGCGCGGATATGCGAAGCCGAAGAGCCCAGGCCGTCGAAAGCCACATCGACCTGGCCCGTGATCAGTCCGCTGAGCATGGGACCAGCCCCCTGGTAGGGCACATGCGTCAGCTGAATACCCGTTTTCAGCGCAAACAGCTCGCCCGCAAGGTGATGAGTACTGCCCATGCCTGCCGAACCAAAGTTGATGGCGCCTGGATCGGCCTTGGCTTTTTCAAGCAGTTCCTTGACGCTGGTGACCGGCAAATTGTTTGGATTCACCACGATGATCTGGGGCGGCTGCGCCAGCAGGGCGACAGGCGTGAAGTCCTTCTGTATGTCGTAGCTCAGATTCTTGTAAATGGATGGCGCCACCACGTGATGCGCGCCGCCCATGAAAAAGGTATAGCCGTCGGGCGCCGCCCGCGCCGCCACACCCGCGCCCAGGGTACCGCCCGCGCCGCCACGGTTGTCGACCACCACGCTTTGGCCAAGCTGTTGGCCAAGCTGCTGCGCCAGCGGACGGGCGAAGGTATCGGTTCCGCCGCCGGCAGGGAAAGGCACCACAACGGTAATGGCTCTATCGGGCCAGGCGGCATGGGCCGCGCCGGCGGCCGTCAATGCGGACAGTGCCATGGCCACCGCGTATACAAAGTTTTTCTTCATCAGATGATCCTCCTTTGGGATTGATATCGATAATATCTGCAGACGTTTACATCATGCGCCCCGCATTCTTCGGCGGGGATACCACCTACCCTTGCCTCCTTTGGTTTATAGATCTTTATAGTGTTCGCGCAAGGCATTTTTTTGTACCTTGCCCATGGTGTTGCGCGCCAGCTCCTGCACAAAATGTATACGCTTGGGCACCTTGAAGTTGGCCAGGCTGTCTTTCAGGCTGGCCAACATCGCATCAGCATCCAGGGTGTGGCCCTTCCTGGGCACGACCACCGCCACAACGGCCTCGCCAAAATCGGGGTGAGGCACGCCGATAACCGCCGACTCGTCGACGCCAGGCAGGGCATCGATAACCAGCTCAATCTCTTTTGGATATACATTGTATCCACCAGAAATAATCAAATCCTTGCTGCGCCCCACGATGGTCAGATAATTATCAGGCGTCTCGCCACCGCCCAGCTGTCCAACATCGCCCGTGCGGAACCAGCCATCGGCGGTGAACTCCTCGCGTGTTTTTTCCGGCATGCGCCAATAGCCCGCAAATACATTCGGACCTTGAACCTGCACATTTCCTATTTCGCCGACGGGCAGGCTGTTCCCGCTTTCGTCCACCACGCGCACCGACACGCCCGGCAGCGGCTGGCCCACGGTTCCCCCCAGGCGCTCTCCCAGTGATGCGTCGTAGGGATTGGAGGTCAGCATGATGGTCTCGCTCATGCCGTAGCGCTCAAGTATGGTCTGGCCGGTGCGCGCCTGGAATTCCTGGAATGTCTCGGTGAGCAGCGGCGCCGAACCCGAGATGAACAGGCGCATGTTGCGGCACACCTCGCGAGTGAACCTGGCATCGGCCAATAGGCGAACATAATAGGTGGGAACACCCATCATGACCGTGCTTTGCGGCAAGTACCGCAGAGCCTGATCGACATTGAGCCTGGGCAGCCAGATCATTTTGGCGCCGGCCAGCAAGGCGCCGTGCGACGCCACAAACAAACCATGCACATGAAAAATCGGCAGCATATGCAGCAACACGTCGTCGGGCCGCCAGCCCCAGAATGCTTTCAGCACCTGGGCATTGGACGACAGGTTCCGGTGCGACAGCATGGCGCCCTTGCTGCGTCCGGTCGTGCCCGAGGTATACAGGATGGCCGCCAGGTCGCCGGGCTGGCTCTGGACGGTCTGGAAGACATCGCCCTGGCTGGCCGCCGCCACCGCCAGGCTGCCGTTCCCGTCGTGGTCCAGTGTGTAGACATGAGCGGTGCCAGCTTTGCGGGCCAGCTCGGTCACCCATTCCAGATTCTTGCTGTCGCACACCACCATGGCGGGCTCGGCGTCGGTCAGGAAGTATTCCACCTCGGCAGCCCGGTAGGCGGTGTTCAGCGGCAAATACACCAGACCGGCGCGCACCGTGGCCAGGTACAGCATCAGGGCCATCGGAGACTTTTCCACCTGAACCGCCACCCTGGCTCCCTGGGGCAAGTGCAGAGCCGTGAGCAGCGAGGCCAGCCTGCCGCTCATGGCTTCAATATCGTTCCAGCTGTAGGTTTGCTCGGGTGTCTCGATAGCCACCTGCTGGCGGTCCTGCGGAAAGCCCGAGGCCAGCAAAGCATACAAATTGGCATTGCCTTCCAAATCAATCTCCTGTGAACACCGGCTCGGCGCCGGCCAAAAATGCTCGCACACCTTCGTGATGATCACGGCTTTGCGCGTAGCTGAATAGATGCTGCAGCTCGGCATCAGTCAGCGGCTCGGGAGCGGCGCAAAGGCGCGCCGCCGTTTGCTTGTTCAGACGCGCCGCCAGCGGCGCCCCGCTGGCAAGCCGGCGGGCCGACCGCATGACATCGGTGGCCACATCCTGCTCGGGCAGCACACGCGTCAACAAGCCCTTGGCCATGGCCTCGGCGGCGTCGAACACCCTACCCTCAAGCAGAATTTCCAGTGTTGTGGCACGCCCCGCCAACGCCAGAAGCCCGCGCATTTCGTCGGGTGCCATGGGAAAACCCAGACGATTGATGGGAACACCGAAGCGCGCCGTCGATGACGCAATGCGCAAGTCGCACTGGCTGGCGATTTCCAGGCCGCCCCCGACGCAAACCCCCTGGATTTGCGCCAGCACCGGATGTAGGCATGAAGCGACGGCCTTCAAGGCAGGGGCCAGTATCTGGGTGTGGTAATGCTTTACGTCCGCCAGGCTGCCACGCTGCCGGGGAAATTCTTGTATGTCGGCGCCCGCGGCGAAATTGCCGCCATCGCCTCGAAGCACCACGCAGCGCAAGTCCTGATTGGCGGACAGCTCGGTAAAGATGCGATTGAGCTCGCGCCACATGAATACGGTAATGGCGTTCAGGCGGCCCGGATGGCTGAGTGTGACAAGCGCAATAGGCCCTTCGTAGTCAAGCAGGACGCGCCCTTTTGGCGCGTCGGCATCGGCATCGCTCATAGCCATCTGAGATTCATCCCCACCCTGGGTTTTCCAGCAGCCAGCTGGGCAAGATTATCGTCCAGTTGATCGAGTTCATACAGATAGTTTGCCATGATGCCGCAGGACTGTGCCATGCCCTTGGCTGAACAATCGGCGGCCCAATTGACGCGCTCTATGCGGGCGCCATTGCCAAGGTGAAAACGCGCCACCGGGTCGAGCGGCTGGCTATTCTTCATGGTCTTCAGGTATTGAACGGCCAGCCGCAGGCCTGTGCGCTGCACGGGGTCGGGAGCCTGCCCCGCCGCCGCCGACTTGAGCCTATCCACCCACTTGAGGCCCGCCTCGGGGTCGTCCTGCGCCTGCTGCTTGTCGGCCTTGTCGCTCAGCAAGGCCTGCATGGCCTGGCCGTCCTGCTTGCCCAGCCAGTCGGCGAAGCCGGGGATGGGCGAGAGGGTTGCAAAGGATTTAAGGCGGGGCAGTTCACGCAGCAACTCGTCTATCACCCTTTTAAGCAGGAAATTGCCGAAGCTGATGCCGCGCAGACCGGGCTGCGTGTTTGAAATGGAATAGAAAATGGCCCAGCGCGCCTTGCCGGTATCGTCCGGCGGCGCTTGCGGATCAAGCAATAGCTGCACGTTGCCGGCCATTTGCGTAGCAAACGCGACCTCGACAAAAATCAGCGGAACGTCGCTCATGCGAGGGTGAAAAAACGCGTAGCAACGACGATGGCTGGCAACCCGGTGCCGGAGCTCTTCCCACGAACGGATTTCATGCACCGCTTCGTACTGGATGAGTTTTTCAAGCAAGGACGCGGGCGAGTCCCAGGTAATGGGGCGCAGTTCCAGCATGCCCACATCGAACCAGCTGGACAAGAGGCCTTCAAGCTCGCGCTCCAGCACGCTGAGGCCCGCGACCTGGTTGCGCCAGCGCAGCATATCGGCACGCAATTCGACCAGGAGATTGAGGCTTTCCGCCTGCGCATAAAGACGGCGAAATAACCGCAACCCCTGATCTTCGCGGGGCTCCAGGCTGGCGCTGGCCTGCACCAGGCCGGCCAGCAATGACCGGCGCGCCTTGGCATCAGCCGCCAGGTAGCGCGTGCTCCATTGTTTCGCCAGCCGGTTGGCGGCCACGTCGGTCAGCCGCGCCGAGAACAGCGACTGCACCTCGAGCGGGGGAGGCGACTGGTCCCGCTCGAGCCAGCGGCCCAAGCGGGCAATCAGCCCCTGGGCCGATTTGTCTTTCTCTTTGCCGCTGTCGGGATCGACCACGACAATGGCTCGTTCCGGGGTCTGCGTTTCAATGACCGTCATGATCAAACTCCTGAATTGTGCACGGCGGAGGCGTCCACCGTATTGACCGCGGCGCCGCGGTTGTCTTGTGCCGTGAGCGCATGCAGGGCATTGAGCTGACGCATCAGGTGCTTGCGCGTCAGGGCCTCGGCGCCATCGGGATCGCGCGCCTTCAGGGCCGCAAAAATGGCCAAATGCTCGGCGCATGATTCGTGGATGCGGCCTGGATAGGCCAGGCTTTTATGCCGCGACAGGCTAAGCAGCTTGCGCAGGTTGTCGACCAAGTCGGAAAGCCAGTGATTATCGGCCAGCGCCTGGACAGCCTCGTGAATCAAGGCGTTGGTTGCGTAATACTGGTCGATGTCGCCAGCCTTGGCGTGCTTTTGCAACTGCTGGTGCAGGGGCTCCAGGCGGCGCAAGTCGGCATCGGTGATTTTACGCGCGGCTTCGTGGGCGCAGCGCCCTTCAAGCATGGCCATCAGCGGGAAAATATCGTCCAGATCATCAACCGACAATTGATTGACGAAACATCCGCGCCTTGGCTCCAGCCGCAACAGGCCTTCCGCCACCAGCACCTTGAGGGCCTCGCGCAGCGGCGTACGCGAAATCCCCAGCTCCTGGGTCAGGCGTACTTCGTCTATCCATTCGCCCGCTTCGAGCTCGTGCGACTGGATCATGGCACGCAGTCTGTCGGCGACCTCTAGGTAAAGAACCTGCTGAACAATACGGGTACCCACAACCTGCCTCCATTGAGCATCCTGTGCTCATAATTCATAATTATGGCGAAATTTCCGCATAACGCAAGTAGGAAATTCCTATTGTTAACCCTGAAATCCGAATGCTCCCCGCCACCCGAGGCCGACAGTACCCTCGATGCCTCACGGTATGATGCAAAGGCAATACATCGCCTCTTTTCGTTTCCTCCCCAACCGCAAACAGGAGCCATGCAATGAAGGACCCCGAACGCCCGGAATCCAGCCCGGAACCCAGGAACTGGCACGATGAAACCGCCGTGCTGCACGGCGACGCCTGGCTGGCGACCGACACCTCGGTGGTTCCTCCCATCCATTACAGTGCCACCTTCAGCGCCGACAGCGCGGAAGCCTTCGCGGACATGGCCAACACCCCCCGCCACCCCGGCTTCTATACCCGCTACGGCAATCCGGTCCACAAACGGGTCGAGGCCATACTGGCTGATCTGGAAGGCACCGAAACCGCCCTGCTGACAGCATCGGGCATGGGCGCCATCAGCACCACCGTTCTGGCGCTGGTATCGCGCGCAGACCACGTCATCGCCCAGCGCCGCCACTATATGAGCACTTCGCGGCTGTTCGAAGAGGTGCTGCCCCGTTTCGGCATCGAATCAACCATCGTCGACCAGACCGACCCGGACGCGATGGCCGCCGCAATCAGGCCCGACACCCGCCTGATCATGGTCGAAACGCCGGTCAACCCCACACTGTCGCTGACCGACCTTCGCGCCGTGGCGCAATTGGCGCGGGCTCAAGGCATCATCACCATTGCCGACAATACCTTTGCGTCACCGCTCAACCAGCAACCCCACGCATTGGGCATAGACATCGTGGTGCACAGCGCCACCAAGTATCTGGGCGGACACCACGACATCACCGCGGGCGCCGTCTGCTGCAGCAAAGCGCATGCCGAAAAGATCTGGGACATGCACACCACACTGGGCTCGGTACTGTCGCCCATGGACGCCTGGCTGCTGCTGCGCGGCCTGCGCACTCTGCCGCTGCGGCTGGAACGCATCAACGCCAATGCCCTGGCGCTGGCGCAATGGCTGGAAGCCCAGCCCCAAATCGGGCGTGTGTTTTATCCCGGCCTGGAAAGCCACCCGCAGCATAGCCTGGCATGCCGGCAAATGCGGGGATTCGGCGCCGTCATTGCATTCTCGGTCAAGGGAGGCTTTGACGCCACCAGCCGCTTTGTGTCGGCGTTGCAGCTGGCCACGCATGCGGTCAGTCTGGGGGGTGTCGAAACCCTGGTCGTGCACACTGCCGCCATGTGGGCGGGCACCATGACCGAAGCCCAGATGGAGTCGGCCGGTATTGAACCCAACTTCGTGCGCATGTCGGTGGGCGTTGAGCATATCGATGACTTGAAATCAGACCTGGAACTCGCCTTGAAGTCTCTGGGCTGACGCGGCTGCGTGGCCGCATGGCCGCAAGGCTGGCAACCCGGGGCGTAGCCACGGGATGCCAGCCTTGCGCCCTGCTCTTTTTCCTGATCAGGTAACGAACTGGAAGGGCTTGATACGCCGCAGCGCCATGATTGCGCCCAGCGATACTGCGAAAACACAGGCGGCTGTCACAGGGATGGACCACCACGAAGACGTGCCGGTGTCCGTCAGGCCGATTGCGTCACCCATCAGATTCAGCACAAAAATATGTATGCAGTAAATCCCCAGCGTACAAGCCGCTACCCGCTTCACCGGCCGCGCGTACTCGCCCGCCTTGGTTCCCAAGCCATACAGAATATTGAAGGCACATACTGAAGAGGCCAGAACAAAAGGCGACAAATAGTCGTAGAACAGCGCGTCGGGCTCCCCGACACGCGCCGAATAAGCATAGGTCGCCACCATGGTCAGCACACTGAACAAAAGAAAGAAGCCGACGTTGCCGAACCAGTACTTGCGCTTTTCGGGATGCTGCACGTAGACCTCGTGCACATAGGCCCCCAAAAACAGATAGCCGACCAGGCCAAAAAATGAATCAAAGCCATAGATCTCGAGCAAGTCCGCATCGATCCGCGCCACCGCCTGGATAGTGGGCCAGGCGGACACCAGCGCCCACAGTATCAGATAGGCTTTCTTTTCAGATGGCCGCGTCGCATTCCAGATTTTTCGCAGAAAAGGCACGAACAGATAGATGCCGACAATGGCATAGAGATACCAAAGATGAAAGGTCACCGGCCCATTGGCCAATTCCCGCAGCCAGTCGTACCACGCGCCATATTGCGTGCCTTCCCAAGTGTTCCAGAGCATATAGAACAACGACCAGAACAACAGGGGCGGCAGGATGCGCACGAAACGCTTTTTGAAGAACACAGGCATGGACTCCTGCCTGCCCAGCAACAGCACGCCTGTGATCATCAGAAAGACGGGCACACAACTGCGCGTCAGGGAATCATAAAAATTGCTGGCCCACCACTGATCATCGAATACGCCGAAATTGACTGCCGCCACATGCAGCAACACCACCATAAAACACGCGCCCACCCTGGCAGTATCCAGGGCGGTGCTGAAGGTGCTCTTTGCCTGAGGCATGCTGGCTTACTCCGATGTCGATATACACCTTTTTAGAGGTAACATGCCCACGCCGCCTGAATGCAATGACCTATGTCCGTTGATTGCCAGGCGTTAACAATCCTCGGGTATTCCCGAAGTTATTAACAACTCATTGCCTTTCACAACAGATGCTTTCGTGAATCCCGATGACGACAATCGGATGGCGGTGTTCTACAAACCGAGCGCCCTGACGCCCCGCATCGCCGCCGCGGTCGACTTTCCGGCAAGGCGGAGGCATTGGAGAAATAAGAAACTGGCCGGTAGAATGGACTACTGCCTATAACAAGCCCAAGGAAGGAAGAAACACGACATGCGCCGACTCATGCTGCTACGCCATGCCAAAGCCGACTGGCCCGAGGGTGTTGCCGACCACGACCGCCCTCTCGCACGACGCGGCCAGCGGCAAGCCCCCGAGATGGCCAGGTATATGGCATCGCAGGGCCTCGTGCCCGATTTGGTCATTGTGTCCACGGCGCGGCGCACACAGGAAACCTGGCAACTCATTGCATCCGCCTTTCCGTCCGGCATCAGCCAATGCAACGATGCCCGTATTTACGAAGCCCCAAAGAACAACATACTCCGTGTCATCCGCGAGGCCGACGACAGCGCCCGGGCGCTGTTATTGATCGGGCACAATCCCGGCTTTGCGGAAGTGGCAAACAGCCTGGTCAAGCTGGAACAGTCTTCAGCCGCACTATCGCGGCTGCAGCGCGGCTATCCCACATCGGGCCTGGCGATCATGGATTTCAAGGTGGAACGCTGGGCTGATATCGCCGAAGGCAGCGGGCGGCTGGAACGATTTGAAACCCCAGCCTCGATTGGCAACGAATAACACAATCGCCAGCCAGTCTGCCCATGGACAACGACGCTCACACTTTTGACCAGCTTCGCCCGCGATTGCAGAAAATCGCCTATCGCATGCTGGGGTCGGTGGCGGACGCCGAAGACGTCGTGCAGGATGCCTGGCTACGCTGGCATGCCGCCGGGCCACAGCGCATCGACAATCCGGAGGCCTGGCTTGTCGCGGTCGCGACACGGCTGTCCATCGATCGGCTGCGGGCCGCCCGTACACAACGGGAACACTACGCAGGGATATGGCTGCCCGAACCGCAGCTAAGTGAATTGCCGGCAACGCCGGAACAAATCAACGAGCGCGCCGACGATGTGTCGATGGCTTACCTGATACTGCTCGAGCGACTGACGCCCGAAGCACGCGCTGCATTCCTCCTGCACGAGGTGCTCGACATCGACTATGGCCAGATTGCGGCTATCCTGGACAAGACACAGGCAGCCTGCCGCCAGTTGGTAAGCCGGGCAAAAACACAGCTACGCGACGAACGGCCCCGATTTAACGTGTCGCGCGAAACGCATCATCGTCTGCTGCATACTTTTGCGCAGGTGCTCGAGCGCGGCGACTTTGCTGGAATCAACGCACTATTGGCCGAAGACGCCGTGCTGATGGGCGACGGCGGCGGCCGGGTGCCCAGTTTTCCAAAGCCCATGGTCGGCGGCAGACGCATTGCCCAGCTTTTCTTTGCGGCGTCCCTGCGCCACAAGCGCGCGCTTCACATCAAGCTGGCTGTACTCAATGAGCAATGGGCGCTGCTGCGTTTCATTGAAGGCCAGCTTGAGTCCGCCCAAATGTTCGAGCTGGACGGCGAACGCATCACCCGTATCTACGTTCAACGCAATCCCGACAAGCTTGCACGCATTGCCGCCGCATATAAAGGCCAATAACGCACTTCGTGGATCCCCCTGCCGTTTGGTGCGCGTCAGTCAACACCGTGAGTCCGCCGGCATGGCTACCGCGATGCATCGCCCTTCTTTACGATGACGACATACGGCCTTGCGCCATCATCGGCACCCGTGAACCAGGGTG
This sequence comes from Pusillimonas sp., assembly GCA_049672825.1. Lineage (GTDB taxonomy): Bacteria > Pseudomonadota > Gammaproteobacteria > Burkholderiales > Burkholderiaceae_B > Pusillimonas_C > Pusillimonas_C harenae_A. The sequence goes on from JBATWU010000089.1 coordinate 42,292, forward strand.
CCGCCCTCGTCATCACCCGGAGAAATCATGACACAGCGCATCAACTATATCCAGCAGTCACCCGAACTGTTCAAGAAGTTTTCATCGTTCAGCAATCATCTGAAGGACAGCGCAATTGAAGAATCCATTCGGCTTCTGGTATCGATCCGCGCTTCCCAGCTTAACGGTTGCGGATTCTGCCTGGACATGCACGTGAAGGAAGCGCGTATTCAGGGCGAACGGGAACTGCGTCTCCACCATGTGGCAGCGTGGCGCGACTCCACGCTCTTCGCGCCGCGCGAGCGTGCCGCACTGGCCTGGACCGAAGTGCTGACGAAGCTGCCTGAACACGGGGTGGCCGACGAAATCTACGAACGCGTGCGTGCCCAGTTCAGTGAACAAGAGTTGTCCGACCTGACGTTCGCTGTCATGGCCATCAATGGATGGAACCGTGCAAATATCGCATTCAGAACGGTGCCCGGCTCAGCCGACCAGGCTTTTGGCCTGGACAAGGCCAATCTTGCCTGAACGGTGAAAGGACGCCGGCATGGCCTTAACGCAGCATTAAAGTGCCGGCGAAGGTGCCGCTCCCGCCCTTGCAGCAGGCCGGCTTTACCCTCGAATCCGTACTCCTATTTGATCGAGACGTTGGCAGCCTCAATGATCGCTTTGTATTTCTCACGTTCGCTATCCGTGAACTTCCTGAATTCCTCAGGCGTGCTGGGCGCGGCTGAAATGCCTTGCGTTGCCAGCTTCTGCTTGGTCTCAGGCTGGTCCAGCACTTGCCGTATGTCTGCGGAGATCTTATCGATAATCTCGGGAGGCGTACCGGCAGGTACGAATACACCCTGCCAGTTCTCGATATGAAAGCCGGGTAGTCCGGATTCAGCCAACGTCGGAATATCGGGCACCAATTCCGACCGCTCCTCGGTGGTGACCGCCAGCGCACGAAGCTTTCCCGCCTTGATGAAAGGCATTGCCGGCGGAAGGCCCGCGAAGAACATCTCTACCTGACCGCCAACCAGGTCGGTAATGGCGGGAGATCCCCCTTTGTAGGGAATGTGATTGATGTCGGCGGAGGTCACTCTTTTGAATTCCTCGGCCGCAAGATGCTGAGGCCCCCCCGTTCCAGAGGAAGCATAGTTAACACCCTTATCGGACTTCTTCACATATTCGATCAATTCCTTGGTGCTCGTTACGGGAACGTCAGGGTGGATGACGAGAACCAATGGCGCACTCCCCGCCTTGGACACCGGCGTTAGATCCTTCTGAGAGTCATATTGCATTTCGGGGTACAACAGTGCGTTGATGACGGTCTCGGCTGGCGATCCAACCAACAGGGTATAGCCATCGGCTTGAGCCTTGGCAACGTAATTACCCCCGATGTTTCCCCCAGCGCCTGTCCGATTCTCGACGACGACAGACTGCTTCCAGATTTTGCTCAGCCCATCGCCCAGCAGCCTCGCAACAACATCGGTAGCGCCGCCAGCGGGAAACGGAACAACGATGTTGACAGCCCTGTCAGGAAATGCTGCCTGCGCCTGGACAGCCGGCATGGCAAGCGCCATCGCACAGAGTAAAGCCGCGCTGCAATATTTTGCGTTTTTCAATTTCTATATCTCCTATAGAAGCGCTGATTGAGTCGCCACGCCGCAGGCATCCACTTGCGCTTGGCTTATTCAACGCGTTCCTTGTTATCCACCCGCTCTGCCCCGGAAACATTCCGGCTTGATTGGGAACAAATTCTGGTTCGTAACCAGGAAAAATGCAAATATGAATATAAAATTAATATATATTAATAATTTAAATAAGCTAATAAAAACATGAACATAAGAAAATTAAAGCAGCAAGCTATTGAAGTAAAAAACAAAGCGGATAATTAACCATACTTATTTAATTTATATAATCAGAATTAATATTCATATATTAAATTAAGAATTTTTTATAAAAATACGTAAAACAATAAAATGGAAATACAGTGCTATTGCAAGCCGAGGCTTATATCGAACCTGTTTCTTGTGTAACGTGGCGTATAGCCGAACCGATTTGCAACGGCCCTTCAACGTCCAGATGAAAGGCGAAGGCGTCAGGCTGAATGTGAAAGCAGGTCTGCTCGAGAATGAGCTGCTGCGCATCAAATGAGGTACGCAGCATTTGCAGTAAATGGCCATCGCCGCCCAGATTCATGATTTCCGCAATGCCGGGATCCGCCCGGCCTGATCGTATTTCAGTGGTCGCGCGGGTAACCTTTCTTTTCAGCACTCGTTCTATCAGCGAATAAACAGGATAGGCATCGACATCCTGGCGCGTAATCCGGACGCCAAAACTCGACAACACCACATCCGCGACAGCCACCACGGCATCTTCGATTTTGTATAGGCGTTTGAATCGATAAATGTCTGAGCTGGCAAGTCCGGCAAGATGCGAACTCACTGAACGCTCAGGGCCTTCCAGATGCAGAACTTCCGTCTCGGGCTCATAGCCTTGGGCCAGGAGACTATCGTAAAAACCTCGCAGCTGATTGAGTTCCTGGTTGACTCTCGGGCCAGTAACAAAAACCCCTTTGCCTTGCCGGGACACCACCAACCCTCGCTCGCCGAGCACCCGTATTGCCTGGCGCACCGTTACCCTGCTGACATCGAACAAATGCGTAAGCTCGTATTCAGTGGGTATCTTTTCGAACGGCAGCAGGCGCTTGGCCTTGATATCAGTAGCCAGGATGTCGGCTATTTGAAGGTATAGCGGCGTTTCGGATTCTTTATTGAGACTCGACATGTACGTTCCTGTAGACAGCACGCTGCAATTTTGATACTCATCTTAAGACAAGTCAATACAAATATTCACCTACCACATGTATTGACACGTATTAATACAAGGAGTACGCTGCAGCCTTATTACATTGACGCCCCCTAGCAGCCATGTCCCAGATCAAGAAGAATTCAGAAGTCGCCCTGTATCTGCAGATCGCCGACATATTGAGTGCCGACATCCAGATGAAAAACTTGTTGCCTTCCGAACGCCTGCCATCCGAGCAAGACCTCATGCGCAAATTCGGCGTCAGCAGAGTGACGGTAAGGCAAGCTGTCCGCACCGTCGTAGAACGAGGCCTGGCGCTCTCGAAACAGGGAAAAGGCGTATTTGTCACCGGCCCGCAGTTGCGGCAGGAGCTGCATGAACTCAAAGGGTTTTACGACAGCCTTCTTGCCCAGGGATACCACCCGGAAACCCGTTTGCTCGATTTCAACGTCAGGCTCCGGACTGAACTTGAACAAGACCTCGGCGTGGAAGACCGATATGTATATTGTTTCAAACGGATCTACGAGATCGAACATACCGTGATCGCCATCGCCGATGCCAGGCTATACAGCCCTGATGATTCGATTACACGCGCACAGGCTGAAACACTGCCTGTGTACTCCCTTATCACTGACGTTCAAAAACGGCTGGTGGCCCGGGCTGGCACCCAGATACGGTCCATTCGCGTGCAAGCGCCGATTGACGAACTCATGGGCCTGGAACAAGACAGCTATGTTCTTGAGATGTTGAGAACATCTCGTGACGACAATGGGAAGACGCTGGAAACGACCCGTTTCCACATCCAGCCGGATGGCTTCGCCTTTCATCTCGATGTAGCCGGCCCCCTTCAGATTGCGCCCTCCCTGGGCCCCTCGCACAATTCCCGGCAACAAGATCAACCTATCGGCGCCTAAGCAGGCACCTCGAAACCACAAGGAGTACAGAATGCATTTGACAAGCGAAGAACAGGCCATGCTGGAGGGCAAGCATGGCAAGGCGGTACAAGAAGCAATACAGTTCCAAATCGAAGTCGGCTCGTTCTTTGGCGCAGAAAGACTGGTGCCAATTACCAATGCGCATGTCATGGGCGATATCGAAGTCATGGGCGATGGCGGCCTGGGATTGCTGAAAGACATGCGCAACGAAAACGCGCGCTGCGCTGTTCCCACCACCAGCAATGCCCGCTGCATGCATTTCGAATCTCATCCCGACCTGCGTGCTGACGAATGCGAAGTCCACAAAGAAAAAGAACTCATCGCACAACTGCGTGGCATGAACATCAACACCACCGATACTTGTATCAATTATCAGACGGTCTACCAGCCCAAGCTGGGCGAGCATGTCGCCTGGGGCGATACCGGGACGGTCATCTATGCAAACTCCGTATTTGGCGCAAGAACCAACTTCGAAGCAGGCAAGTCCAGCTTCGCCGCATCCCTCACCGGGCGTACCCCGGCGTATGGCTTTCATCTGGACGAATGCCGCAAGGGTACGATCGCCGTCAAGGTATTGGCCGAGATGAAAGACCTGGCGGACTGGGGCGCGCTGGGCAAGATCGTAGGACACCCCAACCAGGATTATTTTGCCGTGCCGGTTTTCGAAGGCATCGACTCCGCCCCCCTTTCCGACGCACTGAAGCATCTGGGCGCCTCATTGGCCAGCTACGGCTCGATGGCCATGTTCCATATGGTGGGCATCACACCTGAAGCCCCATCTGCCGACGCCGCGATGGGCGGCAATACCCCCACTAGCGTCATTACCGTGCGCAACGAGGATATTCAAGCCGTCTATGACGCTTATCAGTATGTCGACGGCGCCAAGAACATTGTGGTCTTCTCGGGCCCCCAGCAATCGCTGTTCGAAATGCAGGCGCTTGCGCAACTTTTCGAAGGCCGCCACTTGGCCCACGACATGGCCTGTGTGGTAACCACCAGCCATGCCATCTATAGCGATGCGTCCAGGCTGGGCTATATCGCCACGCTGGAAAAGGCCGGCGTCACGATACTCCAGGGCGTTTGCTTCTATATATTGCAAAGACTCACTCAGATTCGAGCCGAGAACGAGTGGGCGAATCTTATTTCCAATTCAGCCAAGATCGTGAACACGATCACGGCCCACCGCTTCAACACCGTATTGCGCAGGACCCGCGACTGCGTCGAAATCGCATGCACAGGAGACCTGAAATGAGCAAGACCATTACAGTAAAGCGCGCATGGGGTCCAGCGGTTGAAGGTGAAGTACTGGTCATGCGCGAGGGTTTCAGCCCCCGCTACGATCTGGACCGCGTCACTGGCATTATCTCGCGCATAGGTCACAGCGCCGAGGGCCATTCAGTCAAAGACCGAATCCTTGTCATCCCGACGTCAAAGGGCGGCGTGGCCGGAGGCTGGGCCTTCTTCGATCTGCTGCACAAAGGCATTGCGCCGCTCGCGCTGGTGTTCGGCAAGCTCAACCCCGTCATGGTGCAGGGCGCGGTACTTGCGAAAATGCCGATTACGGAAGGCTGGGACGAGGATCTGACTTCATTGTTGAAAAACGGCGACCACATCACCATCGACCCAGCCAGCCGGCGAATCACAACAAAATAGTCTGCATCCGGGGCTTGACGAGCTTCACTTTCATAGCGGCAGTTGGCGACCCCATTCGGTTCCAACTGCCGAATGCAGTTGTTGGGCCCGACAGTACTCCTTGCTTAACTATCAGGCCTTTCCGTTCAGAGCTTCCCATTGTTTCATCAGAGTGGAAAGTACATGTCCTCTGAAGCCATTTATTCATTCGTTTGACGCTTTTCAAGTCACCACATCGGCGAGATCGAACAAAGTTACCCGCCGAAGCCCTTGGAATATGTCCTGGGGTCATATTAGCTCCACTGAAAATATGTCTGTCTGGATCAGGTCGTACTGAGTCCACCATCGACGGTAAACACCTGGCCTGTGATCCAGGCCGCGTCTGGGGATGCGAGAGCAACAATCCAGCCCGCCACATCCTCGGGCAGACCGCGTCTACCCAGCGGAATGCGGGCACGTTCGCTCGCCTTGACGCTTTCTATCTGCTCAGCCGACAGCTTCATTCTCTCGGACAGGAAATCGCTTTCCGTAGGCCCCGCGGCAACGGCATTCACGCGTACGCCATCGCGCGCGAGTTCAAGCGCCCAACACCTGGTCATATGCTCGAGCGCCGCCTTGCTGGCGGCGTAATGCGAGAGCGCTTCTGCGGCCTTGTGTCCAAAGGTGCTCGACACATTGACAATGTTGCCACCGGACTGCTTTAAATGAGGCAGCGCGGCCGTGGCCAGCAATGACGGGCCAATGACGTTGACGGAAAATATTTCGTTAACCTGCACAAAGCTGGCCTGTGACAGGGGGAGGATGGCTCCGGCGCCCGCATTGTTGACCAACACATCCAGACGTCCGTACCGACGCATTACCTCTTCGATGGTTCGCGAGGCGTCGGATGTGTTGCCGGCATCAGCCACGATGTAGTCGATGCCGGACGCGGTGCGCACAGCTTGCTCCAGTGCTCCCTGTCTACGTCCGGTGATGACAACGCGGGCGCCCTTGTCAGAAAACTTTGATGCTGCAGAAAGGCCAATGCCGGCGCCGCCGCCAGTCACCAGCACGACTCGGTCGTTGAATTGGGTCATTGTTCTACTCAAGAAAGATTGGATTAAGGCTTGGTTGGGCCATGGAGCTGCGGGACGGCGGATACACGCTACCGCCCGCCAGCCTCGTCCGTCGACACTAGCGCCACAATATTCGTGGCACCTTGCCGTGCCATTTTGGTATACGGACAGAAGCGCTCCGTATTGCGAACCAGCTCTTCGGCAACGGTTCGCTCTACACCAGGTAAACGAATCCGCGTGTAGACGGTCAAGACGAACAAGCCGTCCATGGGGTCACGACTAAAGTCCACCTTGACCTCCACTGAACTGCCAGGGGTCGGGATTCCATCCCGCGCTGCGAGCAGGCTTAGCGCGCCATGAAAGCATGCAGCGTACCCTGCCGCGAACAGTTGCTCCGGGTTGGTACCCCCGCCTGGTCCGCCCAACGCCTCGGGCAGGCGCAGGCGGACGTCCAGGTTGCCGTCATCAGAGCGGGCAATGCCCGACGCCCGCCCATGGCAGGCATCGCCGCCTGTCACGGTGACGCTGGTTGAGTACAGCGTTTGTGCACCGCGCCCGCGATACTTGTCCAGCAGGGATAAGTGTGGTGCTTGTAATGTGGCCATGATCTGCTGTGCTTGCCACTTACCTCGAGGCATGCGACTGGGCGAACCAGGTGTCAAAATTCACGGCTCCAAGACGGGGACTGACGCCAGGCATAAGGGTATCGCTTTGGAGCTCGGCGCCGAAGTACGGGGCATGCGCGTCTTCTACCACGTTGCGCACATCGGCCGTTGCTTGCAGGTAACGCCGGACCAAGTCGGACAGTCTCAAACGCTCGGGGCCGGCGATCTCGACGATGCCGTTGCAAGGCTTGCCAAGCGCGTAGTCCGTGACGGCCGCAGCGACATCGTCCGAGGAGATAGGCTGGAAGAACGCCGGAGATATCCTAACGGCTTCACCAGAGCTGCCCGCCTGTGCAATGCCACCCAGAAATTCGAAAAACTGCGTTGAGTGAACGATGGTGTAAGGGACGCCTGATTCGCGTATGAGCTTCTCCTGCGCGATTTTTCCGCGGAAATAGCCGCTTTGCGCCAGACGATCGGTTCCTACGACAGACAAGGCAACGTGATGCTGCACCCCGGCCGCAATTTCGGCGGCAAACAAGTTTCGACCGGACGTTTCGAAGAACTCAAGAACGTCTTTATCGGCGAATGAAGGGGAGTTCGCAAGGTCTACGACGACAGAGGTGCCTGTCATCGCTTCCGTCAAACCTTCACCCGTGATGGTGTTGACGCCGGTTGCCGGGGCTGCCGCAATGACCTGATGTCCTTGCGCGTTCAAATTGTTGACGACCTTGCTGCCGATGAGGCCGGTGCCTCCTATGACAACGATTTTCATGACATTCTCCTGATTTGGGGGTGTATGAAAAATTGTAGGGTTGCGCCGGTGCTTGCGGTAGAGCCGCAAAAAGACTCATGGTGTTGCATCAAGCGCATCAATTGAGCAGCCATCAGCCCGCAGCCACGCTCGCCAGCGTATTCATGCATTGCAGGTCGAGTGAGCGAATTTGTTCGGTGATGTAGTCAACGAATACGCGAATTCTGGCGGGAAGCTGCTTGCGGCTTGGATAGCACAGGTAGTGGCCGCCATCGTCGGGTGCATGCCGGGCAAGACAAGCGACCAGTTTCCGGTCGTTGAACAGATCGCACACCAGGTAAGCAGGAAGCTGCGCGATGCCTTGATCGTGCAATACGGCCTGCAAGATCAGATCCAGATCGTTGAACGTATGCTGGGCGGATGGCAGGCACCTGTGGGCATAGCCATCGATCTTGAACTCCCATTCCCTGGCGCGCCCCGACGCCGTCCGAAAGTTGATGCAGCGATGTCGGGCCAGATCATCGATATGGCGCGGCAGACTGTTGGCAGCCGCGTAGGCGGGCGACGCGCATACCACCATCTGCATCGGTATCAACTGCCGGGCCACGATATCGCAGTCCTCCATTCGGCCATCGCGAAAGGACACATCGATACGGTCTGCCGTGAAATCAGCCGGACGGTCGTCCAGCAGCAGTTCCAGTGTGATATCGGAGTACTGCGCATGAAAGCTTTGCAGCAGCGGGGCAATCACCTTGCGCCCGAAACCGGGTGTCGAGTGGATGCGCAGATGGCCCCGGGGCGGGCCGTTGCGCAGCTCGCGCATGTCTTCCAGCGCCTGCACGATACGTGCCACGCCCGGCTGGCAGTTTTCGTAGAAAAGTTCACCTTCGCGGGTCAGCGACGTGCTGCGCGTCGTGCGGTGAAATAAGCGGGCATCCAATTGCGCTTCCAGCTTCTGCACGCTGCGGCTCACTGCCGAGCGGCCTATGCCCAGGCGATCGCTTGCCCGGGAAAAGCTGCCTTCGTCGGCCACGGTCAGAAATGCAACGACACCTGCGTAGCTGGTGACAAAGTTGCTGGCCAGCAAGTCAGCCGCGCCGAGCGGCGAGTGGCGCGGGAGTTGGTCGGGTATGTGGGGGCGTGTAGGGGTATCCATACTCGACTAGACGTATGAGTACCGCGGCGTGTGACAGCGCCCACCGCATATTTTCTAATAGTTACATTTTCTTCGAATAGGGCCTAGTGCTCGGGAACAATCGACCCTTCCAGTACATAAACGAAACTGTGTGCATGATGCCGATGTACTGCGGTCATGACGAGAGTGAGCGCGGTTTGTTTTAGGATCAACATAATGAAACCTCCAAAGCAGTCAGTAGTCCCAGAAAACCGGAACCCAACGAAAAACATCGCCGTCGACCGCCACCCGGCCAACGGACGGAAACGGCAGATGAGTAGCCACCAGCAGCTCACCGGTCGCCGCCACTTCCTGCAAAAGGCGGACCCGGACACGGGCCGCCTCCTCGGGATCATGTTCGAAGCCGTTATGCCAGTCGGGATGGTCGAACCCGACCGCGAACACAGCGTCGCCGGCGAACGTCAACCCGTCGCTGCCAGATGCTACGCGGACAACGCTGTGCCCAGGGGTGTGGCCGCCGATGCGGCGGACGGCCACGCCCGGCGCCACCTCGTACTCTTCCTCGAACGGCCGCAGATAGCTGCCGTACTCTTCCATGAACCGCTTGGCGGTCGCCCGAAGCGCGTCCGGAAACCCCGGTGGCATTGAGGTGCGGGAGAAATCGGGCGACTTCCAAAACCTGAGCTCGGTGGCCGCCACATGAATCCGCAGATCCGAGCGCAACCGGTCCTTTACCCCGTCGACGAGCAGACCGCCTATGTGGTCCATATGCATGTGGGTGATCACCACATCGGTCACGGATGCAAGATCGATGCCGGCGGCCTCCAGCCGCTTGACCAACTGCCCGGCTCGCGGCAAGTGCAAGTCCGGGTCCGACCCTAGTCCAGCGTCGATAAGTATGGTCTGCTCCCCGCTCCGCACCACGACCACGTTCAGCGCCCAGTCAAAAGCATCTGGCGGCAGGAACATGTCGTCCAGCCAGGCAGCCCGGACGGCCGAGTCGGCGTTGTGTGCCAACATGGCGGTTGGAAGCGGTAGCACGCCATCGCTGACCACCAGCACGTCAATTTCGCCAATCTGCAGCGCGTAACGTGATGGGACCAGCTCGGAGGATTGCTGAATGTAGTCGATGCACTGTGTCATGATTGCTCCAAACGATGATGATGGGGACAGTGCCCTGGCTTGTGGGGCACTGATTACGGCGGAAGGCCGTATGACGTCATCGTAGATAGCAAGGGCGCGCGCCGGTAGACCAGCGAACGGGCTCAGTGTGTTGCCGAATACGCACCAAACAAGGATATATGAGGGGGTGGGCTCCGATGGCCGCGGCGCCACCAACGATCGTATCGGGATTGTCGTTGGCGCGGCAGGAGGGGCTCGAACCCCCGACCCCGGGCTTAGAAGGCCCGTGCTCTATCCAGCTGAGCTACTGCCGCGTCGTGGCTAAGTGTGAGGGCGCATTTTACATTAGGTAGCGTAAACATTCCCGGCAGGTGCTACAGTCTCTTTCGTCTTTCTACTAACGCCGACAATTTATGGCACACCTACCCTGCCTATCACGAATTTCTGTTTTCTGTCTTATCCTGCTGGGCGCATCAATCCTGGCCGCGCCCGCATCGGCCGGCATCACCTACAAGCTCGAACAGGCGCACGCCGCGCCCGGCGAAACCGTCAATATCCGTGCCGTGCTGTTCAACGATACCGATACCGCCATGACATGGGCCACGCCAAAGAACCTGGTCTTGCAATGGCGCAGCGAAAGCGGGCAAATCCTGCGCAGCCTGGCTTATCTGGAAGGCGCCGAGGCAGCGGTCAATGTGCCGGTCAATAATTTCATCAAACTATCGTGGCGGGCGGTGGTGCCCACCGAGGCGCAAGGCCTGCAGGCCGTAAACATTGAAGGCGAGCCCACCCTGCTGGCGCTGGACACCAGCCCGCGCGAAAGCAGCTTGATCGCCAGCACGCCCGCCGACGTACCGGTCATTGATGCCGGTGCCGCCCCGGACGGCTCCAAAATCGACCCTCCACTGCCCGAGAACGTTGTTGCGGCAACCGGCGCTTCCATTGAGCAGGGCCCCTCGGTCAGCTCGACCCGCAGTCTGGCCGGGCATTCGTCGTCGGCTTTCGAAAACTTCCGCAGTGCCATTTCCGCCTACGAGCCTATTTACTTCGACGTGGGTACGAAGGACGGCAACAACGCCCGCTATCAGGTCAGTTTCAAGTATCGTCTGTTCACGCCCAACGATCCCGAGAATCCCGACTTCATCGACAATCTTTATATAGGTTACACACAAACCGCTTTGTGGGACCTTCACTCGGATTCCCATCCCTTTGTCGACACCTCATTCAAGCCCAGCCTGTTCTGGCGCAAGGACGCCTTGTGGCAATCAGCGCAGAAAGACTGGTTCGTCGGCCTGGCCACCGGCGTCGAGCACGAGTCCAACGGAAAAAGCGGCGATGACTCGCGTTCCTTGAACTTCGCCTACATACAGCCTGAATTGAATTACCGCTTTGACAGCGGCAGCACGCTGACTTTCGCGCCACGCATCAAGAGCTATTTCTCTCTGGAAGACGGGAATCCCGACTACAGGGATTACGCCGGCAACGTCGACTGGAAACTGCGTTACGCGCAAGACAACGGCCTGGTGCTCACAGGCATGTACCGGCAGGGCGACAAAGGCCGCAATGCCACCCAGGTCGAGGCGGCCTGGCCCCTGAAGCGAACCTTCCTCAATATGAACGGGTATATCCACGTTCAATACTTCAAGGGCTACGGTGAAACCCTGCTGGGCTATAACCACAAAAGCGATAGCCAGGTGCGCCTGGGGATAGCCCTGGTGCCTTAGGCGGGAAGTGCATACACTAGGGGGCGGAAAGCTAAAGAAATACGTCTTACAGGAGACCACCCCAATGAACGCACCCCTGGATCAGGCCGCGTTATCGAGGCTTGCCGCCGTATCGCTCGACGACAAGTACACATTGGAACGCGGCCGCGCCTACATGAGCGGCACCCAGGCGCTGGTACGCCTGCCCATGCTGCAAAAGGCACGGGATCAACGCGCGGGGCTGAATACCGCGGGCTTTATTTCCGGCTACCGAGGTTCCCCGCTGGGGGCGCTGGATCAGGCCTTGTGGAAGGCCAGGCAGCATCTGCAGGATCACGACATCGTCTTCCAGCCCGGACTCAATGAAGACCTGGCCGCCACCTCGGTGTGGGGCACGCAGCAGGTCACGCTCTATCCCGATGCCACGCACGACGGCGTATTCGGCATGTGGTACGGCAAGGGTCCGGGGGTCGACCGGTCCATGGATGTCTTCAAGCATGCCAATTCGGCAGGCACTTCCCCGCATGGCGGCGTACTGGTCCTGGCTGGCGACGATCACGGCGCCAAGTCCTCCACCGTCGCGCACCAGTCGGAACACGATCTGCAGGCAGCGGGCATTCCGGTGCTCTATCCCGCCAACGTCCAGGAGTATCTGGACTACGGCCTGCATGGCTGGGCCATGAGCCGCTACTCAGGCCTGTGGGTCGCCATGAAATGCGTCACCGAAGTCGTCGAGTCGACGGCGTCTATAGAGATCGATCCGGATCGCACCCGCATCGTCATTCCCGAAGACTTCGTGCTGCCGCCCGATGGCCTGGGCATACGCTGGCCGGACCCTCCCCTGGCTCAGGAAGCCCGCCTGATCGACTACAAGTGGTATGCGGCGCTGGCCTACACGCGCGCCAACAGGCTCAACCGCATTGTTATCGACGCGCCGCGCCCGCGGTTCGGCATCATGACCGCCGGCAAGGCGTATCTGGATACGCGCCAGGCGCTGGCCGACCTGGGGCTGGACGAGGCCACCTGTGCCCAGATCGGCATCCGCCTTATCAAGATCGGCTGTGTCTGGCCATTGAACGCCCAGGACGCGCGCGAGTTTGCCACCGGACTAGAGGAAATTCTGGTCATAGAGGAAAAACGCCAGATACTCGAATACGCACTCAAGGAAGAACTCTACAACTGGCGCGACGACGTGCGTCCCAAGGTGTATGGCAAGTTCGATGAAAAAGACCATGCCGGCGGAGAATGGTCGGTGCCACGCGGGCAGTGGCTGTTGCCTGCGCGTGGGGAGCTTTCGCCCGCGCTGATCGCGCGCGCGATTGCCCGGCGGCTTGCAAAGGCCGATATGCCGCCCGACGTGCGCGCCCGGATCAGCGCGCGCATCGCCGTCATCGACGCGAAGGACCGGGAACTTGCGGCACCCCAGGCCGCCACAGAGCGCAAGCCCTGGTTCTGTTCGGGATGTCCCCACAACACCTCGACGCAAGTGCCCGAGGGTTCGCGCGCACTGGCCGGCATAGGCTGCCACTACATGACGATCTGGATGGACCGCAACACCGAGACCTTCAGCCATATGGGCGGCGAAGGCGCGGCATGGATAGGCCAGAAGTCGTTCACCACCGAAAAACATGTATTTGCCAACTTGGGCGACGGTACGTATTTTCATTCGGGCATACTGGCGATTCGGGCCGCCATCGCCGCCAACGCCAACATCACCTACAAGATTCTGTACAACGATGCCGTCGCCATGACCGGCGGCCAGCCAGTGGATGGCGTGCTTAAAGTCACCGACGTCATCGCCCAGGTGCACGCCGAAGGCGCCCGCAAAACAGTGGTGGTCACTGACGAGCCTGAAAAATACAAGGGAGTGACCCTGGTAGGCAACCCGCCGGTCTATCATCGCGACGAGCTCGATCGCGTGCAGCGGGAGCTGCGCGATACCGAGGGTACGACTGTGCTGATCTACGACCAAACCTGTGCCACCGAAAAGCGCCGCCGCCGCAAGCGGGGCGCCTATCCGGATCCGGCCCGCCGCGTCTTCATCAACGACGAAGTCTGCGAGGGTTGCGGCGACTGTTCAGTCAAGTCCAACTGCCTTTCCGTCGAACCCCTCAATACCGTGAAGGGCAGCAAGCGGAAAATCAACCAGTCATCCTGTAATAAGGATTTTTCCTGTCTCAATGGGTTTTGTCCCAGCTTCATCACGGCCGAGGGCGCTCAGCTCAGAAAGCCACGGCCCTCGACGGCCACGGCGGACAGTGCCCGAAACTCGCCGCTGCCGCTGCCCCAGCTCCCGGTCATCCAGGGCAGCTACGGCATACTGATTACCGGCATAGGCGGCACCGGCGTGGTCACCATAGGCGGGCTGCTGGGCATGGCGGCGCATATTGAGCGCAGAGGCGTCACCGTGCTGGACATGGCCGGCCTGGCGCAAAAAGGCGGCGCGGTACTCAGCCACATACAGATCGCGAACGATCCCGGCGACATCCACGCCACGCGCATCGCAACTGGTGAAGCCGAGCTCATTATCGGCTGCGATGCCATTGTGACGACCTCGGCCGAAGTGTTGTCCAAAGCCCAGAAAGACATAAGCCGCGCGATCATCAATCGGGCCCATGTCCCCACCGCCGACGTCATCCACAATGCGGGCTGGCAGTACCCGCAAGCCGCCATCGAGGGCGAGCTGACCACATCCATCGGGGCACACTGCGAATTCCTGGATGCCAACGCGCTGGCCGTTCATCTTATGGGCGATGCCATCTACGCCAATCCCCTGTTGCTGGGTTACGCCTGGCAAAAGGGATGGATACCGCTTGCCCGCGAAAGCCTGACGCGCGCCATCGAATTGAATGGCGTCATGGTGGACAAGAACGTGGCGGCATTCGAATGGGGGCGCACGGCGGCCCATCGCGGATCACGGGCCATCATGCCTGAAGCGGCCAGCGCCCCGGCCCAGATTGTCAGCCTGCCCGATTCGCTGAACAACATCATCGAACGCAATACGCAGTGGCTGACCGACTATCAAAATGCATCCTATGCCGGCCGCTACCGCGAGGCTGTGAACCGCATACGCGGAATCGAGGCCGCACTGCCCGCCTCAAACGGCCTGCGCCTGACCCATGCGGTAGCCAGGAATCTCGCCAGGCTCATGGCCTACAAAGACGAATACGAAGTGGCGCGCCTGTATGTGGATCCGGCGTTCACCGACAAACTGCGCGCCCAATTCGAAGGCGAACCAGGCAAGGATTATCAGTTGCGTTTCCATCTGGCCCCGCCTCTGTTGGCCAGGAAGAATGCCAAGGGAGAACTCATCAAGAAAACGTACGGACCCTGGATCATGCCGGCTTTCAAAATACTGGCGCGCATGAAAGGCCTGCGCGGCACCGCGCTGGACATTTTCGGCAAGACGCAGGAAAGGCGCCAGGAACGCAAGCTGGTGGACGAGTATTTTGATCTGATCCACGAGTTCGCTCACGGACTGACGGACCAGAATCTGGCCGTTGCCATCGAACTGGCGAATCTGCCCGGCGACATCCGGGGCTTTGGCCACGTCAAGGAAAGGAATCTGCGGAGCGCCAAGGCACGGCAGGCGCAGCTACTGGAGCGCTATCGACACGCCACCCCGCTGGGAAAGGCGGCTTGACGCCTGCGCGCCTGGCGGAAAAAAACAGCCAGGAGCGCCGGCGTCTATAACGCCAGGTATTCCCGGCGCACCGCCTCGTTTTCGGCCAGCGCCCGCATCGTGCCGCTGAAACGGATGGCGCCCTTTTCCAGCACATACGCCCTGTCCGATACCAAATGTGCAAAATGGATATTCTGCTCGGACAGCAACACACTGGCGCCGCGGCCCTTGAGCGTCAGGATCATGTCGGCCATCTGCTCCACGATCAGCGGCGCCACCCCCTCCGAGGGCTCATCGAGCAGCAGGCAGTAAGGATTGCCCATCAATGTGCGCGCCACCGACAGCATCTGCTGTTCGCCGCCGCTCAGGGTCCCGGCCACGCGCTCCTGCATATCCGCCAAAGGCGGGAACAACTCGAAGATGGACTCGGACGTCCAGTTCAGGCCTGGCGAGCCATCCGGCCAGGCCCTGCTTGCCTGACGTCCGGCAAGCAGGTTCTCGCTGACCGTCAGCTCGGTAAAGATACGCCGATCTTCGGGCACATAACCCAATCCAAGGCGCGCGATCTCGTAGGGCTGCAGCTCGCCCAGTTCATGCCCCATGAAGCGTATGCTGCCCTGGCGCCGCGCAAGCAAGCCCATGATGGCCTTGAGCGTCGTTGACTTGCCCGCGCCATTGCGCCCCATCAGTCCCACGACCTCGCCGCGCCCCACCTCGAGGCTGATATCGTGCAGTATATGGGCCGCGCCGTACCAGGCGTTGATGCCTGATACCGACAGCACAGGAGGCTGACTGTTGATGATTTCGGGCCGGCTCATGTGGCCGCCTCGAGGATGCCGGCCTGCAAGGTTTTGCCCGTGCCGAAATAAACCTCTTGAACCTTGGGGTGCCTGCGCACCTGTTCCACGCTGCCTTGTGCAATCAGCCTGCCGCGAGCCAGCACGATCACGCGGTCGGCATAGGAAAACACCACATCCATGCTGTGCTCGGTAAACAATACGGCCAGCTTGCGTTGCACCACCAAGTCCTTGACCAGCCCCACCAGGGCATTGCGCTCGGCCGGCGCCATGCCCGCGGTGGGCTCATCCATAAGCAGCAGGCGCGGATTGCCCGCCAGGCTCATGGCCAGTTCCACACGCTTCACATCGCCATAAGCCAGCTCGCTGCAGGGACGGTCCGCCTGGTCGCGCATATGGACCTGCTCGAGCAGGTCCGTGGCTTCATTCCGGTACATGGCTGCCGCCGGCCGCCAGAACGAAAACACGCGCCGATGATGCGCCTGCAGCGCCATCTGCACATTTTCCAGAACGGTCAGCGACGCAAACGTGGCGGCAATCTGGAAGGTCCGCCCCACACCGCTGTGCGCAATACTGCGTGAACTCATGCCCAGCAGCTCCTTGCCATCGAACAATACTGAACCACCGGAAGCCGGCAACTGCCCGCCCACCATATTGAAAGTCGTCGACTTGCCCGCGCCATTCGGCCCAATCAAGGCCAGAAGTTCGCCGGGGTCGAGCTTGAAGCTGACCTGGTCAACCGCGGTGTTGCCGCCGAATCGCTTGCTTAGCCCCTTGACTTCGAGCAGACTCATGCCCGCCTCCCGCGCGCCACCAGCGCCCCGGCGAAGCCGGCTATCCCCTGCGGAAACACCAGGACGATCAACAGGATGACCAGGCCGAACAAGGCGCGCCAGTATTCGGTAACGCCCACGAAATAGTCCTGGAGCACGGTGAACGCCGCCGCGCCCGCCACGGGGCCGAACAGGGTCTGGATGCCGCCCAGCAGCACCATCACCAGGCCATCCACCGATTTGCCCACTGTCATGACTTCAGGCGATGTGCTGCCTTTGGAAAATACATATAACGCCCCCGCCAGGCCGGCCAGCAGGCCGGCCACGACAAACGCGACCCACTGCACGCCTTTGACGTGTATGCCCACGGCATCGGCGCGCAGGGCGGAATCACGTACTGCACGCAAGGCATAGCCGAATGGAGAGAACGCCATGCGGCGCACGGCGCCAACCGCCAGCACCACCACCGCCAGCACAAAATAATAGTAGGCCTTCCCCGACAGCCAGGTTTCCGGCCAGATGCCGACGATGCCATTGGAGCCGCCGGTCACGTCATCCCATTGATACACGATGGACCAGACGATCTGCGCAAAGGCCAGGGTCAGCATGGCCAGGTAGACGCCGGTCAAGCGTATGCAGAACCAGCCGAACACCACCGCGGCCAGGCCGGCCGCAAGCGGAGCGGCCAGCATGGCGCCCACCATGCCCAGCCCCAGCGACTTGAACAACAGGGCGGCGGCGTAAGCGCCAATGCCAAAATATGCGGCATGGCCGAAAGAAGGCATGCCTCCCAGCCCCATCATGAAGTGCAGGCTCACCGCAAACAGCACTGCAACCAGCATGTCCTGCGCCAGAACCGCCGCATACGGAAACACGCCCGACAGCAGGGGCAAGATTATGAACAGAGCAATCAGCACCACCGCCATCACCTTGAACGGCGCCGCCGCCGGGCGCAGCGGCGCGTCGGGCAGGGAAGTCTGGCGCATGGCGGCCAGCGGCTTGCCCAGCAGTCCCCACGGCCTGAACACCAGCACAAAAGCCATGAAAATGAACTCGACCACCAGGGTCAGCTTGGGAAAGGCAACGCTGATGCCGCCGATATCGATCACCCCCAGCGCAATGCACAGCGCCTTGAGCTGGGCAATGATCAATGCCGCCAGATAGGCACCTGGAATGGAGCCCATGCCGCCCACCACGACCACCACGAACGCATCGCCGATGACGCTCAAATCCAGCATCAAGCTGGCGGGCTGGCGGGGAATCTGCAGGGCGCCGCCCAGGCCGGCCAGGAAGGCGCCCAGGGCGAACACACCGGTAAATAGCCACGCCTGATTCACCCCCAGCGCGCCCAGCATCTCGCGGTCTTGCGTGGCGGCGCGTATCAGCGTGCCCCAGCGCGTGCGGGTCAGCATAAGCCAAAGCACGAGCAAGACAAGCGGCCCGATCACGATCAGGGCCAGATCGTAAACCGGCATGTATCGATTGAATATCTGCACGGAACCACTCAGGCCGGGCGCCAGCGGCCCCAGCAAGTCGTCGGGCCCCCACAGCCACAGCGCCGCATCATTGAACACCAGCACCAGGGCGAAAGTGGCCAATAGCTGGAACATTTCGGGCGCCCGATAGATGCGCCGCAACAGCACGATCTCGACCAGCGCGCCCAAGACACCCACGATAAGCGCCGCGCACACCAGGCTGGTCCAGAATCCCAGCGGGCTTTGCCCCCAGGCGCTTACCACCGTGTAGGCGACGTATATGCCCAGCATATACAGCGATCCATGGGCGAAATTGACGATACGGCTGACGCCGAAAATCAGCGAAAGCCCGACCGCCACCAAAAACAGGGAAGACGCTTCCGCCAGGCCGTTCAGAATCTGAACGATAAAACCAGTAAGGTCCATAGTGTGACGGCGCCGCCGGGCGCCGTGGTCTCGCTAATGAAAGAAAGGGTTCAGTTTGCCGAGGCAGGCCTCCATTGCCTGACCTCGTCGTCTGACGGCTGGACGCTTGCACCGTCCACGTATTCGAAATCCGTCATGATGCCCTTGCCGTCCTTGATGGCCAGCGTGCCCACATAAGCGCCCATCGTGGATTGATGATCGATGCCGCGATACTTGATGCGGCCGACCGGGGTATCGACTTCCAGCTCCTTGAAGGCTGCGATCATGGCCTCGGTTTCCGTCGAGCCGGCCTTCTTTATGCCCGCGGCCAACGATAGAATGGTGTTGTAGCCTATGAGCGTTCCCAGTCGTGGGTAGTCATCGAAGCGTTTCTGGTACGCCTCGAGAAAATGATTGTGCTCGGGCGTATCGATGGCATACCACGGATAGCCCGTCACCACCCAGCCCACCGGCGTCTCGGTGCCCAGCGGGTCCAGATACTCGGGTTCGCCCGTCAGCATGCTGACCACCGGAAGATCTTTGAAGAAATTGCGCTGCGTGCCGGCGCGCACGAATTTGGCCAGGTCAGTGGCAAACAGCACATTGAACATGGCTTCGGGCTTGGCATCGGCAAGCGCCTGCACCACGCTGCCCGCGTCAACCTTGCCCAGCGGGGTTGCCTGCTCGGCAACGAACTCGACATCGGGCTGCGCCTGTTTCAGCAAGGTCTTGAAGGTGGCCACCGCCGACTGCCCGTATTCGTAGTTGGGATAAACGATGGCCCAACGCTTCTTGTTCATCTTGACGGCCGCCGGTATGAGCATGGCCACCTGCATGTAGGTGGAGTTGCGCAACCTGTAGGTGTAGCGGTTCCCGTCTTCCCAGACGATCTTGTTGGTGAGAGGTTCGCTGGCCAGGAAGAACTGCTTCTTGTGCTTGGCGAAATCGGTGACGGCCAGGCCGATGTGCGACAGGAAGGTGCCCGTCAGCACGTCGACCTTGTCTCGTGTGAGCAGTTCTTCCGCCGCGCGCACCGCGTCGCCCGGATTCGAATTATCGTCGCGGACGATCAGTTCGAGCTGTTTCCCGTTCACGCCACCGGCGGCGTTGATCTGTTCGACGGCCAGCTCCATGCCTTTTTTATAGGGCCCCAGGAACGCGGGCTGCGTTTTATAACTGTTGAGTTCGCCAATCTTGATGACGTCCTGGGCGGACGCCAACGCGCCGGCAGTGCCAAGGGCAAGCGCCCCCAATAGCTTCAAATAGAGTCTGGCTCGGTGCATAATAGTCAATTCCTGTGCTTTGCGTGCGAAGAAAACCCGGTAAATTGTACGCAATATCTGCGCCAGCAACGCATTTCAGCCAGAATAACGTATTCAATAACTCAAGGCTTCATTGCCCTCATGCGCAACCTTTCCCTGATTTTCATTGTTTCCAGCCTGTGCCTGCTAACCCTTAGCCGCTGCCTGCTGGCAACCTGGCAATGGAAGCGCGTCCAGCAGGCTGGCGGCCTGCTGCCCATTCTGAAGGGCGGGCTGCGCATCGACGCGAACCAGATCGCCATCATTGCGGGCATTCCACTGCTGCTGTCTCCCTGGATGGAACATTCGATACTGGCGCTCGATATTACCGAAGGCTGGTTCCAGTTTGCCTGGTTTCTGCTGGTTCTGCTGGAAGTATCAACGCCCCAGTTCATCCACGAATACGACACCCGCCCCAACCGTTTGTACGTGGAATACCTTAAACACCCGCAGGAGGTTTTCGGTATGCTCTGGAAGGGCTACAAAATCATGATACTGTCGGCGGTGGCGATCCTGGGCCTGCTCGCCTGGGTGGCCAATCTTCTGTTCGGTCACGGCATCCCGGACATGCACATGACATGGTGGCAGGATATTCTGTTTTTCCTGGCGGTTGCCGGGCTTGTCTTTCTGGCCGTGCGCGGCACCCTGAAGCATAGGCCCATCAATCCGTCCACCGTGGCCTATTGCGGCGACAGCATGCTCAATTCCCTGCCGCTGAACTCGCTGTACAGCGTCACCTATGCTGTCTACAGCATGAAAAACGAGCGCTCGGCCGCCGATATCTACGGCGACCTCCCCCCCGACCAAATCAACCTCATCATCCAGCAGTGCGCCGACTTGCCGGCCGGGCCGGCCCAGATTCCCACACTGCACAGACAGACTCCTCCCCTTGAACGCCCCAGGCCGCTCAATCTGGTCATGATCGTTCAGGAAAGCCTGGGAGCCCAATATGTAGGCAACCTCGGCGGAACCGGACTCACGCCCCGCCTGGATGAACTGTCGGAATCCGCCTGGAATTTTACGCGCGCCTACGCCACCGGCACCCGCTCTGTGCGCGGTCTCGAGGCGGTGGCAGCCGGCTTCCCGCCCACCGTTTCAGACGCCGCGCTGCGTCTGCCCGGCGCCCAAAGCAATTTCTTCACAATGGCGCAACTGCTCAAGCAACACGGGTATCGGTCGCGCTTCATTTACGGAGGCGAAGCCCATTTCGACAACATGAAAAGCTTTTTCCTGGGCAACGGCTTTGACGATCTGTACGACCGTCCCACCTTCAAGAACCCCGCTTTTGTCGGGACATGGGGTGCCAGCGACGAAGACATGTTCAACAAACTGCACGACCTGCTTGCCGCCCCGCCCGACCAGCCCACGTTCACGCTGGCCTTTTCCGTCAGCAACCATTCTCCGTGGGAATACCCTGCCGGCCGCATCGTCCCCAACGGCAATCCCGCCACGGTTGAAAACACTGTGCGCTACGCCGACTGGGCCATGGGCCAGTTTTTCGAACAGGCCAGGCAGTCCGACTACTGGGAGCATACCGTTTTCCTGATCGTGGCCGATCACGACGCCCGCGTGGGCGGCGCCAGCCTGGTTCCCCTGCGGCATTTTCATATTCCCGCACTGATTCTGGGTGCCGACGTTGTCGCCAGGCGCGATGACCGTCTGGTCAGCCAGATAGACCTGCCACCCACCCTGCTGTCCATCATGGGTCTGGCGACCGAGCATCCCATGATAGGCCATGATCTGACACAAGCGCGCGCCGGCAGGGCCATGATGCAGTATGGCGAGAACTACGGCTACTTGAAGGACGATGCCCTGGTTGTTCTGGAGCCGCACAAAGCCGCCACGCAATACCGCTACACGGCCCCTGCCACCTACGCGCCGGCCGCGCTAGACCCCGAACTGTCGCGCGAGGCGCTGGCCCATGTGCTCTGGCCGAACTGGGCCTACCGCAACCAGGCCTACACCCTGCCGCATCTGCGGCAGAAAATCTAAGTGTGCTCGATGCGGGTACCCAGCACCGCCAGGAACTGCGCCATCCAGGCGGGATGGGCCGGCCATGCCGGCGCCGTCACCAGATGGCCGTCGGTATGCGCCTGATCGATGGCGATATCGGCATAGGTTCCACCCGCCAGCCTGACCTCGGGCGCGCATGCGGGATACGCTGAGCACGTGCGGCCCTTCAGTATGCCGGCGGCCGCCAATATCTGCGCCCCGTGGCACACCGCCGCAATCGGCTTTTTGGCTTCATCAAACTGCCGCACGATTTCCAGTATCCTATCGTTCATGCGCAGATATTCGGGAGCGCGCCCTCCAGGTATCACCAGTCCGTCGTACTCGTTCACATCGACCTGGTCGAAATCATGGTTCAGCGCAAAGCGATGGCCCGGTTTCTCGCTGTAGGTTTGCGCGCCCTCGAAATCGTGTATTGCCGTTGCCACCGAATCGCCGGCTTTTTTATCTGGGCATACGGCATGGACCACATGCCCGACCGCCAGCAAAGTCTGAAATGGCACCATGGTTTCATAGTCTTCGGCGTAGTCGCCGACCAGCATCAATAGTTTCTTGCTCATGATCAGTCTCGTCTTGATGTCGCAGAGTTCACGAAAGCCGCCGTCAGACAAAACGGACGGCCGCCATTTCCGCGCGGCCCGGAGGGGCCGCGGGACTACGCCATCTTCGACCCATTCCATTCAAAAAACAAGCACAATACAATACATGCATCGAACTGAAAGGAATTCATAATGGAGTTGCTGCTTGACCCCGCCGTGTGGGTCGGCTTACTGACACTGGTCGTCCTGGAAATCGTTCTGGGTATCGACAACCTGATCTTCATTGCCATTCTGGCAGACAAACTACCCCCTGCCCAACGCGACCGCGCCCGCATCATCGGCCTGTCGCTGGCGCTGATCATGCGCCTGGCGCTGCTTTCCGGCATATCGTGGCTGTTCAAGCTCACGGAACCCTTGTTCTCGGTGGGCACTTTCGCCTTTTCGGGGCGCGATCTCATTCTGATCCTCGGCGGATTCTTCCTGGTCTTCAAAGGCACGATGGAAATGCATGAACGCGTGGAAGGCAAGACGCACACGATTTCAGGTTCGCGCATGTATGCCAGCTTCTGGGTCATCGTCACTCAGATCGTGGTGCTGGACGCCGTGTTTTCGCTGGACGCCGTGATCACGGCGGTCGGCATGGTCGATCATCTGGAAGTCATGATGGCTGCCGTGATCATCGCCATCGGCATCATGCTGGTGGCCTCCAAGCCTCTCACGCGTTTTGTCAGCGCCCACCCGACGGTGGTGATCCTGTGCCTGGGCTTCCTGCTGATGATAGGCTTCGCCCTGGTCGCCGAAGGCTTCGGCTTCAAGGTGCCCAAGGGCTATCTGTACGCCGCCATCGGATTCTCGGTCGCCATCGAAACGCTGAACCAGATCGCCCGGCGCAACCTGCTGAACTCGGATACCCAGCGACCCATGCGGGAACGCACCGCCGAAGGCATTCTGCGCATGCTGGGCAAACGGCCCACCGCCGACGACGACGCATCCGAAGCCAGGCCCCAGGCCGCCACGCACGATGTGCCCTTCGCCGTCGAAGAGCGCAACATGGTCAGCGGCGTGCTGCGCCTGGCCGATCGCAACGTGCACTCCATCATGACGCCGCGCAACGACATTACCTGGATTGACCTGGAAGACAGTCCCGACGATATACGGCAAGAAATCAGCAGCACGCCGCACGGTTTCTTTCCCGTGTGCCGGGGCTCGCTGGACGATATCGTAGGCATAGGCCGGGCCAAGGACATGATCGCCGACCTGATACAGCACCGGACGTTGAATCAGAACAAGCTGCGTCCTCCCATTATCGTGCACGAAACCGTCCGCATTCTGGACTTGATAGAAACGCTCAAGACCGCCCGCGGCCAGTTGGTGATTGTCATCAACGAGTTCGGCGCGGTAGAAGGGCTGGTCACGCCCATCGATGTCTTCGAAGCCATCGCGGGCGACTTTCCCGACGAAGACGAAACACCCGACATCATCGCCGCCGGCGATAGCAAATGGATAGTCGACGGCGGCACCGACCTGCACCATTTTGAACAAACGCTGGAAGTCGAAGGCCTGCTGGATGATTCGGACGAATTCAGCACCCTGGCGGGCTATATGCTGAGCCGCTTCGGCCGGCTGCCCGAGGTCGGCGACAAGCTTACGTTCTCGCACGCAGGATATGATTTCCGCTTCAAGGTTCTGGAACTGGAAGGCCGCCGCATCGCCAAGGTGCAAGTCAGGCGCAGGCCCGCGTCCACGGCGCCTGCCAGCGCCCCGGACGCGGCCTAGCGCATTTTCGGTTCAAGTGTTTACGGCTGCTTGAAGTTGCGGTTGAGGAGAGCGCCAGGCAATGGCAATGCCATGCCGATGGGATGAAGTACTGATGCGGTGAAATTGGGCGGCATTGACCTCAGCGTTGTTCTTGCGGCGCTGCCCGGGTGCTGGGCCGGTGCCGGGCTCCATCGCTGCGCCCCCTGCGGGGGTACCCTCGCACGGGCTGCCAGGCGCGGTCGGCCGCGAACTTGCCTAAAACCGTCCCCCGGACGCTTTTAGGCTTCGGACAGCGCGGCCTCTTACGCCCGCCCCTGCCAACCCGTGCCGCGGCTGGCTCAAAGT
>JBATWU010000090.1:0-8737 GCA_049672825.1 Pusillimonas sp.
GGACAGCCGGGGGCTGTCCATTCGGGCGCGTTCCGCGGCCGCCTCGCTGGGGCCGGGGACGCCGGGAAATCCCGGCGCAGCCGGGATCGTGCGATCCGGGCGGCATCCAGTGCCAGGCACGGCGTCTGTTTAGAACGAGGCACCGCATCTATCAAAGCCCGGAATCGGCGCACAAGCATCTTCAGCACAGAAAGCGATTCATCCGGGCAGGCGCGATCAAGGACAAGACACCCCACAGATACGACCTGCCCATGCACAGCAGCGAAATCAACCTGCCGGAACCGGACCAGGATCCTTGGGCCCCTTGACGCGCAGCTTGCGCCACATCATATACACCATCAGACCCGAAAACACCGCATGCACCAACCATAAACCAATGCCAAAATTCAACTGCCCGTTGCCTATCCAGCCACGCGACAAATTGATCAGATTCATATACAGCAAACCCACCAGGCCCGCGATCAGAAAATCGCCCGAACGCCCCAACCTGGGATTGACCGCCCCCAGGGGTATGGCCAGCAACGCCAGATTAAGCGCCGCCAGCGGCAAAGCCAGCCGCCACATAATCTGAGAATTCGCCTTGTCGGTGCTGTCGGCGAACAGACTCAAAGTCGGCCTGGCCTTGATCTGACTTTCAGCCATCCTGCGCACCGCCTCGGCAGAACTTTCATTGGTATTACTCTCAAGCCGGAAACCATAACTATTGAACTCGATCAAACGAAAATCGAGCTTATCGGGCTTCAGATCATAGCGATGCCCATCGGTCAGCACCAGAAAGCGATCGCCATTCTCCTCCGTCTGGATACGCGCGCTTTCCGCCGTCACCACACTCAGCCAGTCGGGCGTAATCACCCGGGCAATCACATTGCCCATCTCCTCTCCGGGCTGGGTCGGCTCTTCAGCGAAGAAAACACGGGCGCCATCCTCTGTTTCAATGAACTGCCCCGCCGTCACCTTGGACAAATCGGACCGCTGCTCGTAACGCTGGCGGTACTCGCTGATCTGCCGGTAGGCCCAGGGCGAAGCCATCAGGGTCAGCACCGCAATAATGATGGCCACCGGCACCGCGCAGCGCAACACCGGCCCCACCCAGTCTTTCAACGACAGCCCGCTGGCGAACCACACGACCATTTCCGACTCCCGGAAATTACGCGTGACCGTCGTCAGCACCGCAATAAAAAGCGATACCGACAAAATGACGGGCAGCGCCGTGATACTCGAGAACGTAGCCAGGCCGAACACCACATTGGCGCCTATCGTGCCATTGGCGGCTTCACCGAGCAGGCGCACCAGCAAAACACTGAGCCAAACGACCAGCAGTGTAGAGAACACGACACCTGCGTGGCTCAATATTTCGGATACGACTGAACGTTTGAATAGTGACATGAGAGAATATACGGGATAATCGTAAGCATCTTGTCGACACTTACTTGGAAACTCGAATGGAATTTAGCACACAGACCACGGCTTCTTTGCATCAAATCAAGACAGCAGCCCTCGCCGTAGGCGTTTTTACCGATGGCATCCTGAGCCCGGCCGCCGACGTCATCGACCACGCCAGCAACGGCGCGCTGCGCGCCGTCATCAATACCGAGTTCAAGGCCAAGCCCAATACCCATCTGGTGCTCAGAAACCTGGACGGCGTTTCCGCCGCACGCATCATTTTAGTCGGCCTGGGAAAACAAGACAGCTACAACGCGGCGGCACATGCCGGCGCCGAGTTCGTCTTCGCCAATTATTGCACCCACGCCGACCTGGCAGAAGGCGTATCGACGCTGGCTTCCATAGACTGCGCCAAAGTCAAGCTGCGCGCCCGCGCCAGGGCCGCGGCAGTGGCCGCCGGCCGCGCCACCTACCGCTATGACGCCACGCTCGGCACAAAACGCGAAGCGCCCCCCAAACTCAAGAAAATTACGCTGTGGGTTGCCCGCAACCAGGCCGCCGAGGCCCAGCACGGCCTGCGCGAAGGCCGTGCCATTGCCAACGGCATGAACCTGACCCGGCTGCTGGGCGACCTGCCGCCCAATGTCTGCACCCCCACCTACCTGGGCAACACCGCCAAGAAGCTCGCCAAGGAATTCAAAAGCCTCAAGGCCGAGGTACTGCAGCGCAAACAGATCGAAGCGCTCAAAATGGGTTCTTTCCTGTCGGTCGCCCACGGCTCCTACGAGCCTCCCGCCTTTATCGTGCTCAAGCACAGCGCGGCCACCAAGACAGCCGCCAAGAACCGCAAAGCGCCCATCGTGCTGGTCGGCAAAGGCATCACCTTCGACGCCGGCGGCATCTCGCTCAAGCCCGCCGCGAACATGGACGAAATGAAATACGACATGTGCGGCGCCGCCAGCGTGCTGGGCACCATGCGCTCGGTGGCCGAGCTTGAGCTCGACCGCGACATCATCGGCATTATTCCTTCATGCGAAAACCTGCCCAGCGGACGCGCCAACAAACCCGGCGACATCGTCACCAGCATGGCGGGGCTCACCATCGAAATCCTTAACACCGATGCGGAAGGCCGCCTGGTCCTGTGCGACGCCCTGACCTACGCCGAACGATTCAAACCCGCCGCCGTCATCGACATCGCCACGCTCACAGGCGCCTGCGTCGTGGCGCTGGGCAATGTCAACACCGGTCTGTTCAGTAACGACGACGACCTGGCCCAGAACCTGCTGCAAGCCGGTCAAGAAGCAAACGACACCGCCTGGCGCATGCCCATGGACGACGCCTACCAGGAACAATTGCGTTCCAACTTTGCCGATATGGCCAATATCGGCGGCCCACCCGCGGGCTCCGTCACCGCGGCCTGCTTCCTGTCACGCTTTGCCAAAAACTACGCCTGGGCTCACCTGGACATCGCCGGCACCGCCTGGCGCAGCGGCAAAGACAAAGGCGCGTCGGGCCGACCCGTCCCGCTGCTGGTGCAATACCTGCTGGGCCAAACATCCTGAACCGGATGCAATGACCCGAATTGACTTTGCCTTCGGCGCCACCGACCGTTTGCGCACGGCCTGCCAGGTCGTGCGCAAACACTATCTCGCAGGCCGCCAGATAGTGGTCTATACTCAAGACAGGCAGCAGCTGGAACGCTTCGACCGCCTGCTCTGGAGCTTCGACCCCACGGCATTCATCCCGCACGTCATGGCCGACGACCCACTGGCTGACCAGACGCCGGTTCGGCTTACCTTTTCCGCTTCGTTCGGCATCGATGCCAACGCCGATGCGCAACTCTGGCTGATCAATCTCGACCCGTCATGCCCCCCCAACGCCGAACGCTTCGAGCGTATCCTGGAAATCGTTTCAGACCACGACGACGACAAACTCGCGGCACGCGAACGCTGGCGACACTACAAGGCCGCGGGGCATGCGCTGCATGCCCACAACCTGTCGGGCGCCAGCCCATAAATCAGTTGCAAATTCAGCTAATTGTCAGTTACTCTACCGATTAACCCATCTTTATCGAAGACTCACCCAAGTCTGCACTAGTAAAGGATCAAACATGAGCGATCTACGTCAACCCGTGACGCAAGGCAACGGATACGGCGCGACCGCGTCCGCTGTGGCGCGCAACCGCGTCCTGCGCAATACCTACTGGCTGCTGGCCCTATCGCTGGTTCCCACCGTGCTGGGCGCGCTGGTCGGGCTCAATACCGGCATCAACCAGGTCATGGGCGCCAGTCCCGGCGTCAGCGCCATCGTTTTCCTGGCCGGCGCCTTCGGCCTGATGTTCCTGATCGAGCGCAACAAAAACAGCTCGCTCGGCGTTGCATTGCTGCTCGCCTTCACCTTTTTCATGGGTATCATGCTGTCGCGCCTGTTGGGCCATGTGCTGGGCCTGGGCAACGGGTCGCAGCTCATCATGATGGCCTTCGGCGGCACGGCCATCGTGTTCGGGGCCATGGCAAGCGTGGCAACGACCAGCAAGCGCGACTTCTCCACCATGCACAAATTCCTGTTCATCGGTGTCATCATTCTTATCGTCGCGGCGCTGGCCAATATCTTCCTGCAAATGCCCGCACTGATGCTGACCATCTCGGTCATGGCCATTGCCATCTTTTCGGCCCTGCTGCTGGTAGACCTGCAACGCGTCATCAACGGTGGTGAAACCAACTATGTCAGCGCCACGCTGGCGATCTACCTGGACGTCTACAATATTTTCGCCAACCTGCTGATGCTGCTGGGCATTTTCGGCGGTGACCGCGACTAGGCCTCAAAAATAATACAGGCCTGCGCAAGGGCCCACCTTCGCATCCCTGCAAGCCCGCTCAGGCATCGCGCCCCGGCGGGCTTTTTTCTGCCTGGCGGGGCCGCCTCCAGGCCATCACGCCTTCGCCGGCGATCAGCACCACGGCAATCCAGATGGGCACATAGGTGAACCAGGCCTGATACGACACGCTCTCGCCCAAGAACAGGAACGCCACCCAGAAAAGCAGCACCGGCTCCACATAACCCAATATGCCGAACAGTCCCAGCGGCAACATCCGGCTGGCCGAAATATACGCCACCAGCGCGGCCGAACTGATCAGGCCCAGCAAGGGTACCTGGCCAAACAAACGTGGGAACTGCAAGAACTGCGTCAGCACGCTCGTATCCTGGCTGAATAGAATGAACACAGCCCCGGGCGTCATGAACAGCATGTCGAACCACAAGGCACTGAGCGAGCCCATACGCAAGACCCGGCGCAACATGAAGTACGGCGGATAGCCGAGCATGACCAGGGCGGTCGCCCATGAAAACGAACCCGAATACCACAATTCATGTGCCACGCCGACCGCCGCCACCAGCACGGCAGCGGTTTGGATCCGGCTCAGGCGCTCGCCATAAAATACACGGCCCACCAGCACCATTACCAGAGGCAGCAGAAAATAGCCCATGGAAACGTCCAGGCCTTTCTGATTGAGCGGCGCCCACGCAAACAGCCAAAGCTGCATACCGATCAGGGTGGCACTGAGCAACAACAACAGCCACAGACGCGGCTCCCGGCCCAGGCGCGCATAAACCAGCGTGATCTCGTGCCAGCCGCGCGCGCGATAGATCACCAGGGCCAGCACCGGCAGGCAAAGCAGCACCCGCCAGGCAAAAACCTCTGTGCCTTTCAAAGGATGCAGCACCGTGGTGTAGTAATACAGCGCGGCAAACAGGAACGACGACAATACCGACAGCGCAACGCCTTGTCTTACCGATGACATGCACACACCTTGTTGAACCTGAAAAGACGCTCCCGCTTCAAAATGGCGGCAATGGGCTCCAATTCCCTGCCCGGCGACTGCGCGTAGCCCGGCAATACGTCGAACAACCCTGCGATCGCCTGCGGCCGCTGTTCCCAGCAGCGCAGCAAGAGTTGATCCGGGTCCAGCAGCGTCAGACCCAGCCCCCGCAGCTCGCTTCGATTGAAGTCCCTGATGTTGCGCGTGACGATGCCTACGCTGGCTTCCTGCCGCGCGGCCTGAGCCGACCGTGCGGCGGCAATCACATGCCAGTCCTTGGGATCGCTGCGCTGCAAACCCTCTTTGAAGGCGCTGACATCACCGCAATCGGCCCGTGGAAAGTCGCGCTGCAGCGCCTGCCACTGCGCATCGATGTCATCGCTGGCCACCGCCCACAGGCGCGCGGCATTGCGGCGCCATTCGTCGCCGATGACCGTGCTCCAGGCCGGCTCGAAACAGCCTTGTTCCGCCAGGTGCAAAAGCGCCTGGCGCAATACATTCGAAATCAGGACACAGGTATCCAGGACGACGACCTGCGGCAGGCGGGCGTTCAATATTTCTGCAGCTCCATCAAAACCTTGCGGGTCAGCAAAGGACGGCCCAGCAACTCGTTCAAACGCGTGCGCAGCGACTGGCGCAAGGCGGGCTCAATCCCCGGATCATCAAAATCGGGGGGGGCCGCTTCCAGGCCGTAGCCGGTTTCGTTCAATAGTATCCATTCAAAGCGGCGCAGGGCGCTGGCCGCCGATTGCTGCAGCGCCAGCTGCCGCAGCGCCGCATCGTAGGCTTCGTACAGGACGGGATGCGGGTCTTCACGCGGAAGCAGCCGCAACAGCAGTTCGTTCATGTACCAGGCCGACATATGGGCGCGGCCGTCCAGCTTGCGGATGCCCGCGCACTCGGCCCGGATCAGTGTCTTGACTTCCCCCGCCCCACTCCATGACAGGCTCAGCGGCTGGAAGGCCGACAGCACCGGGCGCAGCACCGAATAGGGGCGCTTGGCGCCCTTGGCAACCAGCGCAACCATGCCGTAGTGCTGGGTAAAGACCTGAACAATCAGTGAAGTTTCCCGCCAGGGCGCCGAATGCAGCAAGTAGCCGGCCGTATCCTGAACGCGTTGTCCACGTCTACTCATATCCCAGTTCGCGCAAGGCGCTTTCACGATCGGACCAGCCCTTGCGAACCTTGATATACACATCAAGAAACACGGGCTTGTCCAGCAGCTTGACCATGTCTTGCCGCGCCTCGGACGCGATGCGCTTCATGTGGGCGCCACCCGCGCCCAGCAGAATGGGACGATGGGTTTCACGCTCGACCACCACGCAGGCGGCCACCCGCGCGCCAGACTCGTTCTCGTCCCACTGCTCGATGACGACCGTGCATCCATAGGGAAGCTCGTCGCCGACCAGACGGAAAATTTTCTCGCGGATGAGCTCGGCCACGATGAAGCGCACGGGCCTGTCGGTAAGAGTATCGGCCTCGAACATGGGTTCGCCCTCGGGCAGGCGCGACGCGATTTCCTGCAACAGGTTTTCAAGCTGCACGCCACGCAAGGCGCTGACCGGCACCACGGCCGAGTATGGATACTGGGCCATGATCTTGTTGACATAGGCAAACATGTCGTTCTTGCTTTTGAGCGCATCGACTTTGTTCACCACCAGAATCGTGTTGCCCGACTTGGGCAGCAAGGGCAGCAGTTGAGCGTCGCCGGCCGACCACTTCCCCGCCTCGACCACATGCACCGTTACATCGACGTCGGCCAGCGCCTGGGTGACCACGCGGTTCATCATGCGGTTCATGGTGCCGCCGTGACGCGTCTGGAAGCCCGGGGTATCGACGAAAACAAACTGTTCATGCTCGCGGGTCAGCACCCCGTGTATGCGATGGCGGGTCGTCTGGGCTTTGCGCGAGACAATCGACACTTTGCTGCCGATCAGGGCATTGGCCAACGTCGATTTGCCCACATTGGGACGCCCTACGATCGCGACAAAGCCACAACGAAAAGGAGTTGAAGCTGTCATTTTTTCTCCTGAGAGACGGCTACCGGCAGGGAAAGCTGGGCTGATTTTCGGGCCCGCGGCCTGCGCTGCCCCTTGGCCTGAGGTATGGCCTCGATCGCGGCGATGGCCAGCTCGGCGGCGGACTGCTCGGCCGCGCGGCGGCTGGGGCCGCCGGCGGACACTTTGATATCCAGCTTGGGAATCTGGCACTCGACCTCGAACAGCTGGTTATGCGCGGCGCCATGCGTGGCAATGACCGCGTAGACGGGAAGATCAAGTTTGCGCGCCTGGAGCAATTCCTGCAAGAGCGTCTTGGGATCCTTGCCCAGCGTCTTGGGATCGACGTTGGTCAGTATAGATTCATACTGGCGCGCTATGACTTGCTGCGCCGCAGCGAATCCGCCGTCCAGGAATACGGCGCCGAACAGCGCCTCGAGCGCGTCCGCCAGAATGGACGGCCTGCGAAACCCTCCGCTTTTCAATTCGCCTTCGCCCAGGCGCAGATATTGCGACAGATTCAAGCCGCCCGCGATATCGGCCAGCGAAGCCTGCTTGACCAGATTGGCCCGCAGGCGCGACAGATCGCCTTCGTCCAATCTGGGAAATCGCGCAAACAACAAGGCAGCCACGACAAAATTCAGCACCGAGTCGCCCAGGAACTCCAGCCGCTCGTTGTGATGGCCGCTATGGCTACGGTGGGTCAGCGCCTGCTCCAGCAGGGCGGAATCACTGAACTGGTAGCCCAGAGCCGTTTGCAGGGATGCCTGGCCGGCCATTAATGGAATCCGCCTATTCGGCTGGGCTCGCTGAAATTCATCCAGATAAAGAAGGCCCGGCCCACGATGTATTCATCGGGCACGAAACCCCAGTAGCGGCTGTCCAGGCTATTGTCGCGATTGTCGCCCATCATGAAATAATGGCCAGGCGGCACCGTGCAACGCACACCGTTGCCCAGGTACTCGCAATTTTCACGATAGGGGTAGTTGGAAATCGCCATATAGTCCTGCGGAGCCTGCTTGTTGAGCAGGATCTTGTGCTGCTTTTCGCCCAGGTTTTCGGTGTAGCGCCCCACATAGGCAGAGCGGTCGGGTTCGAAAAAATCGCCATCGCGCGCATGCGCAACCTGCTGGCCATTGATGGTCAGCACCTTGTTCTGGTACTGCACCACATCGCCCGGCAAGCCCACGACCCGCTTGATGTAGTCTACATCGGTATCGACGGGGTAGCGAAACACCATGACATCGCCACGGCTGGGCGAGCCGAGATCAATGATTTTTTTGTCGATCACCGGAAGGCGGATGCCGTACTGAAACTTGTTGACCAGGATCAGGTCGCCATTTTGCAAGGTGGGCAGCATGGAACCCGACGGTATGCGAAACGGCTCGACGACAAATGACCGCAGGGCAAACACAAACAAAATGACCGGAAAGAAACTGACGCAGTACTCGACCCACCACGGCGCGCGATTGGCCTTGTCGTAAGCCTCCTGGCGCGCCTGGGCGGCCTCGGCCTGCCCCAGGCCGGCCACCGCCGGGC
>JBATWU010000091.1:0-35190 GCA_049672825.1 Pusillimonas sp.
GATAATCGCGATCAAGAAGGCCACCGTAAACAAGGTCCTCTCTTGCACAAGGCCATCGAGATAAACAAGTCCGCATCAGGATCGCCAAGTTTCCCCTGCCAGCGTTGCCCGGGTGCTGGGCCGGTGCCGGGCGACTTTGAGCCAGCCGCCGCACGGGTTGGCAGGGGCGGGCGTAAGAGGCCGCGCTGTCCGAAGCCTAAAAGCGTCCGGGGGACGGTTTTAGGCAAGTTCGCGGCCGACCGCGCCTGGCAGCCCGTGCAAGGGTACCCCCGCAGGGGGCGCAGCGATGGAGCCCGGCACCTGCCCAGCACCCGGGCAACGCCGCAAGAACAACGCTGAGGTCAATGCCGCCCAATTTCACCGCATCAGCACCCCACCCCATCGGCATGGCGTTGTCCTTGCCTGGCGCTCTGCTAAAACCCAGCCTCAAGCAGCCGTAAACACTTGAAGCGAAAATGCGCTAGGCCCGGCCTGGAATGACCGGCGGCGCAGGCGGCGTCCGCCGGGTCTGGGCCTGCCTGGTTCCGCGGCGCAGCGTGGTCAGGCTTGGCTGGCGCGCAAATGAACCCGGACGACGTGTCCGTACCAGGCAAACAGCAGGATCGCCGACAGCGCCAGGCCCGAAACCGACATGAACCACATGCTGCCCGCGCCTACGGGGGCGCCCGGCGCCACGCGGGCCAGCAAAGGCTGCAGCGCGCCGGCGGCGGGCCCGAAACCCAGCCACCAGCCGCCCATCAGGCCCAGGCCGGTCAGCGCCACGATTTGCAGTATCAGGGGAACCACAGCCACTTTGTAGGCACGCAGCAGATATGAACCTATGCATTGCATGGCATCGCACAAGTGGAACCAGGGCAGTATCTGCAGCAAGGCCGCAGCAATGATCGCCACCTGCATGTCGTCGGTATAAAGACGCAGTATGGGTTCTTTGGCGATCACCAGTATGGCGGCGGAGAGGGAGGCGCCCAGAACGACGATGCCGATGCCCGCCTGGCCGGTTTTGCGGGCTCTGGGCAGGTCGCGCGCGCCTATGGCCTGCGCCGTCAAAGAGGCCGTGGCGATGCCGACCGCCATGGGCATCATATAGCTCAGCGCGGCCAGGCTGGACATGATCTGATGCCCGCCGGAAACGAACATGCCCTCGCGGGCTACCAGCAGGGCCATGAAGCTGAAGGCGCACACCTCGATCAGGTAGGAGCCGCCCATGGGAATGCCAAGGCGCAGCAGTTCCTTCTGGCTGGGCCAGTGCGGACGCCCCAGGCGGGGCCTGAAGCGCTGATAATAGGGATCGTGGGAAATGGCCCACAGGCCGGCCAGCAGCGTCAGCCACCCGACAATCGCCGTGGACAGCCCCGCGCCGGCGGCGCCCAGGGCCGGCATGCCCAACTTGCCAAAAATAAAAATCCAGTTGAATGCAAATTTGAAGCCGACGCTGCACAGATTGATCATCATCACGGTTTTGGGGCGCGATACTGCGGTGCCCAGGGCATAGATGCTGCGGAACACCAGGGTCGCCGGCAGGGCCAGGACCAGTGCGCGCAGGTACCAGGTTATGCCGTCGCGCACAGCGGGCTCAACGTCGCCCGATAGTGCCAGCCATATGTTGGGGAAGAGCATGGCGGCGGCGCCAACCAGCGACAGGCCAAGCGCCAGCCATACACCCTGGCCCCAGGCCTGGCCGACCTCGGCATAGCGCTGGCCGCCAAAGTGCTGGGCAATAATGGGAATAAGGGCGTGAACGACCCCCATCAGGCCCACGAATACCGTGATATAGATCGAGGCGGCCAGTGCCATGACCTGCAGGTCGGCCGCGCTGGCGTGGCCGGCCATGGCGGTATCCATCACGCCAAAGACGATGCTGGCCCACGCGCTGACCAGCACCGGCCACGCCTGGCGCAGAATTTCGCGAGTGTGAAACCACAGCCCGCGGGTTTCAGGAGGCGTAGTCACGGATTGTTGAGGCGCAGCAGGCGGAAAATCTCATGGCGTTCGGGCTCGCGCTTGCCCATCCACAGGACAGTGCCTGTGCCGGAGTAGGCCGCGGTGCCGTCTTCGAGGTTTTGCGGCGATGTTTGCTGCAGTACCAGCGTGCAATGAGAGCTGTAGGTGAAATCTATGCCGTCAAACACCAGGAAGGACGCCCGCTGGCCCGTGCCCAGGCCCTGTGCGCGCACGCATTCACCGGCTTGCTGGTGGATATGCAAGGCCTGTGCGAGCTGGCCGGATACCGTGCGATAGCTGCGCACGTAATCCAGGGCGGGCATCCACAAAGTGACCAGCAGCAGCCAGGTGACGATAAGCCCCCCCGCGGACAGGACAGTGCCACGCCAGAGGCCTGCCGGCTTGGTGTGCAGCCGCCACCGTACCAGTGCCGCCCAGGCCAGCGTGCCCAGCACGGCCACCACGACGGAGGGCCACGAAATAAAGACATCGTAGCCGCGTGTCTGGCGGGCGATATTATGCGCAATCTGCGTCGGCCAGCCGGTTTGCAGGGCGATCCAGCCCAGCCACACCGTTGCCGAGGTCAGTGAAAAACACATGACGGCAAACCAGTCCAGCGAATTCACGATACCGCGGCGCAGGGTGGGCAGCGAGAACGCGGCCAGGATGGCGGATGGCACGGCCAGCAGGCTGTACTCGGGCTCGAAGGGGTCGGCCAGGAACAGCATGATGACCAGGGGCCAGATGGCGAACATCAGGGGAATCGAGACATGCGGCGCGGCCAGCCAAGAGCGCCAGCGCCAGATCGCCAGCAGCGCGAAAGGCCAGGTGGGCCACAGGAACCAGGGCAGGTCGCGCAGTGTTTTCAGAATGCCCTGGTAATGGGGCCAACCGAACGAGGTCGTGTTCCAGAGCAGCCAGTTGCGTGTCCAGTATTCGCTGGTGTTCTTGGCGGCGATCCACCAGAGCAGGATCAGGGCCGTGCACAGCACCACCGTGACGATCAGCCATTTCCGCTGGCGCCACAGCGCGCCGCTGGGCATGAAAATGAAAGGCACGGCCAGCATGATGGGCAGCGCGCCTATCCATCCGCGCGTCAGGAAGGCGGCCGCCAGCGCCAGGCCCAGTGTGATGGAGCCGGAGGCCGGGTGATCCAGCATGCGTGCGACGGAATAAAAGGCCAGTGCCTGGAACGCGATCAGGGCCGG
This sequence comes from Pusillimonas sp., assembly GCA_049672825.1. Taxonomy (GTDB): domain Bacteria; phylum Pseudomonadota; class Gammaproteobacteria; order Burkholderiales; family Burkholderiaceae_B; genus Pusillimonas_C; species Pusillimonas_C harenae_A. The sequence continues at coordinate 3,150 of JBATWU010000091.1, forward strand.
CACCTCGGAGGTTTCGTGCATGCGCCAGACGATGCCCACTGTGGCGACGAGCAGCAGCAGGGCGGCATCGGCAATCATCCGACCGTAGTCGCGCACGGTGGGTTCTCCCCCGAAAGGCAGGGCCAGCGGCTGCGGTTCGGGTCGGCGCCCCAACAAGTAGGTGCCGTACCAGACCGAGGCGGTAAGCAGACCGAACCAAAGGAAATTGGGCAGGCGCGAAGCGATGATGGCGGCATCGATGGGCGCGACGAAGAGCTCGAACAAGGGTGAGAACAGCCAGATGCAGAAGACGCCGACCCAGGTGGTGAGCGGGCCGTCCTGGGCGTGCGCCAGCACGCCGATCTGTGGCAGCAGCATGGCCTGGCCGCCTTCGTTGATGGCTGTCAGCATGGTGGCCAGGCCAACGACATCGTCGGTCTTCCATGGATCGCGGAAGAACAGGCCGGCCAGAATATAGATCAGGCCCACTCCCAGCAGAAAAAGCCGGGGCAGCTTGACTGTGGCGGTGGACGTCAGGCGGGCAGGAGTGGAAATGGAGTCGCTGGATGACACTTAAGGAGCACTAAGAATGGACGATGGGCGTATCTTAAAGTAAAAAGGCAGCCCGAAGGCTGCCTTTTTTGCAAACGCGGGGCCTGCCGGCTTACGAGGCCTTGCGCGTTGTGCCAGCGGTGCGGGCAAAGCGGGCGCGGAATTTTTCAACGCGGCCGGTTTCAACGATACGGGTTTGCGCCCCGGTGTAGAACGGGTGCGATTCCGAGGTGACGTCGCACTTGAACAAGGGGTAGGTCTTGCCGTCGAGTTCGATGGTTTCGCGGCTGTGCAGTGTAGAGCGCGAAACGAATTTTGTGCCTGTTTGCTGATCCAGAAACACCACTTCGCGGTATTCGGGGTGGATGCCTTCTTTCATGGTCAATTCCTGTGTTTTCAAAAGGGTGGGTCGCCAACCAGGCATATAAAAGCTCAAAGTTAAGGGCCAATTTCAATCGGCCCAACCCGGCGCTATGCTAGCCACGTATCCAAGGTAACTCGTAATTTTAGCGTAGTATAGGGGCGCGCGCAAGCGTTGATCAGGTGCCGATGAATAGGGCCGGCGCCGCTTAGATTTGTCCTCGTTCGGCCAGGGACACAGCCCCCGAGCCCGTGACGATCAGGTGGTCGAGCAGCCGTATGTCAACCAGCGCCAGGGCATGCTTCAGATGGCGTGTCAGGGCCAGGTCGGCTTCGCTGGGCTCGGCAACGCCCGACGGATGGTTGTGCGCCAGAATCAGCGCCGCGGCGTGGTGCCTCAGGCCTGATTTGATGACCTCGCGTGGATAGACGGATGCCTGGGTGAGCGTGCCGCGCGAGATTTCTTCGGTGGTGATCAGACGAAATTGGCTATCGAGATACAGTGCCATGCAATGCTCGACCGCAAGATGGCCCAGCTTGGCCGTGCAGTAGTGCTTGACGCGCTGAGGCTGGTCGAGGGCGTGTCCGGTTTTCAGGTTTTCTTCCAGGGCGCGGCGGTTCAATTCATTGATGGCCAGCAGTTCGCAGGTTTTGGCCGTGCCCAGCCCGGGAACGGCCATCAGGCTTTGCGCGTCGGCCGACAGCAGGCCGCGCAGTCCGTCGAACTGCTCTATGAGCTTGCGCCCCAGGCTGACCACATCGCAGCCCCTGGTGCCCGTGCGCAGAATGATGGCCAGCAGTTCCGGCGAGGTCAGCACGTGCGCGCCATGGGCAAGCAGCCGCTCGCGCGGGAGTTCGGATTTTGGGCCTGGGGTGCGCAGTGTCATGAAGGGCTCGTAAATGAAGAAAGATAACGATCCTCTACAGTGACAGGTTTTGGCCCCTGCATCCGCTCTGGTGCAAGCTTTTGTCCGCCCTGATTCCTACTTAGTTCTATTTGGCCAACTGGACTACTCAAGCTTGGCGCCGGGGCTGATCCTGCTTGCTGTGTCGTAAACCCATCACGATGGCAAAGGCTATTGCTGCGGTTTGCGCGCGGCCCCGGCGGTATCAGACCGACAGGTGCTTGCGCACATCGTCGCCGCCGATTTGTGATTTGTCGCCGGCGGCAACGACTTCGCCCCGGGACAGCACTACAAACTGATCGGCCAGTTCACGGGCGAACTCGAAATATTGTTCGCACAGCAAAATGCCGATATCGCCCCGCTCGCGCAGCAGGCGTATCACCTTCGCAATATCTTTGATGATGGAGGGCTGTATCCCTTCCGTGGGCTCGTCCAGTATCACCAGCCTGGGTTCCGACACCAGCGCCCGGGCGATTGCCAGCTGTTGCTGTTGGCCGCCGGACAGGTCGCCGCCGCGGCGACCCAGCATGGATTTCAGTACCGGAAACAGCTCGAATATTTCTTCCTTGATGCGCCGCGCCCCAGATGCCGGCCTGGTGGCCATGCCCATCAGTATGTTTTCTTCCACCGTCAGACGCGCGAAGATTTCGCGCCCCTGGGGGACGTAGGCAATACCGTGGCTGGCGCGCTGGTGCGGCGCGAGCCTGGTGATATCGATGCCATTGAAGTGGATGCTGCCGGAGGCCACGGGCAGCACACCCATCAGGCACTTCAGAAGGGTGGTTTTGCCCACCCCGTTTCGACCCAGCAGCGCAAGGCATTCGCCTTGCTTCAACGACAGCGATACACCGCGAAGGGTATGACTGCCGCCATAGTATTGATTGATGGTTTTTACATCCAGCATGTCAGCGTCCCAGATAGACTTCGATTACGCGCTGGTCGGACTGGACTTGCGCCATGGTGCCTTCGGCCAGCACGGATCCTTCGTGGAGTACCGTGACTTTTCCGCTGCCGGCGATACTGGCGACAAAATCCATATCGTGCTCCACAACCATGAGCGAATGACGGCCCTTGAGCTCATTGAGCAGCTCTCCGGTACGCTCGGTCTCGGCATCGGTCATCCCCGCCACTGGTTCATCGAGCAATAGCAACTGTGGTTCCTGCATGAGCAGCATGCCTATTTCCAGCCATTGCTTTTGTCCGTGCGACAGCAAGCCCGCCGGGCGCCACACCTCGTGCTGCAGCCTTATCAGTTCAAGCGTGGATCCAATCGCATCGGCCTGCTCGCCGGTCAGTGTGGAGAAAAGCGCAGGCTTGACCCGCTTGTCCGCCTTCATGGCCAGCTCAAGGTTTTCGAATACCGTATGGTGCTCGAAGACCGTGGGGCGTTGAAACTTCCTGCCTATGCCGGCGTGGGCGATTTCAGTTTCGCTAAGCTTGGACAGATCGATGTTCTGGCCAAAAAAAGCGGTTCCGGAGGTCGGTGCCGTCTTGCCGGTAATGACGTCCATCATGGTCGTCTTTCCCGCGCCGTTGGGTCCGATGATGCAGCGCAGTTCGCCGACGCCAATATCCAGGCTGAGCTCATTGAGCGCTTTGAATCCATCAAAGCTTACCGTGATGTCGTCCAGATACAGAATGACGCCATGGCGGACGTCGACCCCCGGCGTGACGACGCGGCCGTAGGAAGGATCGCTGCCCGTGTCTCGCCTGGTGGAATCTTCCTGTATGACCGCCGCCTGCAAGTGCTGCAGTTGGCGGGCGTGAGCTTGTTTCATGATGCGCGACTCCCGGAATAGCGGGCGGTGATGCGGCGCACCAGGCCGACAATGCCTTGTGGCAGGAATAACGTGGTCAGTACAAAGATAAGGCCAAGGGCGTATAGCCAGAACTCTGGAAAAACGCTGGTGAACCAGGTCTTCAGGCCATTGACGGCACCTGCGCCGACCAAGGGGCCGATGAGGGTGCCGCGGCCTCCGGTGGCAACCCAGATCACCATTTCGATCGAGTTCTCGGTCGACATTTCGCTGGGGTTGATGATGCCTACCTGGGGCACGTACAAGGCGCCGGCGATGCCGCACATGACGGCCGACACGGTCCAGACGAAAAGCTTGAATCCCAAGGGGTCGTATCCAATGAAGCGCAAGCGGCTTTCGGAATCCCGCACGGCTTTCAGCACGCGCCCCGCCTTGGACTGGGTGATCCAGCGGGCAAAGACCAACGACCCGGCCAGAATGGCCAGCGTGGTCCAGTAAAGCGCTGCGCGGGTATCGGCCGCCGTGATGTCAAAACCAAGAATGCGCTTGAAGTCGGTAAAGCCGTTGTTCCCGCCGAAGCCCGTATCGTTGCGAAAGAAAAGCAGCATGGCGGCGAAGGTCATGGCCTGGGTAATGATGGAGAAATACACGCCCTTGATGCGCGAGCGAAAGGCGAAATAGCCAAAGATGAAAGCCAGCGCGCCAGGCACCGCGATCACCAGCGCCATTGCATAGACAAAGTGGTCAGTGAATGCCCAGTACCAGGGATATTCTTTCCAGTCCAGAAACACCATGAAGTCGGGAAGGTCGCTTTGGTATACGCCATCGCGGCCAATGGATCGCATCAGGTACATGCCATGGGCGTAGCCGCCCAGCGCAAAGAAAACGCCGTGGCCCAGCGACAGGATGCCGGCATAGCCCCACACCAGATCCAGGGCCAGCGCCGCCATGGCGTAGCACATGAACTTGCCCATCAGTCCGACGGCATAGGAGGAAACATGCAAAGGGTGATCGGCGGGAAAAATCAGGTTGAGCAAAGGCAGCAGGGCCAGGACCATGACGGCCACCAGCAGGCTGCTCCAGGTGGCAGGGGAAAACAGGCGTTGCCGCATCAGCAGTTCGCCCGGCATGGCGGTATGAGTGATGGTCATTCGACACTCCTTCCGCGCGGGGCAAAAAGGCCCTGCGGCCGTTTTTGGACAAATAGCACGATAAGCACCAGGATGGTAATTTTGGCGATCACGGCGCCGGTCCAGGGCTCAAGGAATTTATTGGCGCTGCCCAGGCCCAGGGCGGCGATGACGGTGCCTGCCAACTGGCCCACGCCGCCCAGCACCACGACCATGAATGAATCCACAAGGTATACGCGACCAAGATCTGGCCCGACATTGCCAAGTTGCGACAAGGCCACGCCGCCCAGACCCGCAATGCCCGAACCCAGGCCAAAGGCGAGCATGTCGATACGGCCTGTGGGCACGCCAACGCAGTCGGCCATGCGGCGATTTTGCGTAATCGCCCTGACAAACAGGCCGAGCCGTGTGTGATTCAGCAACACCCAGACAAAGAAAACCACCAGCAAGGCAAAAATGATGATGGCAATCCGGTTGTAGCTGAGTACCAGGCCTCCCATCAAGGTCATGCCGCCCGTCATCCATGACGGATTGCCTACCTCGACGTTCTGCGCACCGAACAGCGAACGCACGCCCTGCATCAGGATCAGGCTGATGCCCCAGGTGGCAAGCAAGGTTTCCAGCGGACGGCCGTACAGCCATCGGATGACAGTACGCTCCAGTGCCATCCCCACCGCCGCCGTTGCCAGGAATGCCATGGGCAGGGCGGCAATCACGTACCAGTCGATCCAGGCGGGTGCGTATTGCCGGAAAAACAGCTGGATCACGTAGGTGACATAAGCGCCTATCATCAACAGCTCGCCGTGAGCCATATTGATGACACCCATCAGCCCAAACGTAATGGCCAGGCCCAGGGCGGCCAACAGCAGCACGCTGCCCAGGCTCACGCCATAGAACAGGTTGCCCGCCCATTCTATTTTCTTCAGATGAAGATCGATTTTCGCCAGCGCCGCCGTGGCGGCGGTGCGCACCGCCGCGTCGGGTTCGGCGTAGGCGCCGTTCGCATCCTGGACCATCATGGCTGACAACACCGGCCGGAATGCGCCGTTCCTGGTATTGCCCAGCGTTTCGGCGGCATGCCTGCGCACTGCGGGGTCTACGCTTTTCAGCGCCAGGCTTGCCTGGGCGATTTCCAGCGAATCGCGAACCTCGGGGTCTGTTTCCTTGCTCAGGGCCTGGGTGACCAGGGCCAAGGTCGAGGCATCGCCGCTTTGCTGCAGGCGCCTGGCGGCCGACAGGCGTGCTGTGCTGTCTTCCGAGAATAATTGCGACACCGCCAGCGCGCCGCTGATGGCCTGCCGCATCCGGTTGTTGATCATGACGGTGTCTGCGTCGGCCGGGAGTGATACGGCATCGCCTGTGATGGCATCCATGGCCTTGTTGTCCGCACCCATGGCAATGAACCAGCCTTGCTCCGAGGTGTACAGGCGAGCCTGGCTCAGCGCCTCCAGTATCTGGGCAGCCCGGCGGTCGGGTACCTGGCCAAGCCGCATGATGGTCTGCAGCTTGGTGCCAGTGTCGCTGCCGGCAAGGGGCGCCAGCAGCGCCGTGTCTATCTCGGCAGTTCCGGCCGCCAGGGCGCCCGAAGCTGCCGATGCCAGGACCAGCGCCAGGGCAAGCTGGCGCAAGAGGGTTGCAAAAGCGGTGAGGCCCATGGCGAACTCATTCAATTAAAGATTTTGCTTGCTTTCGTTGCCCGCGATATACGGACTCCAGGGCTGGGCGCGTATCGGGCCGTCGGTTTTCCAGACGATATTGAACTGGCCATCGCCATTGATCTCGCCGATGAATACGGGCTTGTGCAAATGGTGATTGGTCTTGTCCATCTGGATAGTGAACCCATTGGGCGCCGTGAAGGATTGTCCGCCCAGGGCGGCGATGACCTCGTCCACGCCGGTCGTCCCGGCTTGTTCGACCGCCTGCTTCCACATATGAATGCCGATATAGGTCGCTTCCATGGGGTCGTTGGTAACGACGGTGGAGGCGTTCGGCAGGTTCTTGGCTTTGGCGTAGGCCTTCCATTTGTCGATGAATGCGGTGTTGACGGGATTCCTGACCGACTGGAAGTAATTCCATGCGGCCAGATGCCCCACCAGGGGCTTGGTATCGACGCCGCGCAGTTCTTCTTCGCCCACTGAAAACGCCACGACAGGAACATCGGTGGCTTTCAGGCCGGCATTGCCCAGTTCTTTGTAGAAGGGCACGTTCGAGTCGCCATTGATGGTGGACACCACCGCGGTTTTTCCGCCGGTGGAAAACTTCTTGATATTGGCGACGATGGTTTGATAGTCGGAATGTCCGAAAGGGGTGTAGACCTCTTCGATGTCGCTGTCCTGGACACCTTTCGAGTGCAGGAAGGCGCGCAGGATTTTATTTGTGGTGCGCGGATAAACGTAGTCGGTGCCCAGCAGCACAAAGCGTTTGGCGCCGCCACCGTCTTCGCTCATCAAATATTCAACAGCCGGTATGGCCTGCTGGTTGGGCGCCGCGCCGGTGTAAAAGACATTCTTTTCCAGCTCTTCGCCTTCATATTGCACCGGGTAGAACAGCAGGCCGTTCAGTTCTTTGAAGACCGGCAACACCGACTTGCGCGACACTGAGGTCCAGGCCCCGAACACCACCGATACTTTGTCCTGCGCCAATAGTTGGCGCGCTTTCTCGGCAAACAGCGGCCAGTTCGAGGCGGGGTCGACCACGATCGCTTCCAGTTGTTTGCCCAGGACGCCGCCATTGGCATTGATTTCGTCAATAGTCATCAAGGCGACGTCTTTCAGCGAGGTTTCCGAAATCGCCATCGTGCCCGACAGCGAGTGGAGAATCCCGACTTTTATCGTGTCGGACGCAAGCGCCTGGGGCATCCAGCCTGACAGCGCCAATAAGCTCACGGCGGCCAGTTGTTTAAGGATCAGTCTACGTTTCATGGCGACTCCAAAGAGAAAGAAAAATCGGTCATCCCGCACCGATCAGGACAAACAGCACTCTTTGGCTTCAAGCAAAACCTATGCCAACTTTTGGGAGGAGTGATGGTTCAAGAGTTCTTCCGCGCCGCCCGGCACAATGCCGCACTGTCGCGCTTCATTGGCATCGAACAAGGCCCCCCGCGGCGCAGCGTGCTGGAGAGCGACCGATTCAAATTGGTGCGCAGGCGGCAATCGGGCATGGCGGCTGCTCCAGAAAGGTGCGCCGCCCGAAAGCACCGGCCGGCCCGGGACCGCAACGGCCAGACCTGGACGAGCCCCGCCCGAAAGATGGGCGCGCAGGCGCTCGGTTTATGGCTCGATATGTGCAGTGTCACAAAGGGCTCTAAAATAGGGGAACAGCAACGATTTTTCACGGTGACAGATTTGACCTCTACCCCCGACTCAGTGAAAGCTTTTGTCCGTCCTGATTCCTACCTGACTCTGCATTATCGGATTGAGCTCGTCTCGGGCCCTGCGGCGGGTTCCGTCTTTGCCAATACCTTCGACGGCCGGCCGGCCACCTTGCAACTGGGAGCGGGGCAATGGGCCCCGGGCATGGAGCAGGCCCTGCTGGATCGCGGCGAAGGCAGCCGTTTCACATTCGACTTGCCTGCCGCCCAGGCCTATGGCGACCGCAATCCCGATCTGCTGCAGTGGGTCACACGCTCCATGCTGGCCCAGCATGCCGATCCTGAAAGCGCTTTCGAGCCCGGCGACATGGTGGAGTTTTCTGCCCCCAATGGGGGGCGGTATTCGGGTGTCCTGAAAGAGCTGGGCGAAACGTCGGCGCTGTTCGATTTCAATCATCCGCTGGCCGGTGCCGATCTGCGGATCGAAGTTTCGATTCTGGGGGTGTTGTAATGTCAGTTCAGGGACCGGATGAGCGTGAGCTCGAAGTCGTTCTGGCGCAGCCCAGGGGGTTCTGTGCCGGGGTGGATCGGGCCATCGACATCGTCGAGAGAGCGCTCGAACTCCACGGCGCGCCCATCTACGTGCGTCACGAAATCGTCCACAACCGTTATGTGGTCCAGGATCTGCGCGAGAAAGGGGCAATATTCATCGACGAACTGAGCCAGGCGCCCGCCGGGTCCATCGTTGTGTTTTCGGCGCATGGCGTGGCCAAGGCGGTACGCGCAGAGGCCGGCCAGATGGGGCTCAAGGTATTCGACGCCACGTGTCCGCTGGTGACCAAGGTGCATATCGAAGTGGCCAAAATGCAGGCGGACGGCCGGGAAATCATCATGATAGGCCACCGCGGCCACCCGGAGGTCGAGGGCACGCTGGGCCAGGCCGATAGTGGCATGTACCTGGTCGAAACACCGGAAGACGTGGCTGCGTTGGTTGTGCGCGATCCAGAAAACCTGGCTTTTGTGACGCAGACGACGCTATCGGTCGATGACGCCGCCATTGTGGCGCAGGCCTTGCGCGATCGCTTTCCCTCTATTATGGAACCCAAGAAAAGCGATATTTGCTATGCAACGCAGAATCGGCAGGACGCCGTCAAAATCATGGCGCCCGATTGCGACCTGGTGCTGGTGGTGGGCAGCCCCAACAGTTCCAATTCCAACCGGCTGCGCGAGGTTGCCGAGCGCAAGGGCGCGGCCGCGTACCTGATCGATACGCCCGACATGATCGATCCGGCATGGCTGCACAATACCAAGCGGGTTGGGGTGACCGCCGGCGCTTCGGCCCCGGAAGTGCTGGTCCAGCAGGTTACTCAGCGCCTGAAGGAACTGGGCGCCGTCTCGGTTCGGACCTTGTCGGGAACGCCGGAAAATGTGTCTTTTCCATTGCCCAAAGAATTGTCGCGTAAAACCAGGGAGCCGTCATGAAACTGTATAGCTATTTTCGCAGTTCAGCCGCTTATCGCGTCCGTATCGCCTTGAATCTGAAGGGCCTGGCCTATGACACCGTGCCGGTGCATTTGCTGAAAGAGGGCGGCCAGCAATTCAGCGCGAGCTATCGCGCCCTGAACCCGACCGCCCTGGTGCCCACCCTGGTCGATGGCGATCTGTCGGTGCCGCAGTCCATGGCCATACTGGAATATCTTGACGAAACCTACCCCGAACCCCCCCTGCTGCCGGGCGATGCCGTCGGCCGCGCCCGTGTCCGGGCCATTGCGCAGTCTATCGCCTGCGACATCCACCCTTTGAACAACTTGCGCGTCCTGAGGTATTTGAAGCATGACATGAAAGTCAGTGAGCAGGACAAGGACGCCTGGTATCGGCACTGGATCGATGTGGGCCTGCCTGCCATCGAGGCCATGCTGGCCAACAATGCCGCCACGGGCCGTTTCTGCCATGGCGACCTGCCCACCCTGGCCGATCTGTGCCTGGTGCCGCAGCTGTTCAACGCGCGTCGCTTTGGCTGTGATGAAAGCGCCATACCCACTATCGTACGCATTGATGCCGCTTGCGCCGAGCTTGATGCGTTCAGCCAGGCTGCGCCAGAACGGCAACCCGATTACGAAGCCCCTTGAACCGCCCGGCATCCAGCGTCTCAGGCATTGCGCAGCGATTGTTCTTCCGGTAGTTGGCCCACAATACTTCAGGCTGGCCGCTATACATCACCGCAAGCGGCAAAGGCCTCGGGCGTCAGGGTTTCAACGGCGAGCGGAACCGGAGGCATGCAACCATTTCCGAACATGATCAAAACGGTCGAAACCCCAGAAGGGTTCATTGTCGACGAACAGGAAGGGTGAACCGAACACCCCTCGGGCCATGGCGTCGCTGACTTCTTTTTTCAGCAAGGCCTTGATGTCTTCTTGTGCGATGCCACTTGCCAGCTCGCTTGTATCAATGCCAAGTTGTGCGGCGTTTTCCAGCACGACCTCGGTCTGGCTGATGTTCTGTCCTTCGGCAAAGTAGGCATGATACAGTCGCCTGCTCAGCTCGGCGGCCTTGTCGCTGTCTTGTTGCTGGACATACAGTACTGCCCGCGCCGCGCTGACCGTGCCGATGGGGAAGGGGTCGGGCTGTTGATAGGGAATGTCGAACAGCTGGGCGGTACGCTTGAAATCGTGGCGCGCGTATTGGCCTTTGACGGGAATGTCAGTGAGCGGTGCCGAGCCCGTGGCCTGGAACATTGGGCCCAGCAAAATAGGGTGCCAGCGGACTTGCCGATTGAACTCGGCTGCCAGTGCCTCGATTTGCGTGCTGGCAAAATACCCGTAGGGGGATGAAAACTCAAAATAGAATTCGATGGGGTCGGCCATGATTTTATATCTGCCTTGCAGAGAATGTTGTGGAAGGTTTTCGCCTGATGCTGACCGCAATCTTAGGCAGGTTCAGGCCGCGATGCAACGTGCCCCGGAACTAGCGGTGTTTGCCATCGCGTAGCGGCCAGAGTCGCCGTCCTGCGTATTTGCCATGCTTCCATGGCCGCGCTTTCATGTTTAAATGGCACGATCAATTTTGCAGGCAGGAAGCCAATGAGGAAAAGCACCGGAGCGCTTGGGGTGGTCGTCATTTTGGGGGCCGCTTATTTGGGCACCACCTGGTATGTGGGCAAGGAAGCGCAGAAAACCATAGAGGCCGCCGTCGCGCAGGCCAATGAACGGCTGGCCACGCTGCTGGGCTCGGGAGCGGGGGTCGAACCTGGCCGCGGTGCCGCCAGAATTGATATCGACGAGTATCAGCGCCGTTTCTTTTCTTCCGACGTCCTGTATACGCTGCGGCTGAAGGACGAAAATGACCGTCCGATCGACATTGCATTGAAAGATCATTTGCAGCATGGGCCGTTTTCTTTCGATGCCTTCCGCGATGGCCATTTCATGCCGCTGCTGGCGTACAGCAAGGCGCAGCTGGTCGCGACACCTGCTACCCAGTCCTGGGTGGACAGCCAGAAGGGCGGGACGCCCTTGCTGATCCGCACGCGCGTTGGTTTTGGCGGAGCGGGGCAGTCTACCTGGACATTCCTGCCCGCCGAGCTGGCAAGCCAGGATCTGCGGGCCAGCTTCAGTGGCGGTACTGTCGTTATGGATTTCAGTAATGATTTCAAGGACAGCACTTCCACGGGCCGGTTCCAGGCGCTTGATCTGGACAACGGCCAGGCCGGAGAGCAGCTTCAGCTGCGCGATGTCGCGCTCAGCAGCCAGTCACGGGCAGATGATGGCGTTGTCCAGACACAAACCCGAGTGACCATCGATACGCTGGTCCTGGGTAATGCGGGCGACGAGGCGGTGACGCTGGAGCGCTTGGAAGCGGAGCTCGACAGCGAACAGGTCGCTGATATTCTGAGCGGTTCATTGCGCTACGATTTCGGCCGCATTGCGGTGGGGGCGACGGATCTGGGCAGCGTTTCGCTTACAGCCCGGGTCAGGCAACTGGATGTGACCGCGCTCACCGCGCTGGCGACCGATTACGATGCGATTGCGGCAAAGCATGGTGGCCAGATAGGGCAGGCCGAGGCGTTGAGCCGCGAGGATGAGAAACAGCTGCGCGATCGCCTGGCCACGGTGCTGGCATCAGACCCTTCCGTTGCCATCGAGCCGGTGGTCTGGAAGAATGTGAAAGGTGAAAGCAGGGCCAGTATTCAGGTCGATCTGGCTGATCCCAAGCGCTCCGATGAGCAATCGGTGGACGATCTATTTGTACAAGGGCTGAAGCAGGTCAGATTCGATCTCAGTCTGTCCAAGCCCATGTTTATTCATGCCTTGGGCCAGGCGGAAGCCGAAGCCGACAAGAAGCTGCAGATGGAGATGCTGGGAGCCATGATTTACGATCAGTATGTGGGCCGCCTGCAGGCGGTGGGGCTGATCCAGGTGGATGGTGATGTGGCGGCTTCGTCGGTGCTGTATGAACAGGGCGAGGTCAATGTCAATGGCCAGGCCATGACGGTGCCCGAGTTCATGCAGCGGGTGTTCGGTGCCGTGATGTAGCGCGGCGTGGCGCGACGAAGGCTGTTCGTCGCGCCGTGGTGTTTATTCGGCTATTTGCTGAATGCGTTTCACCAGGTTTGGGTCTTGTTGCAATGACTGGTTGATGCCATTGAACTGATCCACGGTCATGCCTTCATCATGAACGGCCTTGACCATTTTCTGGTCGGCTTCCTCGAATACCTTCTTTTTTGTGGCCTCGTCGTTGCTGGCCTGGAGTTTGGGCGTGTATTCCTGGGAAATCATTGCGACTTTTTCCGAGGCGCTGACGAAGCGTTCCAGCTGAGCGTCGGAGTAGTCGGGTGTAGGCACCGACATGGGTGCGGCGGGCTGTGCGGGTTCCGCGGCAGGCTGCTGGGCCATTGCCGCGCCGCCTGTAATGCCGATGGCAAGCAGGCCGGTCGAAATCGCGGTAGTGATTCGTTTATGCATGCAATCTCCTTTCTATTGCCATGAATGAGCTTTCATCATGACATCATCCGGTCAGACTACAAGCGCATTCTGTGGGAAGTCTTGTCCAGGGGAAACCTTGGGTAACGATGTGGTGGCCATTCCGGGCGCAGTCGTCGGAATTCGGCATATTTATTACGTTTCAGCAATATGTCCGGGGTTTTTGCCCAGAGTTATGCACAGATCTTGTGGATAATGGGAGAGCGTGTTTTTGGCTGGTTTTTGTTCAAGACGGGTGTTGGCTCAAGACAGTTATTGACTTGAACACAAAATTCTAGATGCTTTTTCTTTTTCTTAACAGACGCCGTGCCTGGCGCTGGATGCCGCTCGGATCGCACGATCCCGGCTGCGCCGGGATTTTCCGTCGTTCCCGGCGTTATCGGGGCGGCCACAAAACTCGCGCGGTGGACAATCCCCCGGATTGTCCACAAGCGTCGCGCTCAAGCAGTTGTGGCCTTGCGTCCCCGATAACGCCGGGAACGACGGCGTGCTCAACCCTCGCTCTATCCAGCGCCAGGCACGGCGTCTTTAAAGCTGGGCATACCGGTGGGATTTCTTGCGCCGTTGACCGGCAGTTAGAAGTGCTCCTTGATGACTGCATCAAAGGCCTGTTCCGCAGACATACCGTTGCGCATCAGCTGGCTGATTTCCTGGGAATGCCTGGCAATCCCATCCGGCAGGAAATCCCGATTGCTCTTGAAATAGGCATACTTGTCCTGCTCGATCGTGTCTACGGCTGCCACGGCAGCCGGCGCTGCGCTGCGGCTTGAGGTGGCGCGTCCCCCGGACGCACCGCCGCGGGTGCTGCTGCGGCTTGCCGCCTTGCGGCCACCGCCTGCCTGTGCCGTCTTGATGGCTTCCAACGTGAAAACCGCTGTCACTTCGTCGCTGACATTGCCGTCGGCATTCAGGCGCTGCAATAAGTGCCGATTGTCGAAGCCCATCTTCATTTCGCGGGTGTTGATTACCTGATAACAGGGGCTACGGTTTTTGCCCGGAAGTTCGAACTGAACCCGATCCCCGTAGGCGTCCATTTTTTCAATGACTTCCTTGAGAAAGTCCGATGTTAGCGAGTTCAGTTCGCCGTTCCAGCGTGTGCTTCTTTTCGTGCTCAAGATACTTCTGCTTCCAGTGGTGTTGTACAAATCGGCGAAATTGTACTGTGCTTGTGCGTTGCTGTTTCTAATGCCTGTTTCATTGCCTGCCCGAGGCGCACGGGGTGACCGCCGGCGCCGGCTTGTTCAGGCGAGGCCAGTATGAGGATTGGTCTCAAAAATAGGACAATACATCACATTTATGCGTACTAGTCCTAGAAATATAGGCTAACTATAATCAATCTCAATCATCAAGTATTCAGGAGATTTTTATGGCTAGAACCGTTGCTTCCGGTCAAGTCGAGACCGTCAACCGGCCACGCGGTGTCGAACGCGTGTTGCGGGGGGCCGCCACATCCGATGGCGCGGGCGTCAAGCTGACGCGGGTGCTGACCCGCGATCTGCAGCGCCGGCTGGATCCCTTTCTGCTGCTGGACAACTTCGGCACAGATAATCCCGATGACTATATCGGCGGCTTTCCGGATCACCCGCATCGCGGCTTCGAGACCGTGACCTACATGATAGACGGGCGCATGCGCCATCGCGACAGCGCCGGCAACGAAGGTCTGCTGCAAAATGGCGGCGTGCAGTGGATGACGGCGGGCCGCGGTCTGGTGCATTCGGAGTTGCCCGAGCAGGAAGCGGGGCGCATGGAAGGGTTTCAGCTATGGCTGAATCTTGCCGCGAAAGACAAGATGACCACGCCTGGCTATCGGGATATACAAAGCGAGGACATACCGGAGCTTGATCTGGGCGGTGGTGTTGTCGCCCGGCTGATTGCCGGCAGCAGTCATGGCCAGCAGGCCGCCATGCGGCGCGATGTGACCGAACCGGTGTATATCGACGTGCATTTCGAGGGCGCCGGAGAGTTCCGGCAGGCGCTTTCGCCCTTGTTCAATGCCTTTGTCTACGTGTATCGGGGCGAGGCGCAGGTGGGTGGGCAAGCCGTGGGCGCGCAGCGCATGGCCATCCTGGACAACGGCGCCGATACCGATGGGGTGGTGATCAGCAGCACGGGTCCCGCGCGCGTGCTGCTGATCGCGGGACGGCCGCTCAACGAGCCCATTGCGCAGCACGGGCCTTTTGTCATGAATACCCAGCAGGAGCTGTTCCAGGCGGTTGCCGATTATCAGGCCGGCAAGTTCCAGTAGGCTCGGGGCTTGTACAGGCTGCGAGCCGACGAGCCGGTACAAGCCGTAGGGCATATGGGGCGCGTGCCAGTTCTAGGGTTTGATCGCGCCGAAGCCGCCGCCTCCGGGTGTTTCAATCACGAAAACATCGCCGGGTTGCATGTCGGCCGAGCCGGTGGCGCCCAGTTCGATCTGGCTGCCATCGCTGCGCTGCACGTAGCTGCGGCCTGTTTGTCCGGGCATGCCGCCCTCGAGTCCGAACGGCGGGATGCGCCGCCGATTGGCCAGTATTGAAGCGGTCATGGGTTCCAGGAAGCGCAGCCGGCGTATGCCGCCACTGCCGCCGTGGGCCTTGCCCGCGCCACCGCTGCCCGGCCGGATCTCGTAGCTTTCCAGCAGCACGGGGAAACGCCATTCCAGTACTTCGGGATCGGTCAGGCGCGAGTTGGTCATATGGGTCTGTACGGTATCGACGCCGTCGAAATACACGGCTTGGCCATCGGGGCCGCGCAGCACGCCGGCGCCCGAGCCGCCGGCAATGGTTTCATAATATTGATGGCGTTCGTTGCCGAAGGTGAAGTTGTTCATGGTTCCCTGGGCTGCCGCCATCACGCCCAGCGCGCCATATAGCGCGTCGGTAATGCACTGCGAGGTCTCGACGTTGCCGGCCACGGTGGCGGCGGGGAATAACGGGTTCAGCATGGAGCCTTCCGGTATGACGACATGCAGAGGCTTCAGGCAGCCGGCATTCATGGGTATTTCATCGTTCACCAGCGTGCGGAAGACGTAAAGCACCGCCGCCATGCAGACCGCCGACGGCGCGTTGAAATTGTTGGCCAGTTGCATCGACGTGCCGGTGAAATCGATGACGGCGCTGCGCTCGGCCGGGTTGACGCGAACGGCCACTTGAATGACGGCGCCGTTGTCCAGCTCGTATTGGAATTGGCCGTCTTTCAGTACGCCGATGACGCGGCGCACGGCTTCTTCGGCATTGTCCTGCACGTGATTCATGTAGGCATGCACCACATCCAGCCCAAACTCCTTCACCATGCGGCGTAGTTCCTGCACGCCTTTTTCGTTGGCGGCGATCTGGGCGCGCAGGTCGGCAATGTTCTGGTCGGGGTTGCGTGCGGGGTAGCGGGCCCCGGTCAGCAGCGCGCGCAGCTCGGTTTCGCGCATGCGGCCGCTTTCCACCAGTTTGAAATTGTCGATCAGCACGCCTTCTTCATGGACCGTCCTGCTATTGGGCGGCATCGAGCCGGGGGTGATTCCGCCGACATCGGCATGGTGTCCGCGCGAGGCGACAAAGAAAAGAATGGTCTGGCCGTCCGGGTCGAAAACGGGTGTGACCACCGTAATGTCGGGAAGGTGGGTGCCGCCGTTATAAGGGTCGTTCAATACATAGCTGTCGCCCGCCCGCATGGAGCCGGTGTTCTTGCGCAGCACGGCCTTGATGCTTTCACCCATCGAACCCAGGTGGACGGGCATGTGCGGGGCATTGGCGATCAGGTTGCCGTCGGCATCGAACAGCGCGCAGGAAAAGTCCAGGCGTTCTTTGATATTGACCGAAAAGGCCGTGTTGGCCAGCGTGGCGCCCATTTGCTCGGCGATCGACATGAACAGATTGTTGAAGATCTCGAGCATAATGGGATCGGCATCGGTGCCCATGGCGTGCCGGCCGGACTTGGGCACGGCGCGGGCCAGCAGCAGTTCGCCGCCGGGCAGCAGTTGCACCTGCCATTCAGGCTCGATGACGGTGGTGCCGTTGGCATCGCAAATGATGGCGGGGCCTCTCAGGCTCGTCCCCGGGTTCAGTGTGTCGCGCTGGTAAACGGGCGTTTCGTGATGGGCGCCGCCGGAGAACAGCGCGACGGTGGCCCGAGGCGCCGGTTTTTCGCCTGGCGCCGCACAGTCCTGGCTGGAGCTGGCCTGCTCGGTGCTCTGGCCTATTGCCTCGACCGACACCGCTTCGATGACCAGGCGTTTGTCGGGCATCAGGAAGCTGTAGCGCTGTGAATACATTTCTTCGAAACGGGTCTGCATTTCCGTGGCGGAACCATATGCCACGACGAGCGCCGCATCGGTGCCTTCGTAGCGCAGGTGCGCGCGTTGGATTAGCTTGATCCGCTCGGGCGCGACGCCCTGGCTGGCGACTTGTTCGCGCGCCGCCTGGCCGATGGTGTCGAGCACCTTGCGGCATGGGGCCAGCCCGCTTTCTTCCAGCACGAGCTCAATGCTGGCTTCGCGCATGGCGGTAATGTCGGCCAGGCCCATGCCGTAGGCCGACAGCACACCGGCCAGGGGATGGATCAGGACGCGTGTCATGCCCAGGGCGTCGGCAACCCGGCAGGCGTGCTGGCCGCCCGCGCCGCCGAATGAAACCAGGGTGTATTTGGTAACGTCGTAGCCGCGTTCCACCGAGATTTTCTTGATGGCGTTGGCCATATTGGCCACGGCAATATCGATGAAGCCCTCGGCCAGCGCTTCGGGCGTGCTGATATGCCCGGCATGGTCCCGGATGGTTTGCGCCAGCTCGGTGAACTTGACCCGCACTGTGTCCAGGTCCAGGGGCTGATCGGCATCCGGTCCGAATATTCTGGGGAAGAATTCGGGCTGCAGCTTGCCCAGCATGACATTGCAGTCAGTGACGGTGAGCGGCCCGCCATTGCGATAGGCGGCCGGGCCGGGGCTGGCGCCGGCGGAGTCCGGCCCTACGCGCATGCGGGTGCCATCGAAATGCACGATGGAGCCTCCGCCCGCAGCGACGGTATGGATATTCATCATGGGCGCGCGCAACCGGACTCCCGCGACTTCGGTCTCGAAGGCCCGTTCGAACTCGCCGCTGTAGTGCGAGACGTCGGTGGAGGTACCGCCCATGTCGAAACCAATGAGCGCATGATGGCCAACGGCTTGCGCGGTGCGCGCCATGCCGACGATGCCGCCGGCCGGGCCCGATAAAATGGAATCCTTGCCCTGGAACTGATCGGCCGCGGTGAGGCCGCCGTTCGATTGCATGAACATCAGGGGCACGCTCTGCATTTGTCCCGCGACGCCGTCCACGTAACGGCGCAGAATGGGCGAAAGGTAGGCATCGACGACGGTGGTGTCGCCGCGCCCCACCAGCTTCATCATGGGGCTGACTTCATGGGATACCGATACCTGGGTAAAGCCCGCCTCGCGCGCCAGCAAGGCGATGTCGTTTTCATGGGCAGGGTAACGGTAGGCATGCATCAGCACGATGGCGATCGAGCGAAAGCCCGCCGCGTAGGCGTCGCGCAGCTGCTCTCGCACCTTGCCCTGGTCGGGCGCTCGAAGGACGTTCCCCTGAGCGTCGACCCGCTCGTCGACCTCTGCTATGCGCTCGTACAGTTGCGCGGAAAGCACGATGCGCAGGTCGAACAGGCGGGGGCGCTCCTGGTAGCCGATACGCAGGGCATCCCGGAAGCCGCGTGTGGTGAACAGCACCGTGCGATCGCCTTTGCGCTCCAGCAGCGCGTTGGTGGCGACGGTGGTGCCCATTTTCACCACTTCTATCGACTCGACCGGTATCGCCTGGTCGGGCGCTATGCGCAGCAGCCTGCGGATGCCCGCCAGCGCGGCATCGGGATATTGACTGGGATTGTCGGACAGCAGCTTGTGTGTAACGAGTGCGCCGTCGGGGCTGCGGCCGACAATATCGGTAAAGGTACCGCCGCGGTCGACCCAGAATTGCCAGCGGGCGCCGCCTTGCGGCGAGGTTTGGGTTTGGTCCGTGGTGTGTACAGCCATGCGTTGCGTCCTTATTGAAACCTGCGGCGGCAATCGGCTTGCCGTAAGGAGCTACAAGTTAGCTGATTGAGAACCGACTGCGCAAGGGCCGGCGGGTGAGCCGCCGGCCCCTCGAGCAGATCAGGCCTGGCGCGGCGGCATTGCGCCTCGCGCCGGAGCGGCACGTCTTAACCTTGAACCGAGATACCCGCGTCCTTGATGACTTTGGCGAACTTGGCCTGTTCGCTGCTCATGAATTGGGCCAGTCTGTCGGCCGAGCCGCCGCCGTCTTCCGCGCCAGCCTGAGCCAGCCGGGCGACCAGCTCGGGTGTTTTCAGCGCCGTATTCAGGTCGGCATTCATGCGTTCGACCATGGCCGGGTCCATGCCGCCAGGGCCCACCAGCGCAAACCAGATGCTGGCCTCGAAGCCGGGATAGTCCTGCTCGGCCACAGTGGGCACGTCCGGCAGGCTTTTCGAGCGATTTTGCAGAGTTTGCGCCAGCGCAACCAGTTTGCCGCTTTCAATGAGGGGCTTGGCGGTGGTCATGCCTTCGAAAGCATATTGAATATGGCCGCCGAGCACGTCGGTCATGAGTGGCGCGGAGCCGCTGTATGGCACGTGCAGCACATCGATGCCTGCTTCGGCCTTGAATATTTCCAGGGCCAGGTGCTGAGCGGAGCCGGTGCCGGCCGAGCCGAACACGATCTTGCCGGGTTGCGCCTTGCACAGTTCGACCAGATCTTTCAGGGTTTTGGCGGGCTGGTTGGGCCCGCCCACCAGTATGGTGGGGGTTTTGCCTATCAGCCCGATGGGGGTGAAGTCGGTGTCCACCATATAGCCAAGGTCAGAGCGCAGCCCTGGACCTATCCCGTGGCTGTTCACATGCGCCACCAGCAGCGCCGTGCCGTCATTTTTTTGCTTGGCGGTATGACGGGCGGCGATGACACCCGCGGCGCCGGCCTTGTTCTCGACGACGACGGGAACGCCCCACATATCATTGAACTGCTGGCCCAGCAGACGAGCCAGTACATCGGTGCCGCCGCCGGCGGGGAAACCCACCACCAGGCTGACGGCTCCGGGTGGTGTGATGGCCTGCGCCCGGAGCGCGGGGGTAAGCAGTGACCCGGCAAGGGCGCTGCCCGAAAGCAGGAAATGACGGCGGTTCATGTTTTGTCTCTCTTATGTGTATTAGTGGTGAGTCGGAAAATGATCTGTTCTATGCGGCGCTGTTTTCCAGTTTCTCGAGATTCGAGCGCAGCTGCTGCGCCTGTTCGTCGGTAAGCTCGACCAGGGGAGGCCGCACGGTGCGCCATTCGGGCGTATTGGTTTGCCAGGCGATGGCGGCTTTCATGGCTGGAATCATGGGAAAAGCCTGGAATACCGCGCGGGTCTGGTTGATGCGCGCCTGTTGTTCCTGTGCGCCGGGCGCTTCCCAGGCGTGGTACAGCCGCATGATTTCGGTGGCATTCACATTGGCGGTGGCGGTGATGCATCCCGCGCCACCCGCCTTCATGGTGTCGAGCAGAACCGCTTCGGTGCCGGCAAAAACCTGGAAGCCTTGGGGCTGGAAGTTGCGGATCAATGACTCGGTATTGCCCCAGTCGCCGCCACTGTCTTTCAGGCCCGCGATGATGCCGGGATAGTGTTTGAGTAGGCGCTCGATCAGCGCGTGGCTGATGCCCACTTGGCTGACGGGCGGGATATGGTACAGATACAGCCGCAGGCGGTCGTCGCCCACGCCCTCGATGACTTGCGCAAAATGCCGGAACAGGCCTTCGTCGCTGACACCCTTGTAGTAGAAAGGCGGCAGCATCAGCACGCCTGCACATCCCGCTGACACGGCGTGGCGGGTCATTTCGATGCTTTCGGGCACGGCGCATGCGCCCGTCCCCGGCATCATGCGCGCCGCCGGCAGGCCGTTCTCGAGCAGCGCATCGAGCAACTGGCGCTTTTCGGCGACACTCAGCGAGTTGGCTTCAGAATTGGTGCCGAAGATGGCCAGCCCCACATCCTGCGACAATAGGTTGCGGCAGTGATCGATATAGCGTGGTATATGTGGCTTGCAGTCTGACGAGAACGGTGTGAGTACCGGAGAAAATACACCGCTGAGCGCTGGCTGGTTGGACATGGGCTTTCCTTTCGATCACTGTTTTGGGGTAGATAAATTATCCGGGTCAGCTGATGGTTGTCCAGCGTCCGTACTTGGCCACGGCCGCCTCGTCGAAGCCGAATCCCAGGCCCGGTGTCTGATGCAGGATGACTCGTCCGTTTTTCTGCGACAGCTGGCGATCGACCAGGCGGCGGAAGTTCAGTACCTGGTCGTCCCAGAAAAACTCGACATACCGGGCGTTGGGCGTCGCGGCCACCAAAGGCGCGTGCAGGTCGTGGAACCAGTGAGGGCACACCACCACGCCGTAGCTGGCCGCCGTGGCGGCAATGCGCTTCCATTCGGTGATGCCGCCACATACCGCCGCGTCGGTTTGCAGAATGCTGGCAGCCTGCTTGTCGAGCAGTTCCTTGTGGTACCAGCGGCCATAGCCGATTTCCGCCGTGGCGATGGGCAGATGGGTCAGGCGGGCCAGCTTGGCGTGGCTGTCGATGTCGTCGGGGCCGAAAGGTTCTTCAATGAAATAGGGTTCGTACTGTTCGAAACGGCGGATATATTGCATGGCCTGAGTGACGTCCTGCCAGGCATTGTTGCAGTCCATCATGAGCTCGATATCGGGGCCGATCGCATCGCGCGCGGCTTTCAGGCGGGCTTCTTCTTCCTTGGGAGAATGCCTGCCCGTTTTCATCTTGACCGCGCGAAAACCCAGTTCGACATAGCTCGCCATTTCCTCGCCGAGCTTTTCAGGTGTCTTGCCGTCCAGGTAGTAGCCGCCGCTGGCGTAGGCGGGCACGCTTTCCAATTCGACGGCACCCAGGTACTTATGCAGGGGCAGGCCCTGGGTTTTGGCATTCAGATCCCATATCGCAATATCCAGCGCGCTGATGGCCCGCATGACCGTGCCCTGGCGGCCCTGCAGCAGGGACTCTTGATACATGGACTGCCAAAGGCCTTCGACTCCATAGGAGTCCTGGCCGATCAGGATTTTGGCAAGCAAGTGTTCCACTGCGGCCGTGAAGATCTGTCCGCCATCGCTGCCGATATAGCAAAAGCCTATGCCTTCGACGCCGTCGGTGGACCTGACCTTGACCAGGCCATAGTGGCGGGTGCTGACGGTGCGATTGGAAAACGACGTAACGCGGTCGAGCGGAACGGCCGCGGCGCAGACTTGAACGGACTGAATGATAGGCACGGTGAAAAACTCCATAGGGATGCTGGGGCGTCGGCCCATGCTATATAAATCGGGCGACGAATCGGAAAGTATTATTTGTGTTTTATAAAGAAGGAACAACCCATGTGGAACTGCATTAGAATATGAAAAAAACAACTTCTGGTACGCTGCTTGTCCTGAGTTCGTGTATTCCAGTTGGCCAGACAACCCGCTAGCATTGGGAAGCCATTGTGGATCTTCGTTTTCTTCAAACCTTTGTGCATGTGGTCGAGTTGGGGTCTATTTCCGAGGCCGCGCGGTTTGAAGACCTGACGCCCGCTTCGGTACAGCAGCGCCTGCGGGCGCTCGATGCGTCGGTGGGCAGCCAGCTTTTACGACGCGCCGGCCGAACGGTGCAGCCCACGGTGGCAGGGCGCCGCATCCTGGATCAGGCGCGAAAAATCCTGAACGATGCCAGGGACTTGCGTTCGATGGCCTCCGATAACGCGCTGCCTGCGGGCCCGCTGCATCTGGGGGCGACGCCAACGGCCCTCAACAGCCTGGTCGCGGGCGCGTTGAAGCGCTGGTTCATCCAGCATCCCGACATCGAGGTTTATATCGAGCCGGGTTCATCCAAGGCGCTGTATGCCCGGGTGCTGGACGGCGTGCTGGACGCTGCCATTCTGGTTCATCCCCAGTTCGATATTCCCAAGCATGTGGCCCAGCAGCTCATCCGCCAGGAACCCCTGATGCTGGTCACACCCGCGGGAATGAGGGTGGACGATGCCTTCCAGGCGCTGACCCGGCATCCCTATATATGCTATGACCGCAGCGTTATGGGGGGAAGGCTGGCCGACGACTATCTGCGCGAACACGGCATCAGGCCCAGAATCCGGCTGGAACTGGACGGTATCGATGCCATCGGCAAGCTTGTTTCCGAGGGGTTGGGTGTTTCGGTGCTGCCCGATACCGGCACGTTGAACGAGGGCCCGGCGGGGGTTGATAAATGGCCTTTGCCTTTACCCGTTCCCCGGCGTTCAGTGGCCATTTTCTGGGGCCGCAGCGGCGCCCGGGCGCCGCTGGCGCAGGCGTTTGCGGAACTGATTGCGCCAGTGCCGGGGGAGCCGGTATAGGGGTGGTTCAGGCGCCCGGAATCAACAGGCCTTTTTCCACGGCCGTGCGCGCGACAAAGGCTTGCAGCGCGCGTGTGACGTTGGGAAAGTCATTGATGCCCACCAGGTCGGCCGCTTCGTAGAATCCGATCAGGTTGCGTACCCACGGAAAGGTGGCGATATCGGCAATGGTGTACTCGTCGTCCATGATCCATTGCCGGTTGGCAAGGCGCTGATCCAGCACGCCCAGCAAGCGTTTTGATTCGGCCACATAGCGGTCACGCGGCCGCTTGTCTTCATATTCCTTGCCGGCAAACTTGTGGAAGAAGCCCAACTGGCCGAACATGGGGCCCACGCCGCCCATCTGGAACATCAGCCATTGAATCGTCTCGTAGCGCCTTGCCAGATCTTGCGGTATGAACTGCCCGGTCTTGTCGGCCAGGTAGATGAGTATGGCGCCAGACTCGAACAAAGCCAGCGGCCTGCCATCGGGGCCATTGGGGTCCAGGATTGCGGGGATCTTGTTGTTCGGGCTCAGCGACAGAAACTCGGGCGACATTTGGTCGTTGGTATCGAAGGCGACCCTGTGCGGCTCGTAGGGCAGGCCGGTTTCTTCGAGCATGATGGAGACCTTGACCCCGTTGGGCGTCGGCAGGGAATACAACTGGAGACGGTCGGCGTGCTGGGCAGGCCATTTCCGGGTAATGGGGAAAGCGGAAAGATCGGTCACTTTACATCCTTCGAACAGAAGCGGTGTTTGCAGAGGGTAGCGCTACGGCATCGCGGCCCAGGCCAATGAGCCGTTTCATAGTACCTTAAGTTGCCGCCGCTTCAAGCCGCTACATCGCCGCGCCGTGGCGGTGTATGCGTGGGATGCTCATCGTCGTCGGCATGGATTCTGGACGGCAGGGGCGGCAGGCCAATGCCCTTGCGCACACGCTGGCAATCTGGATTGGGCTCGCCGTGCTCGAGCCAGGGCGAGAATTCTCGGCAAGGCGATGGACGCTGTTCGTAGATGGCGCAATGAATACCATCGTGGCCCAGCTCGCCGCGCAGCGCGATGCAGCGCTGGCCACCGTATTCCGTACCCTTCATGCAGCCGCGCAAGGGGCTGACCTGAGTCACCAGTTCGGGCGGCACGGTGCCGCCGCTTTCGCCGGCGATTTCCCCGCAGTAGAAGGAAACGCGAAAATGTGCGCAACAGGCGCCGCAGCTCAGGCACGGATTATAGGCGGAGCCGTCGTTGGCGGCTGATGCATGGCGCGACAGCGGGGCGCCGGCAAGCGGCTGCGCCTTGATGCCCGCTGCTGTGTTGGCGGGGTTGGAGGGCAGACTGGCCCGATGCGCATCGGCGAGGCGAATGACGCGGCGTTGCGCAGAATGAATGCGCGGGGGTTTCATGATGGGGCAAGGCCCTATAGAAAAAAAATGGGGGGTTAATTTTAAACCAGGCGTCCGGGTATTGCAGCAGCACCGGCCGCCAATGCAGTGGCGCCGCCACGCTAATGCGGCTAGCATGCGTATACGGCGTAACCAGTTACTTCCATACGATAGAAATTGTGGGGAAAAGTCGAATGTGTTCCAAGTATCTTATACCCATGCTCATGTGCGCGTTCACCGGCGGCGCGTGCCTTGCGGCCGAGGCTTCCAATGGCCAAGGCGTCTATCTCGGTGCATTCGGCGGCCTGGGTTCCGCCGCTTCGGCAAGCATGCAGCAAAAAGGGGCTGTCCATCTTAATCAGCACCTGTCGCTGCCCATCAATGCGCGCGGCTCCACCTCGGACACCCGTGTATCGATGGGGGGTGTTCACGTCGGCTACGAATGGAGGCGCCAGGATATCGGAACCTCCAGTTGGGGTCTGAGGCCCGCGGCCGAGCTGGAAGGGTTTTACATTGGAAAGCATACGCCCGTAGGCGAGATGCCCGTCATGCCGCGCGCCCTGGGAACCCAGTATGTGTACTTTCCCATGACGGCCGGAGTCGTGCTGGCCAATGCGGTTTTCACTTTGCAGACTCCTTATTCCAGCAAAGTGTTTCCTTATGTCGGCTTGGGCGCGGGCGTGGCCTTCCTGTCTGCCAAAGGGACCGATTCCGCCAATCCGTCCGAGCCGGGCATCAATCATTTCAATTCTGATCCAGACGCCTCGGCTTCCGCCTTTGCCATGCAGTTCAAGGCCGGCATCAAGGGGCAGATCGCCAAGAACCTGTATCTGTTTACCGAATACCGATATCTTTCCATCAGCTCCACCAGCTACACCTTCGGGGCAACCGATTATCCGGGAGTGCATCTTCCAACGGCCCCCTGGCACCTAGGCTTGGGACGCCAGCGCTACGACTTTGTGGTGGCGGGGCTGCAGTACAAGTTTTGAGTCAGAAATAAGCTATAGGGGTTTTCCCGGGATTACGTTTATCAGAAACCCCCGGTTTTCCAAAAGTCAATTGCCGCTTTCTGTACCGCTCCGTACACTTGGTGCGGTGTGTGGTGGAGTCGGCCAACACAATTGGCCTTTGCGGTACGATGAAAATCCCTAACGATGCCAGCGCATGGCCGCGCGAAAGCCTCTTTCTCCATCACCACGATTTTTAATTTGTACTTCCTAAGGAAAGTTCGTGTTTCTTAACATCCTGCCACTTGCGCTGGTCGATGGCATCGCCTACGCATGCCTATTGTTTCTGGTGTCCATGGGACTGACGCTGATCTTTGGCGTGATGGGCATACTGAATGTTGCACATGGCGCTTTTTACGCGTTTGGCGGCTATGCCGCGGCATCGTTCATCATGATGATCGCGCCAGCCACCGAGTCGGCGCTGATCCCTCTCGTCTCGCTTTTCCTGGTGGCCATTGTCGTGGGCACTTTATTGGGCGGCATCATGGAAGTGCTGCTGATTCGCCGCACCCAGGGCTACGACCCCATACTGAAATTGCTGCTTACCTTTGGCGCACTGCTGATGCTGGAAGACATCCAGCGCATGATCTGGGGCGCCCAGCCCTACAGCGCCAGCGAGGTCGTCAATCGCCTGGGCAATATCGAACTGGGCGGCATCACCTATACAACCTATCAATTGGTGGTGGTGCCCGTGACGGCGCTGGTGGCATACATTGGCCTGGAATACTTTCTGCGCCGCACCAACCTGGGCAAGCAGATGGTTGCCATCACGCATCATCGCGAGGTCGCCATATCGCAGGGTATCAATGCCCGGAAAATAGGCCTGATCACCTTCATCGTCGGCGCCATTCTGGGCGTGCTTGGCGGCGCCCTGGCATCGCCAACCACCTCGCTGGTGCCTGGTGCGGGGGCCGACATGATCGTGCTGTCCTTTGCCGTGGTGGCAACCGCCGGCCTGGGGCAAATCACGGGGGCGCTCGTCGCCGCCCTGTTGATCGGCATCATCCGTTCAATATCCGTTTACATGGCCCCTGAATTCGAAGTGGCCGTGCCTTACATCATCATGGGTCTGGTACTGCTTGTGCGCCCGCATGGCTTGTTTACCGTGGCGCAAGCGAGGACGATCTAATGGTTTACGCAATCAGCATCATTGGCGCGGCGCTTGCGCTGTTCATCGGGTACAGCCTGCCCTGGACCATCACGCCTATCATTATCGGCATGACCTACGCTATCGCCGCGCTGGGCGTATCAGTCATGATGCGCGCGGGGCAGGTGTCGTTCGGCCACGCCATGTACGCGTGTATTTCGGCCTATACGGTGGCTTTCCTGGCCCGTGCCTATCCCGGCCTGGACGCCGCCGTGCTTATCCTGGCGGGCGTATTGGCGGCCGTCGTGTCCAGTGCCATCATTGGTGTATTCGTGGTGCGCTATCGCGGCATCTTTTTCGGCATGCTGAACCTGGCACTGAGCATGGTTCTGTTTGCCTTGCTGGGCAAGCTCTATCACATCACGGGCGGCACCGACGGTCTGCGCATTTCCCGCCCCGCCATCATGGGCCTGGTGCTGGAGCGCGGGCCATATGAATTCGTGCTGCTCGCCGTCACCATCGTCATCGCGCTTGCGCTTGCCTGGTGGGTGCAACGCTATTTCCGATCGGGCAATGGCGAGGCGCTGGCGGCTATAAAAACCAACGAAACCCGGTTGGAATATCTCGGCTTTTCGGCCTATTCGGTCATGTGGCGCGGCTATCTGCTGTCGGCTGTCGTGGTCGGCTTTTCCGGCAGCCTGCTCGCGCTCATACAAGGCCTGGTCACGCCCGAGATCGGCTTGTGGCTGCGCTCGGGCGAATATGTGTTCATCGCCATCCTGGGCGGCGCCGGCCACGCCATTGGCGCGTTCCTGGGGGCGCTGGTCTTCGAAGCCGTCAAGCTGGCATCCACCGCCTACTTTCCGGGTCTGTGGCAATTCATACTGGGTTTGACGCTTATCATCGTGATCTTCCTGTTTCCCACGGGATTCGTTGGGCAGCTTTCCAAGCGCATTAAACTTTAAGGAAAGGAGCTCAAGCAATGCAACCTTTAGTCAAGACCACTGGGCTCCATCTGGCATTTGGCGGTGTGGTGGCCGCCAACAATATCGATTTTGAACTGCATAGCGGTGAAAGCCTTGCGGTAATCGGCCAGAATGGGGCGGGTAAAACCACCTTCATCAACATCTGCACCGGCTACCTGAAGCCGGCGTCGGGCAAAGTCTACTTCGACGGCCAGGACATCACCGCCATGGCGCCCCGAAAAATCGTGCGCCTGGGCATGGGGCGGTCGTTTCAATTGCCGCAGTTGTTCACCGAGCATACCGTGCGCGAGTGCATCCGGATTTCCGCCGCCCGCCAGAATGCGCGCCTGAGCGTGTTCAAGTCGCTTGCCGACACGGTGGACAGCAAAGAAGTCGAAAGCACGCTGGAGCTCGTCGGGCTCAGGGAAGATGCCGATGCGCTGTCTTCCGATCTGCCTGAAGGCAAGCGCAAGCTGCTGGACGTGGCGATGGCACTGGCATTGCGGCCCAAGCTGCTCATCATGGATGAGCCCACCAGCGGCGTGGCCTCCGAAGACAAGCACGGTCTCATGCAAACCGTGATGAATGCCCTCGAAGAACGCAAAGTAACCAGCTGGTTCGTCGAGCACGACGTTGACATCGTCGCGCAATATGCGACGCGCGTGGCGGCCTGGATCAACGGCGCCATCGTGGCCGACGGCACGCCCGATGAAGTGCTGACGAACCCGCAAATCAAAAGCGAAGTACTGGGAACCTGACACATGCTTAAGTTAACCGGCGTCAATGTCGACCTCGCGGGCAACCGAATTCTGCGCGACGTCGACTGCAATTTCGAAAAAGGCACCACTGTGGGTATTGTGGGGCGCAATGGCGCCGGCAAGACCACTTTGCTGCGCACCATCATGGGCCTGACCAAGCTGCGCTCGGGTGAAATCCATCTGGATGATATCAATCTGGGCGGGCTCCCGGGCCATGCGCGCGCAGCTTGCCAAATCGGGTATTCGCCCGAAGATCGGGTCATCTTTCCCACCATGTCGGTGGAAGAGAACCTGCGCCTGCCCTGCAACACCCTGAAGCAGTCCAGGCAAGATGTCGACCACCGCCTGGAAGTGGTGCTCGAGGCGGTGCCCGATATCCAGCCCATGCTCAAGCGGTCGGGCTCGGCCCTGTCGGGCGGGCAAGGCAAGATGGTGGCACTGGGCCGCGCGCTCATGGTTGGAACCCGTCTGCTGCTGCTCGACGAGCCCTTCCAGGGCCTGGCGCCCAAGCTGGGCCTGATTTATACCGACGCGCTCAGCCGGTTGAAGGCCATGCAGCCCGACCTGTGTGTGATCATTACCGAATCCAATATCAAATTGCTGGGCGATATTCCCGACCGTATATGGACCATCGAACGAGGCTCGATCGAGCTTCAGCAAACTTTGTAAAGGCAGGAAGTGCTATGACTCAAATGATTATCGACGGCCAGAAAACCGACGCCGTCAACAAACAGACCATCGATGTCGTTTCCCCGAGCGACGGCAAAGTTTTCACGACCATTCCCCGTGGCGATGCGGACGACGTGGATCGCGCCGTCAAGGCCGCCCGCCAGGCGCTGGGCAGCGAATGGGGCAAGGTGCCGGCATTCGAGCGCGGCCGCCTGCTGAACAGGCTGGGCCAGGCGGTGCTGGATCATCACGAAGAGCTGGCCCAGATCGAGTCCCGCGATACCGGCAAGCCGATCTCCACCTCTCGCGGCGACATTGCCGTGCTGGCCCGCTATTTCGAGTTCTATGGCGGCGGCGCCGACAAGGTGCACGGCCAAACCATTCCTTTTCTCAATGGCTATTCGGCCGAAGTCGTTCGCGAGCCCCTGGGCGTGACCGCGCACATCATTCCCTGGAACTATCCGGCGCAGATGTTCGGCCGCAGCGTGGCCCCGGCCCTGGCCATGGGCAACGCCGTGGTTGTCAAGCCGGCCGAAGACGCCTGCCTGTCCATTGTGCGCGTTGCCGAACTCGCTCTGGAAGTGGGCTTTCCCGCCGGTGCCCTGAATGTGGTGACCGGGCTGGGCGAAGAGGCCGGCGCCGCGCTCTCCAGGCATCCTGGCATCAACTTTATTTCGTTTACCGGCTCCAACGAAGTCGGCGTGCTGATCCAGCAATCCGCCGCGCTCAATGCCGTGAAATGCGTGCTGGAGCTGGGCGGCAAGTCGGCGCACGTGGTGTTTGACGACGTCAATTTCAAGCTGGCCATCCCCGCCATTGTGCGCGGCATTGTTCACAATACAGGGCAAACCTGCACAGCCGGCAGCCGCCTGTTGCTGCAGAAAGGCGTGCACGACGAGTTTCTGAAGGCGTTGGCCGAAGAGTTTTCCAAGACCCGCGCGGGCACGCCTGAAATGGACCTCACTTGCGGCCCAGTGGTCAACAAGACCCAGTGGGAGCGCATCAACCGCTATATCCAGAAGGGCAAGGATGAAGGGCTGGAAGTGGTGGCCCAGGGAGCAATCGCCGATGGCGTCCCCGAGGGTGGCTACTTCGTGACACCCACGATCTTTGGCGCC
Organism: Pusillimonas sp.; assembly: GCA_049672825.1. Lineage (GTDB taxonomy): Bacteria > Pseudomonadota > Gammaproteobacteria > Burkholderiales > Burkholderiaceae_B > Pusillimonas_C > Pusillimonas_C harenae_A. The sequence continues at coordinate 33,445 of JBATWU010000091.1, forward strand.
AAGAACCACGACAGCGACTTGCTGATGCATGAGATCTTCGGGCCGGTGCTGGTGGTGGTGCCATTTGAAACCGAAGCCGAGGCCATTGAACTGGCCAACGCCACCGAGTACGGCCTGATGGGCGCGGTCTGGTCCGAAAACGGCGGGCGCCAGCAGCGTGTGGCCCGGGCCATGCAGGCGGGCCAGGTCTATATCAACAGTTTTGGCGCCGGTGGGGGCGTGGAACTGCCTTTTGGCGGTGTCAAGAAAAGTGGCCATGGCCGCGAAAAGGGCTTTATCGCGCTCGAAGAAATGAGCACGACCAAAACTATCGTCCACTATCACGGCGAGTAATCAAGGAGTTAAGCAAAATGGGTCAACTGGAAGGTAAAGTTGCGCTGATCACTGGCGCGGGTAGTGGCTTCGGCGAAGGCACGGCCAAGTTGTATGCGCGCGAAGGCGCGAAAGTGGTCATTGCCGACCTGAACGAGCAGGCCGCCAATCGCGTGGCTTCCGAGATCGGCAGCAGCGCGCTGGCGCTGAAAGGCGATGTCTCCAAGCGCGAAGATGTGCAGCGCATGGTCGACGCGAGCGTGAAAGAGTTCGGCGCGCTCGATATTGTGATCAATAACGCCGCCATCACCCACAAGAACCAGCCCATGCTGGAAGTGGACGAGGCCATGTTCGACCGCATGTTCGATGTCAACGTCAAGTCCATCTACTACATGACTCACGCCGTGGTGCCGGTGATGCGCAAGCAGGGCAAGGGCGTGATCATCAATATCGGATCGACGGCGGGCATTCGCCCGCGCCCGGGCCTGACCTGGTACAACGCCTCGAAGGGCGCGGTGAATGTGCTGTCCAAATCCATGGCGGTCGAACTTGGCCCGGACAACATTCGCGTCAACGCGATTTGTCCGGTAATGGGCGTTACGGGCATGTTCGAGTTGTTCATGGGCCTGCCCGACACACCCGAGAACCGTGCCAAGTTCCAGTCCACCATTCCGCTGGGCCGCTTCTGCACGCCCGCCGATGTGGCTGCCGCTGCATTGTTCCTGGCCAGTGATGCGGCTGAGTTCATTACCGGGGTCGAGTTCCCGGTGGATGGCGGCCGCACCATTTAAACATCGAACACCGAGGATAACGCTATGAAAACGCGCGCCGCATTGTTGCGTGAGATGGGGGTTGCGGGCCCTTATGCCGAAACCAGGCCTGTGATGATTGCCGATGTCGAACTGGACCCTCCCGGGCCCGGCGAGGTGCTCATCAGGATCAAGGTGGCCGGCTTGTGCCACTCCGACCTGTCGGTCATCAATGGCGATCGTCCTCGGGCCCTGCCCATCGTGCTGGGGCATGAGTCATCGGCCGAGGTAGTTGAAACCGGGGACGGCGTCACTGATCTGCGCCCCGGCGATCACGTGGTGATGGTCTTTGTGCCCAGTTGCGGTTGCTGCTTCCCGTGCATGAAGGGCCGGCCCGCGCTGTGCGAGCCTGGCGCGGTGGCCAATACCCAGGGCACGCTGCTGTCGGGCGAGCGCCGCCTGCATATCGGCGACGAATACCTCAATCACGCCACCGGCGTGTCCTGCTTTGCCGAATACGCCGTCGTGTCGCGCCGTTCCTGCGTAAAGGTAAATGCCGACATCAGTCATCGCGAGGCTGCCTTGTTCGGCTGCGCCGTACTCACCGGCGCGGGTGCGGTGATCAATCGCGCCCGCATACAGGCGGGCGATACGGCCGCGGTGGTGGGCCTGGGCGGCGTGGGCC
>JBATWU010000092.1:0-8697 GCA_049672825.1 Pusillimonas sp.
GCGCCGCGGTGCGCGGCGTGGCGGACGCGGCAGGCGGCGTCACGGCCTGACGCTGCTGGGTGATATTGGACGATTGGCGGCCAAAGCTCTTGCCGCCGCCCATCCGGCGTGCTTCGGCATCAAACGATACCGTCAGCATCGCGCCGGCCGAAACGACCAGCATGGCTACGGCAAACAGCCGGGAAAATCGTTGGGACATGTATTGCTCCTGTAGTGCAGCGCAATCAACAGCATGCTGCAGTTCGATCTTGTTTAATGTATTGAGGCTGCTCAGCTAGGCAGCCAGAATCTTACTGGAAGCTGAACATTAGCATAAAGTCAGGCTCGCCGTAAGGCCCGCCGGACGAAAAAAGCTCGATCCTCGGAAAAAATGGCATGGAAGGCGCCCAGACGCTTGCTCAGCCCAGGTTCACGCCTTCATGAAGCGCGACCACCCCGGCGCTAAGATTGAAATACCGCACGCGCGACAGGCCGGCGGACGCCAGCATGCCGGACAAGGTATCCTGGTCGGGATGCATGCGTATGGATTCGGCCAGGTAACGGTAGCTTTCCTGGTCGCCAGCCACCTTCTGGCCCAGCCAGGGCAGGATGTTGAATGAATACCAGTCGTAGACCGGCGTCAGCGGCCTGGCCACCCTGGAGAATTCGAGCACCAGCAGTTTTCCGCCCGGTTTGAGCACGCGCCGCATCTCTGCCAGCGCCCTGTCTTTGTGCGTCATGTTGCGCAGGCCAAAAGCCACGCTGACCCGGTCGAAGTAACCATCGGGAAAAGGCAGCGATTCGGCATCGCATACCGCCGTGGGCACCAAGAGCCCCCGGTCGGTCAGGCGGTCTCGCCCGACGCGCAGCATGGAGTCGTTGATATCGGTCAGCCATACTTCGCCGGTGGCGCCCGCCTTTCTGGCAAACGCGCGGGCCAGATCGCCGGTGCCCCCCGCGATGTCCAGGACCTTCATGCCGGGGCGGACATCGGCCCGCCCTATAGTGAAGGCTTTCCATACACGATGCAGCCCGAGCGACATCAGGTCGTTCATGATGTCGTAGCGGCTGGCCACGGAATGGAATACCTCGGCCACCTTGCCCGCCTTTTCGGCTTCGGCAACGGTTTTAAAGCCAAAATGCGTATTGGCTTCCGGCTGGGCTCCGGCCACGGGTCTGCCGGACCCGGAAGAAGACGATGGGGTATTTTGCATGGTTTGCTAATCGTACCTCATTATCCACCGCGGGATGCGCTTGCGGCCTTCTCTCTCCGTTCGGGAAAGCCCTTAATCGCCATTAAATCGAAATTTTCACAAACCTGAAATATTTACGCCATATTATCAACGTTGGGTACAAGACCCGCCGCCAAGCTTTACTTGTTTGTCAGAGCTAACTTTTGTCCATGTCAGAATACTTAACGTACTATTACGCGCTATGAGCACAACCATACTTGTTGTAGAAGATGAGCCCGCCATCCAGGAACTTATTTCGGTGAACTTGTCTTTTGCCGGCCATAAAGTACTTCGCGCCTTTGACGCCGAGCAGGCCCAGACACTGATACGCGCCGAGCTTCCCGACCTGATACTGCTGGACTGGATGCTGCCGGGCGCCTCGGGCATCACACTGGCCCGGACGCTGCGCTCGGACGAGCGCACACGGCACGTTCCCGTGATCATGCTGACCGCCAAAGGCGCGGAACATGACAAGGTAGAAGGCCTGGAAGCCGGCGCCGACGACTACATCACCAAGCCCTTCTCGCCCAAGGAGCTCATTGCGCGCATCAAGGCCGTGCTGCGCAGGCGCGCGCCGCAGCTGACCGACGACATCATCCAGATCGGCGCGCTCAAGCTGGATCCGTCCACGCACCGGGTCACCGGCGATGGACAGCCGCTTACCGTCGGACCCACCGAGTTTCGCCTGCTACACTTTTTCATGACGCATACGGAACGTGTCTTTTCACGCGCCCAGTTGCTGGATCAAGTCTGGGGCGATCATGTCTTTGTGGAGGAGCGCACCGTGGACGTGCATATACGGCGTCTGCGCAAAGCGCTGGAACCGAGCCGGCTCGAGAACCACATCGAGACGGTGCGCGGGGCCGGATATCGTTTTACCGCACAATTACCCAAGCTTGCCTGAACATCTCTTGTAAAGAACCACCGGCCCGCGGCCTGAACCGTTGTCAACATGATCAAAACCGTTATCTCGATAGGCTTGTGGGCGATGCTCGGCTGGATATGCGCCTCGTGGATGGGGCCGCACGCGGGCTGGGGCGTGTTCGCCTTCGGCCTGGTCTGCATGATTCTGGTCAGTGGCTGGCAGCTTTCTCTGATACAGCGCTGGACCACAAACCTCGAGAATCCTCCTCCCCCATCGGCAGGGCCCTGGGACAACATTCTGGCCACGGTTTATCGCAAGCTGCGCAAGGACCGGCACGAAATCGATTCCCTGAACCGGCATGTGGACGGCATCATGCTGGCGGCCGAGGCCCTGCCCGACGGCGCCATCACGCTTGACGAATCCATGCTGCTGACCTGGTGCAACCAGACAGCCAGCGAACATTTGGGCCTGAATCTGCAGGTCGACCGCAACCACAGCATTTTCAATATTTTGCGCGCGCCGGATTTCGCCCGCTATGCCCGGCAAACCAGTTGGCCCGCTCCCCTGCTGATGCATCTGAACAGCGACGGGCAGGAAAAAGCCCTGCTGGTGCAGCTTACCCCCTATGGCCTGGGCCAGTTCCTGGTGGTCACCCGCGATGTCACGCAAATGGAAAAGCTCGAAACCACACGCAAGGATTTCGTTGCCAACGTCTCGCATGAGCTGCGCACCCCCCTGACAGTGCTGTCGGGCTTCCTGGAAACCCTGCACGATATGCCGGGCGAATCGCTCAGCGCCGAACAACGCCAGCGCTACCTGGCCATGATGCTGGAGCAGGCCCAGCGCATGCAAGCCATCGTGGAAGATCTTTTGACTTTGTCCACGCTGGAGTCCTCGCCCTCCGCGGAAGGCGAGCCGGTGCGCATGAGCACAATCATCCACACCGCCCTGCAGCAAGGCCGCATACTTTCCGGCGACCAGCATGTGTTCGTCGACAATATCGATGACGAGCTCTGCGTGACGGGCATAGAAACCGAACTTGCCTCGGCAGTGTCCAATCTGCTCACCAACGCCATACGCTATACCCCGAAAGACGGCATAATTACCGTCAGCTGGTATGTCACCGAGCAGGGCCACGCCTGTTATTCAGTGCAGGACACCGGTATTGGCATTGCATCGCAAGACATCCCACGGCTGACCGAGCGCTTTTATCGGGTGGACCGTGGGCGATCCCGCGCAACCGGCGGCACCGGGTTGGGGCTGGCCATTACCAAACACGTGGCCATGCGGCATAACGCCGAATTGTCGATACACAGCCGTTTTGGCGCCGGCAGCCTGTTCTCGCTGATTTTCCCTCCTTCCCGGGTCAGCAAAGCCGAGTGATTCCGCCACGCAAACGCGTCGGAAAACGGGCGGCGGCACTTCGCAAAACACAGTAAAATGGCCGCCTGCACGCCATTGCGCAAGCGGGCGGTTACTCGACTGATTCGGAGCATCCCATATGTCCACATCCAATACGCTTCCCCCTTTTCACCTGGCCTTTCCCGTGCGCGACCTGGCCGAGGCGCGCGTCTTCTACGGCGACCTTCTGGGCTGTCCTGAAGGAAGGTCCTCCGACCAGTGGATTGATTTCAATTTCCATGGCCACCAAATCGTGGCTCACCTGTCGCCCGACGAATGCGGCGGCACGCAAACCAGCAGCGTCGACGATCACAATGTGCCCGTGCGCCACTTTGGCGCCGTACTCGACATGCCTGTCTGGGAGGCACTGGCAAAAAAACTTCAAGACGCAGGCACCAAATTCGTCATCGAACCTTATGTGCGCTTCAAGGGCGAGGTCGGCGAGCAAGCCACCATGTTCTTCCTCGACCCTTCGGGCAACGCGCTGGAATTCAAGTCGTTCAAGAACCTCGACTCCCTGTTCGCAAAATAGAACCGCCATGGCGGGCCTCAGCGACACAGGCGCGCCGGCCTGGCGCATCGTCCCGCAGGGCGACCGGACGCTGCTGCTGGTTTTCGGCGACCAAATCGATATCGAGACGGGACGGCGCTGCGCCCAGGCTGCAGCCGCGCTGCAGGCCGCCGGTATCCAGGGCCTCAGCGATATCGTCCCCACCTTCAACACCGTGGCGCTGCACCTGCAGCCTTGCCAGTCCGATGCCGACACCCGCTTCCAGCAGCTCGAAGCCAAGATACGGAACACACTTTCCCAAGCGCTGACGGCTTCGGCCCACGCCGGCGCCTCCAGGCAAATAGACATTCCCGTTTGCTACGGAGGCGACTACGGCCCCGACCTGGGAACCGTGGCCGAGCACTGCGGGCTCAGCCCGGAAGACGTCGTTCGCCTGCACAGCCACAGGCCCGCTTATGTGTTCATGCTGGGTTTCGCGCCCGGGGCGCCATACATTGGCGTACACGACGAACGGCTGGCCATCGGCCGGCGCGCCACGCCGCGCACCGTCGTGCCGGCCGGCTCGGTCGCGATCGCGAATCTGCAAACCATGATCTATCCGAACGCTTCTCCCGGCGGCTGGCACATTATCGGCGCCACGCCCGCCGTTCTGTTCGATCCCGGGCACGAACCTCCGACCCTGCTCGCGCCAGGCGACACGGTCAACTTCGTGCCTGTCAGCCCGGCAAGGTTCCAGGCCCTCAAGGGTAAAGCGGCATGAGCATGCATGTCGTCAAGCCCGGCATGCTGTCCAGCTTCCAGGACCTCGGACGCACAGGACACCAGCACCTGGGTGTACCGGTGGGCGGCGCCATGGACAGCCGGGCGCACCGATTGGCGAACCTGCTGGTGGGTAATGACGAAAACGAAGCCACACTGGAAGTTACCCTGACGGGGCCCACGCTGCGCTTCGAGGCACCGGCCTGCATTGCCATCAGCGGCGCGCTGTTGAGTCCAACACTGAACCAGGAACCCGTTCCCAACAATCGCCCCCTGATCGTGCGCGACGGCGATGTCCTGGCATTTGGCGCCCGGGCATCCGGGCTGCGCGCCTATATCGCCTGGCATGGGGGCATCGATCTGCCGTCCGTCATGTCCAGCCGCAGCACGTATCTGCGCGGCGGTTTCGGCGGTTTTCAAGGGCGAGCCTTGCGAAAAGGCGACATCCTGCATCTACGCACCCCCCTGAAAGGGGGCGAGGCGGACGCGCTGGCCCGTGAACTCTGGGACATCAAGATATACCTGCCCGCCATGCTGGGCACGGCGCCGAGGCCGACCCTACGCGCCGTGCGCGGCGCTCATGCTGCGCTGTTCACCGAAGCCTCGATCAGGGATTTTTTTTCGGGCGAATACCAGATCAGCCCGCAGTCGGAACGCATGGGCTACCGGCTGCAGGGCCCGCAATTGCATCTGCTGAGCGCCAAACAGCTGTTGTCCGACGCAACCAGCTTCGGCAGCGTGCAAGTGCCGCCTGACGGCAATCCCATTGTATTGATGGCCGACCGCCAGACCACCGGCGGCTACGCGAAAATCGCCCATGTGGCGACGGTCGATCTGCCCGCCATCGCGCAAAGCATGCCGGGCGACACGCTGCGTTTCACGGAAATCAGTCTGGCGCAGGCCCGGCAGCTGGATAGCCAGCGCGAGGCCGCTTTCGGCCGCCTGCATCAAGCCCTGGGCCTGCTGCGCGAACGGCTTGCCTGAACGCCTGCAAGACCCGGGGCGTCAGGCCGCCAATTGGCTGACAGCGGCGTCGCGGCTTTCGACCACTGTGAGTATCGACAGGAATCCGCTGATATCGAACACTTCATGCACCTGGGGCTGAAGGCTGCACAGAATCAGTTGCCCGGATTTTTGCTTCAGACCCTTGGCGAGCATCAATACAACACGCAAACCTGCGCTGGAAATGTAGTCCAGGCCGCTCAGGTCCAGCGCACACAAACGCTCGCCCTGATCGACATAGGCCAGCAGCCCTGACTCGACTTCCGCCGCGTTCGCGCTGTTGATCTGGCCCGATGCCGAAATGACCAGGACGTCGCCTATTTTTTCGCTAGAGAGACTCATGAGATAACCGTTGAATTGAAAGAAGATGATTGTAGCGGCTTCAAGGGCCAGCACCAAGAAAACCCATCATGAAAATCCACCATGGCCTTGAAAATCTGGTTCAGGCTGCGGTAGTCGCGATGCTGCAGCCCTATTCCCTGCGCCGACAAGAACGCCAGGGGCTGCGCGACAAAAGCCGCTCGCATGCGTGGGTTTTTTCGGCACAATGCCAGGGCATGGGCCAGCGATGCCTGGCCCGGATGATTGGCCGCCGGCGTGGGCAGGCAGGCGACATGATCGGCACGCTCGGGCATCCTCACGCTCATGGCGGGGCCGCCCGGCCCGACCATTGGCAGGCTGGCGGTATCGAGCGCGCCCGATACCTGCGCAAGCACTTCAGTCCACGCGTTCAGGGCGGGTTGACGGAACAGGCGCATGCTGCGGTACAACCCTGTGTGCGGGCTGTCCAGCCCCCAGCGCCAACTGCAGGGGCGGGTCAATAAGGTCCAGACAGGCACGCCCAGCGCCCCCGCCAGATGAGCGGGCGCGCTATCGATGCTGATCAGCAAGTCGAGGCCGGCGATCGCATCGGCCAAGTCGGCCACATCATGAATCGCATGGCCACAGGGTTCGACCGCCGCCGCCCAGTGCTGCCGCATCAGGCACGCCTCTTCTCCGCCCCATTGCACGCTCACCCAGGAAATCTCCGGGTGATCGACCAGCAATCGCTCAAGCAGAACCAGAGGGATGGATTTAATATCCCTGGCAACCCCTACTTTGCTGGCTGACCAGTTCAGGCCCACCCTCAAGCCCCCATGAAGGCCGCGCGCCTGCCGCGCGCCGCGACAGGCCTGGGCGGTCAGGTAGGCGTTGCCATGGCTGGGGTCCGAACACAAGGCTCCCATGCGCATCAGCTGCGCGCGCACCTTGGGCGGATCGGCCAGTACCTGCCTGGCGGTGACCGGCTCGATACCGTGTCCCTGCCGCCGTATGAAGCGATGCAGTTCAGGCTTGCACTGTATCCGGGTCCGGTTGAAATGCGCCGCAACCGGCGGCACATAGCGCAACTGCTGGACAATATCGCCTATTCCCTGTTCGGCGACCACCAGCAGATCGCGTTGGCGCGCCCCAGGCAAGACAGACATGATCGTGGACGACCGGGGATCGCGCCGCACCAGGCCCCAGGGAATGTTGGCGTCCCAAAGCATGCGTTCGACCTCGCCCGTCGAAGGCCGCCAGACATCGACATCCAGGCACCAGCGCTGCCCGTTGGCAGGGGGCCCGGCGCAAATGTGCAGATCATTGACCAGCCAATGAAAATGCAGGGGAAACTCCGCCATCGCTCTTAATCCCTTTCTATATCAAGCATGCACATTCCGGGCTTCACTTGCCTTGCGCCAGTGATGTCTGCGCTTCGCCTTGGCGTTCAGGCTTGATCTGGAAAGGGAATTACTCCCCCTTGTCATTGATTTGTCCCAGCAAGTCGTCCAGCTCATCCTGCGAGAACGACATGCCCGTAAAGTCGGATGGCGTGTACAACGCGGCCGCCGATGCCGAGCAGGTATCGGCCAGGCGCGCGACCTCGTCCCGGATTCGATCGAGCAGGGCCCGGATGGTCGAGGGCTGGTGCCGCCCCGCATGCCGGCACGACAGTACGATCTCTCCGTCCTGCTGCCAGACATCGAAGGCCAGCAAGTGCCTGCGTTCCGCATCGGGCGCCCGCTCGGTGCCCGCGCCCAGGCGCCGCAGCGTCATGCCCTCGGTGCCGAACTGGCTGATTTCGCCGACAAAGTTGAAAGACAGCCCCGGCTCGACGCGCAAATAAGAATGACCGCCATAGCGCAGCAGGCCGTAGCTCATGCCATGGTCCGGAATACGCCGGAGCTTTTCTTTCAGGGAAACGACCCAGGCCTGCATATCGGCCTCCTCCGCCGGCAGCACGACCGGATAGCGCGTCGTGAACCAGCCTATGCTGCGGGACAGATCGATGGATGGATCGAAGGGCTGGCGGCCGTGGCCTTCAAGATCCCAAACCAGCGGCCCCTTTGCCCACTCGGCCAGGCTCAAGCCAACCGCCGCCAGCAAGGCCTCGTGCGGACGCAGTCCGAAGACCGACGACATACCCGCCAGGAAAGCGGCAGCCAAAGGCGGATCCAGGGCCAGGCGCTGTTCGGACACCCGGCCTTCGGTGTTGTCTCCAGTGGGGTCGTCCACCGGCACGACAGCCGCAGCCAAGGCTTCGCGCGCAACGCCGTCCCAATATGGCAGGCTTGCCCCGGCAGCTTCCACCCGACCCGACAATGCCCTGGACCACCACGTCCAGGAGGTGGAAGCCGGGCGCGCCGGCCTGTTGCCCTGGGTCAGCTCATCCCGGATGTCTTCTGCCAGTATCGACCACGAGACCATATCGAACACCGCATGGTGCACGGCGACCACCAGGCGCGCCTGGCCATCGGGCATCGCCACGGCGCCCAGGGCAAAGACTGTGCCCTGCCTCAAGTCCAGAGACGCCATGAGCGCATCGGCCAAATCGTCCTCGGCCCGCGTCAAGGCGGCGGCGTCCATCGCGGCGCACGTTGCAAGCCGCAGTGCCGGCGGCTGTGGCGGCGCTATCTGCTGCGCCATGC
>JBATWU010000093.1:0-3013 GCA_049672825.1 Pusillimonas sp.
TCCCTGAGCTGGCGCCGGGTCCTGCGCCAGCGCCCTGCCGCCCGGCATCGCTACACATAGAGCCAGGATAATGAAGAGTGCCAGCATCGGCTTGCGTGCCACGGCGCTGCGCGGGTGTATGCCATAAAGTTTCAAGATGGATTCCCCCTGAGTGTCGGGATCAGGCCGCGCGCAATGGCGGCCAGCATGAACAAGACGCCCGCCACCAGAATGATGGCCGCACCCGATGGCACCGGCAGATCGAGCTGGATGGGCAGCAGTATGCCGGCCAGCGTGCTGGCCGTGGCGATCAGTACCGACAACCAGAAAAACCCACGCAGCGACGAACTGAGCAAACGCGCGCAGGCGGCCGGTATGACCAGCAGCGCACCCACCAGGATGGCGCCGATCACCTTGACGGACGCCACCGTTACGATAGTGACCAGCGCCACGAACAGATAATCTAGCGCCTTGACCGGCACCTTGCGCACGGCGGCCAACTGCGGATTGAAGCTGGCGAGCATCATGCGGTTGTAATAAGGCAGCGCCATGGCCGCCGTCGCCAGGCCGACCACCGCCAGCACGGCCAGGTCGGCGCTATTGACCGTCAGCACCGAGCCGAACAGGACGTTTTCCAGAATATGGATATTGATGCGCCCGGCCAGCACCAGCAGCACGCTGGCCCCCAGCGCAAGCGAAATCGACAGGAATACGCCGATCAAGGTATCGGGCGCCAGTCCTGTTCGATTGCGCAGGTAATTGAGCAGGATGCCGAAAAGCAGGCAATAGCCGAAAAGGCTGCCGTAGGGGCCAGTGTAGGGTTCGCCCAGCAGAATACCGATTGCGACCCCCGTCAGGGCCGAGTGGCCCACCGCTTCGGAGAAAAACGCGAAGCGCTTGACCACCACCAGCGTGCCCAGGCCGCCCAGAATCGGACCGATGATCAAACCCGCCAGCAGCGCGTTGATGACGAAGCCATAGGACAGGGCGGCGGGCAAATGGCCGGCCGCGGCCCAGCCCAGCAGGGTCTGGCGGAGCCAGTCGATCAGCATCATGCGGCCACCGCCTTGCCCTGCACCGCCGCCAGACGCGGACGGGTGGAGAAAAGATCAAGCAGGCCTTGAGGGGTCAGCACATCGGCGGGGCTGCCGTCGAAAAGCACCTGCCCGTTCAAGCCCGTAACCCGGTCGGCCAAGTCGCGGACGGCCTGCAGATCGTGCTCCACCCAAAAAACGGTGATCCCTTGCGCACGCCAATCGGCCAGCAGTTGCTCGAACACCCGCACGCCCGCCTCGTCGAGCGCCGCCATGGGCTCATCCAGCACCAGCAGCGAGGGCGCGGGGATCAAGCCTTGCGCCAACAGCACGCGCTGGCGCTCCCCGCCCGACAAGGCCCCCATGCGCCGCATGCGCTTGTCGGCCATACCCACGCGATCGAGCGCGGCATCGATCGCTTTGGCGCTGCGCGGCGATACACCCAGAAAGGCCGGGCGGCGCTGAGTCATGGCGGCCATGAAGTCCGTCACTGTCATGGGCAGGCCGCGATCGAACTCCAGGGCCTGGGGCACATAGCCTATGGTTTGCACCGCTTGCGGCCAATCCAGCGCCAGGCGCCCCTGATGCGGCATCTGTCCAAGCAGAGTCTTGATCAGCGAGCTCTTGCCGGCGCCGTTCGGGCCGACCAGCGCATGCACACTGCCTGCCGCCACCGCGAACGACACGTCGCGCAGGATTGCCGTGCGCCCCAGCGTCAGGCTGACCCTATCGAAGATGACGGCCGGACCACCCGCCGCGGCGTTCCCTGCAGCAGCGGAACGCCCTGCTGCGGACACCGGCAAGGACGCGCTCTCCGCCCTCATTGCCCGGCCTCCTGAATGGCGCGCACGACAGTATCCAGATTGCGGGCGGTTTCCACCTCGAACTTCTCGGCCGAGTATTCGCCGTAAGAAATATGCGTCAGCGCATACAGCTTGACCCCGGTTTCGCGCTGTATCGTGTCCACGTAGGCGGACGGAAAATCCATTTCGGAAAAAATCACCTTCACGTCCAGATTCCGCATCTGATCGATGGTCGTTTTCAGTTGCGCGGGGCTGGGCTCGATGCCGTGCGCCGGCTCGACCACGGCGGTCACTTCCAGCCCGAACTCACGCAGCAAATAATCGTAGGCGCCGTGTATCGTCGCCACCCGGAAGTCGGCGGTCGGGGCCTGCGCAAGTTTGCCCAGAGCGGCGGCGCGCAATTTACGCAGCTTCTGTCCGTAGGCCCGCGCATTGGCCCGATACAGATCGGCATGATCGGGGTCGAGCTTGCCCAGTTCGCGGGCAATGGTGTTCACCTGGGCGATGGACGCCGTGACCGACAGAAAGGTATGGGGATTGACCACCTTGCCGTCGTCGCCCGACGCCCCACGCGCGGCCATGCCCGTGGCCGCCAGCAGGGGCACCTGCGTGTTGGCTTCGATCAGCGGAATATCGGATTTATCACTGGCGGCAATCATGCGATCTGCAAAATCGTCATGGCCGATGCCATTGAGCACGACCACATCCAGCCCGCTGATGCGCTTGATGTCTTCGGCGCGCGGTTCATAGGCGTGGGGATTGAAGCCGGCGGGAATCAATGGCACGACCTGCGCCGCATCGCCCACGATGTTGGCGACATAGCTGTAATAGGGGTGCAGCGTCACGCCGATCTTCAGCGGGGCGGCATGCCCCAGCGCGGGCACGAGGCTTATTGCCAGCAGGCATGCCAGCCTTGCCAAGGGCAGCCTGTGCGACCGGAACACACGTTGGGTGGAAAACAGTTTGAACACGGACATTAGGGAATTCTCGGTTGAACAGAGCAAGGAAGCCAGGTCCTGATAATGCAAGTAGAAGCGATTGCGCCGCATGGGAGTGCCGACCGGCCTAGCGTTGCTGGCGCGTGACACCCGCATCGAACTGGGCGGCGACTTTTCGCCAGCCGGCGGCAAGCAGGCGGGCATCGTCCAGGCTGTCGGGCGCCTGCGCATCGGCGCGGCGGCTCAGCCAGATGTCCGG
>JBATWU010000094.1:0-24388 GCA_049672825.1 Pusillimonas sp.
ACTTTGAGCAAGCCGCGGCATGGGCTTCAAGGCGGGGGCGTAAGAGGGCGTGCCTGTTTGAGCGGGTCATCAGCCCACAGGCGGCTGATGACCCGCGAGTTCACGCCCGACCCCGCCTGGAAGCCCGTGCCAGGGTAGCCCTGGCAAAGCCAGGGCCGAAGCGATGGAGCCCGGCACCGGCCCAGCACCCGGGCAACGCCACAAGAAAAACTTTGATGCCAAGACCTCAACAGCACCCCACCCCATCGATGCCATTGCCCTTGCCTGAAGCGCTGCTCAACCGCAGCCTCAAGCAGCCCTAAACACTTGAACCGAAAATGCGCCAGACCGGAACAAGCAGCGTCCGGGCCGATGGACTAAAATCAATCGCCCGACTTCCGGGCGTTTTATTTATCCACGCTTCACACAAGCAGAGTTTGCAGCCTATGGCCGTTTTTACCCCTGTCAGCGAGCGCGATGCGCAAGCGCTACTGACCCGTTACACACTGGGCGAACTCGTGTCCCTGCGCGGCATTACCGCCGGCATTGAAAATACCAATTATTTTCTGGGCACGACGCAGGGTGAATTCGTCCTGACGCTGTTCGAGGTGTTGACCCACGAGCAGCTACCCTTCTACATAGAGCTGATGCACCATCTGGCCACGCGCGGAATTCCCGTTCCCCAGCCCCAGACTCTGCGCGATGGCACCCGCCTGACCACACTGCACGGCAAGCCCTGCGCCATCGTCACACGCCTGTCGGGCGGCTACGAACCAGAGCCCAGCGCCGCCCACTGCGCGCTGGCGGGCCAGACCCTGGCCCGCGCGCACCTGGCCGGCAGCAGCTTCGGCATCGCCCAGCCCAATCTGCGCGGCCTGCCCTGGTGGCGGGAAACCGTCCCCAAAGTGCTGTCCTTCCTGACCCAGCCGCAAGCCGAGCTGATCACCCAGGTTCTGGACGAACAGGCACGCTTCGCCGACAGCGACACCTACCGGGCGCTGCCTTCCGGACCCGCGCATTGCGATCTGTTCCGTGATAATGTCCTGTTCGACGGCACCTTCGACATGCCGCGCATGGGCGGCTTCATCGATTTCTATTTCGCCGGTTGCGATACCTGGCTGTTCGATGTGGCGGTCAGCGTGAATGACTGGTGCATCGAGCGCAATACCGGCGTGTTCCAGAACGACAAGCTGCGGGCCTGGTTCGACGCCTACGCCAGCATCAGGCCTTTTACCGACGACGAAAAGCGCGCATGGCCGGTGCTGCTGCAAGCGGCCGCCCTGCGTTTCTGGGTATCCCGGCTCTACGATTTTTATCTGCCCAGGCCGGCGCAGACGCTCAAGCCGCACGACCCGCGTCACTTTGAACGCATACTGCGGGAACGCCGCAACACACCTGCGCTTCCCCTTTAGGAAACAAGACTCGCCATGCAAGCTGCCACCCTTCCCATCACCTCCGGCTGGCTCTGGATACAAGATGGCTTCCAGCTGTTCAGACGCCAGCCCATGGCCATGTTTTTCTGGAGCCTGACAACAGGGTTCCTGATCACGGTCAGCTACCTGATACCGCTGTTCGGACAAATGCTGCTGATTGCCGTCACGCCCATGCTGACCTTCATCACGCTGTCGGCCTGCCGGCATATCAGCAGCGGCAAACCCATGCTGCTGCCCATGTGGCTGGAACCCCTGCGCGACAGGGAAACCCGCAGGCGCCTGCTGGCCCTGGGCCTGGCTTATCTTATTTTCTGCCTGGCGGGCGGCTTCCTTGCCACGCTGCCCTTTCTGGACAGCCTGATGAGCGCCATCAACGTCAACGGCGCCATCGATGAAGAGGCACTGATTGCAGCGGTGCGCGGGCCTTTCATCACCTTCGGCCTGCTGTATGTGCTGATTTCCGCCCTGTTCTGGCATGCGCCCGCACTGATAGGCTGGCACCGGATCAAGATGTCGCAGGCGCTGTTCTTTTCCATGGTGGCCTGCTGGCGCAACAAGCTGCCCTTCCTGGCCTACGGCGCCAGCTGGGCGGCAATTTTCTTCGGCATCCAGATGGCGGGCTCGTTCATCACGGCAATGGGCGTATCGGCCGGCGCCGTGCAAGTGATGCTGACACCGGTCAACATCGTGGTGGCCGCCGTGCTGTATTGCAGCTTCTACCCCGCCTACTACAGCGTTTTCGGCGCCAACTACGCCAGCGAAAGCTAAGCCGGGCCTGGGCGTGGGCTAAGGCCGGTTGGCGCTGTTCATACACTTGAACTCCCCCCCAGCCCTCGAGCGCCAGTGCACGGGTACGCTCAGTTATCCCATTTCATTTCGGCAACCGGATATGCGGGCACGGGCAAGCTGCTGCGGGTACCGGATAAACCTGCCCTGACAACACCCACCTGGGGCATGGCATACAACCAGACGGACGGCGCATCATCAAAAAGCTGACGTTGAGCGGCTTCAAGGTTCTTGCGTAAAGAGGCTTCGTCCGTGCTGGCTTCGGCACGCGCTATCAACTCGCGAAACGCTTCGCCATCATACTGATAAAAGTACGACGGATCGGTATAGTTCAGCATTGCCCATGGCTCGGGATGCGAGATAATGGTCATGTCGTAGTTTTTGCTGCGAAATACGACGTCCAACCATTGCGCGGTTTCGAGTACTTCTAGCTGAACCTTGATACCCGCATCCGCCAAAAGCGCCACCAGTATCTCGGCCGTGCGCTGCGTGGATGGGTTGGAAAGCACGCGCAGATTTACCGAAAAACCATCGGGATAACCCGCTTCGGCCAGCAGCTTCTTGGCTTTAGCAACATCGTATTTCGATTCGCCAAGCACATCCACGAAATAGGGATTCAGCGCATTTACTTGGGCGCCGCCCAACTTGCCATATCCTCCGTGCGTCCCCAGGTTGACGACATCCCGGTCGATAGCGTAATACATGGCGCGGCGTACCCGCACATCATCAAACGGGGGCTTCTTGTTATTCATGCCAAGAAACAGAACACCCTGTGTCTGCCCTTCCGTGATCTTGAATCTGTTGTCAGACTTGAAGCCCTGGATGGCTTCGACCGCCGCGATGTAAGGCAAATAATCGACACGGCCGGACTTCATTGCAAGCACCTGCGCATTCTCGTCCCGGATGAATCGAAATATTGCCTTGTCGATGGTAGGGCTTAGCGGACCGGTGTACTGATCGAACCGCGCCATTTCAAGGGAGTCGCTACGAATCCAGTTGACGAGCGTGTACGGCCCGGTGCCGACCGGATTATTGCGGTTGTCTGCGGCCGTCTTGGCGGATTGAATCGATGCTGTACCTTCAGCGAGAAAAAATGGAAGAAGCGCCGATGGGGTCTTCGTTGTAATCTTGACGGTTAACGGATCCGGCGTCTCGATTTTCTCGAAATTCAGGAACACACGCTTTCGCTTATTCGTGCTGTCATCTGCCGCATTACGCTCAAAACTGAACTTCACATCCTCTGACGTAAAGGGGCTGCCGTCATGGAACTTGACACCCTCTCGCAGTTTAAAGACATACACGTTCGGCCCTTCACGCTCCCAACTGGCAGCCAGTGCAGGCGCTATCTTACCTGACGGGTCGAACCGGGTAAGGCCTTCGAAAATATTCTCCCAGACCACCTCACTGACTGAAGCGGCCGGCTGCATTGCGGGGTCAAGGCCCGGCGGCTCCGTCGGCAGCCCAATGACGACCGTATCCTTCGTGCTGCCGACCGCGGCCTGGGCCCCCGACAGGCACGCGAGTGCCACCACGAATATCAGTTGTTTAATCTTCATCTTCTTCTCCTTAGACGGGTTGCGCAGGAATGACAGGCAATTCAATGTGCGATGCGCGAACGGCATCATGGAATAGGGTTTGACGGGCAACCTCCATGCATCGATTCAGGCCCAGGGGCTCTCCCGTGTTGGGATTCACATCGTAATGGGGGAAATTGCTGCTTGAAACGTCAATACGTATACGGTGGCCGGCCGCAAAGTAGTTGCTGGTCGCCTGTAGCTTGAGGCTAATTTCGTAAACCTCACCCGGCTGCATCAGCACTGCGCTATCGCGCCCTTCACGATAACGCATGCGGAGTATTGAATCGCCCAGATTCAAGGCATATCCATTGGGCCAATGTTCACTTGGCGGGTACTCGTCAATCAGTTTCACAGTGAAATCCGTATCCACAGCCGTCGAGCTTACCCATAAACGGCACGTCACCACACCCGTTATCTCGGTCCCCTGCTCAAGCGGCTCCGTCCGAAATACCAGAACATCCCTGCGCACCGCGAGCGGAAGGCGAACACTTTTATCTCCCGACATCGTGCCGCTTTGCTGATCGTAGCCACCACCCTCTAGGAACCCTGTAGTGCCATAATTGGTGAAATTTCCTCCAACGGTAGGAACAGGGTCGCTAGGATCAAAATCGTAACGACTCGGCATGGCATCCGCCGGCGCCCGCGTCGATGTGAGTCGTCCATCAGCTTGCATGTAAACTTTCTGGTATTGAGTCCGGGCCAGGGGCCACTCGGACTCATTGCGCCAACGTCCGCCGTGCGCCAGCCGTCCGGCGTCATCACGCATCCCCGTGCCGCCGCCCATCACAAAAATGCGGACTGGTGCTTCCGAATCCAGGCCGGTATCCAGCCCTTTCAAATAATGGTCGCACCAGCGTAATCTCAGACTATTGTTGTCTGGCATCGCCGCATCCGCGCCAAACTCCACATTCCCCGCGACCGACTGTGTAAACATATCGCCCCCGTGCAGCCACGTCCCAATCACCAACCGTTTTGGCGTGCTGTGGCGCTCGGAAAGCGCCTCATACTTAGCCAAAGTAGCGGTAATGTGATGCCCATACCAAGAAGTTTCAAGCAACAAGGGGATGTCGGGATAATCGTCGTAGTATTCCTCAATCGCCAGATCGGGCGTTTTCCAGTAGTCATCGTAATCTGACCGTGTCAGCATGTCGAAGAACCACTGCTCGTACTCAGGCGTCAGCCGCAACGGCGATTCACCCTTGCGCAGCGGCAAATGTGTCATCCATCGCGTCAAGTCCAGCCACATAGTATCGATCTGTTGTTTGATACCCGGTTCCGCCAGCGCCGTCTTTCCGCTGCGCGCCATACGCACGACATACTGAAACGCGATGCCGTATTCACACGCCCCGCCATGGCGCATCGTCTGGCTGTGATAATTGTAGGGACCGTCAAAGAGTACTTGCGTCGCAAGGCGCGGCGGATTCCGTACCGCCAACGCTTGCTGCGTGGCTGTGGTATACGAAATTCCTATTGTGCCAATTTTGTCGCCGCACCAATCTTGCGCGACGACCCAATTCAAGGTATCCAAGCCGTCGTCAGCTTCGTTGCGCAGAAACTCAAACACCCCTTCCGACATATAGCGGCCCCGCACATCCTGCACGACATAGATATAGCCGCGCTGAGCAAAATATCGCCCCGTTATGGAATAGGACGCGCGTTGCTTGTCGTAAGGTGTCCGCTCGATAATGACCGGCCAGGCCCCTTCGAGGGCGCACCCATCAAGCGCGGGGCGATATATGTCTAAGTACAACTTGACGCCATCGCGCATTAGGGTGGAGATTGAGGACTCCATCACATTATCGTATTGATGGAATGATCCTTGATAACCTTGCGGCATTTACGTCTCCTTCAAGATATGGTCGTCATGCGAAGTGACAGGCAATTTGCCTGCCGTCGGAGAATGTTTTCAATTCCGGCGACGTTTGACAGATTGATGTTGCGATGGGGCAGCGTAATAGGTAGGGACACGCCCCGGAAACTGTAGTAATGCGCTTTTTATCCATGGCCGCGGTCGATGCCGTGCCGGGCATATGCCTGCGGCGCGCGCCAAGCAGCGGCATGGCATCGATAAGCTCTCTCGTATAAGGGTGGCCTGGCGACCGCAGCACATCGCTGGTTCTACCCGCCTCTACGACAGCGCCACGAAACAAAACAACAATCTGCTCACAAATGTACCGAACTACCGCTAGATCGTGACTGATGAACAAGTAAGCCATATTGTGCTCGCACTGAAGATCCTTCATGAGATTGAGCACCTGTGCCTGTACCGATACATCAAGGGCTGACACGGCTTCGTCAGCCACAATCAATGCGGGCCGGGTGACGAGCGCGCGGGCAATCGCAATCCGCTGTCGTTGCCCTCCCGAGAATTGACTGGGATACTTGGGCAAGTCTTCAGCCCTCATACCCACTTCCTGCAATGCTTTTATCGCGTTTTCCCTCGCCACGGGTTTGCTTAAACCATGCACCGGTTCAAGAATGATCCGCTCCACCGAATACCGCGGGTCGAGCGACCCATAGGGGTCTTGGAAAATCATCTGGAACAGTTTGCGGTGCGCCTTGAGCTCGCGCCAGGACAAGGTGGCCAAATCGCGATCAAACATCTTGATCTTGCCAGCACTCGGCCTCTGAAGCGCCATGATGGCACGGGCCGCTGTGGATTTTCCCGAACCCGACTCGCCCACCAGACCCAATGTTTCGCCCGCACCCAGTTTGAAACTCACGTGGTCCACCGCTGTCATCCAGGGGGCAGCCTGAAACATCCGCTGCCTAGCCAGGCGATACCGGACGGTGAGGTCTTCGACGGATAGAACGATCGGACGAGATCCGCTCATACCGTTTCCTCTACCTGAATACATGCGACCGTGCGCCGGTCCGCCAAGACTCTTGCCGCCGGGCGGACGTCCCGGCAGGCATCAACCGCCATGTTGCAGCGTCCATAGAAAGAACAGCCTGCCGGTAGGCTGGACAGCGATGGAACAGTGCCAGGAATAGAAACGATCCGTTCCCCCGGAGGCATATCGATTCGCGGTAGCGCCCTCATCAAGCCCTGGGTATATGGATGCAAGGGATTGCTGAAAACTTGCTCCGCCGAACCCGATTCAATGATCTTGCCCCCGTACATCACCAAT
This sequence comes from Pusillimonas sp., assembly GCA_049672825.1. GTDB lineage: Bacteria > Pseudomonadota > Gammaproteobacteria > Burkholderiales > Burkholderiaceae_B > Pusillimonas_C > Pusillimonas_C harenae_A. The sequence goes on from JBATWU010000094.1 coordinate 6,907, forward strand.
ACCTTATCCGCCACTTCCGATACGATGGCGAGGTTGTGGGTAATCAGCAATAAAGCCACAGAGGTTTCGTCGACCAACCTCAGCAGCAAGTCCAATATTTGCCGCTGCACGGTCGTATCCAACGCGGTCGTGGGCTCGTCCGCAATGATGATGTCGGGCTTGCAAGCAAGTGCCATGGCTATCACAACACGCTGGCGCTGCCCCCCGGACAATTGGTGCGGATACGCAGCTAGCCGTCTGGCGGGCTCGTCTATACCTACCCTGCTCAGCAGACTGACCACTTCTTCACGTGCTTCGTCCATGCTGAGCTGCGTGTGGATCCGCAAGGGACCCATAACCTGCGCACCTATGGTCTTGACTGGATTGAGCGCCGTCATGGGCTCTTGGAATACCATTGAGATGCGGTTGCCACGGATGCCGCACATTTGCGCTTCCGTAAGGCCCAGTAGATCCCGCCCGTCAAACTGCACCCGCCCGCTCATTTTCGCACGGTCGCCGAGCAAGCGGATAAGTGCAAGCGCGGTGGTGGACTTGCCGCAGCCAGACTCCCCCACGATACAGGTAACCTCGCCACCCTCCAGCGTAAAGGAAATACCGTCGACAGGCAGCAAGGGTCCCGTCGCACTGGGCAGGGCTACCGAGAGATGGTCAACATCCAGCAATGCCATGTCAGCGGCTCCTCGTATATCGAGGGTCAAGCAAATCACGCAAAGCGTCACCAAACATGTTGAGCGCGAATACGGTTATGGCTATGGTGAGGCCGGGAAATATTGCCAGATAGGGGCTCTGGCTCATGAAGGTTTGCGCGTCTTTCAGCATACGGCCCCATGTCGGGGTTGGCGGCTGCGTACCCAACCCCAGGTAGCTCAGCGCCGCGTCGGCCAAAATAGCGATAGCGAACGAAATAGTCACTTGAACGACCAGGATGTTCATTACATTGGGCAGGATATGCCGAAGGGAAATGCTCCATGAGCCATGGCCGCCGGCCTGTGCCGCTTTGATAAAATCCAGCGTCCAGATTGACTTTGCTCCGCCCCGCGCAAGCCTCGCGAACACAGGAATGTTATGAATGCCAATCGCAATCATGCTATTTGTGGCCCCCGGGCCCATCGCGGCGGCAAACATGATCGCCAGCAGTATTACGGGAAATGCAAATATGAGGTCCGAAGCGCGCATTAGCAGCTCTTCAAGCCACCCTCCCCGAGCCGCCGCCAGAAGGCCGAGGGCCACACCGATGACAAGGCCGACGAGAACCGCCACAACCCCGATGATCAGCGCCATCCGCGCTCCAACCATCAATTGCGACAGCACATCGCGCCCTAGTTGATCAGTACCAAGCCAATGCGTTAACGAAGGCGCCTGAAGCCGGGAGCGAATATTGATGCCGGTGATAGGATGGGGCGTCCAGAAAAATGACAGCAATGCAATCGCAATTACAGCAAGCACGATGCCGCCCCCCAGCCACAGATTCAAGCCGGCGGGTGCCACCGCGCGCGCGTAGCGCTTGAGTTTTCCTGTCATGGGCTTTCTCCAGACACTCGAATACGTAAGCGCGGATCGATGAATAGATAGGCGATGTCAACTAGGTAGTTGACTGCGACGACCACGGCAACCAGCAATAGCACCATGGCTCTCACAACAATGAGGTCCCGCTGCTCAACTGCTTGGAACAGCAAGCGCCCAAGTCCAGGCAATGCAAATACGTTCTCTATAACGATCGTTCCAGCCAAGAGCGAGGCAAACTGAAGGCCCATCACGGTGGCGACGGGGACAAGCGCGTTCTGTAGGGCGTGCCGCCATAGCACTTGCCGCCGCGAAAGTCCCGTAGATTGAGCCGTTCGAATGAAGTCCTCATGCAACACCTCGAGCAAGGCTGCCCGCGTCACTCGCGTCAGGATGGCGGCCTGTACCAACGCCAGCGCCACCGCTGGAAGAATCAGCGACTGCAACGCCGGCCAGAAGCCAGAGGACCACCCTGGAAAGCCGCCGGCCGGCATCCAATCAAGATAAATTGAGAAGAAGAGAATGAGGAGGAGCCCGAACCAGAAGCTCGGTACAGCAATGCCAAACTGTGTAAACGCCATGATGGCTTTGCCACGGAGGCGCCCGTTATTGGTCGCCGCATAAACGCCCATGATTAAAGCGAACAGCACCGTAAGCGTAATCGCAATAAGTGCCAAAGGCAGGGTAACCGCCAATCGCTCGCCTATAAGCCCCGTTACGGGCACCCTGTATGCGTAGCTATTGCCTAAATCCCCATGCACGAGGTCCCACACCCAGAGAAGAAATCTGTTTCCAACGGACGCGTCAAGCCCGAGCTGCTGACGCAATGCCATCAATGTGTCGGGCTGCGCATCCGGGCCAAGAATGACGAGAGCAGGATCGCCGGGCAATACATCCAGCACAATGAATATCAGAACCATAGCGATCAGCATGGTTAATACAAAGCTGCCCACTTTCTTCAGTAGGTGGACCACTGTATTGCCTCCTCGTCAATTCGGTACTATTCTGATTTTTTATTGGATATTGGATCCTGGATTTAATCTTATCATACGAAATACGGTGGCAAGGCATAATTTTGTACCAGCTATCCCGACAAGGAAAAAAATGGAAAAGACTTTCGAGTGGGAAAACCGAACCCGTCTTGTGCATGATGTTGCTGATGTATTGAGAAAGCGGATTTATTCGGGCCAGATCAGATCGGGCGAGCCGCTGCGGCAAGAACAGGTCGCCAGCGAGTTGAGGATTAGCCGGACACCCTTGCGGGAGGCATTACGTATGTTGGAACGCGAAGGGCTGGTCCATGCCGGACCAGGAGGCCGTGTCACGGTTACTCAAGTCGATTTCTCGGAGTTGCTGGAAGCCTATGCAATGCGTGAGGTCATTGACGGGCTGGCGGCAAGTCTCGCGTCGCAACGTGCCGTCGCGTCAGATATTGCCATGCTTGGCAAAATCATTGAACGCCAAGAAGTCTCCCTGCATCCCTGGATACCTAATGACTATACCCAGACCAACGTGGAGTTCCATGTCGCAATCACAAGCCTGGCCAACAACCCTTTCCTTTCCAGGCAACTGCCTATCATCCACATGACCTCCCGGGTCTTTACGCCACAGGGGCTATTGCAGCGCGACCGCGCAGTCAGTGCGATTCAGGAGCATATAGAAATCATCAACGCCATTGCCAGCCAAGACGCCTTCCGTGCGGAGGAGACCGCCCGCAGGCACATCCGCAACACAATCAATCGGCTCCGCGAAGCCGCCTCGAACGCTGTTCCCGAATAGCTCCACGCAGCCTTCGCCACGGAATCGCGGCTGAGTTCGGCCAGGTCGCCGCCCGCCCTGAAGGCCCCGCTCTTACTGAACAACAATACGGCCCTGATGCCGCGCCAACCCGAGCCGGACGCGCTGAGGGGAGCCGGCAACGCGAAATATCGTTCCCTTGAATCTGACGACCCCCTGGCTGGGTCGGCAAAACCCCGCGATCGTATTCAACAGCGAGACCCTGCCCGCACCGTTGAGGCCGATCACCGTAGTGATGGAACCTGGTGTTACGTCGAAGCCGACACCATTCAGCGCTTTGACACCGCCGAAGGCGAAAGGCAAGCCCCCTCTTTTCGACTTCCCCACCATTTTGTTCTGCCACCCGAGCAAGCGATTGGTCGAGCACTGCATCATCGCCATCCAGATGACAATATCGGATTTACCATAATGCCAACGCCATGCGAATAGCGTCCGGGTAACCGGGGCAAGCAAGGCAATAACCGGCGGGCAACTCAACCACCGCCACCGCGCCGCCGCAGTGGGCAAGCCGCCAGGGCCGTAAATGATGCCTGTACCCGATGACCCGATGGCGCGCATCAAGGAATGCGACATCGATTGCATACGGCAGGCCAAAGGTATGAATGGTGTTGCAGCGAGGAATGTACAGGCCTGCATGCCATGGCAAGCCGGCATAGGCGTGCAGGCCGCGCAGGCGCGCCCAAAAACTGGTTGCTCGATGCAGTGTCAGGGAATACTGAGGTATATATAATATATCTACATTTCCTGTCCCGTTCATGGATCGACCGCCAGCAGCTTGACGACGATGGGAAAGCCGATGATCAGAAAGGTGCATGGAAAAATGCAGAACACCATGGGAAAAAGCATTTTGACCGGCGCCTCCAGAGCCAGTTTCTCGGCGCGCAGAAAGCGTTCGGCCCGCCGCTGCTCCGACTGCGAACGCAGCAGCGGCCCCAGACTCATGCCCAGTTGATCGGCCTGGGCCAGCGCCGTCACCAGACTGCCCACGGCTGCCAATCCGCTGCGGTCGGCCAGCCCTTGCAGAGCTTGCGCACGTGGCATTCCCGCACGCATGTCGGCCAGCGCGTGCCTGAGCTCGTCCCGCAAGGGCCCATCAGGCCCATGCCGCGCCGCCTGCTGCAAAGCGCCATGCAGGTTCAGGCCAGCCTCGACACACAAGGTCGTCATATCGAGCAGGAATGGAAATTCGCGCAACATCAGCGCCTGACGCCGGCGCGCCAGGCCGCGCAGCCAGTATCGCGGCCACCACATGCCCGCCAGGCCGGCAAGCATACCTGGCGCCAGGACCTGCGCCACACCCGGCACGCCAGCAGCACGCAGCAACAGCGCCGAAAGCGGCGCCAGGGTCAGGAAGCCCAGGACCTGCATGGCAACGATATGCTCCGGCAGCCATCGCCGATCCAATCCCGAGGTCATCAGGCGCTGTTGCAGCACGTGCCGCGTGCGCCACGTAATAAAAGGCCGGCACAAAGGAAACAGCGCAAGCACCCAAGGCCAGGACAGACGCAGGAACAGGCTGCGGGAAAAATCTTGAGCCTGTGCATCCTGCCGCAGGAGCGGCCACGCAAGCACCCACACCAGCAAATACAGCGATAGCCCGGCAGTGATGCAACTGATCCAGAAAAACATGAATGCCCCTAGCTTGCTGTTTGGTTAATTCGGATACTCAGCTTGAACGGCTGAGCTCAACAAACAGCACACTAGACCTGGATGGCGACAATGCGGCGTATGAACCATATACCGGCCGTTTCCATCACGGCGATCACGACCAGCACCGACCACCCCGCAGGGGTACTCCACAATGCTTGCATGGCTTCCGGATCCAAGTAATGCAACACCATGGCCAAAGCCATCGGCAGGCAGGCCATGATCCAGGCCTGCAGCCTTCCCTGCGAGGTCAGGGCGCGGACGCGGCCCAGCAACCGCAGACGGGCGCGCAGCGTGGCGGCAATGTTTTCCAGTGTTTCAGCCAGATTGCCCCCATTCTGCGCTGCGATGCCAAGGGACGCGACGACCAGGCCGGTGCCTTCGATAGGCATGCGGCGGTAAAGGTTGGCCAGGGCCTGCTCGAAAGTCACACCCATGCGTTGCTCGCTCAGCATCAGGCCGAATTCCTGAGCCAGGGGCGCTGGCGACTGCGCCACGATATGGCGCAGCGCCGGCTGTATGCCTGAGCCGGCGCGCAAAGCGCCAGCCAGGGCCAGTAACAGATCGGGCAATTGCTCATCAAACCGCCGCAGGCGCCTGCGCCCGATCCGGCCTATGCCATATTGAGGCGCAATCAGGCCAAGGGCACCCGACAATACCGCGACTACCGAGAGGCCTGTCAGCGCATACACTGCCGCCATCAGCATCATGCACAAGGCCAGATTGGCAAACCAGAGCTGCGCGGGGTCCAGGAACAGGAAGAACTCGCCCAGGCGTTCGCTGGTGTGTTTCTTGAACGTATGGCGATAACGCTCATACCCGGCGCCCGCCCACTTCTGCAGGAACCAGCAGCACACTCCTGCCAAGACCGCCATGCAAGAAAGAAAAAGAATCACCATGTTGGGCTCCGGTATCGTCGCAGAAAATGAGGCTGCGCCGCAATGACCACATCGACGACTAGAAAGAAGAAGGCCCGGCGGGGGCGGGCTGCGCCAGTTCGCTGCGTTGATCGAACAGCGTGGTGCGCAGGGTCGGTGCGCCGAGCTCGTCCATAAAGCAGTCGGGAACCACGCCGCAGCCGAGAAAAGCCGGTGTCGGCCCGCGCATATACCTGAAAAGTTCCTGAGTCAGTATTCGCCCGCTTTCCATGCCGGTAATTTCGACAATAGACGTGATCAAGCGGCGGCCGTCAACCAGACGGGCCTGCTGCACAATGAAATGTATGCTCGCGGCAATATGCTCGCGCACGGCGGACAAGGGCAAATCCATGCCCGCCATCAGGATCATGGTTTCCAGCCGCGCCAAAGCGTCGCGGGGGCTGTTCGCGTGCAGCGTGGTCAGGGATCCTTCGTGGCCGGTATTCATGGCCGCAAGCATATCGAAGGCCTCGCCGCCGCGGCATTCCCCGATAACGATGCGATCGGGCCGCATGCGCAAGGCGTTGCGCACCAGATCGCGTATGGCGATCTTGCCGCGCCCCTCGAGATTGGCCGGACGCGATTCCAGTGCCACCAGATGTGGATGGTCCAGTCTGAGTTCCGCCGCATCTTCGATGGTCACAATGCGCTCGCCATGGGGGATGCAGTTCGCCAGTACATTGAGCAACGTCGTTTTGCCCGATCCGGTTCCACCCGATACGATGATATTTTTCTTGCTGCCTACGCTTTCCGCCAGGAAGTCCCGCATGGCGTCATCGAATGCTCCCAGCCGCCGCAAGTCGTCCATGCCGGGCCGCTTCTGGGGAAACTTGCGTATGGTCAGGCTGCTGCCCCGCAAGGCCACAGGGGCCAGCACCGCATTGACGCGCGACCCATCGCGCAAGCGCGCATCCACCATGGGCGAGCTCTCGTCTATGCGTCGCCCCAGCGGAGAAACGATGCGATCTATGACACCCAGCACGGCCTGCTCGCTGCTGAACACAGCGGGATGCCGTATGAGCCGCCCACCGGCTTCAATGAATATTTCGTCATGGCGATTGACCATGATTTCGGTGATGGAGGGATCGGCCAGCAGAGGTTCCAGAGGGCCCAGCCCCACCGCCTCGTTGACGACGGCAAGCAGCAGCGTCCGGCGGTCGACCGAGTCGGGGAGTTCGGCATCATGGGTCAAAATTTCGCTTAACGCAGCCGTGGCCTCGCTGCGCAAGGCGTCATCGCTCATGCTGGCGATGTCGCGGCGGCGCAAGTCGAGCGCTTCGAGCAGGCTGGCATGCAGACGACGGCGGTGATGAAGCAGGGTATTCAACGGGCAATCCGTTTTGCCCGGCACGATGCCGGTCATGCCGAGACCGGCCTGCCCTTCAGGCTCGTGGACCACTGCGGATTCGTGCATGGCCTGAGATGGCCCGAAATCCGCGTCCGCGACGATCGCCTGCGCGGGCGCGTCATTCGGGACGGCATCACCCACCCCGTTCAGATGGATAAGGCATGGGCCTATCAGGATTTCATCGCCAGTCTGCAAAGGGCCATGCTGCGCAACGCGCTGGCCATTGACCAGAGTGCCGCCAAGCGCGCCGTAATCCTCCAGGAAAACACCCGCTGCCCGCCTTTCCAGGCGCGCATGCAGCCTGGCGACGCGCCACGCCCTCAGGCGCAGATGGCAATCGGGGCCGCGTCCTATGGTCATGGGCAGTGCAAAACTCGCCGACTGCACCAGCCCATCTTCAAATCGCAGTTCCATGTGCAGCATAGCTTTACTCCGTAAACACGTGCAGGTTGGCACCGGTGCCCGTGACGGCCTGCGGACCGGACGACAACGGCGATTGCGCCCATTGCGAGCCCGCCCCGTGCCAAGGGTCCCAGACCGGTTGGCCGTCAAGCGATAAGGGCTCGGGCAAAGGCCACAAAGAAGCATTAATCAGAGGAGCTTGCGGGAAGGTTGCCCGCAACATCTCACCGGCCAACTGGACGCGCTGTGTCAGACCAGGATGGTCGGCGCTTACCAGTACCGGTGTCACGAAAATGGCCAGCTCGGTTTCATGACGCTGGAAACGGCTGGACTTGAATAGCCGGCCAAGTATCGGGATATCACCCAGCCCCGGGACCTTATCGATATTTTGCGTCGCTTCGCGTGAAAGAAAGCCCGCCAGAACCAGGGTTTGGCCCGAGCGCACATTGAACTCGGTTACGGCGCGCCGGGTCTTAAGGGAAGGCCCGTTGGGCACCGACAAGGCATTATCCACCGAACTGACTTCGACCTCGATGCGCGAACGCACCACGCCGTTACGCTCGATCTGGGGCGTGATGCGCAACGACACACCGTAAGGCTTGAACGCGGTATTGGTATTGCCATTGGCATCCACCGTTGAATACGGCACCTCGCCGCCTGCCAGGAATTCGGCGGTTGCACCGCTGCGGGCCAGCAGCTGCGGCTGAGCCAGCACCACTGCAGCGCCTGTCTGGGCCAGGGCGTTGATACGCGCGGACAGCAGTGCATTCACCCCGAAGTAGCCGGCGGCCACGGTAGCCGGAAAACTTATTGGGATCACGGATTCTCCTGGGCGGTCATCCAGTCTTTTGCTGCCGCCATCCCAGGCCAGTCCGGCATTGAGTCCGCCGTCTGTTGTCGCGCTCCAGCGCAAACCCAATTCCTGCAGCTGTATGCGCGGCACCTCGACAACCTGGACATCCAGCAGCACCATGCGGTCCCAGCCCACCTGGCCGGTAAAGTCCAGTAGCTGCGGATATCGCCTGGCAAGCTCCGCGACTCTTTCGCGATCTCCGTCCGACAAGTCGTCACCCTCGACCACCAGTTTGTCGCCGATGGTAGCAAGCCGCGCATGGGGAATGCGCTCGAGGACACTATGCAGCTCTTGCTGTATTTGACGCAAGCCTTCAGGCGCCACCTCGATTTGGTAGTGCCGGCGCTGGCCATCCTCCGACCATATCTGCAGCGCCGTGGCGCCTTCGTGTCGGGCGAACACAATGACTTCCTTTTCATCGGTTGCCACGGCATTGATGACATGGCCGTCACCCACCGCCACGCGTGCCACATCGGGGATGGCCAAAACCTTGACCTCACCGACCTGCAGATTCATCAAGGTCACTTTTGCTACCGAGGCTGAGGACATTGCAGACACCGCCAGCAACAGACCTAACAGCAAAAATCTTAAATCCATGATGGCCGTCCTATTCCGCCAGCAGCGCGATACCAGGCATGTCTTCGGGCGGGTCGCCTGGAGGCAAATCCTGGTTCAATTCATGCTCGATGGCGGCATGCATCCATGCGCTGACCAGCGCCTGCGATTGCGGCAGATTGAACAAACCGCTGGCCTGCGCGGGCCCCGGCGCGGCGGGTTTCAGCCGGGAGACGCTGCGCACAGCCTGATTGCCGTAGATCACCTGGGCTTTTCTGGCGGGAGCCGGCGGCTTGCGGTTTACCCCCAGCAGGCTTGCTAAATCGCCGCGCACGGCTTTTTGAGTTGGAGCTGCATCTTGCGGCGGACGCAGCACGGCGGTGATAGTGCCCCCTTGCCGGGCCGCAACCAGTTTCACAGCGTCCTCGGGCGAGGCATCCAGGGTTACTGTTGCATAGGCGCCCCTGGACGCGTGAGCGGCATCCTGAACGAACTGTGTGGTGGCATCGGTAGCCAGCACCAGCACACCCTGCAGCAGCGGCGCAGTGATGTGGCGGCGCTGATACTCGAACGAGACATACAGATCGATCAGATCACCAGGCTGCAGCAGCCCGGAAACGGAACTGATGGCATCGACCGGCATGGAAATGGCCCGCCGTCCCACAGACAGATGGCTGGAAAATGCAGTCTGGTCCTGTGCCGTTGTGTGCACTTGCAATACGGCATCGCCACCCCGCAATGGCGCGCGCAGCACGGTTCCAGCCAGCTCGGGGAAGCGCCCCGGCGCAAGGCTGTCGCTGGAAACCATGGCGGCAGGAAAATGACGCAAGGCCAGGTGTTCGGGCCCCAGGCGCGTGCCGGCCGGCAGGTCATGCGCCGCAACGATTCTTTCCACCGTTGGAATGCGTGCCTGCGCTTCCAACAGTTCCACCCTGCCATTGATGTGCTCTCTGGCGGCCCATGCCGCCCCAAGGCCAGCCACCCCGGCCAGCAAAAGCATGGCGGTTGCCCGACTAAAGACCGGTAAACGCATTTTCTGTACCTTGTTGGCGGTTATTCAGCATAATGAACATACAGAGAGGTTCCCGAAGCAACCTGCATAGGAAACAGCATCAGGCGAGCGCCATCCAGGCCCCAGGCAGTGCTGTGCGCTATCCCCGACAGCTGCAATTCAGGAACCCATCCTGCGGCGTGCAACCGGCTTTGCATGTAGGAAGCCAGCGCCTGTACCGGCAATGCGACGCTGTAGATCTGCTGAACCACTTGTCTGCCAGCGATGGTGTTCCGGTGATCGAACTGCCGCTTCGCCTGCCTGGGCAACCACGCGAACGACGGCTCCACCGGATCTTGGCGGTCGGTATTGTCCATGGCCCCGACATGCAGCGCCGACACATAGCCGCTGGAGCCGGACGCTATCGCATCAATTTCGGCAAGCCAATGCCAATTCGAATCCAAACCCGATAGCACAACCTTGTTGTTCAGTGTCAACACGCGTTCGAACAGACCGGAACGCAACGCAAGCGCATGCGCCGCTCGCAGAACAGGAATGTCGGAAACGAAATGCTTTACGTATATCGGAACGCCCGACAATTCCATGGTTTGTTGCGGGCCCCACTCAAATCCGGGCACGTCCAGGCCGGCCATGCCGGCGGGCACCGGAAGATTGGCCAGGGCATGCGGACATAGGCAAGCCAGCATCAGGCCCAGCCATGATGCCCTGGCGGGAAGCCCCGGGCGCCGGATATGGGCCCCGCAGGGCCCCGTCCGCTCTATATGGCTATTCATGGTCGCCCCTTAGGTGAATCGGCCAGGCGTTCGGCGGGCACATGGCCCGCCCATAGGCCGAGCCAATCGAATTCGGGTCGATCACGATGCCAGGGAGCATCGACGGCCGCCATGGCCGCATCGATCTTCGTGCCTATGATGCGCGAGGCCCGTGCACTGTCGGACCAGGCCAGTTCGGACTGGGCCACTATCTGTTGAACCCGGACATCGTCGGCGGCATGCCCGGCACCTTCAAGTATGGCGGTATGCCTGCGCAGGTTCGGATAGCGGTTGAAGTCTACCGATGAGCCAGCCGAGCTTGCCGCTACGCCGTGCCGGGGCGTGGCGCTGACCCGGGCGCTGACGATGCCGCGATCACCCAACTGCCAGCTGCGTCGCAATGATTCGGCATGAATGCTGGACCCGCCGGGCTGGGCCTCTTGGTCAAGCTCCTCCGGCCTGGCCCAATTGACTTGCACCTGACTCAGGGGCAACGCCAGCATGGGATTCCCGCCTCTATCTTTCCATTGGTGAGCCGGGCCCTGGAAGTATTGCCAGCGTATGTGTTCGGCGGCGTCGCCGACCGGATTGCGAGTGAAGGCAAACGCAGCATGGCCGCTGGCGTGCTGGGCCGACAGGGCCATGTCTTGCAGCTGGCCCAACCAGGCTACCGCTACCCATAAGGAAACCAGCACAAGCATGACCACCAGACCCTCGGCCAGCGCCTGGCCGCCCTGCACCGCCGCCAACCTGCTTCGGGCACGAGCATCGGCGCCGGATGACCGCCCTTCTGCAAGCCGCGGGCTCATGGCTGGCCAACCACCAAGTCTGCAGCCTTGTCATGGGTAGACAGGCGCGCCTGCCAGTATGGATGAAACAGGCTGGCGTGTTCAGTGCGGGTATCACTGCGGACTTCGGGCCGATCGAAGAATGTTTCGGCGGCGCTTCGGGTCGTAACCGTCAGCCCTTCAGGGCCCGGATGGCGAAGCGTGAGGGCAAACCTTAACGGTAGTGTGGCTTGCATGGCGGCAATATCGAAGTAAGTGGAAAGGCCCCCGCCCTGCCAACGCTGACGCGCGGCAACGGCGCGGGAGTTCGCAAGGGGATTGGCGCTACCGGAGGCGATGTCCCAATCGGTGGCCTCTTTGACCCATCTCCAGAAATCCTGCGCCGCAAAATCCGCCGGAGGATCATCGACATGCGGCTGGCCCATGGTTTGAGTCTGCGCGCTGGGAATCCACCCCCAGCCCATGGCGTATTCGCGGTAGTAGCAGCCTATCCAGCGGTTCGAACGCAAGGCATGGAAGGACAGCGTATCGATGGACTGCCAGCGGCCCTGCGCGTCGAGCTCGGTCGTGCCGCGCCGGCGCAACTGATGCCGCAGGCCTGGACAGCGCGCGTCCACCATCCAGCTGTTGTAGGCGGTATGGTTGCGCGGCGACAAAAAGCCATACAGCTGCGCGACCTCTTCCAGCAGGCCGCGCAGTTGGCCATGGCCGGACTGGCGCTGCACGTAGCCGGGCCAGTTGTCGCTGTCTACCGCCAGATCAAACCTGGTGGTGGGTTGCTCGGGGTAGTTCTGCCCCAGCACGGCCAGCATGGCCTGTTGACGAGCTTCAGGCAGACCTGCAACGATAGCATCCTGCACGGTGTTGAGCACGGCGCGCACCGCTTGATCGTGTCCGCCGTAGGCACGCGCCAAGTCGGCCTGGGACATGGACAGGCTGCTGAAACCCGACGCGCGGCTGGCCGAGCGATACGCCGCGCCATGCGCCGGCCCGAACAGCATGGCGATCAGGTGCGCGGGCGGATTGCCGGACGCCAGTTGGCCCGCCTGGGCTCCGCCCAGCGAGGCCCAGGATCCCAGCGTAACCAGATGGGCCATGGCTAATTGATGTCCGACATGCGCCCGATTGATATAGGCCAGCATGTTCAACGCCCTTGCCTGAATCAGCGCGCCGCTGTATGCCGTGGCATCCAGCGCATGCAGTTGCCTGGACTTGGCCGCAACCACCTGGCCAACGGCGAAATACCTGACCAGCACCAACAACGCGACACCGGCCAGCAGCATGCCCAGTACCAGCGCCTGGCCCTGCTGCGCAGCCCGGGAGCCAGGCCGGCCGCGCGGGTTCATTGCCCTGCTCCGGCGTTGCCGGTAAAAGACTTCAGCGTCTTGGCGGCTACCTGCGCGGCGGCCGCTTCGGCCGCGGTCTGCGCCATGCGGGACTGTTCGGATCCGTCTTCGCCGGCCAGTTCTTTGGCCATGGCGGCCGTTTGCGATCGCACCACCTGCCCGAACAGTTGGTAGACCGCAATCGCCGCGACAGCAACCAGCGCCACGACGATGATGTATTCGGTCAAGGGGTCGAAAATCAGGCCTAGTGGATTGATTTAGTTATTGATTCCGGAGCGGCCTGTCTAATGCGATGTCATGTACTGACGCCCGCAAGACGTTGATTCTGTTGATGGTTATTTCAAGTATTAGACGCCCTATCCCGCCATCGAGCGGGCTTTTTTTTGCTACAAGCACTGTATATAATATCAGCAGTTAATTATGATTGAAGACAACGGAATTCTGGCCGGCGTACCAGGCCAATACATTGGCGAAGCCCTGAGCCAGCTACCTGAATGCCAAGCCGACAGCGAAAATACAGAGGTGGTGATCGAGGCTGGCCATCTGGGCATGGTTAGGCTGTTTGCGCAGCCGCGCAAAGCCGCGCACGGAAAACACAGCCACTGGTTTTGGTGTGCATACCGGGCACAGGTGATCTAGCAAGAAGTTGCTACAGTACCGCCCAATAAGCCACAATCGCCACCACACCCAGAGTAACGAAGGCATTCGGTAGCGAGCAAATAAGACCTGAGAACCAACTAATTTCTGAGCGTTCTTCGGTGTGTTTAGATGGAGCTACCCGCCCTTCTAAAAGAAATGGAAGCCAATATTCTTCAATATGAGAATCAGTGAAAAAATCGGAATGCCTTAACGGATGAAACCGATCAGTAACGCAAGGATTTCCGAAACCCAAAAAACCTGATGCACCACAGCCATACGACGTAGCATGCGCAATAATTGGCCAGACATCCTTGGTTCCCACATCGTTAATTACATTGGAGCGTGTAGCCGCAGGAAAGGCGGTTTTCCAATCGAATTCGTGAGGCACCACCGATCCACATAGAAGCAATCTATCAACTAGACAGCGCTTCTCTGCGAGAAGTCGTGTGACAATGTAAGTACCGAAGCTATGGGCAACAACGACGATTTTCGCTTGCGGGTAGACTTCTCGCACATTCGAGAGATGCCGCTGGGTTAATGCATATGCACGCCCCCTGAGTGGTGGGATAAGAAACCTTAGCACGCCGAAAACACCATACTTGACTGGCAGAGCAATTAATTGTCGCTCTACTTTCAACAACTGAGCCAGCCTGTCTTGCCACGCTCCCGCTGTGCGAATCCCATGCAAAAGAACAAACACTGTTTCAGGTGTATCGTCGACGCCAGCTTGGAATGAAACCAGATAGCGCGCAGCTTGAGATCTAAGTTCGGCATCTTGGATCTCTGACAAATATTGCTTTAACGCTGGCAGTCGCTCTTCCGGGAGTAAGCCGCTCAGCCGGACGGCGAACTCTTTGTAATACAGGACGCTCATTGTGCGGTTGACGGCTCGATCTTATAAATCATTCGCAAACTGTCGGTGTCGACAATGAAATTCTGTCCATTTTGCCAGTCGGTAATCGTCTGCGGAACCTCAAGAACGGATCGATAGTCTTGAATCGGCGTCCCAGAGGAGGAGAACACACGTACCCATTCAGATATAACCCCTTGCTGACAAAGGCGACCCAAAATCGACAGCAATACTCGCTGCGATGACGGCTCCGTGAGCTCGTAAATACGCTCCAAAGTAAGCTCCCTATATTTTCCGGAGCTTTGAAGCCTTTCAAGCTGTTGCTTCAAGCGCAACAACGCCTCCCGCTCCTCTGGGAACTCGCGTATTAATGGCTCTAATTTGATTAAGGACGTATTCATAATCGCCTTCACTACAGTCGGCAGTGATTGCAAACTCATTCGGCTCTCCTGTCAGCACAACATGGATGTCCTTCGACAGGTCATTGTTCTTTCTAAAAAAGAAGTTTGAACCTTCACAATAGCCATCCTCATCTAGGAAAGCTTTGATGCCATTAGCGGCACCGCTATCACCGTACAGATCTGCATCAATACCCCTGGATGACACGGTCATAGTTGTCCCGTCTTCATTTCTGAGATTCGAATTACTAAAGCGAATTCGATCACCTAAGTTGTCGCGATCACTCAAGGTTCTTGCCTTCACTTCCGCTAACGCCACAGGCCTGAAATTGGCCTGATTCAATAAGCCGCGTAATCGCGCCCAGAACATACCAACATCTTGCCTGTATTTGGTTGATCCGGTCGAACGCGCTGAGATCCTCATTTCGAGGAATCCATCGTGGTGCAATCGTACCAAGTTGACCGCACGTTCTCGACGAAGCTCGTAGGTTTTAGTAAGGATCATACCATCGGCCGAGCGCTCTTCGCGAAGTGGATGCTGTGATTCTCTCGTCTCCACCTCTTTGATAACCATGGCCAGGTCAATAGTCCCGGTTTTCCAGCGCGTATCCACAATTGTGGGCGTTAAAGGGCGCTCAAGAATCGCCGGTTGCTCCAACACATTAACTTGGTTTCGTCGCGCAAGCTCAGCACGAATTCTGCCTCTTTCCATTGTAACGACAGCATCCTGGGGCTCACACTTATACAAAAAAACATGCTGCTTACCGTGCTCTTCCGCAGAACGGAGAAGGTCAATAAGCTCAGCAACAGTACAAGTACGTGCCTCTACAGCAGGGATTAGACGCTTGTCACGAAGCTCATCCCACGTACCACTAAATGGTAACCCTTTAGTTTTTAAGAACTCCTGAATCGTCTCTTTTGTGCTGGTTTGGCGAAGTAGATCCACCACCTCCCTAGCCCGTTGCAGTTCGTCCATAAATGCCTCTTCTCATTCCGTTAGAAACACTTTATTACGAACCACAGTATCGAGGCAAGCCAAAATCATACTGACAAATGGGGACAAACCCTTGGTTCAGCGAGCCCCTAACCGCAAACCGCCTTGTACGCCTCGTTGTGCCTGAGCACCTGGCGCACTATGGAGATAAGGGTTAACGCCCTACCCGACTCGCCCATCGGATACTACAGCGGCGTAATCACTGAGCAGTTGGTCAAGGACAGCCTCTACCAGGTGGGCAATGGAGTGAGGTTCAGCGAGGACCAGGTGATGACGGAGGCGCCGCGGGCGGCGTGCGGTTTGCGCCAGCGGCACTGAGTAACCTTGCCCCAAGCGCAAGGGCGTTATATATTCAACTCAGTTCTACTTTCGTATTCAGCTATATAGAGATAAATAATAATGGCTCAAGAGAATATATCTTTAATCGATTATGCTGTAAGAGTTCGACAGAACGCGGTAGATAGATGGCTACGATCATCTGCTGAGCGTCAGTCATGGGAAGCCATCATTTCCAAGCAACTAATGCTTGCCAATAGTGCTGGGCTTGCAGCCTCAGCAGGCGTTCTGGCCACACTAAAAATGCGAGGCTTACTTGTTCCAACGCTCCTTTTTTTCATGGGGGCTGTATGTGTATTGCTAGCAATGGTGTGCGCGGCTAAAAGCTGCCTTAGAAACGGCGACCAAATAAGTCAACGAATTAGAGACCTCGATGAATCGGTAGCAAAAGGGGACTCGAACAAAATCGACGCTGAGTTAGAGAAAGTACAAAGCCCGGAAGACGCGGGAAAATTTCTTACGCAAACGGCCATTGCACTCGGGTGGGTGTCTTTCTTTTCGTTAATGGCAGGCGCTGCTGCTTTCGTAGCCATCATAATGTGTAGACTGAGCGCATAAATGGCCGGCCGCTTTCCTAGCAGCCGCCCGCCCACTGCTGCCCTAGGTCTGAGCGCACACCCTAACTATCGTCTCGTTGTGGTCCCTGATCTGGCGCTTGACCCCGGCCGGGGTCATTCTGATGTCTTCTTGCGCGTCAAACCAGATCGGCTTGGCGATCTGGCAATAGTCACCGTTGACGGTTGCGCACCCATTTAGCCAGATCGGCATCAATATCAGTATCGGCCATGCCTGCCGTTTCAAATTCCACTTCACGAGCTTTCTCCCTGCCTTTGGCGGCCGCTTCGTTAACTTCCTGCTGGATCTGCTGGCGGCCAACAGCCTTGGCTGACTGCCAAATGGCCAGCACGGCAGCAAAAGCGGCACCGATGGCCGCTATATAGGGCCAGACTCGGGCCCAGAGCGCGTTAATCATTACCGCCCTCCACATGCCGCTTCGCCAGATTCCAGCGCGCCAGCCGGTCCGCGTAGCCGTTCAGGCCGCCGTTGATGCGCCTGGTCAGCCGCTCGAAATCTTCGGTATCAGCAATTTGATTGCATCCGTTGTTGGCCCACCACCAGGCCGCCGACCGGGCTGCATCCTCAGGAAACTCGAGCAAGGCCGGCTCGCTCAAACAATCGATGCCCAGGCCGTTGGCCACGGACCGATAGTTTGCCCGCCCGGTGATCTGGATCAGCCCGCGCCCGCGGAACCGGCTGCCGTCCCCCCGCTCGATGTTGCCCAGATCTGCCCTGCCCTCGTAACGGAGTTGCGCGGGCGTTGGACCCCAGATTTCCCGCGTATAGA
>JBATWU010000095.1:0-4656 GCA_049672825.1 Pusillimonas sp.
CCACTGGCCCGACCGGGCGAGTTCCGCGGACGCCCCGCCAGGCTGGCCTGAACCGGGTACCCCTGGCAAGGCCAGGGGCGTAGCGCGCGAAGCCGGAACAGCCCGCGCCACACCCGACTTTCTCAAGAACGATGTCTAGTCCAGGACCACACCGGACTGTCCAAAGAACCGCCATCAAGAACAAACACCACCACCACACATCCTGCTATCGCCAAGCACTGTAAACGCTTGAAGCGAAAATGCGCCAGCCTGATATCAGGCGATTGCATTTTTCCCGGAAACAGATGATAATTATTCTCATGTTTATTTGTATCTGTAATGCGATCACAGAGCGTCAGGTTCAGACGGCGGTTGCCCAGGGGGCGTCCAGCCTTTCCGACCTGCAAGGCCAGCTTGGCGTGGCAGCCTGCTGCGGCTGCTGCGCCGACACCGCCACCGAGTACTTGCCGGGCGGCCGTTATGCCGGCCAGGCAACAGTGCCTCACAGCGGTACGCTCGTGGCTGACGCCGCCAATGATCCCCTGGCACCCATGGTCGAAGTGGCGGTTCGTCGCGCCTGACCTACATCCGCTACATTTTGTAGCAAAATAGTTGGCTGATGGTTTGGCCGTTTTTTGCGCGTCATTTCATCGGGTTTTTTCAGAAAATTTCCCGTTAAATCAAGCATTTCCGGTAAATTCAGGGTCGTTAGGCCCCGTCATGCGGACATTCGTCCTGAAACCGCAGTTATAAACCGATTCATTCTTATTCTCAGCCCTTCTCGCAGCTTGTGCGAAGGGCCGGTGGCATACGGCCGCCGGGCGGACTGTAATTCCCCCTGACAGCATGTTAGCCTTGAAATCCTATCGGTTTCGCCCCGCGCGACAGCGCCGGGCGAACGGCGCCGAACCGGCGAACGTTCTACTAACTCAGCTTCAGGAGTATGGCCATGAAAGGCGACACAACCGTTATCAAGCATTTGAATGCGCAACTCAAAAACGAACTTACCGCCATCAACCAGTACTTTCTGCACGCCCGCATGCTGAACCACTGGGGCCTGACCAGGCTGGGCAAGCACGAATACGATGAATCGATCGGCGAAATGAAACACGCCGACCGCCTGATCGAGCGCATATTCATGCTCGATGGCCTGCCCAACCTGCAGGATCTGCACAAGTTGATGATAGGCGAAGACGTGCCCGAGATACTGTCCTGTGATCTCAAGCTCGAGACCGGTGCGCAGGACACCGTCAAAGAGGCAATGGCGTATTGCGAGTCGGTGCGCGATTTCGTGTCACGCGACTTGTTCCAGGACATCCTGAACGACACCGAAGAGCATATCGACTGGCTGGAAACGCAGATCGAGCTGGTCGACAAAGTCGGCCTGCAGAACTATTTGCAGTCGCAAATGGGCGAACACGAGTAATTCCCTTCCTGTATCAAGCGTGCTCGTTGTCGGCTGCGCTTGTCTTATGCCGGTAAGGTCTGCGCTTTGCCTTCGCGTTCACGTTTGATCTAGACAGGAAACAAGGCCAGGCTGTCTCGGGCAGCCGGCGCGTCCCGGCGATCAGAAAGACTTGGCGGGGCAGTCGCTGATGCGGCCCCAGGCCTTGTTGGGCTCGCAATACTTGTTGCGGGCAGTCCAGGCGCAGCTGGGCCGGTTGAAGAAGTTTTGCGCGTTGCAGGCCTGCAGGTCTTGACGCAGGCTGGCCTGCCAGCCCTGGCCGTTGGCGGCCGCCACCGGAGGCGGCGGAGGGGGCGGCGCGATTTCTATGGGCTGTAAAGGGACGTTTGCCTGGCCATTGGCGCTATTGTTGCCCAGCCCCAGGCCTGTGATGTCGGCAATGCCCTGCAGGCCGGAACCGTTGTTGCCGAACTCGGCGATCTGCATGGCCTCGTCCATGGATATGGTGGTGGTGGCGATGTCGATGGCCGGATTCTGGGTGATTTCATCGAGCGCGGCTTCTGGTATTTGCCAGGCTATTTGCTCGGGCGCGTCGGGTACGCCAAGCTGTCCGCTCATCAGCGGCTGTGGTGGCTGCGCGGTGTAGGGCAGGCCGTTGGCGTCGAGCACCGGCACGTTGGAAAGTTCGGGGGGTTCGGGAGCGATGGTCGCGGCCGGGCCGTGGGCCACCAGCCAGTCGCCCAGACGCAGGCCGCCCCACGCCGAGGCGCCCGCCAATACGATCAGTACTGCAAAAATAATACGCCAGGACATTTTTTCCCTTTGTCTGGAAGGATGGGGCCAGCCGGCGCTAAAAGAATGACCTTTTTAGCGCCGGCTGGCCCCATCCAGTATATATCCGGCTGCCGACAGCCGGTAACGGCGCCTTGTCAAGCATGCTGCCCAAACACCTGGCCGCCGTGTTCGCGCATGGCATGAAACTCCACGCCTGGATACAGCTCTTGCGCCACGCGCAATTGCGCGGGGGAGCTGGCCAGGAAGGCGGCCGCGTCGACGACATCATAGGCGATGTTCGCGGCGTTGGCGTTCATGAATTTTCGCAAAACCTTCGGGTCGTCGGCTGTAAACCAACGTGCCATGTTGTAACGCGAAGGCATCAAACGCGCATCGACGCCATACTCGGTTTTAAGGCGATGCGCGACCACCTCGAATTGCAGTTGGCCAACGGCACCCAGCAGCAAGGCGCCGCCCGCCGCTTCCGGCCGGAAGACCTGGATGGCGCCCTCTTCGCCCAGTTGGGTCAGGCCTACACGCAACTGCTTGGTGCGCAAAGGATCTTTGACCTCGACCGCCTGGAACAGTTCCGGGGCAAAGAAAGGCAGTCCCGTGAATTGCAAGTTCTCGCCTTCGGTCAGCACGTCGCCCAACTGCAGCACGCCGTGATTGGGAATGCCGATGACATCGCCTGCGTAGGCTTCATCCAGCAACTCGCGCCGCTGCGAAAGAAAGGACACGACGTTGTTGGGGCGAATTTCCTTGCCGGTGCGCGACACTTTCAGGCGCATGCCGCGCTCGAAGCGGCCCGAACTAACGCGCACGAAAGCCACCCGGTCGCGGTGGGCCGGGTCCATATTGGCCTGGACCTTGAAAATGACGCCGCTGAACTTGGGCTCGTCGGGTTGCACATCGCGCTGCAGCGCCTGGCGCGGGCCGGGCCTGGGAGCCAGATCGACCAGCGCGTCCAGGACCTCCTGGACGCCAAAATTGTTAATGGCGGAGCCGAAGAAGATGGGGGTCTGTTTTCCGGCCAGGAAGGC
This sequence comes from Pusillimonas sp., assembly GCA_049672825.1. GTDB lineage: Bacteria > Pseudomonadota > Gammaproteobacteria > Burkholderiales > Burkholderiaceae_B > Pusillimonas_C > Pusillimonas_C harenae_A. The sequence goes on from JBATWU010000095.1 coordinate 3,202, forward strand.
GTCGTGATCGAATTGCGGCGCAGCGGCCTGAATCAGTTCGATTTCTTCGCTGGCTTTGGCGAAGGCGTCGCCGAAGCGTTCGGCAATCACCGGATTGTCCAGGCCTTCGATCAGGTCATCCTCATTGCCGCGGCGCTCTTGCCCGGCACGGAACACCCGCATGCGGTCGCGCCGTATATCGAACACGCCGCCAAAGGAACGGCCCATGCCGACCGGCCAGGAAAATGGCACGGCGTCCATGCCCAGATGCGACTCGATCTCGGACAGCAGGTCCAGGGGTTCCTGAACCTCGCGGTCGAGCTTGTTGATGAAGGTAATGATGGGTGTGTTGCGGGCGCGGCAGACCTGCAGCAGGCGTATGGTCTGCGGCTCGACGCCATTGGCGGCGTCGATGACCATCAGCGCGGCGTCGACCGCGGTGAGCACACGATAGGTGTCTTCGGAAAAATCCTGGTGCCCCGGTGTGTCGAGCAGGTTCAGCACGCAGTCGCGGTACTCCATCTGCATGACGGACGACGCTACCGAAATACCGCGCTGTTTCTCGATCTCCATCCAGTCCGACGAGGCGTGCCGGCTGGCCTTGCGGGCCTTTACGCTGCCCGCGATCTGAATGGCGCCGGCGAATAGCAGCAGCTTTTCCGTCAGTGTGGTCTTGCCCGCGTCGGGGTGGGAAATAATGGCGAAGGTGCGTCGCCGCGCGACTTCTTGGGTAATACTCATAGCTTATTTATTGTGGCTGAACGATGCCAGCACCGTGCCGGCCAGGATGAACATGGCGCCGAAACCGCGGTTGAGCCAGCGTATGTGCCGCGGACTGCGCAGCAGCTTGAGAATGCGGGCGGCCAGCGTGGTGTAAAACCCCATGGCGACCAGGTCGGTAAAGCACAGCGTAGCCGCGAGGGCGGCGTATTGCAGCGCCAGTGGTTGCGAGGGATTCAGGAACTGCGGCACGACCGCCAGCAGGAATACGGTGCCCTTTGGGTTGGTGACGTTGATCAGGCAGCCGCGCATGATCAGGTCGCGAGCCCTGAAGGACGCGGTGGCGCCGGCTTCGACGGCCACAGGCGCGGCGTCGGTGCGAAACTGCTTCCAGCCCAGGTAAATCAAATAGATCACGCCCAGCCATTTGACGATGCCGAACGCGACTTCCGAAGCGGCGAGCAGGGCGCCCAGCCCCACGGCTACGACCATGAACTGTATCAGCAGGCCCAACTGCAGGCCGGCCGTGGTCCAATAGCCGCGCCGGAAGCCGTATTTCAGGCCCGAGGCCATGGCCGAAATGGCACCCGGCCCGGGCGAAAACGAAATGGCCCACGATGCGGCAAAAAAAGCGAGCCAGGTGGATAAAGACATATAGCGGTCGACCCGATTGGAAAGACGAAATAATACGCTTTATTTACCCAGCAATGCCGCCCGCTGCCCGCCGTTGCCGCGGTTGTTGCCTCCGCCGTTGCC
>JBATWU010000096.1:0-2665 GCA_049672825.1 Pusillimonas sp.
TCAGAAAGGAGGCGGCCAGCGCCGCGCCCACCGCCACCACGGCCATGCGCCAGCCCACCGAGGGGTTCAGCACCACCGCCGCCCAGTCGTAGACCTGGTAGCGGCCATCCACCAGCAGGGCGCCGTCCGGCGTCTGCATCCAGGATTGCAGGGCCAGCACCCAGAACACGGCCACCAGCTGCCCCACCGCCACCATCAGCACCGCCAGCGTATGGGCGCCGTCGGAAACGCGCCGCTGGCCGAACAGCATGACGCCCAGGAAACAGGACTTCAGGATGAAGGCCGACAGGATGCCGTAGCCCAGCAAGGGGCCCGCCACATTGCCGATCTTGTCCATCAGCCCCGCCCACAGGCTGCCGATCTGGATCAGCACCGGCACGCTGGCCGCCAGCGTCAGCACGAAGGCCAGCGCGAATATGCGCACCCAGAAACGGTAGGCGGCCGTCCAGCCGCCGTGGCCGGACCAGCGGGCCCGTATCTTGAAGAACAGCAACACCCAGGCGAGCGCCAGGGAGACGGCCAGGAACAGTGCCAGGAAACTCAGGCTGGCCACGAACTGCGCACGGGCCAGGGATAAGGTGGATATGTCCATGATGGCCCGTAGTGTAGAGCCAGTTACAAGACTGTGGGGCCAGTTTGAAACCGGTTGCACGCGCCGGTTGCACGCGCCCGGAAAAGAGGCCGCCTGCGGAACGTGGCAAAATTGACTCTTTGTCGCTGCTTTTTCCTATTCTTTCAAGAATGACCTCCGCCACGACGCCGACCCCTGCCGCATCGAATTTCCTGCTGAACATCGTCCAAGACGACCTCGAAGCCAATCGCTTCGCTGGCAAGCGCTGGGCGGGCAAGCCCGGCCCGGCGGCGTTTCAGCAGCAAGGCGACCCGGATCCGGCCCGCATCCGCACGCGCTTTCCGCCGGAGCCCAACGGCTACCTGCACATCGGCCACGCCAAGAGCATTTGCGTGAACTTCGGCCTGGCCCGCGATTTCGGCGGCGTCTGCCACCTGCGCTTCGACGACACCAACCCTGAAAAGGAAGACCAGGAATACGTCGACGCCATCATCGAGGCCGTGCACTGGCTGGGCTTCGACTGGAAGGCCGACGGCAACGACAACCTGTACTTCGCCAGCGACTATTTCGGCTATATGTATGAATTCGCCGAAGCGCTGATCGAGGCCGGCCACGCCTACGTGGACGAGCAAAGCGCCGACGAAATCCGCGCCAACCGCGGCACGCTGACCGAACCGGGCGTCAATTCGCCCTGGCGCGACCGCCCCGCCGCGGAATCGCTCGCGCTGCTGCGCGAAATGCGCGACGGCAAGCATCCCGACGGCAGCCTGGTGCTGCGCGCGAAGATCAACATGGCTTCGCCCAACATCAACATGCGCGATCCGGTGATGTACCGCGTGCGCCACGCGACCCACCACCGCACGGGCGACCAATGGTGCATCTATCCGATGTACAGCTGGGCCCATCCGGTCGAAGACGCGCTGGAAGGCATCACGCACAGCGTCTGCACGCTGGAGTTCGAAGACCAGCGTCCGTTCTACGACTGGATCCTCGCGCGCCTGGCGGAACTGGGCAAGCTCGCCCAGCCGCTGCCGCACCAGTACGAGTTCGCCCGCCTGAACCTCAGCTACGTGGTCACCAGCAAGCGCAAGCTGCTGCAACTGGTGCGCGAAGGCTACGTGGACGGCTGGGACGATCCCCGCATGCCCACGCTTTTCGGGCTGCGCCGCCGCGGCTACACGCCGGCGTCGATCCGCCTGTTCTGCGAACGCACGGCCGTGTCCAAGTCCGACTCCCGCATCGATTACAGCCTGCTCGAGCAGGCCGTGCGCGACGACCTGGATCCGATCGCCGCCCGTTCCGTGGCCGTGCTGGACCCGATCAAGCTGATCATCACCAACTACCCGGAAGGCCAGACCGAGATCTGCACCGCGCCGCGCAACCCGCATGATCCGGAAGCCGGGGTGCGCGAATTCCCGCTGTCGCGCGAGCTCTGGATCGAACGCGACGACTTCCGCGAAGAAGCCCCCAAGAAGTACTTCCGGCTGTTCCCGGGCAACACCGTGCGCCTGAAGTACGGCTACGTGGTGCGCTGCACCGGCTTCACCAAGAACGAGGCCGGCGAAGTCGTCGAAGTCCACGCGGAATACCTGCCGGACACCAAGAGCGGCACGCCGGGCGCCGATAGCGTCAAGGTCAAGGGCAACATCACCTGGGTCAGCGCCGCCCACGCGGTGCCCGCCCAGATCCATCTCTACGACCGCCTGTTCGCCGACGCCCGCCCCGATGCCGGCGACAAGGACTTCCTGACCTGCCTGAACCCCAACTCCAAGCAGACCGTCACGGCATGGCTGGAGCCGGGCACCGTGGCCTCCCCCGGCGCCACCTGGCAGTTCGAGCGCCTGGGCTATTTCGTGGCCGACCAGAAGGACTCCACGCCCGAGGCGCCGGTGCTGAACCGCATCGTGACGCTGCGCGATTCCTGGGCCCAGGGCTGAGCATGCGCGTCCGCGCTGCGATGAAAAAGGCGCCGAAAGGCGCCTTTTTCATCGTATGGCCGCCCCAAGATGAAAACACCGCCCTCGGGGGGGCAGCCAGCCCGCGCAGCGGACGCGGCGTGGGAGGCTCATTTCATCGCCGGGCCGCCCCAAGATG
>JBATWU010000097.1:0-5870 GCA_049672825.1 Pusillimonas sp.
CGACAACAATCGCCGCAACGACGGCCGCCCGGGCCAGCGCGGCGGCCAGGCCGATGGCCTTGGCGCCATGGCGGCGGCCTTTGCCAAGCTCAAGAAATGACTCCTTTTCCCGATCAAGCGTGAACGCGCAGGCGAGTTGCAGACACTACTGGCACAAGGCAGGCGACGCCGACAAAGCGCACTTGATATAGGAATAAAATAAAGCACCATGAGCACTGACAAGCAGACCATCCAGCAACAGCTTTCCCGCCTGATCGACTTGCTATCGTGCGACGATATGGACGAGCACGAAGCCAGCCGTATCGTGGGCGTTTGCATGCAGGCGCGCGACGAGCCCGAAAAGATACTGCGCGAGCACTACGGCGCCGACGCCGCCAAAGTAGCGCAATACGATCCACAGGGCGTCATGGCATTCATCCTGTTCATCGAACTGGAAGACTATTTCGCGGTGGCGGACACCGTCGACGAACTGTACGAGCAGATCGTCGACGCTTTCGAGCAGCCCGCCCTGCCCGGCTATCCCTATGACGACAACGATTTCCAGACAGTTTCTGATTTCTACCAATGGGTGGACCGGCAACTGCTGGCCCATCACGGCAAATATCGCCTGATCAGTTTCGGCGAAAGCTACACCAACGATTTCCAGGTGATACTCGTCTACCGTGAGCAGACCGACGAGCTTCTGGCTTTATCTGCTGCGCTAGGCCTGCAGGCCGGGCTCTGTCAGTGACAGGCCGGCATCAACCCTGCGACACCTCATCAAGCGCCTCGCGCACCAACAGCAGCCGCGCGGCATCGAACCGGCTGACTATCGTGCCATCTATCTGAACGCTGACAACACCCTGGTCGTCGGCCGCCAGCGCATTGAACGACTGGACCTTGAGCCTGCCCATGGCCAGGCCGGCGGCCTTTGGATCGGCAAATGGTTCTGACAGCAGCAACTCTTGCCCATCGGCGGCCAACAATCGGAAGCGAAACTGGCCGGATTCATCGCGAAAACTCACAAAACGCGCAGACTTGCCTTTGCTTTTCTTTTCGGCGGCGGCGCTGCCAACGCTAGTGGCGGCTGCCCGCAAACCCACCGCCTCGCGCAATCGCTCCATGAACGGGCGCGACAGTCCGCGTGCCTTCTGGGCGCCTGCCTGCAGAATGTCCTCGATGCGGCCAGGATGGGCAGTCAACTCAAAATAGCGTTCGCGCATGGGAGCAAGAATTTCCTCAAGATGCGCATAGAGCATGTTTTTCGCATCGCCCCACCCCATCCCGTCCTCCAGTTGACGGCGGAAATCGCTGGCGGCCTGCTGCGTGGCAAAAGCGCGATACAACGTGTACAGATGCGAGTTATCCGCATCCTTGGGCTCGCCAGGCTGCCGGGAATCTGTGACGATGCGCATCACCGCCGCACGCAACGCCTTGGCGCCACCTTGGAACAAAGGAATCGTATTGTCGTAGCTCTTGGACATCTTGCGTCCGTCCAGGCCTGGCAAGGTAGCGACCTCGTCATCGATCTGCACCTCGGGCAGGACAAAGAAATCTGTGCCTTGGCCGTAAAGATGATTGAAACGCTGCGCGATATCCCGCGCCATCTCCAGATGCTGAATCTGGTCTCGGCCGACGGGCACTCTGTTGGCGTTGAACATCAGGATGTCGGCCGCCATCAGCACGGGATAGGAAAACAGGCCCATGGTTACGCCATCATCAGGCTCGACCTCCCGCGCCGTGTTCTGGTCGACCGAGGCCTTGTACGCATGTGCCCGGTTCATCAAGCCTTTGGGTGTAACGCAGGTAAGCATCCAGCAAAGCTCGGGAATCTCGGGAATATCCGATTGCCGGTAAAAGGTAACGGTGTCGGGGTCCAGCCCCGCAGCCAGCCATGTCGCCGCAATTTCGAGCCGGGAGCGGGCAATACGTTGCGGGTCATCGCACTTGATCAGTGCGTGATAATCCGCCATGAAGTAAAAGGCATCGACGCCAGGCTGAGTGCTGGCCTGGATGGAGGGGCGTATCGCCCCCGCATAATTACCCAGATGAGGCGTGCCAGAAGTCGTAATGCCGGTAAGTACTCGGGTATTCATAGATTGGGATCAGTATCGCGGGCTGTGGAGGTACGGGATATCCTGGCCAGCAAACAGCCGGCCAGTCTCGATATGCATTGTAAGCGTACGGCGCCCCCTCTTTCGGATGCGGCCGGAAAATCGGCCCCGAAGGCTACAGGGTCACTGCCGCACGGCGCTCCTCTTCAAGATATTCACGTGATTGCATCTCCAGGATGCGCGAGACAGTCCGGTGGAATTCGTTGGACATGGGGCCCTGCGTATAGAGCTCATCGGGCTCGCATTCCGCCGACATGATGAGTTTTACCTTGTGATCGTAGAACACATCGATCAGCCAGGTAAAGCGGCGCGCTTCCGACGCCTGGCGCGCGCTCATGCAAGGCACACCGGACAATATCACCGTCTGGAAACGGCTGGCCAGATCCAGGTAATCGTTCTGCGATCGCGGGCCGCCGCATAGCGTGGCAAAGTCGAACCAGACTATGCTGCCGCCCAGCGCGATGGCCTTCAGCTCGCGATTTTCAACGGTCAGGACCGGTTTCAGTGGCGCCGTATCCAGCAATTTGTCGAAATTGGCCTGAAGCTCATTATTGGTTTCCGGCGTAATGGGGGTCAGGTACATCCGGACCTGCTCCAGGCTGCGCCGACGGTAATCCGTGCCCACATCCACATTCATAATGTCCATCCGCTCCTGAATCAACTTGATTGCGGGAAGAATGCGATCGCGGTGCAATCCGTCGGGGTACAGCGTGCTGGGCTCATAATTGGACGTCATGACAAAAGATGTGCCGTGTTCGAACAGTTTGAGCAGCAGGCGGTACAGAATCATGGCATCGGCCACATCGGACACATGGAACTCGTCGAAGCAGATCAGGCGGTAGCGTTTGGCAATGCGGCGCGCCACCTCATCGAGCGGATCCTGCTGGCCCCGCACCGCATCGAGTTCGCGATGCACACTGCGCATGAATTCATGGAAGTGCACCCTAGTCTTGCGCTTGACCGGCACCGTCAGGTAGAAAGCATCCATCAGGAAGCTTTTCCCCCTGCCCACGCCGCCCCATAAATACACGCCGCGGGGCACGTCTGGCCTTTTGAATATCTTCTTCAATGCCGAGGAACGCGCCTGCTTGAAGTTCACCCAGTCATCGAAATAAACCTGCAGGCGCTCGATAGCGAGCTGTTGTGCCTGGTCGGCCTGATAGCCGCGCTCCTGCAAGGCATGATGGTAATACTCTTGAACATTCATAAGCTGGGATTGGTTGATACTATTGCCTTGGGGCGGCCCCACAGCAAAAAAGGGCGAGCCAGGCGCCCGCCCTTTTCTAGAGGCTGCATCGTGTGAGCGATTCTATGGATTAGAAGTTCAGTGTGCGTTTGTCGACCGCAAGCGCCGCTTCTTTCATGGCTTCCGACAAGGTCGGATGCGCGTGGCAGATGCGGGCGATGTCTTCGGCGGCACCACGGAATTCCATGATGGTGACAGCTTCGGCGATGAGTTCCGACGCCATGGGGCCGATAATATGCACGCCCAGGACTTCATCGGTTTTCGCATCGGCAAGCACTTTGACAAAACCATTCGTGTCGCCCAGCGCCCGGGCCCGGCCATTGGCCATGAACGGAAAGCTGCCCGCCTTGTAGTCGCGCCCTTCGGTCTTGAGCTGCTGCTCATTCTTGCCGACCCAGGCAATTTCCGGAGTCGTGTAGATAACCGACGGAATCGTGCCGAAATTGACATGGCCATGCTGCCCAGCGATACGCTCGGCCACCGCCACGCCTTCTTCTTCGGCCTTGTGCGCCAGCATGGGGCCGCGCACCACATCGCCCACCGCCCAGACGTTGGGCAGGTTGGTCTTGCAGTCGTCGTCGACCGCGACAAAACCGCGCTCATCGCGCTTCAGGCCGACGGTATCGACACCCAGCCCATCGACATTGGGCACACGCCCAATGGACACGATCAGCTTGTCGACAACCAGCTTCTGCTCGGCACCGCCCGCGTCGGTGTAAGGTACCGTTACCGACTTGGCCGTGGCTTTGACTTCGCCTATCTTGACACCGGTATGAATGGCCAGGCCTTGTTTCGTCAACAACTTTTGCGCTTCTTTGGCGACCTGCTGGTCGGCCACGGCCAGGAAATCGGGCATGGCTTCCAGGACGGTCACTTCGGCGCCCAGGCGGCGCCATACGCTGCCCAGCTCAAGGCCGATCACGCCAGCGCCAATGACGCCCAGCTTTTTGGGAACAACGGGAATACGCAACGCGCCGTCGTTGGACAGAACCTGGGTTTCGTCGAACGGCAGGCCCGGCAATTCGCGTGGCGAGGAGCCCGTGGCGATGACAACGTGCTTGGCCACCAGATCTTCGTCGGCCTTGCCTGCGACCTTGATGGCCCAGCCGCCGTCGACATGCGCCACGAACGAGCCCGTGCCGTGGAAGAAAGTGACCTTGTTCTTTTTGAACAAGTACAGGATGCCGTCATTGTTCTGCTTGACGACCGTATCTTTGCGGCCCACCAGCGTTTCGAGCTTCAGGCTTACGCCTTTCAGTTCGATGCCGTGTTCGGCAAAATGATGGTTGGCCTGCTCGAAATGCTCGGACGATTGCAGCAGCGCCTTGGAAGGAATGCACCCTACGTTGGTGCAAGTGCCGCCAGGGGCCGGTTTGCCATCGGCGGTGCTCCAGGCATCTATGCATGCCACGCTCATGCCCAGTTGGGCGGCACGGATGGCGGCGATGTAGCCGCCAGGGCCGGCACCAATGACAACGACGTCGAATTGTTTAGCCATATTCTTTCTCGATTGAATAGAGTGTTAACGCAAGCCAGAAAAGCGCTCGCGTGTCAGAAGGAAGCGGCATTGATTGCAACACGCTTCCATGACAACAGAAAAGGCGCCCAAAAAAACCCCGGTAAACCTGTTCGCACGGCGGCGAAAATGCTTCCGGGGTTGTTCTACGCCTTAGCCCGCATGCTTAGACATCCAGCAACAGGCGTTGTGGGTCTTCAAGCGCTTCCTTCATGGCCACCAGGGCCAGCACGGCTTCGCGGCCGTCGATGATGCGGTGATCGTACGACAGTGCCAGGAAGTTGATGGGACGGATGACGATCTGGCCGTTCTCGACCACGGGGCGCTCTTTGGTGGCGTGAATGCCAAGAATCGCCGACTGCGGCGGATTGATGATGGGCGTGGACAGCATCGAGCCGAATACGCCGCCGTTGGAAATGGAGAAGGTACCGCCGGTCAGTTCTTCGAGGCCCAGCTTGCCGTCGCGGGCACGGGCGCCGAAATCGGCGATCTGCTTCTCGATTTCAGCAATGGAAAGCTGGTCGGCGTTGCGCAGGATGGGCACCACCAGGCCGCGCGGACTGCCCACGGCAATGCCGATATCGAAATAGCCGTGGTAGATGATGTCTTTACCATCGACCGATGCATTGACGACAGGGTATTTCTTCAGGGCGGCGACAGCCGCCTTGACGAAAAAGGAAGTGAAGCCCAGCTTGACGCCGTGCTCTTTCTCGAACTGGTCTTTGTATTTTTTACGCAGATCCAGAATGCCCTGCATATTGACTTCGTTGAAAGTCGTGAGAATGGCGTTGTCGGCCTGCGACTGCAACAGACGTTCCGCGACGCGGGCGCGCAGACGGCTCATGGGCACACGCTGTTCGGGGCGCCCATCGAGCGAAAGCGTGGCGGGCGCAACCGGCGCAGCCGCCTTCTTGGCGGGCTGCCCGCCGGCCTGAAGGGCATCGCCCTTGGTGATGCGGCCGCCACGACCCGAGCCCTCGACCGATGCGGGATCGACCCCTTTTTCAGCCAGGAT
>JBATWU010000098.1:0-53921 GCA_049672825.1 Pusillimonas sp.
TCGAACGACTGTTTGGCGGGAGGCAGCCTATCAACATGTCGCCAAGCGACCCTTTGCAGCCTTTCGACATTAGGCAGTCCCTCGATCTCTGTTGGAAGGTTATGGCGATTATCAGATTGGTTAAATCTAGAGGGAGTTCATATGAAAAGCATGACCATAATTCAACGCAGGAACCTTACTAGCGTAGCTCTCAGCTAGCTCTTTAATGTTACTCAATTCAAAGTGTCTAATTTGCACAGCCCGCAGCATATCAAATAGCTGGTGTGCATCGGCACATTTCAAATGAATACCAGCGATCCGGGCTTGTCGGCACAGTTTGGGCACTTCACGAGAAAAACTCGAAGTCGTCACGAAGACGCCTTGCAAAGTGCCATGTAATATTAATGCGCCTACAAACTCTCGAATTAACTCAACTCCTATTTTCTTTTGGTAGCGCTTCACTTGAACTCCAAATGGACGTCCGTGAAAATCAAGGCCAAACAGATCTAGCCCTCCGTCATGAGATCGATTCGAAAGATGTGTGTCACACTTGAAGGAGCGAAACACACTAGCGACCACGTCCTCTAGTTGATACGGGTCAATGAGAAAACGTTTCTCATAACAAGCACAAAGATAGCTTCGGACCTCAGAAATTGGCGCTGTAACGTCTGGGAAATCCTGAGACACAAGTGCACCGGCTGCCCACTGAAAGCCCATGTACGGCATCTTAGGAGTGTAATATTGAAATCATTGAATAATGCACCACCATCCGCACACCGGACAACAATGGAATGTAACGCCTTCAAGGCCGAACCCAGATATGACGGGACGATGGGAAGCGAAGGTATCATCAACATACCTTATATGTTCCTGTATCGCTAGCTCGTGCTCCATGTTGAGCTTCTGTTCGTCCAATGGCCATCTGTTTTCAATGGACTCGATCTCCATATTGGATTTGCAAAAAACGCAGTGGAAGCAGTGACCATACGTAATTTCAATACCATCATAAATTGATGCATAGCGCCACATACTCGTCCCCTAGAGGAAACTTCCTAACGACATACGGATCAATGGCGCCGTAGAAGGGAAATTCCCCTTAGCTTTAGACGCTGACTGACCATTCACAATTTGATCTGCCGGTTTGTTGGGTTTTTCTGACGTCTGCTCCTGGCCGTCTCCCGACACGCGAGGATTCAGCCATGCGTGGTCAGAGGCTCTACCGTCAGCTTAAAGCCCATGGCATGGATAACCTTGAACAGCGTATCGGAGCTGGGCGCACGCTCTCCCGAAAGACTCTTGTAAAGACTTTCCCGAGACAGTCCGGTGTCGCGGGCCAATTGGGTCATGCCTCGGGCTCTGGCGATATCGCCCAACGCTGCCGCCAACAGCGCCGGATCTCCATCTTCTATTGCGACTTGAAGGTAGGCGGCGATATCTGCCTCATCGTTGAGGTAGTTGGATACATCAAACGGACGGGTCTTGATCTTGCTCATTTCGTAACTCCTGAGCCAAAGCCTTGGCTCGTTCAATATCTTTCTTTTGGCTGGACTTATGACCTCCGCCAAGCATCATGATGACTGTGCTTCGGTGCAAAATGTAATACATTCGCCAGCCTGGACCGAAGGCTTCACGCATTTCCCATACGTTGTCACCGACAGATTTGTGGTCTTCAAGATTGCCAAGCGATGCCTTTCTTAGGCGAAGCTGTAGCTGCGCACGAGTCGTACGATCTTTTAGGCCATCGAGTCACTGTACAAATTGCGCAGTTTCAAGGATGCTGTACATACGCTTATTGTAGCCTTAAGGCTACGATTCGCAAGTCGAGAGCCTCATTGACTTCGATACCAAGATAAGCGGTCATAGCCCATCCCGAAAGCAGACTGCCGTTGATCTACTTTGCAGACGTTCACCCATGGGCTGTAAGCTGTACGGGCTGTTACTCAGGCACGGGGTCTTCAGGCTTTTGCGCTTTTACTTGAGACGGAGCGCGGCCCGTCTTTCTTTGGGATGCACTGAGGGTTGCCAAGGAGCTCGACCACCCGCAATTCGCATGGGGAGAGGTCATACCCCCGTCGTTGCGAGATCATGAACGTCAGCGAACCGATGTGCCAGGCGCGGCGTTCAAGTTCGACGAGCTGTCCGCTCGCCAGATCTTTGCCGACGAGATGCCGTGGCAAGTGCCCCCAGCCGAGACCGGCTTTGAGAAGATCACGCTTGGCGCCTAGATCATTGACCAGCCACTGGCGCTTGCCGGCGACGCCCTGTTGGGTCTTCTCCGCGTCCGGCTGGTTGTCCGTAACGACGATCTGAACATGTCTGCCAAACTCGTCCATCGGGATGGGTTCGGGTGTCGAGGCGAGTGGGTGGGATGGCGCGCATACCGTCACCATCTCCGCCTCGCACAGCCAGTGGCGTTCCAGGGCATCCGGGTTTACCTCCGGCACGTTCTCGATTGTGATGGCTAGGGCACACACCCTTTCGAGCACCAGGTTCTCGCCACCTTGCATGGTCGTGATTCGCAGGTCGATCACTGCAGTGTGGAACTCCGCTTGCAGTGTCCGCAAGCAGTCGATCAGGTGGGCGCGCGGGAAGTAGGCATCGATCGCAACTGAAACCTGGGGTGCCCCGGCTTTAGCGATTGAACTGGCGCGGTTCTTCATTTCTTCCGTGCGTGAGATCACCGCCCGCGCGTCCGGCAAGAGGCTGTACCCCGCCGCAGTGAGCTGCGCCTTCCGTGTGTTTCGCTCGAACAACTCGACATCAAATGCGCTTTCTAGCGCCTTGATCGCATGGCTGATGGCGGACTGTGCGCGCCTGAGTTTCCGCGCCGCACCCGAAAAGCTTCCCTGATCGCATATTGCAACGAAAGCACGCAGTTGATTGATGGTGACATTGTCGAGCATATTCATCTAAAGATTAGATTGAATTAAGCAATTTTTCGTCAATTGTATTGATGTGTCAAGGGGTCTAGACTGTTTTCTAGTTTCAACATAGGACGCCGACCCGGCGACACATCATGAATAGACTGAATGGAAAGACCGCCGTGATCACCGGCGGCGCTACCGGCATCGGCCGCGCCGCAGCAAAGCGCTTTATCGAGGAGGGCGCCTTCGTCTTCGTCTTCGGCCGCCGGCAGAAAGCGCTCGACGCTGCTGTGGCTGAACTTGGGCCCAATGCCCGCGCGGTGAAAGGCTCGGTCTCCGATCTGGCCGACCTCGACCGGCTTTACGCGGCGGTGAAGGCCGAGCGCGGAACTCTCGACATCGTCTTCGCCAATGCCGGGGCGGGAAGCCAGCTTGCGCTCGGCGAGATCACCGCCGAGCACTTTGACGAAATCTTCGACACCAACGTAAAGGGTTTGATCTTCACGGTCCAGAAGGCGCTCCCTCTGATGGGCCAGAGCGGTTCGATCATCCTGACGGGGTCGAGCGCGGGCACCACGGGCGCCCCGGCATTCAGCGCCTACAGCGCGAGCAAGGCGGCAGTGCGCAACCTCGCGCGGTCCTGGGCGGAAGATCTGAAGGGCACCGGCATCCGGGTAAACGTGCTGTCGCCCGGGCCGACGGCGACCGAACTCGCGGTGCAAGCGGTAGGCGAGGAAGGCATGAAGGTCTTCGCCTCGCTCAATCCGCTCAAGCGCATGGCCGATCCGTCGGAGATCGGAGCGGTGGCCGCCTTTCTCGCGTCGCAGGACAGCAGCTTTATGACCGCCAGCGAGGTCGCCGTCGACGGCGGCCTGGCGCAAATCTGACACGCCATGCTCTGCCGGTCGCTCCATTTGATATTCGGAGCCCGCAGGGCGTGGTAAACCCAAGGAGAATATATGAACTACGCAATTATTGGCTTCGGCGAGATCGGCCAGGCCCTGGCCAAGGCGTTTGCCCGCAGCGGCATTGAAGTATTCGTTGCCACCACTCGCGACCCTAAAAGCTTTGCATCCGCTGCGGCCGCGATCGGACCCGAGATCATTCCCAAAACACTGGAGGAAGCCGTCAAGGCTGACATCGTCTTTTTGGCTGTCCGTTACGCGTCGCACCCGGATGTCGCGAAGGCGCTGCCGACCTGGAAGGGAAAGATCATCATCGACGTGACCAATACCTACGGCGTATCCCCCGAGGAACTGGGAGGACAGCCTTCTTCCAAGATCGTCGCGCAGGCCTTCACTGGTGGAAGATTGGTTAAGGGGTTCAACCATTTGGTCGCTGCCGTCTTGGGCCAAGATCCGGCCGTACAGGACGGCAGGAGAGTCGTGTTCCTGGCGAGCGACGATGACGGCGCAGCAGCGCCGGTGGCGGCCCTCGCCGAGCGGCTCGGTTTCGCACCCGTCAATCTCGGGAAGTTCGAAGAGGGTGGCGCGCTTGTGCACGCGCGGGACAAGATCTGGGGGCCTCTGATCTTCCAGGACCTGTTCAAGAAGGTGCCGTGAGCGGTGTAAGACCATCACGGCAAGATTGTGATCACCCTTTATCGATCTCTCGAAAGAACTCATTGGCCGCCGGGCCCTATTGGCTACAATCGGCCAGGAAGGGGACATTTCCAATGTGGCGCTGATGGAAAAAGACCATCCTAAATTGATGTTTGCCAAGACAATCATGGACATTCGACGTTTCAAAAATGGTGATGAGAATGCGCTATTTCGCGTCTTTTTCTCCGCTGTGCATGACACCGCTTCACGGGACTACACACCAGAGCAAATAGCAGCCTGGGCACCAGCAGATATCGACTCAGGCATGTGGGCTAGTCGCATGAGAGCGCTCCGGCCGTTTGTCGTTGAGCTCGAGGATGAAATTGTGGGATACGCTGACATTCAGCCCAGTGGTTACATCGACCATTTCTTCGTGTCTGGCGCCTATGCACGACAAGGTATCGGAGCCATGCTGATGAACCGTATTCAGCAAGAAGCCAAGCTGCTTGGCATTGGCGAAATCACGTCGGATGTCAGCAAGACCGCTGAGCCCTTCTTTGTTCGACACGGTTTTCATGTGGTGAAACGAGGATTTCCCATTCATCGTGGCGTAACACTAGAAAATGCATTAATGCGAAAAGAATTGCACCAAGGATGCGCAGCTCAATTCAAGAGTGACTAACAGTCGCTTCGTGCCGTCTTCAACCGGTCTTATGGAAGGCTTTGTCATTGACCTCAATAAATTGATGCTGAAATAGCGCGTGTTTGCGTTAGAATGAAATCCCATTTGGGGTTTGCGTTTCTATCACTTGAAAACTCTCCACGGCAGCAGTGGACTGGTTGGAAAACCAAATGCGCGCTTCCCGGCTGTCTCATGCCGCATTGCAAGATAATTTTAAGATTCTGATGGTGGGCTGGTATGAACTTACGCCGCATTCATGTTATCAAGGATATTATTTATCGAGAAGGTGGCAGGTCTCTGGATAGGCCCATCACCCGTGTAGCCGCTTGCGCCGTGCTTCTGAATCCAGCGGTGCAGCGCAGCTCATTGGATCTGGATGACTTGATTGTGCTCGGTGCGGACTTGGGCGCACATCTCATGCCCCATGCACTTGCGATGCTGACTCAGCCCGTGGTGGGATACGGAAAGGCGGCTATGGTGGGTGTGCTCGGTGAAACCGAACATGCTGCGGCACTATTGCATCCACAGATGGGCAAACCCATCCGTGCCGCGATCGGCGGAGGAAAGGCTGTCATTCCGTCAAACTCCAAAGTGTGCGGTGTGGACTCAGTGATAGATGTACCCATGGGTCACAAAGACGATCCGTGGTCATTCGACGAGATGGATACCATGAGCGTCATGGTTCCAAGAGCACCTCGGCCCGACGAGATCGTCGTCGTGATCGTATTATCCGACGGCTGCAGGCCGATGGCGCGGGTGTGAGAGCCTGAGGGCAAGTCAAAGACACTTCATCCCTCTGAATTCGATAAGAACTAGTTTTATTACAAGCCTGTGTAGTCCTCACAATACGGAGAGGGGGACTTGGTGTGGCTACGCCGATCGTGGGGCGAAGCTCATGGCAATTAATTGCTTGTAAATGAGTACTGCCGGCTTTAGATTTCGGGCTGTAGGTCGCTCGATATTATTAGAACCAGGAGACTCAAATGTTCAAAAGAAATCATTATTCTGTAGCTAAATCCATAGTAAGCGGCCTATGCATGGCTTTCATGGCCAGCGTGCTTGGCTCGGGTTTGGCTGTAGCCCAAGAATATCCGGTCAAACCAATCACTGTCATTGTGCCCTATCCGCCAGGTAGCACCACCGATAGTCTCATGAGGATGCTGAGTCCGAAGCTCACGGAAAGGCTGGGGCAACCCATTATCGTCGAGAATCGTAGTGGTGCATCCACAAGTATTGGCAGCAGTCATGTTGCGCACGCGGCAGCGGATGGATACACGATATTGATCCAGGCGCCGAATATCGTCACCAATGAATATATGTTTGACAACTTGGATTGGAAATATAGCGACTTCAAGCCAGTGACCTTGTTAGTCCGGTGGTCCAACATCCTGGTAGCGGGGCCCGCCGCGCCGACAAAGGATTTCAGCGATATGGTGGCAGCCGGTAAAAATGGTTCAAGTACCTTCACTTACGGTACCCCGGGTATAGGCTCGCTCTCTCATCTTGCGATAGAAATGCTGAATCGCGATGCAGGACTGTCAATGGCTCATATTACCTACAACGGCCCGGCTCCGATGACGACTGATTTACTCGGGGGGCATATCAAATATGGCGTGACCAACCCAGCAAATCTCATGCCCCTCGTACTTGATAAAAAAAATCAGGTTACACCTTTGGTGGTGTTGAGTAGCCGCCGGGATCCAACGATTCCCAACATACCAAGCCTGGCGGACTTCGGAATCGACGGCATTGACTCGAACGGCTGGCTGGGTATCGTCGTGCCAGCCCAGACGCCCGACGCAATCGTGGAACGGTTGAATTCCGCCTTTGTGGGCGCACTCAGCGATGATGGCATCCAGAAGCGTGTCAAGAGTCTATATCTGGAATCAATAGGCAGTACGCCCGAAAGCTTCGCTGAATACCTTGACTCTGAAAGTCGGAAATGGGGCGAGGCTATCAAGGCCGCCAATATTCGATGATAACGCGCGCCCATGGCGTACAAGCGATGAGCGTCCAGGGCCACATGATTCTTTAAAGGAAGTAAAGTCTATGCAACGCACGCTTTTAAGTGGTGGTGAGGTGATCGCATTCGATGGCTCCCGGCATACCCATATCTCGAATGCCGATGTTGTTTTCTGTGATGACAAGATCGAGTATGTAGGGCCCAAGTACACCATTAAGCCAGAGCAGCCCGTTCATGAAACGATTGACACAACTGGCTATCTTGTTATGCCAGGGCTGGTAAACATGCATTTGCATGTCACCGACACGGCGTTTACAAGAGGGTGGCTAGATAACTATCCTGCGGGCACTGGCACGCAAGCTGCAACGAATGTCACAGCGCTTTATCGTTTGTTGCCGGCCATTCGTGGTGCCACAAAAGCAGAGGACCAGCTTGCTGCAGCTGAATGCGCTTTTGCTGAATTGCTGCTGTCGGGTTCCACAACCGTCGTCGAGTTAAGTTTTGATGCAGAGATGGGTGACGGCGGGAACATCGCCACGGTGAATGGCACCGCCAAGATCGCAGGGGATATCGGACTTCGCTGTTATGTTGGGCCACGGTATAGAAACAGCTATTGGCGACTTGGCAACGACAACTCCCCGGCTTATTTCGATTATGAAAACCCCGCTCGCCGCATGCGGGATTGCTTCGATTTTTGCGCGGAAATAGATGGCGCATATGGGGGACGTTTGCGTGGGATGCTCGCGCCAGGCCAAGTCGATACATGTTCGGCGGAAACTCTGCGTTCCACGCGCCAGTATGCGGATCAGACGGGTTTTCCAATACAGATCCATGCAGGACAATCCCCTTCAGAGTTTCGGCGTATAGCAAGTTTGCATAATCGCACTACGATTGAATTTCTCGATGATGTGGGGCTTCTGGGCCCTGATCTGATAATCGGCCACGGCATGTATTTATCAGAATCCGGCGATGTCGCCGACTGCAACACCAACGAGTTAACGCGCCTTCGTGACAGCGGGACGCATATTGCCCACCTGCCCTGGGTCAAGGCCCGGCAGGGAGTGATGATGCGGTCTTTAGCCAAATACCTGAACAGGGGAGTGAATATGTGTCTCGGCACTGATACCTACCCCTTCGACATGTTTTCTGAAATGAAGATTGCTACAGCGATGTGCAGAGTTGCAGATCAATTACCTGCCGCTATCGCGGTTGAAGATGTATTTCATGCCGCGACCGTCGGAGGAGCCTTGGCCTTGAATCGAAACGACCTTGGACGCCTGGCGCCGGGGTGCCAAGCGGATATCGTGCTGCTTGATATTCTCAAGCCGCACGCCACGCCTATGCTGAACCCGATTCAGCACATCGTGCTGAGCGCGCGCGCGGACGATGTGGATACCGTAATTATTGCAGGGAAAAAGGTCGTCGTGAATCGGCAGTTGACCAACTGCGATCTTCCCGCATCACTTCGCCGGCTCACGGATGCGAACAAACGTGTGAGTGACCGACTCAAGCTTGCCTAATGGCCGCGATGCAGGGGTTCCGGGAGGACACCGCCTCCTATGACGCCAGCTTATGAATTGAGGGCTACTTGCAATGCCTGGTAAAACCCCCGATGACTCCTGATCTTTCTGCTGGTGTTTCATTTTTCTTTATTGTTGTCCTGGGCGTTTATTTCCAGACGGTGACAGGTTTTGGCCTAGCCATGATCATCATTGGGATAGCAAGCGGAATCGGCATTGCATCGGTGGCGGATCTGGCCACGATTGTCAGTATTCTGGCGTTGTTTAATGGCTGTATCGCGTTAAGAGGGCTGCTGCGGCATATTGATTGGGCTATCGCAGGCGCGGTGATGGCGGCTGTCATTCCCGCTAGCATTCTGGGCGTTATGTTATTGAATTATCTGAGCAGTACGACAAGCAATTGGTTGCAATTCATGTTGGGGCTCGTCATCGCCTACGCGGGGATAAGCTTTGCCGTGCGACAGCGGCCGCTGTCGTGTGTATCCGGTCGGATGAATTTTTTCACGTACGGATTTTTCGGGGGCGTGATAGGGGGCATGTTTGGTATTGCCGGCCCGCCGCTTATCTTCCAATTTTACAGGCAGCCTATGAGTCTGAACCAGATTCGCAGCCACCTGTTTCTGATACTTACTTTGATCGCAGCGGCTCGCACTGTCTTCGTGGCGTCTCAGGGGCAGTTGACTGTCGCCATCCTATGGATCAGCGCCGCTTGTATTCCTGTCGTGGCACTTGCGACCTTGATTGCGCGGCGCCATCCGCCACGCTTGTCGGAGAGTGTGGCGCGTCGGGGGGCGTTCCTGGTCCTGACCTTCATGGGTGTTGCTTTAATCGGCCCTACGGCTCATGGCATTCTGGAAGCATTGACAGCATATGTATTGCCCTGATGGCAGAATGCGACAGGCAATAGTTCAATGCAATAGTAATTACTTAAGCATAGCTAGTCTTTGAGGCTCACGAATACTTATGACGCCTTGCGCTTTCTTTTCAATGAGGCCTTCGCGTTCGAAGCGCAACAAGGTTTGCGACACCCATTGACGCGTTGAGCCTATCATATTGGCCAGCTCGCTATGGCTAATGCGTAAATTAGCCGGGACACTCGTGGTCACGTTGGCGCTCGCCAGCATGACCAACAGTTTTGCCAGGCGAACACGCATTGAATGTGTGGCAAGCAATTGCAGCAACGCGCAATAAGATTGGGCTTTGTCGACGAGAGCATCGATGAGCGCCAGCGCCAAGTCAGGCCATTGTTGACTTAACGCACGTAGCTGGGTTCCCGGAAGCGATAAGCAATGCGAGGGCTCTACCGCGACGGAGGTCCAGACATGACGGCCGCCGCCGAAAATCTGGGGCGCTCCAACATATTGTCCAGCAGCCCAAAAACCCAGGGTTATCTCGCGATCATCTTCTGAAACGTAGTAAGAACGGATCAATCCATCCTGAATAATATATATGCCATTGTGCAGGCTGCCTTGCTCGAACAGGCATTCGCCGGGCTGAAAGAACCATGGTTCCGCTACCTCAAGGACGGCGTCATAAGTGGCGCCTTGGAGGTTATTGAGCAGCGCCGGCGTCTCTGCCAATGCGGTGACGTTGGAAGACAATAATGTCGTTTTATTCAAGGTCGACGACGATCTTCTGGTGCGTTTGCTTACACTCATTGATTTATGATTCCGCGCATACGATTAGGCATGAAGTAAGGCTGTCCGAGTGTTATGCGCGAGTCCGAGCCGATCACGCCGTTGAGTAGCCGGTTCAAATGACCGCTATTTGCAAAGCCTAATTGGGCACTGACTTCCGGCAAAGGCATGCCCTTTGCCAGCAGGGCTTGGGCCGCTTCGGCCAATATGCGGCGTCGCAGCGTCACGGGCGCGGCGCCCAACTGCTCCAGGCATTGGCGCTGCAGACTTCTGGCCGACAGTCCTAGTGCCATGGCTGCGGCATCGATCGACGGCAGCGGGCTGCCCGACTCCAGCGCTGCCAGGAAAAGCTGGGCCAGTCTTTCCGGGGCGGATGTTGGAACCGGATTCACCGCCAAAGGACGGCTGCGGGCAAGTTGCTGGATGAATGCCCGAATCAATTGGCTGGCACTTTGTCGATGAAGCTCTGGCGACGACAGGGCCTCGAGCATCGCCCGGCTGGCGCGATCGAGCAGCACCGCGCCATGCACCTTGCAATCCCGCAACAGGTCCGGCGCGAAATAAAGTTCACCGTGCTGCTGAAGGCGTGTGTCGGAGCGCATGGCGTGTCCGACATTGGCGGGTACCAGCACCGCTGTGCCGTATGCGAGTGTCAGGGTATGTTCGCGCTCGCCGGCGCTGTCAGTCCATGCGCCGCAAATAACCCCTGCCCGTGGCCAAAACAACATGGGGCAGTCATGGACATGCCAGGGGCGCGTATAGCTCTTCTGATGGCTAAGATCCAGCGAGAAGCCGTCCCGGGAGACAAGCGGCAGCTTTGAGGACATTACTGCAATAGTGGCCATGAGTGGTACCTCACTTTGCGGGCCTGGTTTCGCATGAGTCTTGCGGGCAATAAATACTGCATGACTGGACGCCTTTGCGACCTTGTCGCAAATAGGATCGCTGGCTGTCTGATTAGGGTTTGGTGCGAGCCCATCGCCTGTCTACCATGGCGGTTCGTACTTATCCACCAAGAGGCGCCCCATGTCCCAAATTCTCAGTATTGCTTGCGTGATTGCCGCTATCCCGCTCACTGCAAGCCTTGCCCTTGCCAGCCCTGCAGTCGCTCCAGACTGGCCCAACAAACCTGTGACGATTATCGTACCATTTCCTCCGGGGGGCGGTACGGATCTGGTGATGCGCAGCATTCAGCCAGTATTGAGCAAAGCCCTCGGTCAACCAGTGGTCATCGACAATCGCGCCGGCGCTGGTGGAACGGTTGGCTCTGCGTTGGTTGCGCAGGCCCGAGGTGACGGGTACACAGCAGGTGTCGTGACGACCAGCACCCATGCTGTCAGCCCCTCCATCTACCCTGATCTGCGATACGATCCCGTTCAGGATTTCTCTTACGCAGGTTTCATCGGTACTTCTCCGTATGTACTGGTCGCCAACCCCTCTCTGGGCGTTAAGAATGTGTTGGATCTTATCGAGGCAATGAGGGCCCACCCCTCAAACCAAGGCTTTGCGTCAGTAGGGGTGGGTACGGTATCGCATTTGATGGGAGAGCAGTTCAAGAAGTCCCTGGACATCCCTATTGTGCACGTGCCGTATCGCGGTGCCGCGCCGGCTTATACCGACTTGATCGGCGGGCAGGTCCAGATCATGTTCGACAATCCGGTCGGACTGAAGTCTTTTATCGACACCCATAAACTCACGGCCCTGGCCACCACCGAATCAACGCCGCTGCTACCCGACGTTCCCACGTTTGCGGAGCAGGGCATCGACGGTTTCAATCAATCGCTCTGGTATGGAGTCGCATTTCCGAAAGACACGCCGGATGATATCGTCCAGCACTTCAACAGTGTGCTCAACGCCGCATTGCGCGACCCCGCGGTCGCCGCCGACCTTGCCAGCAAGGGTGTTACCGCGCGCGCGGACACGCCTTCGGCGATGCAAGAAGCCGTGGCTCGGGATGTCATATATTGGGGGGGAATAGTCAAATCTGTAGGAGCAACGAATGAGTGAGTTCCTCCCGCCCCATCTTCCCGCTACGGGCGAGATCGTGGTGGTTCGTGTTTTTGTCAATTCCGGGCTAGGCGGAAATCCGGTGCCTCTAGTTGCAGACGCCCAAGGCATGAGCGGCCAAGCCATGTGCGATGTCGCCAGGCGGTATGGGTTTGAGTCGGCCTTTGTGTTGCCTCCGTCCACATCCGGCGCCGATTGGCGGTTCCGATTCTTCGTACCCGAACACGAAATGGAAATGTGCGGCCACGCCACCGTCGGCACGCTCTGGGCATTGCGCCAGTGGGGCTTGTGGTCCGCGAAAACCGCGGTGATCGAGACGATGAGCGGAAAGGTTGCCGCATGCTGGGATGGCCAGGCATCATCCGTATGGATATCACAGCCGGAAGCTCATATTACAGAGCTTGCCTATGATGACTTGCACTTGATTGCCGAGGTATTGGGTATTTCCGCCGCTACCCCTGGGCTGCACGTTGTCAATGCCTGTACCAGCCGTGTTAAAACGCTCGTCCGCCTGCCCGATGCCGCAAGCCTGAATGCCTTGCGCCCCAATTTCTCACGGATGCGTGAGCTATGTGAAACAATAGGATCGACCGGGCTGTACCCGTATGCACTGCCCGCGGAGCAGACCGGCGAGTCCTTCACAGTGCATGCCCGGCAGTTTCCTAAAGCGTCGGGCTATCTGGAAGACGCCGCCACGGGCATCGCCGCCGCCGCGCTGTGGGGCTGGCTGCGCCAGTCGGGGGCGATAACCGGTGCCGTCGGGCTGTGCACGGTCGTGCAAGGTGAGGCTATGGGTTCACCCTCTGCAATTCTGGTCCGGACCCGGGTCGCAGAAGATGGCGTGACTAAGGGTTGCTGGCTAAGCGGCGAGGCATCGTGGGTTGAGTAAACCGTAGGCCAAATCGGGATCAAGCGGCTGGGATACTAAGGTAGAATACGGCACCGCTACGCATCTGCTCCAAGACCAGCACATGAAGCTTGATCCCACATCACTAAAACTGTTTATCGCGGTCGTGGAGGAGGGCAGTATCGCCAAAGCCGCTGCGCGCGAACACATAGTCCCCGCTGCCATCAGCAAGCGGGTTGCCGAGTTGGAGGCTTTATTGCGGACTCCGCTTCTCAGGCGGACGCATCGCGGCGTAATACCTACTGATGCCGGTTTGACGCTGCTTCGCCTGGCGCGTAATGTAGTTCACACGCTCGAAGATACCTACACGCAGATGCTGGACTATACGGAAGGCGCGCGGGGCCAAGTGCGCGTGTGCGCGAATATTTCTGCCATCACCCAATTCCTGCCAGACGATCTTGCGTCTTTTGGTGAGCTGCGCCCGCAGATCCAGATCATCCTCGAAGAGCGGAACAGCGCAATTACGACAAAGGCAGTGGCGGAAAATTCCGCCGACCTGGGTATTTTCATTGTTCAACCGCACAGCGACCTTGTCGAGTGCCTCGACTATGAAAACGACGAGCTGGTGGTGGTGCTTCGCAAGGACCATCCTCTCGCCCGGCGTCGGTCGGTGAACTTTTCCGAACTGACCGATTGGGACTTTGTGGGTTTGCGCGAGGGAAGCGCCATCAACGCGCAACTGGCTGAAGCGGCTGCGTCATCCGGGCAAACTCCACGGATGCGAGTCCATGTGACAGGCTATGACGCCCTATGCCTGATGGTGGGGGCCGGCATGGGGATCGCCATCGCCCCCCGGAATACGACCAGGTTCTATGCCGCCGATCTGCGATTGACAGAGGTACTGCTGTCGGAGCCCTGGGCAAATCGAAAGATCGGAATCTGCGTGCGTTCCATGGAGGACGTTTCCCCGGCCACCAGAGTGCTGGTGGAGCATTTGCAACGTTGCGCATCCGACAGGCGGAAAGGGTGAGTTTGAGCAGCGCCGCGCGCCGCGATCTGTCCACCCATCATCTTCGGTGATGCCCCCAACACAACATACTGCTTCTCAAAAACAGCGCCCTGCCTGATTATCCCAGATACGCCACACATAGCGGTCAATGCTGGAGATAAAGAAGTGAGCAAGGAAATTTACAATATAGCGCTGCTCCCCGGAGACGGGATCGGACCCGAAGTTGCCAATGCGGCAGTGGATGTACTGAATGCCGTTGCAGAACTGCACGATATCGCATTTGACTACACGAGCTATCGCGCAGGTGCCCGGCTCTACAGCGAGACGGGCGTGTCGATGGCCGAAGAGGACATGGCGGCGCTGCCGCAAGCCGATGCCATTTTGCTCGGTGCAATGGGTTTACCCTCAGTACGCAAGCCCGACGGGACCGAGATCGCACCGCAAATCGACATTCGCGAGCGTTATGGGCTGGTGGCCAGTTTGCGCCCCTGCAAGTTCTTTCCTGGCGTACCGTCGCGTATCAATCATCCCGACAGGGTTGATATGCTGGTCATTCGAGAGCTGACGGAAGGGCTGTTCGCCGGTCGCCACGATATCTTGAAGCCAAGCAACGACACCTCGAGCGATCGTTTGGTTATTTCCCGTGCCGGCTGCGAGAAATTGTTCAAGATTGCGTTTGAGCAGGCTCGATTCCGTCGCAGTACGCACGGTACGCCAGGGCATGTGACATTGCTGGACAAAGCCAATGTACTGCGCAGCAATGCCTTCATGCGCGCAATTTTCGATGAAGTGGCTCAACAGTATCCCGATATCCAGAATACGCACCTGTACATTGACGCCGGTTCAATGATGTTCGTGACCAATCCGGAACGCTATGACGTCGTGGTAACGGAAAATGTATTCGGGGATATCGCGTCCGAGATTGCCGCAGGCGTGGTCGGCGGCCTGGGCGTTGCGCCGTCGGCAGACATCAACGACAAGATGGCGGTGTTCCAGCCCAGCCACGGTACGGCGCCAGACATTGCGGGACAGGACATTGCGAATCCGGTCGCCACAATTCTTTCGGCGGGCATGTTGTTGGACTGGCTGGCCGAG
Organism: Pusillimonas sp.; assembly: GCA_049672825.1. Classification (GTDB taxonomy): domain Bacteria; phylum Pseudomonadota; class Gammaproteobacteria; order Burkholderiales; family Burkholderiaceae_B; genus Pusillimonas_C; species Pusillimonas_C harenae_A. The sequence continues at coordinate 15,145 of JBATWU010000098.1, forward strand.
CAACATTCGGACCCGCGTTGCAGCGCGGCCGCGGCCCTATTGCGTTCGGCAGTTGCCGAGGTTTTGCAGTCTGGGCCTCGCACTCGCGACATAGGCGGCACAGCCGGCACCAGGGAAGTGACGTCGGCGATTGTCCAAGCCCTGGACAAAGTAGCTGCATAAAGGAGTTTCGATATGGCCAAAGTTGCAATTGTTGGATCTGGAGCCATGGGGTCGGTATATGCCGGACTCATGGTCAGCGCGGGACATGAAGTGCATGCCATATGCCTATGGGAAGACCACGTGGCGGCAATGAACAAGAACGGGCTCCGAGTGGAAGGCGCCAGTGGCGACAGGCTCGTTCCCATACAAGCAAGTCTTTCTACGGATGGTATCGGGATTTGCGACCTTGTTGTTATCGCCACCAAGGCTTTTGACATCGAGAATGCCGCGAAGGCTGCCCGGCCCCTGGTCGGGCCGGCGACGGTAGTGCAGACCATCCAGAACGGCCTGGGCTCGCCTGAAAAGGTTGCCACAATATTGGACCAGTCCCGTATTGCGATTGGCGTCGTGGGCGGTTTTGGAGCATCGATCAAAGGACCCGGCCACGCTCACCATAACGGGATGGAGATGATCCGCTTTGGATCATATGGCAGCCTGCCGCGTGCCGACCTGGAGCGGTCGGCGGATATCTGGCGGTCCTCGGGTTTCCAGGTGGCGATCTTCGAGGACGTCAAGCAGATGGTGTGGGAAAAGCTCATCATGAATGTGGCTTTCTCGGGTACGACCTGCGCAACAGGCTTGACCATAGGCGAGGTAATGGCCAGCCCGGACGCGTGGAAAGTGGCCGAGGCATGTTCGCGGGAAGCGATTGCCGTGGCGCACGCGGCAAAGATACATCTGGATGTGGGCGATCCCATCGAGCATGTCAGAAAACTGGGAAGCAAGATTCCCAACGCCCGTCCGTCGATGCTGCTTGATCATTTGGCAGGCCGCAGGTCGGAAGTGGACGCCATCAACGGCTCGATTCCGCTATTGGGTGCCAAGCTGGGGGTCCCGACGCCGGCGAATGAGGTGTTGGTCGCCATCATACGGTCACGCGAGACGCAGTTTCATCGCTGACTTGCCTTATCGGCGGCAGGAGCCGAGCCTGGCGCAAGTCCTTGCCTGGAGCCCGAGTTGGCCTGCTCAACTGAATACGTTAAAAATCTGAGAGAGACAGCAATGCACAGATACTATAGAAGCAAGCTCATCACCTTTACGCGATTGGGATTGCGACAAAAACTAATGAAGCTGGCGGCTTTGGCCGGCATGTTTTCAATAGCCATAAGCGCTACGATAGTTCACGCGGCTACGCCATATCCCAACGGCCCGGTTCGCATCGTGGTTGGGTTCCCTCCGGGCAACGCTACCGATACGGTTGCGCGCCTGCTTGCTTCAAAACTGGAGCCAGAGTTCAAGCAGTCATTTATTGTGGACAATCGGGCGGGCGCAGCAGGCAGCATAGGCACCAGCCAGGCCGCCAAGGCCAAGCCGGATGGCATGACGCTTTTGGTCGGCTCCAACGGCACACTGGCCATCAATCCTTGGTTATATGAGGATCTTCCGTACAAGCCGCTAGAGGACTTTGCGCCTGTTGCATTATTGGCGTCTCTGCCCATGTATGTCGTCGTCCACCCCTCTGTCCCGGCCAATACGCTTGAAGAGCTGTTCGAGCTTGCAAGAGCCAAGCCTGGCGAACTTACTTTCGGTTCGAGCGGAAATGGCTCGGCAAACCACCTTGCCGCCGCCGTGCTGGCCGATACCGGAAAGGTCGACATCATGCACATTCCCTATAAAGGCAGCGGCCCTGCGCTGGTGGACCTTATCGGTGGTAGATTGACCTTGATGGTGGATACCGCGCCAGCGGTAATGAATGCCGTCAACGCTGGCCAGGTAAAGGTTTTGGCAGTCACAAAACCTACCCGTTCGATTGCATTCCCGGATGTTGCAACCGTTGCCGAGCAAGGCTACCCCGGATTTGACGTTCAGGCATGGCTCGGACTGCTGGCGCCGGCGGGCACCGACCCCGCCATCTTGCAGCGACTGGCGCAGACGGTAGATCAAATAGCGCAGGATGAATCGTTTAAAGCAAGCATGAATGTGGTGGGCGCCGAGCCGGAGGGCGGGACGCCGGAGCAATTCTCTCAGTACTTGCAGTCAGAGGTGCATCGTTGGGGCGCTGTCGTGCGCGACTTGGAGTTGAAACAGAATTAAAGTGGGACTTCCTGTAAAGAGTAATGCATTGAGGAGATATTCAAGATGTTTAAAGGATTTGAGTCATTTCAGATTCAAACAAGTGATCCGGAAGTCCAAATAGTTGGAAAGCACGGCGGGTCTGGCCCGCCTCTTCTGCTCATTCACGGCAATCCCCTTTCACATATGAGTTGGGCGGGTGTGGCAGAGCAGCTTGCCGAGAACTTTACGGTAGTGGCCGCCGACATTCGCGGCTATGGGCACAGCAGCAAGCCTAAAGGCCTGCCCGATCACAGCAACTACACTTTCCGGCGCATGGCCCAGGATCATGTCGAAGTGATGAATCATTTCGGATTCAAGAAGTTTGCCGTTGCCGGCCATGACCGCGGAGCGCGTGTCGCCCACCGAATGTGTCTGGATCACGACGAGGCAATAAGCAAGGCTGCATTCCTTGATATCCTGCCAACCGAATTCGTATGGCGGGAGCTTGGGGACTTGGACGTTGGGCTTAGCCTCTATCACTGGACCTTTCTTTCACAGCCGCCCGGCTTCCCCGAGGCGCTGCTCAAGAACAACGAGCCGCTTTATATTCGTAGCAAGCTGATGAGCCAGGGACTGGGAAAAGGCGGATTCACCAAGGAGCAGATCGCGTATTACACCGACCTGTGCACACCCGATAATATCCACGCCGTGTGCGAGGATTATCGCGCTTCCGCCACATTGGATATCAAGATGGACAGCGAAGACAGATTGGCCGGCAGAAAAGTGAAGTGTCCGGTCATGCTGCTATGGGGCGAGTCGAGTCACACTGCGCGTCATGAGGGCGGGCCTTCCAAAATCTGGGAGGCCTACGCGAACAATATCGCTCACGCCGAAGCGCTGCCCTGCGGGCACTATCCGCTGGAGCAAGCGCCCGGTCCAACGCTCAAAGCCATGGTGGCATTCTTTCTGGACTGATCCCCAGAACGATGCCGTCGCGGATTTTGCGCTCCGGGCCGGTCGCGGCTTCGGCCGCCTGGCCCGGAGCGTGCTAGAGGTCAAGCACCAGTCGCGGCCCTGCGCACTCCGCGACACATACAATCACCTCTTTCTCGCGCTCCCTTGCGGTCAGGACCCGGTCTCGATGGATGGGCGGCCCTTCGATCCAGCGTGTCCGGCATGCACCGCATATTCCGCCGCCACATGACACGGAAACATCAGCCCCCATTTCTTCCAGCGTAGCTAGCAGCCCGACCTCGGGAAGAACCTCCTTCTCTTGTCCGCTTTTGGCCAGCACCACACTATATGGCTGTGCGGAGAGAGTTGGAGCCAGCTTAGGCGCTACGAAGCGTTCCACGTGTTTGCGGCTTTCGGGCCAGCCGGCGACGGCTGCCTCGAAGGCGTCGAGCATCCCGTCGGGCCCGCAACAGAATGCTTTGGCATCATCGCCATAATGGTTGACCAGGGAACGAATGTCTGGCGACGCAACGACGAGCGTGTTGTATATATGCACGCGTCCTGCCTGGATTGCCGGCTGCAGCATATCGGCCAGGCTCGGATCTCCTCTGGTCGCCCAGTGCAGGACATAGTTTTTCTTGCCTTGATGCTCGAGCGCCAGGGCTGCGGAAACAAAGGGAGTCACGCCGATGCCGCCAGCGATAAAAACGTTCATGGCCGCCGGCGCAAACGCCAGGCCGCTTCTTGGCACTGATACCCCGATAAGATCTCCAGGGCGAAGTGCTTCATGAATGTAGCGGGATCCGCCGCGGCCGCTATGCTCTTTCTTTACGGCGACGATATACCGCCTGCAATCCGCCGGATCATTGCATAAAGAATAAGTGCGTGTCAGGCCGCTGCCCAGGTGTAGATCAATGTGGGCGCCTGGGTGGAAGGCGGGTAGTCTCCAATCGTCCTGGTCAGCCAAAACCAGCCGCCTCACTCCCGGGATGGGCTCGTCTATTGCACGGACCATCACTTGAAGATGCTTGATGGGTTTCGCCATGCTAAGCGCCTCGCACGACGTCGCCCACGCGAATCACTCCGCCTTTCAGAATCTGGCAGTTTAGTCCCGCCCGGTTGATCAGGGGATCGAACACGGCTTTGCCAAGAATCTCCTCGATGTGCCGGCAGGGCGTGGATAGCCGCGTAGCTTCTAGAAGGGCCTCTCCAACCCAGAACCGTTGCCCCACAAGATGATTCAGCGGAACGCCCTGTACCGTCACGTTGCGGCGATGTTCCTCCGGCAGCATGCGAATCTTTGCGTCGCGCAAAAGCGCGTCCAGGGTTTCGATTTCGAACAAGGTGATTTGCCGGCCATTTTCCGGTTTATGCGAATAGAATCCAGATTCTTGTCCGATCATGTAGCGGTCTCCGACAATGCCTTTGCCGGCGACCAAAGTCAGCTCTTTGAAGGATTCCATGGGCAGGAATGCCCGGGGCGTGATGTGGAGATGCCGAACAATTCCCGTCCAGCTGGGCGGGGCTGCGCACTGCCCCTCTTGAAGGCCTTTGGCTTCTGCGATAGACATATGGAAAACCTCGAAGAGAAGGCTAAAAAAACTCACAAACTACAATCGTGTCATTTATGACACGATTGTAGTTGAATGTTCGAGGTCGGCAAGGGGTCGGGGGAAACTGGATGAAAGAACGTTGATTTTGGTCAATGTTTGCGCCTTGCTTCGAGCCGCATCAGTGCGCCAGCCTTGAGCAGGGGCAGTTCGTGATTGCCCTTCACGGCGGGCTTATTGTGCCGCGCTTCGTGAAGGGTGGTTTGGCCATAAGGACTTTTGTCAGAAGGGATGCAGCATTTTCTCGGCTCTGCGCGCATAGTAGGCGAAGGTTGCATCGGTACGGCGGGGGGTGTTGATCCATTTCTGGGCTTCGTGCCCCAGGTCGGGGGATATCGGTTGTATGGTTCCCGCCGACATGGCCATCAGTTGAAGGCGTGCCGCACGTTCGAACATCACGCCAATGACGCACGCTTCTTCAACACTGGTGCCCGCCACAAGGAGGCCGTGATGAGCCAGCAGAATGGCTTTCTTGTCTCCCAGAGCCTTGGAGATAATTTCCCCCTCTTCATTGCCGACGGGTATGCCGGGCCATTTCTGAAGAAAAGCGCACTGGCCGTACAGGACGCAGGTATCCATATGCGCTATTTCCAGGGGAACTTCCAGCATGGACAGGGCGGAGACATGGGGGGCATGGGAATGGACGATGCATTGAACGTCCTGGCGCGCTCGATACAGCCATGAGTGAAAACGATTGGCCGGGTTGGCCATTCCTTCTCCCTCCAGCACATTCAGATTTTCATCGATCAGCAAAAGGTTTTCTGGGGTGATTTCGTCGAATCCCATGCCCAGGCGCTGGGTCCAATAGGTGTCGGGCTTGTCCGCTCTGGCGGTGATCTGGCCGGCCAGGCCAGAGTCGTGCCCGAATGCGAACAAGGTCCTGCAGGTTTGGGCCACTGCGTCACGCGTCGTCATTTTTTCGGCGCGCAGGCTGGTTTCCATGTTCTTGAGGGCGGAATTGACAATTTCTGACTTGCCAAGCCGCATGGTATCTACTGCCATTTTTTGCTCCTGTTGCGGTTCAAGACTACGATCATTGTTTGGCCTGAGCCTGTAGCTTGGACATGATTTTTTCCCACTTGTCATATTCAGCGGCTACAGCGCTGCGGAACTCATCGGGGGTCGAGCTTGCCGTTGCCGTTCCCTGTTCCGACAGCAAGGTGATGTATTGCTGGTTTTTCAGGGCTGCCCGTGTGGCTTCATTAAGCCTGTCGACGACATCTTGCGGCAGGCCAGCTGGCCCTATCAAGCCCGATATCGACCCGGAAAGGATGTCGGGATATCCCAGTTCCGCAGTGGAGGGCAAGTCGGGGACGCTGCCAATCCGCTCGGAATTGGCAAGGGCCAGTGCACGCAGTTTTCCCGCCTGTACGAACGGCATGACGACAGGGGTGGCCTCAAACGTCATTTCGACCTGGTTGCCGACGACGCTGGTCACCGACTCGGCGCCACTTTTGAATGGTACATGCAGAAACTTGGCGCCGGTGGATTCTTGCATAATGGTCATGCCCTGGAATGGGGAGCTGCCGATACCGGCGGTGCCAAAGCTGATGCTCTCCGGTTTTTCATTGGCCAGCTCGACCAGTTCCTTCAAGGAGTTTGCCTTGACAGCGGGATTCACGGCGATCACATGAGGGGTTGAGGCAACCGTGGAAATATAAGTGAAATCCTTGAGGCTATCGAACGTTACGCCTGCGCCGGTATGCGGGTTGACGGCGACAACGCCGAGCGTAGTAAACATAAGGGTATGGCCATCTGGTTTCGCGTGCTTCAACCGTTCCGCCGCGATATTGCCGCCTGCGCCCGGCCGGTTGTCTACGATGATCGATTGTCCGAGTTGCTCTTCAAGCACCTTGGCGGTTGCCCTGGCCACGAGGTCCGTTATGCCGCCAGCTCCAAATGGAACAATCAGCGTAATGGGGCTGGATGGATAAGCGGCGAATGCCGTGGATGTGCCAATCGCGCATATTGCAACAGAGCGGGCCAGTATGCTGATCCCTTGCTTGAGTACCTTCATGGTGTTTGTCTCCTGATATGGATTTTTTGGACACTTGAGTGATTATTATGACACTCAAGTGTCATATAGGCAATGTGAAGGATACTCTGGGCAAGGCCAATGCTCTACAATGAGCGATAAAGGATGACAATTGTTTGTGAGAGATTCAGTGCCGACACGCTCCTCATCATCGGAAAAACTGGCGGATAAAGCGCCAGGCCGACGGAATAACAAAGTGCATGACAAAAATCTTTTGGGCGAGCGGCTATCGTCGTACCGCAAGCTTAATGGGCTCAGCCTGGAGCAGGTGGCCACGCGGGCGGGAATCACCAAAAGCTACCTCTCCAAGCTTGAGCGCGGCTTGTCCTCTCCCACCATTGGAACATTGCTGCGGCTCGCACAGGCCTTGGGCCGAAGTGCCGAACAGCTGATAGGCGAAACAGCGCAGAATGACGATATTGTTCTGGTGAAAGCGCAGGATCGCGTACCGTTCACACGCTCGAATGAAAGAGAAGGGTATGTCTACGAGGCCATCGCAACGAGCCGGACAAGAAAAGCCATGGCGCCCTTCATTATGTCGCCGCCGGCGATAGTCGACGAGAAAGCAGATCTGGCCAGCCATGCTGGCGAAGAGTTTATTTTTCTGGTTTCCGGTGTCATGGAGGTGATATTCACGGAGCGTGTGGTCAGGCTCGAGGCTGGCGATTCGCTTTATTTCAATGCGTCGATACCACATAGGTCCAGGTCGCTTGGCAAGCGGCCCGCCAAGGCACTGGTTGTTATCAGCATTCCTGATCTGGCGTTGAATGTTGAGCTGGATGGGCATCCCGCCATGTCGCTGCATGCGGAATGAATTGCTGAGAATGCCAGCCAACTGAGCTACTGAAACACTATGCTGCGGTCATGGCCGACCCACATGTGATGCCTCGCGCTGCTTGGCCTTTTGATACGCCGCCCGGTTCAATTCAGCGCTTCATTTGCCGCCTCTTCAGGCGTCAGCCCGTTATAGAACTGATCGGTAAACCATTCGGCCTGTTCTTCGATATGGTCCTGCGCTTCGCGCAAGGTGGCGCCCGCGGCAACCAGAAAACCTTCAACCTCGATACACCATTCGATCAGCGCCACTTCGTCCGGATCCGGCTTGCTTTTCTTCTTCATGTTTTTTCCTTTGCTTGAAAACCATGCCTGGCCAGGGCACCACACCACAGATGCAGCGCCACGCTGGGCATGCGCATAGTACAGAATATACTGAATGTGGAACAAAACAGACGAATATGTAGGGCGCCATCATGGACGAGCGCGAGGTCTGCGTGGCGATTTCAATCCTCGTCCAGCGCGTCAAATCGCTGCGCGAGGTAATCAATCAACGCCCGTACCGATGGCATCAGTCCACGGCGGGATGAAAATACCGCATGAATAATTTCGCGCCGTGGCGCCCAATCGGGTATCAGCCTGAGCAGAGAGCCCTGAGCCAGTTGATCGCAGACCATCAGCGTCGGCAATTGCACTATGCCGATGCCCGCCATCGCCGCAATGCGCAGGGCGGTCATGTCCGTCGTAATAAAGCGTGGCGTGTGGTGCAGAACGACTTGTGCTGCATCGGGACCAAATAGAGTCCAGCTATAGGTTTGCTGGGGTTGGCCCAACCCGAGGCTGGGCCAATCCGCCAAATCGGCCGGGGCAGCGGGAACGCCATGGCGCTCAATCAGTGCGGGACTGGCAACGAGGCACTGGCTGCGGTCAGACAGCACCCGCATGATGAGATCGCTGTCTTGAATTGGCGGCGGGCGTACACGAATGGCGATATCAATCGCCTCGCCGACAGGGTCGACACGCCGGTTTGTCGCATCGAGCTGCACCGTCACTCGCGGGTGCAAGGCCATGAAGTCGGCCAGCATAGATCCCACGTGTGCCTGAAGCAATGCCACGGGGCAACTGATGCGGACCACGCCGCGTGGCTCGGCCCGTGTCATCTCGACGACAGCTTGCGCCGCCTCGGCTTCTATCAGCATTGCCTTGCAGTGCTCGTAATAGGAGTGGCCGATTTCAGTTACGGCGAATTGCCTGGTGGAGCGTTGGATCAGGCGTACTCCCAACTGATCTTCCAGTGTCGAGAGCCTGCGGCTGAGCGTGGATTTCGGCAAGCCCAAGGCGCGTCCGGCGGGTGCGAGTCCCTTATGGTCGACGATTTGAACGTAGTAATAGAGGTTGTTCAGGTCTTGCACGGCTACTTATCGTTCTATAAATGGAACTCTGATGCCAGATTCTATGGTCTTTCGGGAAAGTCGTTCAAAGTTTATGCTATCTCTACTGTCGCAACAAGGAGATGGTTATGAAGAAAATCCTCGGTGTTTATAGCGCTCCCCGCGCTCACTGGGTCGGGGACGGTTTTCCGGTGCGTTCCATGTTCTCGTATCAGAGCCACGGAAAGCAACTGAGCCCATTTTTGTTGCTGGACTATGCCGGGCCAGCCGAATTTACCCCGACTGATAAAAGGCGAGGGGTGGGACAGCACCCGCACCGTGGATTCGAAACCGTCACAATCGTCTACGAGGGCGAGGTCGCTCATCGCGATTCAACCGGCCAGGGCGGCACGATTGGTCCGGGCGATGTGCAATGGATGACGGCGGGCGCGGGTATTTTGCACGAGGAGTTTCATTCCGAGGCCTTCGCGCGCGATGGCGGCAGGCTCCACATGGTGCAGCTATGGGTAAACCTGCCCGCCAAGCACAAAATGGCGCCACCAGCCTATCAGGCCATTGTTGACGGCGATATCCCCGTAGTCGCGTTGCCGGACGGTGCCGGCTCTGTGCGTGTGATTGCGGGCGAGTACGCGCACAGAAAAGGGCCGGCGCGAACCTTTACGCCGATGCAGGTCTGGGATGTGCGCTTGAATCAGGGCGGCGTCAGTGAGTTGGAAGCGCCCGACGGTTGGAGTGCGGCACTTGTCGTGCTGCGTGGAACGGTGCTGGTCAACGGCGATACCGTTGCTCGCGAAGCCCAGATGGTGGTGTTGGATAAAACTGGCAGCCACCTTTCGATCGAGGCGAACAACGATGCGGTTCTGCTGCTGCTTGGCGGCGAGCCGATTGATGAACCCATTGTGGGACACGGCCCATTCGTGATGAACAGCCAGGACGAGATCGCCCAGGCAATCACCGATTTCAATAGCGGCGGCTTTGGGCAGATGGCCGAGGCATGAGCGGGCTGGCGAGGGCCGCCGGCGTGATGGCGCTTTTCACATATCGCAGACGCAGTATTTATTATTACCCAGGAGAACGAACCATGAATATTCCACGAGCTTGCTGTCAAGATGCATGGGTGCACATTCAGCATCCGTTCACTGTAAACGTCCAAGGAGACTAAAATGACTACTGCTTATAAACGCCTGGATAAGTCCCAGGCCGCGGTTCTGCTGGTCGATCACCAAACGGGCCTGCTTTCCCTGGTTCGGGATATTGATCCGGACAAGTTTAAAAACAATGTGCTGGCCATGGCCGACCTGGCCAAGTATTTTGAGCTGCCCACGATTCTTACCACCAGTTTCGAAGACGGCCCCAACGGCCCGCTTGTGCCGGAGCTAAAGGAAACTTTTCCCGACGCGCCTTATATCGCCCGCCCCGGCCAAATCAATGCCTGGGATAACGAGGACTTCGTCAAAGCGATAGAAGCCACTGGCAAGAAACAATTGATCATCGCCGGTGTCGTGACCGAAGTCTGCGTAGCATTTCCAGCGTTATCGGCCATTGAAGCCGGGTATGAAGTGTTCGTGGTGACCGACGCCTCGGGCACCTTCAACGAGATCACTCGCCATTCGGCATGGGATCGCATGTCGTCGGCAGGTGCGCAACTGATGACTTGGTTTGGGCTGGCCTGCGAGCTGCATCGCGATTGGCGCAATGACATTGAAGGCCTGGGCACACTGTTCTCGAACCATATCCCGGATTATCGCAACCTGATCAATAGCCACACTAAGCTCACATCCGGGAAATAGCGGAAAAACGAGCCGATGGCCCTGGCCATAAACAAACTTATGGCCAGGGCCATGGGCCGAAACGCTATATACGCTGACGTTTCATGTCGGGGCAAGCCCGCTCAGGGTTTGGCCAGGTGCCATACGCCGCCGGCGCCGTCCCCGTTGATGTCGCCGGGCTGGGCGTCTTTGGCAAAGAGGTATAAAGGCTTGCCCTTGTAGGCCCATTGCCGCTTGCCGTCGTGGCTTTCGACGAAGGTCCAGTCGCCGCTGGCCACGTCCTCCTGTCCGACGAGGGCGGGAGGCCAATTCTTCGCGCAGGCTGCGCTGCAGGCGCTTTTGCCGTCGGTATCCTTGTCGAAGGTATAGAGGGTGGCGCCATTGGAATCGACGAAATGACCGTTCTGGGTCTTGGGGGCTTCAGCCAAGGCCGGGCTGGACAGCCCGGCACATAGGAGCAGCAGGAAAAGTGTTTTGCTGGTACTCATGGTGACTCCTTTCTGGGGGTGATTACCCGGCCAGCGCTTCCGGAGCCTGTGCGCCCCGGAGGACGGGCACACTACGTGAACGCCTGTGGCAGGCGTTTTTCCATGTTATACGATCCTGTTCTCGCCAGGTGTTACTGGATTATTAAACCTATTCAAGGAAAATGCCGTGCCAGCATTTCCCGCCTGCCAGTCGGGCAGAGCCGGGCCAACCCCAGTGATCGGCAAGCAAGGGGCCACGGCGGGAAGGCAGGGAGTCAGGCAATTTTTTTCAGAGGGCCGATTGCCGCATAAGTGCCTCGATGAAAGACCAAGGGGCTTCCTCCTGTGACCACCGCATTGCACAAGCGGCCAATCACGATGGTGTGGTCTCCCCCTGGATGGCGATCGACGACTTCGCATTCCGCGTGCGCGACGGCACCATTGATCACGGCGCATCCTAATTCAGATACCTCGTAATTCAGGCTGCTGAACTTATCGCCGGCCTTGGATGCAAACAAATTGGAGATGTCGTGTTGATCGTCGGCCAGATAGTGCACGCAAAAATGGGTGGCATCATCCAGCGCCTGCAGGGTGTTGGACGCGTTATCCAGGCAGATCAGCATAAGCGGCGGAGTTAAAGACAGGGTGGTGACCGAGTTCATCGTGAGGCCGTGGCATGCGCCCTGGGAGTCACGCACGGTGATGACCGCGATGCCTGTGGGAAAGTGGCCGGCGAAAGAACGCAGCTCAGCGGGTTTTATCATGGAGACGACATTCATGGTGGCTCCTTGGAGCAAGCTTGACAATACCCCACTAAAGATAGGGTTACACAACGCCATCTTACGGAGCGGTCTGCCGTTATACAAACGATTAAAAATTGGGCGTTCCAATAGAAAATTTCGATTAATGGGCTAAATGGAATGCTTGCCTTCCTTTTATAGTGGGCAATTATTTTTGTTTTTTTATTTTCCGATCAATCGATTTTATTGTTCGTATAGTATTGTTTTTTATCGTTTGTTTTGTTGCATCTGTCTGGCTAAGATGAGCGCAGATTTGATGCGGATCAAAATTAGGCCTACGCCTAAAAGGAGCAGACGATGAAACAAATCAGGCTTAACGCATTCTTCCAGAATTGTTCGGGCCATCAATCGATGGGGCAATGGCGCAACCCGGCCGATACCACCACCCAATACAAAACCCTCAAATACTGGACGGATATCGCGCAAGAGCTTGAGCGCGGCTACTTCGACGGAATTTTTCTGGCCGACGTAATGGGTGTGTACGATGTTTTCGGCGGCAACGCCGACGCGGCCCTAAGGAGCGGCACACAGGTGCCTTGCAATGACCCCACCCTGATTATTCCGCCCATGGCCATGGTGACCGAACATCTTGGTTTTGGTGTTACCTGCACCTTGTCTTTTGAGCCGCCTTTCCCGTTCGCGCGCCGCATGTCCACGCTGGATCACCTGACCAATGGCCGGGTCGCCTGGAACGTGGTGACCGGCTATCTGGAAAGTGCGGCCCGGGCCTCGGGTCTCAGCAAGATGACCGACCACGATCTGCGCTATGACATTGCCGACGAATATATGGACGTCGTGTACAAGCTTTGGGAAAAAAGCTGGGATGACGATGCTGTGCAATTGGACAAGGACAAGGGTGTTTACACCGACCCCGCCAAGGTGCGGCGCATCAACCACCAGGGCGACTACTACACGGTCGATGCCATTCATCTGTGCGAGCCTTCGCCGCAGCGTACCCCCCTGATCTTTCAGGCCGGGGCATCGAGCCGCGGGCAGGCTTTCGCGGCCAAGCACGCTGAATGTGTGTTCGTCAATGCGCCCTCAAAGAAAATCATTGCACAGACGGTCAGAAAGTTTCGTGATGCCATGGTTGAACAAGGGCGCAAGCCAGACGATGTCCTGATTTTTTGTTTGTTGACGGTTATTGTCGGCAGGACGGATGAAGAGGCTCAGCAGAAATATAGCGACTATCAACGCTATATCGATCGCGAAGGTGCACTGACGCTCATGTCGGGCTGGACGGGCATTGATTTTTCAGGTTTGTCGCCTGACGACACCATCAAGCATGAGCGCACAGATGCTATTCATTCTGCGATAGACCGCTTTACCACGGCTGATCCGGACAAGGTCTGGACGGTTGGAGAGGTGGCCGATTTTGTCGGCGTGGGAGGGGCCAGCCCCATCATCGTGGGTTCGGCCCAGACGGTTGCCGATGCCCTGCAGTCCTGGATGGAGGAGACCGATGTCGATGGCTTCAACCTGGCTTATGTCTCGGTGCCGGACAGCGTCACGAATTTTATAGATTTAGTGGTTCCGGTCCTGCAGGAGCGGGGGCTTTATAAGCAGTCTTATGAAGACGGCACTTTGCGGCACAAACTATTCGGCGCTGGAGACCGCTCACCCACGGCCGCTGCGTATGCCACCGTCAGCCTCGATGCGCCCGGGCAGACGCGCCTTGCCACAGTCGATTGATCCGGCATCCAACAATACAGATCTAATTCCAAGAATGGAGACACAGCATGAACCGTCGTAATTTATTGAAGAGTGCAGGAGCGGGTATCGTGGCAACCGGCGTAGGCGGGCTGCCCTTGATTGGCGGGCTTGCCCGCGCCCAGAGCGCTCCAAAGAAGAAAATTCGTTTAGGCATCATTTCAGACTTATCGGGCTTGAATGCCGACAATAGCCAGCCGTCATTGGCGTGCGCGCAACAGGCGATTCAGGATTTCGGCGCCGCAGAGAAAGGCTGGGAAGTCGAGGTGCTGGTCGCGGATCACCAGAATCGTGTAGACATTGCGTCGGGCATTGCGCGCCATTGGTTCGATAACGAAAATGTGGATTGCCTGGTGGATGTATCGACCTCTAATACGGCGTTGGCGGTCTCCGGCATCGCCGAGGCGAAGAACAAAGTGATGCTGGTCGTGGGGGCGGCCACACCCATGACCGGCGAACGCTGCAGCCCCAACCATATCCAGTGGGCCTACGACACGTATATGTATGCGAACGTCACGGCGACCAGCATGATGGAGCGCAATCCCCAGGCATCATGGTACATGCTGAGCGCCGACTATGCCTTCGGAAAGAACATGGCGCGCGACGCCAAGGCGGTCGTCAATAAACATGGCGGTCGGGTCATGGGCGAGATTTATTATCCTTTTCCCGGTACGTCGGACTTTTCTTCCTTCCTGGTGCAGGCACAAGCGTCGGGCGCCAAGATTCTAGGCCTGTGCCAGTCTGGCGGCGACACCATAGCGACCTTGAAGCAAATGCGCGAATTCGGTATTGATCAAAGCATGACGCCGGTCACCATGTTGATGTACATCACAGAGGTGCACAGCGTGGGGTTGGAGATGGCGCAAGGGCTATTGCTGACGGAAACCTTCTATTGGGATCTGAATGAGCGCACGCGGTCGTTTATGCACCGTATTAAGGATAAGACAGCACGCAACTGGCCGGGCGGCGCTTCGGCCGGTGTGTATTCGGATACGCTGCATTACTTGAAAACACTGGATGCGATGGGGGTCGATGCCGCCCAGGCGAATGGCCGGGCAACTGTTGCGCGCATGAAAGAGATCCCGACAGACGATGATGTCTACGGCAAGGGGTGGATCCGCGAGGATGGACGCAAGATGCACGACGTGCATTTGTTCCAGGTCAAAACTCCGGAAGAAAGTGTGCAGGAGTGGGATCTGCTCAAACTGGTCGCCACCGTCCCGGCCAATGAGGCATTTCGTCCCCTGAGTCCAGGAGAATGCCCCTTTCTGAACGAGCAACCGGCTAAAACCTGACGATCAAGGCGTACATCCGTTACCATGCAATGGCCGCTTTTGCGGCCATTGCCTTATGTGACCAGGCCGCTTGCCGTTTCGCTGGGGACGAACTCGTGAATATCAAACAAATCGAAGCATTTCTGGTCATTGTGAGAGAAGGCAGCTTCGCCGCGGCTGCAGATCGGCTCAGTGTGACGCAGTCCACCATTTCCGCCCGCATCCTTGAGTTGGAACAAGAGCTTGAGATTGCATTATTCGATCGTTCCAAACGGCAGATTCAGCTTACCTATCAGGGGCGGGATTTCGTTCGATACGCAGAACGGGCCACGAACGCATTTTCCGATATCAAGCGCCGTTTTCGCGTGGCCGACCCTTTGTCTGGCGTTGTGCGCGTTGGCGTGGCCGAATTGATCGCTGTTACCTGGCTGTCCAGTCTGACGACCCTTGTGCGAGCCCGATATCCTGCTGTTACCTTGCAATTCGATGTGTCCTTGAACCCGGAGCTGCTCGCAGGCTTGCGTGGGGGCAGCTTGGATATCGCGCTGATGGCGTATCCGTCCGACACCGCCGGGCTCGATATTACAAGCCTGGGTTACGCGGATTTTGCATGGATGGGCGCAGGCCGCGCCGAATTCCCCAGCCATGTTCTCTCGCCCGTCGAGTTGGCCCGTTACGGCATTGTCTTTCAGGGTGTCGATTCCTATACCACCCGCCTCATGCGCAGTTGGCTGGGCACGGTCGATATCGCCCAGCCTTCCATTTGCAACAGCATGTCCGCCATCGCGGCATTGACTGAGGCGGGCGTGGGCGTGAGCTTGCTGGCCCGCGACTACCATGCCGACGCCATAGCCGCCGGCCGCTTGCAGGTGCTGGACACCGATCCACCTGCGCCCAGCGTAGAGTTTTTTGCCGTGCACGAAGTACGGCACGAGACCAGCGAGTTGCTCACCGTCATCAAGCAGCTTTGTCTTGAAGCCACGTCGTATAAGCAACTGGAACGCTGAGTTCCTGCCTGATTGCTTGTTATATTTACGCCTTGCCCCCGCGCTGGCCTTCACTATTGTGTGCCTGGCCGGTTTTTTTTCCATCGAATGAGATATCGATAGGTCTGTATGCCGGACGTCGAAGATTCTGCTGTACTTGCATTGGACCTGGGTTCCACGTGGCTTAAGGCCGCGTGGGTGCGGCCCGGTGGCCGCTTGGGCGGCATCGAGCGTGTAGCCTCGCCGCTGCGCGCGCAAGGCCTGGACGCAGAAGAGATCTGGCGGGCGGTTCGCGATCTGCTGGCCGGCTTATGCCGCGCATCCGACGCGCCGAAAAATGTGCTGGCCCTGGCCTTGACGGGCGTGACACGCACGCACGTCTTCGTCGATATGAACGGAAGGCCTTTGGCGCCGGTTGTGTTGTGGAACGATCCTTATGGCGAACAACAGGGCGCGCGCGTGGCGCGCGCTTTCGGTGCCGATCCCGACACGCCGGGGTATGGCGCCTTTCATCCTTTGGCCAGGCTTGTGCAGTTCGTTGATGATCGGTCTTGCGCGCCCTATGCCATGGTCGAGCTTAAAGATTGGTTGAATTTTCGTCTTTCGGGCCGTTGGGCGACTGACGCAATATCCTTCGGACGTATTGCACCGGGGTCCATCGATCTTGGCCTCGCCGATGTGCTGGCCCGTTTGGGCTTGCCGGCATCGGTCATTCCTGCCTGCGCGCTGCCAACCCGGATTCTGGGGCCGGTCCGTGCCGATTCGCCGGAGTTACCCGCCGCACTTGGCGGGGTCCCGCTTGCCGTGTGCGGCTTCGATACCTGGGCATCCAGTCTGGGCATGGGCGCGGTCGTCGATGGCGGTGTTTATGATATTTCGGGCACGACCCAGGTCATGGGCGTGTTCAGCCGTTCCCGGCGCGAGGTGCAGGGCATGGTATCCATCGCCTGGACCGAGGATCTGTGGCAGTTGGGCGGGCCGTGCCAGACTGGCTTGGGAACCTTGGCCTGGTTTGCGCGCAGCTTTCTCGATGTGGATGATCCCGCTGCCACGCTGGCGGCCGCGGCGGAATCGCGCGGCGGCGATGTGCCCCTTTGCCTGCCTTATTTGTCCGGTGAGCGCATGCCTTTGTGGAGTAGTACACTTTCGGGCAGTTTTCAGCACGTCAAGCCGCAGCACACCCGCAGCGACTTTGCGCAATCGCTGGTCGAGGGGCTGGTGCTGGCGCATCGCCTCGCGCTGGACGCCATGGGCGCGCGGCGCCCCGGCGTTGCGATTCATATGGACGGTGGCGGCGCGCAACATCGTTATTGGGTCCAGGCGCGGGCTGACGCTTTCGGCATGCCGGTAAAAACGAGCGGGTCCGGCGAGTCGGCGCTTGTGGGGGCCGCCCTGGCAGCGGAGATCGGCCTGGGCCGGTATCGCGACATCGGCGCCGCCCAGTTGCAGATCAATCAAAGCAGCGCGCTGGTTGTACCCAGGCCCGAGCGCAGCGCTTATTTTGAGTCCAGGGCAAAGGAGTTTTCCGGAATGTTGAGCAGGGATATGTCGTCAATATGAGTTCCATCGATTTGAAGTCCTGGCTCAGTCGTTATGGCACCTGTTTGGCCGGGCTCGCCCTGTTCATTTTCTTTGCCTTGTTCGCGCCCAACTTCCTGGCCTTGCAGAACTTGTCCAACATCGTCAAGCAGATCAGCTTCATGGCGGTGCTGGGGCTGGGGTTCTCTCTGGCCCTGCTGGTCTCTGAACTGGATTTGTCGTTTGCCAACGTTTGCAGCCTGTGTGCGGTATGCGTGGGCTGGCTGGTGCACAATGGCCACGGCCCGGAAATCGCTGTGCTGGTCGGCATACTGGTGGGCACGGGCGCCGGGATACTGAACGGTGTATTGGTGACGGTGGTCCGGGTTCCATCGCTGATTGCGACCTTGGCCACGGCATCGGTGGCCAATGGGTTTTCTTTCATGGTGACGCAGGGCGTGGCCTTCGTGGGGCAGTGGGACAGCCGCTTTCTATGGATAGGGCGGGGTACCGTGGCCGGCATTCCCGCACTCATCTTCTGGCTGCTGGCGGTCAGCCTGCTGGCCCTGTTTCTGCTGAAGCAGACACGGCTGGGGTTTCGCATGCTGGCGGTTGGCGAGGCCAGCGAGGCCGCCCGGCTGGCGGGTGTGAATGTGCGGGCGATCAAAATTACCGGCCTGGCCCTGTCGGGTCTCGCGGCGGGCGTTACCGCTATTCTCATGACCTCCAATCTGGCTTCGGCGGCGCCCAATTCTGCTGCCGATCTCATGCTGACGGCGATCGCCGCCGTCCTGTTGGGAATGACGATGTTCGAGCCGGGACGCGCCAATGTGCTGGGCACGCTGTTCGGGGCGGTGATTATAGGCATGCTGGGCAATGGCCTGGTCCTGCTCGGGGTCGAGTATTATTTCCAGGATATTTTATTGGGCGTGATTATCGTGATGTCGGTGGCATTGTCCTCGTCGGTTCTGAAAAAAGCCGCTTTTTCCGTATAACGGTTTTCAGCATAAAGGGATTCAACATGATCAAGTATGTAGCGCGGTGCATGGCCGCCCTGGTATTGACCGGCTTTGCCGCGGTCGCTCACGGCGAGGCCAAGCTTGCCGTCATCGGCTTCCAGATGTCGTCCGAGACGCACGCGCGCGTCGTCAATGCCGCGCGCGACGCGGCCAAGGAAAAGGGCTGGGATGTCCAGGTGCTCAATAGCAAGGGCGATATGTCCACGCACATTCATCAGTTTGAAAACCTGCTCTTGACCAAACCGGCGGGCATTATCGTCGCCATGGGCAAGCCCCTGCAGGCCGAGGAGCAATTCAAAAAGGCTAAAGATGCGGGCATACCGGTGGTGACGGTCATGAGCGGCACCAGTCCTCATGCCTTGTTCGACATTGCGGTCAACGAATATTCGGCGGGGGCCCAGGCGGCGTTGTTCCTGCTGGATCATCTGAACTATCAAGGCAGCATCGTGACCCAGCGGTTCGAGGGCAATGTAGGCACGCGCATTCGGGGCAAGATCCTGGACGTGGTGCTGAGCGAAAACACGGCGGTAAAACAGATAGGCACGCACACCATGGCCCGCACCGCCTCGTGGCGCGATGACGTGATGGCCGGAATGAACGCCTTGCTGTTGAAAAACCAGGGAAACATCGACGGGATCTGGGCATCGTTCGATGCGCAGGCCTATATCATCGACGATATTCTTCGCCAGCAAGGCGCCAAAAAGGGCAAACCGGTTCTGGTCAGCATCGATGGCGGGCCGGAAACCTACCGCCGCATTGCCGATCCCGACTCCCTGCTGATGGCGACCGTCATGATTCCTTTTGAAAAAATGGGTGTGGAGGCGGTTGAAGTCATCGACAGGATAGCCGTCAAAAAGGAATCGGCCGATGCCATTCATCATGGCCCGTACATCTATCTGGATGCGGAACTCGTCGATGCAAGCAACGTCGATGGGTATTTGAAGAACTAGCGGGCCGTGGAAAAAATACTTGAACTTCACGGCCTGACCAAGCATTACGGCGCGGTCGAAGCGCTCAAGGGTGTCGACCTGCATGCCTGCAAGGGCGAAGTGCTTGCCATCTGCGGAGACAATGGCGCTGGAAAAAGCACGTTGATCAAGGTGGTGTCCGGCGCGCACGCCCGCAGCGGGGGCAGGCTGCTGGTGTTCGGCAAAGAAGTCCGCTGGTCCTCGCCGCACGATGCGCTCGCCAACGGCGTTGCCACGATTTATCAGGACCTGGCGCTCGCGCCCCGCCTGAGCATATGGCAAAACATTTTCGTTGGGTCGGAGCTTCGCAAGCGTCTGCTGCCTGGGCTCCAGGTACTGGACAAGAAGCGCATGCGCGCGCAGGCTGCCGATTATCTGAAGCGCCTGAACCAGGATATTGATGACGTCGACCGGCCGGTTGCCGATTTCTCCGGCGGGCAGCGCCAGGCGGTGGCGATTGCGAGGGCATTAAGATGGAACGCCCGCATCGTTGTCATGGACGAGCCCACCGCCGCGCTGGGCGTCAAGGAAACGGCGAAGGTGCTGGCGTTGATCCACCATCTGAAAAAAGAGGGCGTTACCGTCTTGTTGATCAGCCACAATATGGATGATGTGGTTCGCGTGGCCGACCGGGTCGTCGTGCTGAAGGCCGGGCGCGTGGTCGCGCAGGGCGGCACCAGCGGCCTGGAACCCGCCCAGCTTGCCCAGACCATCATGACTGGCCGCTGGCCGGACGACAGGCGCGCCGCCTGAACCGTCAGCCCGAATGCGTTTTCAGCAAGGCCGGATGCAGGTCACGGGTATCGCAAACACCGGTCAGGCGCATGGTGCGAACGAATTCATCCTCAAGAATCTCGATGGCGCGACCGGCGCCAGCCTCTCCGCCTGCGCAGACGCCATATAGCGCGGGGCGTCCTATCATCACCGCATGGGCACCCAGCGCAAGCGCCTTCACGATGTCTGCGCCGCGTCGGATTCCTCCATCAAGAATTACGCTGATCCGGTTGCCGACAGCGTTGGCGATCGGGGCCAGTGCATCGAGCGAAGCGATTGCCCCATCCAACTGACGCCCTCCATGATTCGAGACAATCAGGCCATCGCAGCCTATATCGGCAACCAGTGTGGCGTCGTCGGGATGCAGAATGCCTTTTACCAGCATTTTCCCCGGCCAATCGTTCCGGATCGCTTTCAGCCCGTCCCAGTCGAAGCCGGGGTCGTAGTTTTTCCCGACTGAAGAGGCGATGGTGGCAGTGTTGATGGCATCGGGAGTGAAGCCCAGCAGGTTTTCCAGCACAGGAGTTCCGTGCCGCAATAGTGTTGTGGCCCAGGCGGGTTTCGAGGCAAAATCGATCAGGTTTCTGGTGGTTAGCTTGAAAGGCAATCCGAAATCATTGCGAAGGTCCCGTTCGCGTTTTCCGCCCGTTGGCATGTCAATGGTGATAATCAGTGCTTCATACCCCGCCTGCCGGGCGCGGTTGATGAGGCCTTTTGTGAACTCCCGCTTGCGCAGCACATACGACTGGAACCAAAGCCTGGCGTCGGGTACGGCTTTGGCCAGGCGTTCAATTGATGCAGTGGACGACGTCGATAAAGCGAATGGAATGCCGGCCGCCGCGGCTGCGCGGGCAATGGCTATGTCGCCCCGCGGCCAGCCAAAGCCGATAGCGCCGGTGGGCGAGATTGCCAGTGGCAGGCGGGATGGCGCGCCAAGCAAAGTAGTCGCTGTCTGAATTTGGCTGACATTCACCAGATAGCGCGGCAGTAGGGCATGACGAAAATAAGCGTTGCGGTTCTCGCGCATTGAATACTCTTCTTCAGCGCCTCCGTCGTAAAAATCGAAAACCGCCCGCGGCAAACGGTTTCTTGCCAGCTGGCGCAAGTCTTCGATCGAGTTGGCTTTGGCGATACGCCGCAGCATCGCACGCGATGCGCACGGTACTCCGGATAAAGGAGATTCTTCTGAATGGCTCATCATGCTGAAGTCATGTCCACTGCTTGTGTGAGGCGGGTTCAGTCAAGCTTGACGCCGATGTTTTTCACCACTTGCGACCACCTGCCATATTCGTCTTCGACCATTTTACGGAAGTCGGCGGGTGTATCGCTGAATCGAACCTCCAGGCCCAGCGCCGACAGCTTGGCCGCGACTTCGGGCTCCTGCAGGGATTCATTCAATGTTGTCGAGATTTTTTGTACGACATCGTCGGGCGTGTTGGCGGGCGCAAAGAATCCCAGCCATGCGCTGGCGGAAAAATCCGGGTACCCCTGTTCCGCGACGGTCGGCACCTCCGGCATGAGGGGCGAGCGTTCGGGTGTGCTGACGGCGATTGCCTTGAGCCTGCCACTTTTTACCATTGGCATGTTGGCGACGACGGTATCGAACGCCATGTCGATATTGCCTGCGATGACGTCGGTCTGTACTTGTCCGCTGCCGCCGTACGGGACATGTGTCATCTTGATATCGGAGGCATCGAGCAGCAAGGCCATGATCAGATGGCTGGTGGACCCTGTGCCAATGCTGCCATAGGTGTACTTTTCGGGATCTTTCTTGGCCAACGCGGCCAGATCGCCGACCGTGGACGCCGGGAGGCTAGGATTGCTGACCAGCATGTAAGGCAATAAGGCGCTTTGCCCGATGGGGGCAAAGTCTTTAAGAGGCGAATAATTGAGGTTCTGCCGCACGTGAGGATTGATAGTCATCGGCCCGCTGGACGACAATAATAAGGTATAGCCATCCGCATTGGCGCGGGACACGGAGGCTGCGCCAATCGCGCCGCTTGCGCCGGCGCGATTGTCGACGATGACGGGCTGCTTCCAGCGTTTGCTGAACTGCTCCGCCAGTATCCGCGCGACATTGTCGACGGACGTTCCCGGCGGGAATCCAACGACCACGGTGATCGGTTTGTTTGGATAGTCGTTCTGCGTTTTGGCATGGATTGCGCTGACGGGAGCGAGCGCCAGTGCGCAGGCAACGGCCGAGAGCAGATACCGGATCGGTAGCATATTTTTTCTCCTCCAACTGTTATGAGTATTGGTTTCCCGAACGGGAAGGCGATTGATAAGCCGCATGCGCATGCGCCAGAACGAGCCCCTCGCTTGGTGTCCGTATTGTGGCAATGACAAAGGCCGCGGCCAATACCGTTTTCGGCATATCAGCTTATCGATTGCATGTATTCTTATTTGGGCTAGCTGTTATAGGTTTTATGCACTTGCTGCGCAGTTTGCGATCTGGCATGCTCCCTAAGTACGAATACGAGGTTTCTGCATGATGCTGCTCTATAGTCCCGGCTCTCCCTACGCTCGAAAGGCGAGAATTGTCCTTCGTGAAAAAGGCTTGCTGCCGCAGGTTGAAGAAATCGTTGTCAACCCTCATGAAAACGGGGCCGAACTGCTGGCGTTGAACCCGCTTGCCAAGGTTCCAGCCTTGCATTGCGACGACGGCGCAGTTTTTGATAGTCCGTTGATTTGCGAGTATCTCGATGGGCTGTCTTCAGAGGCGCGGCTGATTCCTGCGGGCGGAATGGAAAGGCTGGAAGTCCTTCGGCGCCAGGCGCTTGCCGATGGAATCATGGATGCGGCCGTTGCGTCGGTGCTGGAGCTGCGGCGCACGGACACAGCGCCATCAAAGCATTGGATGAATAGATGGGAGGCGGCAATAAGCCGTGCGACTCAGGTTCTTTCAACCGCCTCATTGCCCTCTGCCATCAGGCTGGATGGCATCGCGGTTGGCTGCGCATTGGCCTATCTGGCTTACAGGCAGCCGCATATCGATTGGCAAAGATCCCATCCTTCGCTCAAATCCTGGTACGACCGGTATGTGGACCGCCCCAGTTTTCACGATACGAAGCCTCCTGATCTATAGCGAATTGCCTGTCGTCTCGCCGGCGCCGGGACGAGTTCGCAATGGCTGGCGAAAGGTAAGGGCTGATACCTTTGGTATAGCGCGCAGGGACGGTCGGCGATTGCTGCATGGGCGCCGTTCCTGAAGACGGCGAATGACGGTCGCCGCGGCTGGAATAGCTAATTGATTATTTTTGAAAACAGGGAGATGGAAGCATGGATCTGGGATTAGTGAATAAAGTCGCGATTGTGACAGGTGGTTCCCAGGGGATAGGCAAGGCAGCGGCGCTGCGTCTTGCGTCCGAGGGAGCCTCTGTCGTCATTGCCGCCCGCGGGCAGGCACAGCTTGATAAGGTGGCGGCCGAGATTGCAGCATCCGGAGGCCGCGTCGCGGCAGTGCCGGCCGACGTAAGCCAGGCAGAGGGTTGCTCCGTTTTGATACAGCGAACACTGGACACGTTTGGCCGCCTGGATATCCTGGTCAACAACGCCGGTACGTCGGCCATGCATGCTTTCGAAACAGTCACCGATGAGGCATGGGCAGCGGATTTCGACCTGAAGCTTTTTTCCGCCATTCGTCTGGCGCGCCTCGCGATTCCACACATGCGGGAGCAGGGGGGAGGACGGATCATCAACATCACGAACATTGGCGCCAAACAGCCGGCGGCGCAGTCCACGCCGACAACGGTTACCCGCGCCGCGGGCTTGGCGCTTACCAAAGCCCTGTCCAAAGAATTTGCGCCGGACGGCATCTTGGTAAACACTATCTGCATTGGGCTTGTGCGAGCTGGGCAGCATGAACGAAAAGCTGACAAAACAGGCATCTCCGTCGAGTCGCTGTATGCCCAAAAGGCCAAGGACATACCGCTGGGACGGGTAGGAGACGCGGACGAGGTCGCCAATGTCATCGCGTTTCTTGCTTCCCAGGCGGCAAGCTATGTCACCGGTACGAGCATCAACCTGGATGGCGGGGCCTCCGCTGTTCTATAGCCGCTGTCGACACTGACCTGATGGGTGTTGATTACACTGGCAGGCACGGCGTTTGCTGACCCATATCCTACCTATGAGTGTTTAAAGACGGGGCGGATATGGTCGATAAGAGCAGGCCGAAAAATCAACGGGGCGAAGCGCCAGGCCGGGCACAAACGACGGACGCCCGCAATAACCAGAAAAACAAGAAGCCCTCGCCAGCCGCGACGGACGACAAGCCGCGCCGCGAGGATGAGCAAGTGGGCGATTTATTGCGGAGCCCCTCGCCGGAAAACGGCGGCAGCCGGGATGAGAAAGGGGTTGTTCCCGGCAGGCAGAAACCAGATTGAAGGAGGAACATCATGCAACTGGAAGGATCTTGTCACTGCGCCGCGGTACAGTTCGCGGTTCAGAGCAGTCATCCCTATCCGTATCAGCGCTGCTATTGCTCCATTTGCCGCAAGACGCAGGGCGGCGGCGGGTATGCGATCAATCTCAGCGCCGACGCGCGCACGATGAAGCTGACGGGCGCCGAGCACATTTCCATATACCACGCGCTGCTTTCGGCGGATGGTGGTGAGCAGCGCGAAAGTAGCGCCGAGCGCCATTTCTGCAATCGCTGCGGCAGTGCGCTATGGCTCTTCAGCCCGGAATGGCCGGACCTCATCCACCCCTTTGCGTCGGCCATAGACATCGATCTGCCGGTACCGCCCGAGCACACGCATCTATTCCTGGATTCCAAGGCATCTTGGATCGAGGTCGAGGCGCGCCCTTCGGACAAGCTGTTCGATGGCTACCCGGAAGAGTCGATTGCCCAATGGCACGAGCGCCTGGGCCTGGACACGCATTAAACGGAGATCATCATGGTTACAGACAAGGATTTGGAACGGGCTCGACAAGACAAGGACTACGAAGAAGAAGTCAGTGTATTGAAAACCGGGCTGACGCGGCCCGCGATGGGCCCCAGCGACTCATCCGATTCGGGCAACGATTTACCGTCCTCTCGACCCGACACGGATAGCGATCGCCACAATACCGGAGAGCGGCCGCAGGTGGAAAACACAGGCGAAGAACCGTTGGAGGACGACGTGGAGCCGGATAAAATCGTGCCGGAAAGCGCAGCGGGGCTCGCCTATACTCCCCCCGATCCGGAGCGCAACGGTGGCTAGGTGCGTCCTTGCCCTATGCCGCCAATGTGCAAGTGAACGCTCCTGGCACAATAACCTTTTTCCCTGTAAGGAAGCTCCATGCCAACCGAGGATCTGATTTTCTACGTCAAGCTCTACGTCCGGCCGGATCGTATCGAAGAATGGAAGAGGGCCGTCCAGACGGTTATTGAAGAGATGTCCAAGGAGGAAGCGTTCATATCCTGCGACCTTCATCAGGACGCGAACGATGAGACGCTTTTCACGCTTTACGAGAAGTGGGCCGAACCCAGCGTTGAAGCCTTCCTTAAGAATCAGGCCAAGCCCTATCGGGCCGCCTATGATGCAAAGCTGGAAACCCTGCTGCAGCGCCCCAGAGAGCCGCAAGTCCTCAAGCCTTTGGGCCAGTGGCGCAAGTCGGCTCGCTAGGCGCATGACGCTGCCGGCATAGCGCGTTTTATCCTGATCGCGAGACGTACGCCTGTTAGCGGAGCCCGGGAATGCCAGGATTTTATAGTCACTGGTCTGTAGCGAGCGGCCGGCGCCGCCAGACGCTGGCCAGCCAGGGCTGTTGCTCCCGCGGCAGCCCCTCGGGGCGGTAATAATGCTCAAGTTCGTCAAAACCCGCCGCATTCATCAACGCCTGCCAGCTTGGCAGATCGTGGTAGGCGCCATAGCGGCTGCCTTGCCAGCCTTCCACATTGTGGCCTCGAGGGTTCGAGCTGAAGAGCACGCCGTTTGGCTTGAGCGCGGCGCGCAATTCCGCGATCACGCGCGGCAGGATCTGGGTGGGAACATGGAACAGCACGGCGTTGGCAAAAATTCCGTCGAAGTAATCTGCGGGCAAATCCAGGCTGAAGAGGTTCTGGTGCCAGACATCGCAGCCTGATTCCTCTCGCGCCATGCTGACAAAACGCTCGGAGCCATCCAGGCCGATTGCGTTATGCCCCAGCGCGCGAAAGGTTTTCAGATCACGGCCCGGCCCGCAACCCAGGTCCAGCAAGGTGCAAGGTGGTTCACTTTGGATATGGCGCAGCAGTGCGGCGATATTCTGGCTGACATCGTGATCGAGCGTGCCGGCCCGAAAGCTGTCGGCACTGTTGTCGTAGTGGGCCAGCGTCAATTCGCTGATGCGGCGTAATGTATCGTCGTCCATGGTCATAGTGGGCTCCCGCCTGTAGTCCCCTCATCGTACCGCTGTGCACGTCACGCCTGATTTTCGTCTGACTCAACGCATGGCCGGGCTCGGGCGTTCTTTGAAACCCATTCGGCCTTTAAAGGCTAAATACTCGTCTCCAGTGTTTTCTGGCGGAACGTGTATCTGGTTCTTCCCTTCAAAATGGGTTGCCATATTAGCATCACGTAACTTGTGATCGGTGCAAGTCGATAAACTTTTCATCAGTTACTTTCAAAGGTGTCCAAGACATGGTTGAGTCAGCCGTAACGTCCGAACGCAAGACAATCGACAAGGCAATGCGATTGCTTAATGAGTTCTCCCATGATCGGCGTGAGCTGGCAGTGACCGATCTCGCAGAGCTGCTTGGTATGCACAAAAGTGTGGTCTCCCGGCTTGCCTCGAGTCTGAAGCAGTGGGGCATGCTCGAACAGAATCCGGTAACCGGGCGTTTGCGAATCGGTTCGATGGCGATGCGTATTGGGGCGTTATTTCAGCAACGGAATGTGCTTGCAGAGATCGCCATGCCGTTATTGGCCGACTTGGTAAACACAACCCGTCATTCGGCGCACCTGAGCATCCTGGACGGGCTGAGAATTCTGGTTGTCGCGACCATTGAAAGCCCCAGCGCGCTCAGAGTCATTATGCGGGTGGGCGATATACGTGATCTTCACACTACGGCGGCTGGCAAGTTGTTTCTGGCGTTCTCCGATGCCTCCTTGTTTGATGCCGCGTATAGGTCGACTGGTTTCAGGGCCACTACGCCTAAAACTATCAGTGATCGAAACGAACTTCACAATTCCCTGACTCGGATTCGGCGCAACCGGTGGGCCGCCAATCAGGGCGAGAACACCGTCGGCGCCGGCGCTTTTTCGGCGCCTATTACGGATAGAAAGGAAAGGGTCGTTGCCGCTGTTTCAACAGTATTTCCAATGGGGGCGGTCGATAAAGACGAGTTGGAGAACATCCGCCGGCACACCATTGAATGCGCAGACCAGTTATCACGTCGACTTGAGAATCTGGATTGATTTAGTACGAACAAGTAAAGGAGATTGATTTGGCCATAAACCTAAATGCGCTCGGCGCCGAAACCCCCTGGAGCAAGTCGCTTGTGACCCAGGAAAAGATAGATGCCTTGTGCAGTTGCCTTGGCGATTACAACCCGCTGTTTCTCGATGAAGAGCTTGCTAAAGCATCAGGTAATAAAGGGATTGTTGCTCCGCCCACTTTCATTAACTGTTTTCGAGACTTCAAGACCGCGCTCGTGCTGTCCGAGGCGGAGGTTGATCTTCCGCTGCTGCTGCATGGCGAGCAAGTAATACGTTACTTCAAGCCGGTCCGCCCCGGAGACTCGCTCTGGAACAAAATAAAAATTGTGGAAATGGGGCGCAAAAAAAGCCAGACGTATGGCGAGCTTGATTACTTTACCGTCCTGATCAAACTAAAAAATGAGCAGAACGAGAAAGTGGTCGAGGCTACCCAATTGTTCTTTGTGCGGGACGAGTAGCCGCACTGTCTTCATAAAAAGCAAAAACCTTACGCTACCAGGAGTAGTTCCATGGATTTCAAGCAACGATTGGCCGTGCCGGCCAACGAGGAAAAAGAGCATGTCATCGAGGGCCCGTATTTTGAAGACGTGCAAATCGGCTACCGATTGACGCTGACGAAGGAACCTATAACCCGCCTTCAGATAGCCAAGTTTGCCGGCGCGTCCGGCGATTTCAACCCAAGCCATGTGGATGAGGATATTGCGCGCGATGTGGGCGGTAACGGCGGCATTTTTGCTCATGGCATGATAGGCATGGGTTTTTTGGGCCAGTTGCTGACCGACTACCTTTGGGACCGGCCGTTGAGGCTCTTTTCTACTCGCGCGACGAAGATTGTACGGCCGGGCGACAGCCTGACACTGACGGCAACGGTATCTCGCAAGTGGGTCGAGGATGAAGACAATATTGTCGAGTTCGATCTGATGGCAACGGCCTTGAATGGCGACATCACACACACCGGAAAGGCTGAAGCGGTATTGCCTCATCGGCCCGTACAGATCAAGGCAATACAAAAGCGGCCGAATCTGGTCCGCCATCGAGTAATCGGATAAAGCCAATGCCAGTTCACGTTACCGTGCAGCGGGCTCTGGAGGTCAGTTGCGCCCGCCATTCCGGGCGGGTTGCCATTCGATGCGGCGATAGCGCCATGACGTATCGGCAACTTGACGAACGGGCCAGTCAGCTGGCGAATGGGCTTATCGCCCTGGGTTTATCGCGCGGGGATAGGGTGGCGGTGATGCTGCCCAATTGCGAAGACTATATCGTTCTGGCATTTGCGTGTGCCAAGGCAGTGTTGTGCATGGTTCCCGTCAACTATCGCTATACGGGTGCTGAAGTGGGCATCCAGTTGCGTGACTCCGGTGCGAAAGCGTTTCTTTACGATGCGGCTTTCAAGGGCCAGCTCGAGGAGTGTGGGCATTTACCACAGCTGGTCCGCATTTGCCGAGGCGATTCCAAGAGCGCAATTTGCCTGGAAGCCCTTGTCAATTCGACGGAGCCTGGCCTGAGGAAAGTGGAAGCGAGGGAAAGCGATGCGTTCTACCTTGGATATACCTCGGGTACTACGGGAAAACCGAAGGGGGCGGTTGTTACCCAGAGAAACCGTGCATTGGCGTATCACTATTGGGCGCTGGAGTTCGGCATTGGGCCGAACGATGTCGCCTTGCATTGCGGGCCGTTTCACCATACGGCACCTTTCACCTTTGTGTTGACGCAGCTGTTCATGGGCGGGACGGTAGTTATCCTGGATGCCTTTGACGCTGAGGCAGCCCTCGAAGCAATAGGCACGCATTGTGTGACTTGGGCATTTACCGTTCCGTTCATGCTGGATCGTCTGCTCGAGGCCAGACGCGCACGCGGCGATAAAGACAAGGTTCGAACCCTGAGGATGCTCATATCCGGGGCGTCGTCTTTACCCACGCGCACAAAGAAAATGGTCCTGACAGAGTTTCCCAACGTCAGTCTGCACGAGTTCTACGGCGCGACGGAGGCGGGAGTCATTACAAACCTAAGGCCTGACTACCAATGGGGCAAGGTTCGATCGGTTGGCCAACCGGTTGCGGATATCTGCATTGAAGTGCGTGACGATGCAGGCCAGCCGTGCGACGCGGGGCAAACGGGGCATATCTGGCTAAATGGCCCGACACTTTTTGAGGGCTATTACGGTGATCCTGGCAAGACGCATGAAGTAAAGCAGGGCGAATGGTGCACATTGGGGGATGTGGGCTGGCTGGACCACGAGGGTTTTTTGTACTTGGTCGATCGCAGCAAGGACATTATCAAGAGCGGTGGCGTCAACGTCTACCCGATCGAGATTGAAGAGGCCATCTTGCAGGTCGAAGAGGTGAAGGAGTGTGCCGTAGTGGGTATCAGCGATGAACGGTGGGGCGAGTCAGTGCAAGCATTCTTGGTGGTGGAGGGAAGTGCTGACGATATAGAGAGGCGTGTAAGAGCGGCTTGCGAGGGCAAGCTGGCCGACTACAAGCGTCCAAAAAAGTATCACTTCATAGACAATTTGCCGCGAAACGCCAATGGAAAGGTATTGAAGCGCAGCCTGCGTGATAGAGGGTAGGGGCTGCATATCCGAAGGCCTGGCGTTACATCGTGGCGCATGCATAAATAATGCTCAAAGGAGACAAACATGTTGTCGCGAATTTCAAAGAAGAGCGGGTTCTGGTTGCTGGCATCGGCACTTATCGGTGTCGCCTTAGGTACCGCACAGATGGTGGCGGCAAAGGAGGCATACCCAAATAAACCGATCACCATGGTGATTCCTTTCCCGCCCGGTGGACCGACTGACGTCACAGGCAGGGTGCTTGCACAGAATCTTGCCGAAAGAATTGGTCAGGCGGTCGTGGTGGACAATCGGCCGGGCGCGAGTGGAAATATTGCCGCAAGGCACGTGGCCCGCTCCGCGCCCGATGGATACACGATTTTTTTTACGACAGGCGGAACGCACGGCATCAACCCCGCTTTGTATACAGACCTGGGATACGACCCGGTCGAAGACTTCGAGCCGGTGGTGTGGGTAACGTCCTCGCCGAATATCATCGTCGTAAATAAAGATTTTGAAGCTGCCACACTGCAGGAGTTTATCGATCTGGCGAAGAATAATCCGGGTAAATTAAGCTCCGGCGCACCCGGTGTGGGTTCAACGCCTCATATGGCGGGCGAGCTGTTCAAGCAAATGGCCGGTATCAATGTGGTGCATATTCCGTACAAGGGAAGCGGTCCCGCGCTCACGGATTTGATGGGGGGACACATCAAAATCATGTTTGACGGCATTCCCTCTTCGTTGCCGCTTGTGGAAAGCGGACAGATCCGGGCGCTGGCGGTGACCAGCAAGAACAGGGCCGCGGCGGCGCCGGACATTCCGACCGTGGCGGAAACCATTCCCGGCTTCGAGGCAACGGGCTGGTTTGCGGTGTATGCGCCGGCGGGTACGCCGCCAGATGTTGTAAACGAGTTGAACAGGCAGATCAATGCGGTGCTCGACATGCCCGATGTGAAGGAACGCTACACCCAGCTCGGTGCGGAAACCGTGGGTGGACCCCCTGAAAGGCTGCGCGATCAGGTCGCCACTGAGCTTAAGAAGTGGTCGGCGCTAATCAAGGAAATAGGGCTGAAGGTTGAATAGATCACAAGGTTTGATCTGTCGAATATGGCGGCAATCGCTGCCTCCAGAGAGGATGGCTACATCATGAAAGTATACGATCGACATTACATTGGCGGGCAGTGGGTTGTGGCCGCCTCAGGGGCATATTTTGATGTTCATGATTCCAGTACGGAAGAGATCATGGCCCGGGTCCCCCGAGGCACGGCGGATGAAGCAAGCGAGGCCGTGCATGCTGCCCGTGCCGCGTTTGGGAAGTGGTCGGCGCTTCCTGTGGAGGAACGCTGCCGCTATCTTGACATGATTGTCGATGGACTGAGCAAGCGCCAGAATGAAATGGCCATCACCATTTCTCGAGAAGTGGGTACACCTATTCGCATCGCCGCGCCGGTGCAGGTGGGGGGGCCGATATATCACTGGAAAAGCGCGGCGAAGATTGCACGGAGTTTCCAGTGGGAGACCAAAGTCGCGCATTCGACGGTATATCGCGAGCCCATAGGGGTGGTCGGTTGTATTACCCCATGGAATTTTCCTCTGAATCAGATCACACTGAAAGTCGCTCCCGCCTTGGCGGCCGGTTGCACCGTTGTTCTGAAACCCAGCGAGGTGGCGCCCATTAACGCATTGATACTGGCAGAGGTCATCGACGAGGCGGGACTGCCTCCGGGGGTGTTCAATCTAGTGAACGGGTCGGGGCCCGAAGTAGGCGAAATCCTGGCCTCGCATCCAGAAGTGGATATGGTCAGTTTCACTGGCTCGACTCGTGCGGGAAAGCGAGTGGCCGCGTTGGCCGCCCATACGGTCAAGCGCGTTGCGCTTGAATTAGGTGGCAAGTCATCAAGCATCGTGCTGCCTGATGCCGATTTGCCTTCCGCAGTGAAAGGAACGCTTTCTGCATGCATGCTGAATAATGGCCAAACATGTTCCGCGCATACGCGCATGCTCGTTCATGAATCGCAATTTGATGCCGTGGCGGATCTGGTGAATAAGGCCGCCGCCAGACTGACCGTCGGGCCAAGCCTGGAGGAGTCAACGCGGGTTGGTCCGTTGGCCAGCCTGAGCCAGCGCGACAGGGTCATGGGGCATATAAAGTCGGCGCTCGAGGGAGGGGCCGAACCGATTGTCATGGGCAGCAAGGCGTTTGAACGAGGCTATTTTGTAGAGCCTTCCATTTTTCGTGTAACGCCCGAGAATACGATTGCCAATGAAGAGGTGTTCGGCCCGGTACTTGCGGTCCTCACGTACAAAGATGAAGACGAAGCGGTGGAGCTCGCCAATGCCACACACTATGGCCTGGCGGGCGGCGTGTGGGGTAGTGACGTGTCGCATGCCACAGCCGTGGCCCGCCAGCTTCGGACGGGACAGGTCGATATCAATGGCGCTCCCTTCAATATGAAAGCGCCTTTTGGTGGCTATAAACAGTCGGGCCTGGGTCGGGAAATAGGTATATATGGGTTTGAAGAGTTTCTTGAATATAAGTCGGTTCAATACATAATAGAGAACAGCGACGGATAGCGGTCAGCGGATTGACGCGGCACGCCAGACTATAGGCAGGCCTGGCAGCCGGCGATATTCACAGGGATGCTCTCCTGCATTATCGCAGCCTCTGCTACAGTAAGTGTTCCCGCACGCATACTATCGGCCCTGTCCTATGAAAACTCTGTTTCTGGCTAGCCTGCTTGCTTTCCTGGCCGCGCTGCTGATCACCAGCCAATACAAGCCCAAGCCCCTGGAGGCGCAACTGATACATCTGCAGGTCGAGCAGGCCATACCCGAAATCGCCGGCGAGCTCGATGCCGAGTCCGCCGAGCTCCAGGCGCTTTTTTTGGCCTACGCTGACGATCCGGTGCTGCTTGCGAAGGCAAGGTTGGCGCTTCTGCGTTATCCGGATATGGCAAGACCGATCTTTCTGCTGTTCGGAGACAGTCAGGAGTTTCAGGATGTGCTGCGTCGCTACGGGGAAGACGTCACGCTGCCCATTCATTACTTCCTCACGCATGAAATCTTCACGCTGGAATTGATGCGCGGCTTGAGCGAAACCGCTCAATCGGCGCTGAGCGCGGCCCGGCGGCTATGGAGCGAAGGCGAGCCCGCCCGGGCCGCGGCCAATGGGCCGCTGTCCAGCGAGGATAGAGGCCGGTACGCGGTCCAGTTCATCAAGGCGGAGGGCTACGATTTCCTTGGGCAGTTTGTGATGAGTCCGAATGGCGCTGTGGGCTGGGTGCAGACAGCGCGCGTCCTGGAAGGCATCAATAGTTTCTTCGCCGGCGGCATCAAGGGGCTGGAAACCAGGATGCGCCGTGATGAAGAAGTCGCGGTGGGCGACCTTGGCTGGGCCGCGCTGGATGTGGCAATCGGCGTGAGCGCGTTCAAGATCCTGCGGATGGGCAGGGCAAGCGGGGCGGCCGGCCGCTCCTTGACTTTTTCCGAGCGATCCGCAGCGCTTGGAGCCGGCTTGTGGCGCGGAAGCGCAATAGGCGCAAGGCTGGTGAAATACGGCGCGCCGGCGGTATTGGCGTATATGGCCGTGCGTCACCCCAGCGTCATCAATTCCCTGCTCGGATCCGTGGCCGAAAAGCTTGGCGTGCCAGTCGGCCTGGCGCAGGTGGTGGGCTGGACGCTTATTCTGATTCCCGTCCTGTTGCTGCTGCGGTTGATGCTGGGCCCTGTCGCCTGGCTGATGGCCGGCATCGTGAGCGTGCTGCGCGGGTTGGACAGCCTCTTGCGGCGCCGTAAAGCCAGGGATGCGTCGGCCTACCTTTCCCGGCGCGAGCGCTCATTGTCGTAGGTCGCCATACGCGGCCGTCAGCGCCGCCCGAGCAGTTCCTGTAACTCGGGCAGTGCATGATGCGCCGCGCGCTCGCCCTGTTCGATCGCCTGGGCGGCGCGATGGTAGTCCATCAGGGCGAAGTTGGCCAGGCGCGGGCGGATCAGCACGTCGGCGGGCTCACCCGCCAGGCGGCTGCGGGTAATACGCACCTGCATAATGTTCAGACTGATGCTCAACACATCGAATATGGATGGCATGACGGTCGACGAGGAGGGGCCGCTTCTAAGGCGCCCCAGCCGCCGTGGCAATTTGTCCAGCATTGTCGATAGCGCGTTCTGGGCGGGGGCCTCGGGCGCTTCGGGTTCGTCGGACGCTTCGCTCAGGTCGAAATGACGTCCGATAAGATCCGAATTCAAATCCACTGCAATGACAATGTCGGCCCCCATGGCTCGGCAAAGAGAGACCGGAACGGGGTTCACCAGCGCGCCATCCACAAGCAGGCGCCCATCCAGCTGGGCTGGCTTGAAAAGGCCGGGAAGGGCGGCCGATGCACGCACGGCGTCGATTACGGAGCCGTCGCGCAGCCATACTTCGCGCCCCGTGATGAGCTCGGTGGCGACCGCGGCGAAGGTTTTCGGCAGCGAGGCCATGTCCCGGTCGTTCAAATGCGTGCGCAGGAATGAGAAGAGCTTTTCGCCGTGAATCA
Source organism: Pusillimonas sp. (assembly GCA_049672825.1). Lineage (GTDB taxonomy): Bacteria > Pseudomonadota > Gammaproteobacteria > Burkholderiales > Burkholderiaceae_B > Pusillimonas_C > Pusillimonas_C harenae_A. The sequence goes on from JBATWU010000098.1 coordinate 49,876, forward strand.
GGCCGCCGTTGGTGGTGAAGTCGAGCAAGCCCACGACGCTTTGCCAGGTCAGGCCGCGTACCCAGCTTTCAAGAGACTCCAGTTGCCCATCGGCGTAGGCCGCTCCCACCAAAGAACCAATGGACGTGCCGCAGATGATGTCGGGCGCGATACCCGCCTCTTCCAGGACGCGGATAACGCCGATATGCGACCAGCCCCGCGCCGAGCCGCTGCCGAGGGCGAGTCCGATCCTGGGTTTCGCAAGTTGCATGGCTGTTCTTCCTTACGCGCTGTCTCGCTCAATGATCTCAAAACCGATATCTATCTGCGGTTCGCCCGGATCGGCTCCGGCCAGCCGCGCCAGCAGCATGCGGCCCGCACGCTGGCCGGTTTCGTTGCGGTGAATGCGCACCGTGGTCAGGCCGGGGGACGCCGCTCGCGCGATGGGCAGATCGCCGAATCCCATGATAGCGATGCGCTCGGGCACGCGCCAGCCTTGCTGCTGGCAGGTGAAGAGCAGGCCGGCGGCAAGCAGGTCATTGTTGCAGAACACGGCCGTGATCTGTGGGTGTCGCGCCAGCAGCCGCGTCAGGCACGGACCCGCCTCGTCTATCTGTACCGGCGGTGGAATCAGCTCGGCCGGCACGTTTCCAGCGCCGCAAGCGGCGGCTTCGGCGCGATAGCCCTGCAGGCGCAGCCGCGAACGTTCTTCATCGGCGCCGATGAAGGCCAGTGCCTGGTGGCCGCGCGACAGCAGGTGCCGCGCCGCGGCGCGGCCCGCGTCGATATTGGAAAAGCCCACCAGCATGTCGATCGGGCCTGGATGGCCGGGACTGGGCAGATCCCAGGTCTGGACTACAGGCAGGCTCGCGCGCTGCAGCTTCAGGCGCAGCGGGGCGGGCTGGGCGATGCCCGTCAGTACCAGGCCGTCGACCCGGCGGCCCAGAAACGTGTCCACCAATGCGGCTTCTTCTTGGCTGCGGTATGCGCTTTGACCCAGCAGCAGCTGGTAGCCGCCCTCGGCCAGTGTTTGCCCCAATGCTTCGATGGTCTCCGAGAAAACCAGATTCGAGATGGTGGGTACGATCGCCGCAACAATGCGCGAGCGGTTGGAAGCCAGGCTGCCCGCCATCAGATTGGGAACATAACCGAGCCGGTCGATGGCCTTGTGTACGGCGGCCAGGGTGTCGGGGGCCAGCTTGCCGGGGGTGTTGATGGCGCGCGAGACCGTCACCAGGGATACGCCCGCCTCGCGCGCCACGTCGCTCATTCGGGTGTTGCCGGCTGGCGGGATCGGGGTGGATGAGGACATTGCGGAGCGGTCTATGCTGAGTTCGGTGTCGTAAAAATAGCCGATAGTTGGGCCGGTCATGGCGCACGGGTCGCCGTGATGCGGCGGAAGTTCCAGATTACGGGACGCTTTTGTGGGTTGGGCGGTAGGCCGGGATTGCCATCAACCCCACGCAGGCGCAGAATGAAAGCGCTTCCATCATACTACGCCGCGCCTGCTTGAGCCAAGTACTTCTGGCCGGTTCGATTGAGTCTCCCCATTGCTTTTTACCTTGCTTATCACACCAGGAATTGATCAAAATGAAAGCCGTCCAGTCCAATATTGTTTCCTACGCCAAGGCGGATGCCAATGCCCGGACCGCCGCTGAAAGCGGCGACCGGATCGAGTGGGTCAAGGTTTCGCTCGTCTATTTGCCACTGGCCACGCCGGTCAGTGACGCCAAGGTACTGACCGGCCGTCAGAAGCCGCTCACCGAAATCGCCTTTATCTTTGCCGAGATCCGCACGCGCGACGGCCATGAAGGTATAGGGTTCGGTTATTCCAAGCGCGCCGGCGGCCCCGGCATGTATGCCCACGCCAAGGAAATCGCGCCCAACCTGCTGGGCGAAGACCCCAGCGATACGTCCCGGCTCTTCACCAAGCTGCTGTGGGCCGGCGCCTCGATGGGCCGCAGCGGCCTGACCACGCAGGCAATTGCACCGTTCGATATTGCATTGTGGGACCTGAAAGCCAAGCGCGCCGGTTTGCCGCTGGCCAAACTGCTGGGGGCGCACCGTGATTCGGTGCAGTGCTACAACACATCGGGGGGCTATTTGCACACGCCGCTGGATCAGGTACTCAAGAATGTCCAGATTTCTCGAGAAAGCGGCATTGGCGGCATCAAGCTCAAGGTCGGCCAGCCCGACCTGGCGGTCGACATCCAGCGCGTGGGCGAAGTGCGCAAGTTGCTGGGCGACGATTTTCCGTTGATGGTGGATGCCAATCAGCAATGGGACAGGCAGAAGGCAACGCGCGCCTGCCGCGCTTTCGAAGGCTTTGATCTGACCTGGATCGAAGAACCGCTTGATGCCTATGATTTTGAAGGCCATGCGCAATTGGCCAGCCGCTTCGATACGGCAATTGCCACGGGCGAAATGTTGACCAGCGCGGGCGAGCATGCGCAGCTCATCATGACCGAGGGCAGTGATTTCATCCAGCCCGACGCGCCGCGCGTGGGCGGTATCACGCCTTTCCTTGAAATCATGGCGCTGGGCGCCTTCAAGGGCCGCAAGCTCGCGCCTCACTTCGCCATGGAAATCCACCTGCACCTGGCGGCGGCGTATCCCATCGAACCGTGGCTCGAACACTTCGAGTGGCTGGGCCCCCTGTTCAATGAGCAGATGCAGCTCAAGGACGGGCGCATGTATGTGTCGGATCGCCCGGGGCTGGGCTTTTCATTGAGCGAGCAGGCGCTTGCCTGGCGCGCCGATTTCGAAGAGTTCGGCAAACATCCCTGAACAGGAAAGCGGGCGGTGCAAGTCATATTGCACCGCCCGCCTGATGCGGCACAGCGCACCCGCCGCCTGACGGGCGCACCTGTTTTACGCGGGTATCAGCCTTGCTTGAAGGCGCCGTCCACCAGCCGCCACAGGCCCAGCGGGTTGTCGGTTCGCACCGCGGGCGGAAGCAGGTCCTCGGGTATGTCCTGATAGCAGACCGGGCGTAGAAAGCGGTCGATGGCCTGGGCGCCCACCGAGGTATGCATGGCGTTGGACGTGGAGGGGTAGGGCCCGCCGTGGACCATGGCATGGCAGACTTCGACGCCTGTCGGGAAACCGTTGGCCAGAATGCGTCCGGCCTTGCGTTCCAGGATGGGCAACAGGCTGCGCGCAAGTTCGTGATCGGTTTCTTCCAGATGCACGGTGGCGGTCAATTGGCCTTCAAGATGCTCGGCCACCCGGCGCAGGGTATCTTCGTCGCGCGCCCGGATGACGAGCGATGCGGGGCCGAAGACCTCCGCCTGCAGGTCGTCGCTGGCGAGCAGGCGCTCGGCGTCGCCGATATAGAGCGCGGCTTGCGCCGCATTGGGTTGCGCTTGCGCCGCCAGTCCTTCGGCCGCCTTTTGCACACCCTCGGTGGCGTCGAGCCGCGCCGCGCCGGCGCGATACGCGTCGTAAATGCCCGGTGTCAGCATGGTTTGCGCGCCCTTGCCGGCCAGTGCCTGCGTGGCTGCCGCAATGAACTGGTCAAGGTCCGGGCTTTCTATGGCCAGCACCAGGCCAGGATTGGTGCAGAATTGACCAGCGCCCATCGTGAGCGAATCGACGAAGGCGCGGCCTATGGCCTCGGCGCGGCTGGCCAGCGCCCCCGGCAATAAAAACACCGGGTTGATGCTGCTCATTTCGGCGTAGACCGGGATAGGTTCCGGCCTTTGTTGCGCAATACGCTGCAAGGCCAGGCCGCCCTGGCGCGAGCCGGTGAACCCGACGGCCTTGATGGCCGGATGGGCGACCAGTGCTTCGCCGAGCTTGCGCCCGGGACCAATCAGCAGTGAGAAAACGCCTTCGTGCAGACCCAGGCGCGCCACTGCCTGCTGTATGGCGCGGCCCACCAGCTCCGATGTGCCCAGGTGCGCGCCATGGGCTTTCACAATGACCGGGCACCCCGCGGCCAGCGCGCTGGCGGTGTCGCCTCCGGCGACCGAGAATGCGAGCGGAAAGTTGCTTGCCCCGAATACCGCGACAGGGCCGAGCGGCAATTTGGCCAGGCGCAGGTCGCTGCGCGGCGCGGGCTGGCG
>JBATWU010000099.1:0-11277 GCA_049672825.1 Pusillimonas sp.
TGCTCCTCGTGACTGGTTCGGCGCCTGCGCGCCGAACACCGCATCGCCTTGTTCGTCCGGCCATTCGGCCTCCCTTCACGATCGGCTCGCTCAGCCCCGAAAGTCGCCGCAGCCCGGCCCACAGCACCCAGCACACTGCAGCATGGAAGCACGTGACGCCGCAAGAGACAGCAATGCTGGGCTACTTCTATCCGCCCGAGCGATCCTGGGGCGGCTCTTCACCTTTCAGGGACAAACCCAGGCCCGCCCGCGCCGCCTGCGCGATGGCCTGTGCATCCACCTGGAAAAAGCGCCGCAGCTCGCTGCGGGTGTCGCTGCGGCCGAAGCCGTCCGTGCCCAGAGTCAGGTAGCGGCGCCCCGCCGGCAGGTAGGCCCGGATGGACTCGGGCACCAGGCGCACATAGTCGCTGGCCGCCACAATAGGCCCGGCACTGTCGGCCAACTGGCGGGCGATGAAGCTGCCGCCGGCGGCCTGGACGTTGGCCAGGTCGGCCGCCACGACTTCCTGCCCCTCGCGCGCGAGCTCGCTCCAACTGGTAACGCTGTATACGTCCACGGCAATCCCCTCGGCGGCCAACTGGCGGGCGGCCTGGATGGCTTCGGTCAGAATGGCCCCCGACCCCAGCAGGGTGGCGCGAGGCGCCTGCGCGTCGCTCCCCTGCGCTTCGTAGCGGGCATAGTGGTAGGCGCCGCGGACCACATCGCCATGCTTGGCCTCGGGCAAGCCGGGCTGGGCGTAGTTCTCGTTCATGGTGGTCACGTAATAGAACACGTCGCGCTGTTCGTCCAGCATCTCCCGCATGCCATGATCGATGATGACGGCCAGTTCGCCGGCAAAGGCGGGGTCGTAGGCTTTGCAGTTGGGAATGGTGGCGGCCAGCAAATGGCTGCTGCCGTCCTGGTGCTGCAGGCCCTCGCCGGCCAGGGTCGTGCGGCCCGAGGTGGCGCCGATCAGGAAGCCGCGCGGCCGCTGGTCGGCGGCAGCCCAGATCAGGTCGCCCACGCGCTGGAAGCCGAACATCGAGTAATAGATGTAGAAGGGCAGCATGGCCAGGCCGTGCACGCTGTAGCTGGTGGCGGCCGCCGTCCAGCTGGAGATGGCGGCCGCCTCGCTGATGCCTTCCTCCAGGATTTGGCCGTCGGTGGCTTCGTGGTAGCTCAGCAGCGAGCCGATGTCCTCGGGCTCGTAGCGCTGGCCGGCGCTGGAGTATATGCCTACCTGTTTGAACAAATTGGCCATGCCGAAGGTGCGGGCTTCGTCGGCGACAATGGGAACCAGCCGAGGGCCCAGTTCCCCGTCCTTGAGCAGGCTGGCCAGCATGCGCACGAAAGCCATGGTGGTGGACATTTCGCGCTCTTTGCCCTGCAGGGCGAATTGGGCGTAGCCGGCCAGCGGGGGCACGGCTACGCGTTTCGCCTGTGTTCGACGCGCGGGCAGGTAGCCGCCCAGCGCCTGGCGCTTTTCGTGCATGTAGCGCAGTTCGGGGCTGTCCTCGGCGGGCTTGTAGAAGTCCAGCCGCAGCGCCTGTTCTTCGGTCAGCGGCAGCTTGAAGCGATCGCGGAAAGCCAGCAGATCGGTGTCCTCGAACTTTTTATGCGAATGCGTGGTCATGCGGCCCTGGCCGGCGGCGCCCATGCCGTAGCCCTTCTTGGTGTGCGCCAGAATGACAGTGGGCTGCCCGCGATGCCCTGCCGCGGCGGCGTAGGCCGCATGAATCTTTACCAGGTCATGCCCGCCGCGCTTGAGGGTGTCGATCTGCTCGTCGGTCATGCCTTGCGCCAGACGCGCCAGATCGGGGTTCTGGCCGAAGAAGTGCTCGCGGTTATAGCGACCGTCCTTGGCGGCAAAGGTTTGCATCTGCCCATCTACCGTATTGGACAGGGCTCTTACCAGCGCGCCCTGCGTATCGCGGGCGAACAGGCCGTCCCAGTCGCTGCCCCACAGCAGCTTGATGACATTCCAGCCTGCGCCCAGGAACAGGCGTTCGAGCTCGTCGATAATGCGCGAGTTGCCGCGCACGGGGCCGTCCAGCCGCTGCAGATTGCAGTTCACCACCCAGACCAGATTGTCCAGCCCTTCGCGTGATGCCAGGGTCAGGGCACTCATGGACTCAGGCTCGTCCATCTCGCCATCGCCGAATATCCCCCATACTTTGCGGCCTTCGCAGTCCAGCAGGCCGCGGTGCGTCAGGTAGCGCATGAAGCGGGCCTGATAGATGGAGCTGATGGGGCCTATGCCCATGGAGCCGGTGGGAAACTGCCAGAAATCCGGCATCAGATAGGGGTGGGGATAGCTGGACAGGCCGCGCGCGCCTTCGCGCGGGCCGCGCAGTTCTTGGCGGTAATGGGCCAGGTCCTGCTCCTGCAGCCGTCCTTCCAGATAGGCGCGGGCGTAGACGCCGGGCGCGCTGTGGGGCTGGAAGAAGACCAGGTCGCCGCCATGCGTATCGGTGCCGTCGCGGCGAGCCTGGAAGAAGTGATTGAAACCGACCTCGAACAGATCCGCCGCGCTGGCGTAGCTGGCGATGTGTCCGCCCAGTTCGCCGTAAGCCGCGTTGGCGCGCACTACCATGGCCAGCGCGTTCCAGCGCATCAGCGCGCCCAGCCGGGTTTCAAGGTCGAGGTCGCCGGGAAAGTCCGGCTGTTGTTGCGCCGAGAGGGTGTTGATGTAAGGCGTGCCCACCGGCGGCAGGCAGGGAATCTGCAGCCCGCTGGCCAGGCGGTGCAGCTCTTGCAGCATGAAGGTGCCCCGCTGGGCGCCCTGGGTGGCGACCAGCGCCTGGAAGGACTCGCGCCATTCCCGGGTCTCGTCTGGATCGGTGTCTCCGTGGTGGTCGGTGGGCGGCAGCAGGCGGTGCAGGGGCAGGGGCGAGTTCATGTCTGGGCTCTTGGCAATGGCGGGCGGCGGCGGGCGCCGTTTTCATGCCTTCATTGTGCGGCGAAAGTACCGGCATGAGCTTCTAAATCCATATGTGGAACGCTGGTTTTTAAGCATAAAATGCTTGAAAATATTGATTTTCAGGTTTATTTGTGTTGTCATCGCTGCCATAAAGTATGGATGATGGAAGTCTATGAAACAAAGCGTCCGGCTGGACGCCACCGATCTGCGCATTCTTGACGAATTGCAGCGCGATGGCGGGTTGAGCAATGTCGAACTGGCGCGGCGGGTTCACCTGTCGCCTTCGCCCTGCCTGCTGCGGGTCAAGGCCCTGGAGGCCGCCGGGGTGATCACGCGCTATGTGGCGCTGGCCAATGCGGCATCCCTGGGCCTGGACCTGAATGTGTTCATTTCCATCAGCCTGAAATCGCAGGAAAAAGAGGCCCTGGCAAACTTCGAGCGCCGCATCGCCGAGCATCCGGAGGTCATGGAGTGCTACCTGATGACGGGCGATTCCGATTATCTTATACGCGTCGCCCTGCCCAATATCTCGGCGCTGGAGCGATTCATCCTGGAACAGCTCACGCCGATTCCCGGCATCGAAAAGATACGCTCCAGCTTCGCCCTGAAACAGGTGTCGTACAAAACGGCGCTGCCGCTGCCCCAGGAGCGTGGCCGGTAGACCTCGCTCCCGGGGCAGCGGCACGTAAAAGAAAACCCCAATATCTTCTGGGCGGCGTTTCAGGTAAAACCCTGAAAGCCGTTTCACAAGAACACCTGTTGGGGAAATAATGCGTAATACCTGGTTTACCAAAGTACTGCTGGCCGCGTCCGTGGCCGGCATGTTCGCCGCTGCGCCGGCGCTGGCCGAAACCAAGCTGAAGATGGCCTATGCGCTGTCCACCAGCTCACACTACGGCGCGGGCGCCGAAGCCTTTGCCAAGTCCATCGAAGGCGCCAGCAATGGCGAATTCAAGATCGAACAATTCGCCAACAGCGCCCTGGGCGGCGAGCGCGAGGTCATCGAAGGCCTGCAGCTGGGCACCATCGACCTGGCCATCGTGTCGACCGGCGCAACGCTGAATTTCGTTCCCAAGACGGGCGTATTCGACATCCCCTTCCTGTTCCGCGACCTCGATCATGCCCGCAAGGTGCTCGACGGCGACATTGGCCAGGAAATGCTCAACGAGTTCCCCAAGCGCGGCATTGTCGCGCTGGCCTGGGGCGAGCAAGGCTTTCGCCACCTTACCAACAATGTCCGCCCGGTAAGCGCGCCCGCAGATGCCAAGGGCCTGAAAATCCGTACCACTGAAAACCCCATCCATATTGCGGCTTTCCGCGAAATCGGCATCCTGGCCACGCCCATGGCCTGGCCAGAAGTGGCCACCGCCTTGCAACAGGGCACCATCGACGGCCAGGAAAATCCCCTATCCGTGATCGTGTCGGCCAAACTGCCCCAGCTGCAAAAATTTCTGTCGCTGACGGCGCACGTGTACGGTCCCGCCCTGGTGCTGATGTCGCCCAACGTCTACGACGGCCTGTCCGACGCCGACAAAGAAAAATTCAAGGCCGCGGGCCATGAGTCTGCCGTGGCCATGCGCAAATATGTGGATGATATCGAAGCCAGCGGCGTCGAAGCCGTCAAGAAGGAAGGCATGCAGGTCAACACCGTTGACCACGCGGCGTTCGTGAAGGCAGTGCAACCGGTATACCCGCAATACTACAAGCAGTTCGGCCAGGAACTGGTTGAGTCAATTCAGAACACCAAATAAGTCATGCGCCGCTAGTGCCAAGACCCAGGGCTGGCTAAACGCCAGCCTTTCTCGTTTTCCGGCATATTCCATACTCGGGCGCCTGGCGCGACACACAGGACAAGGCAGTGACAGTCATTCATTTTCTGGACCGTTCCCTCTTTCGGCTGGTTTCGGTCATTACCCAGCTATTGATTCTTTCCGCGGTGGCTGCCGGCTTTTACCAGGTTATTGCGCGTTTCCTCCTCGAGACTCCCGCGGACTGGAGCGAGGCGTGGACGCGCGCTTCGCTGATCTGGACGGTGATGCTGGGTGTCGCGCTGGCCTTCAGGCAGGGTGCCATGCTTAGCGTCGAAATGCTGCACAGCTACCTGGGGCCGCGCAACAAGCGCTGGCTCGAGCACCTGATTCTGGCCATTTGCGTCAGCTTCCTGGGCTTCCTGGCCTGGGTGGGCGGCCAGATGTCGTGGCGGGTGCGCTTTCAGACCATGCCCAGCCTCGAGGTGTCGATCTCGTGGGTATATATTGCCATCCCCATTGGGATGACACTGGCGATACTGGCGGTCGTGGCCCACTGGGCCGAGGGGCCGCGCAAGGCGATCGTCGACGACACCGTCATCTGATGCGAACCATCCAGCCAACGACGCACTTTATAACAAACAAGATCAGGTGAAACCATGCCGCAGTTGATGGTTGTTTCAATGTTGCTGTTTTTCGCGCTGTCGGTGCCGGTGGCGGTTGCCATCGGCCTGGCCAGCATGCTGGGGGTGGCCTACGACGGCATGACCTGGCTGGTGATTGCGCAGCAGATTTACGCGGCGCTCGACAAGTACCCGCTGGTCGCCGTGCCGTTTTTCATATTGGCCGGCAACCTGATGGAAGCGGGCGGCATCTCCGAGCGCATGGTGGATTTCGCCAAAAGCGTTGTCGGCGGCATGCAGGGCGGGCTGGCCTGCAGCTGCGTGCTGACCTGCATGATTTTCGCCGCCGTGGCCGGCTCCAGCGTTGCCACCACCTTTGCCGTTGGCGCCATCCTTATTCCGGCCATGGTCAAGCACGGCTACCCCAAGCCTTTTGCCGCATCGCTGCAGGCATCGGCGGCCGAGCTGGGCGTGATCATCCCGCCCTCCATCCCCATGATCCTGTTCGCCGTCTCCACCGATACCTCGGTGGGCGAACTATTCATCGCCGGCATCGGGCCGGGCATCCTGATCGCGGGCGCCTTGATGATCTACGTCTGGCTGTATGCCCGCAGGCATGGCTACGGCAAGCAGGACGGCGCGGATCGCCTGTCGCTGTGGCCGGCCTTCAAAAGGGCCTGGCTGGCCTTGCTGATGCCCGCCATCATCCTTGGCGGCATTTACGGGGGCGTATTCACGCCCACCGAGGCATCGGCCGTCGCCGTCGTGTATGCCCTGGTGGTCGGCATCTTCATCTACCGCCGGCTCACGTTCCAGACTTTGTCCAGAACGCTGCACCGGTCCGTGGTGTCGACCGCCGTCATCATGTTCGTCATTGCCAATGCCGGGGTCTTCGGCTTCCTGCTCAATCGCGCCGGCATTCCCGCTGCGCTGGGAGACTGGCTGAGCATGATCTTCAGCGATAAATATACCTTTCTGCTGGGCGTGAACGCGGCGCTGTTCATCATAGGCATGTTCATCGAAACTTCCGCGTCCATCGTAGTGCTGGCGCCTTTGCTGCTGCCGGTCGCCATGCAGTTCGGCGTGGATCCCGCCCATTTTGGCGTCATCATGGTGGTCAACCTGGCGCTGGGCATGGTGACGCCACCTTTCGGCGTGAATCTGTTCGCTGCCTGCACGGTCGCCAATCTGCCCATAGAGCGGTTGATACGGCCTCTGCTGCCCTTTGTAGCCGTGGTGGTGGGGTGCCTGCTGATAATTACCTATGTGCCCGAGATTTCTCTGTTCTTCAAGGAGCTGGCGTACGGGTAGTCTGTTCCCGTCAATTCAACGGCTGAGCCCGCGCGCAGCTATGGACCATATTGCCTCGACGCGCCCGCTGCGCACTGCCACGACGCTATCGTGCAGATTGAAGGTGGGATCACAGTGTGACGGAATAAGCCGGATGCGCTCACCCAGCGCGGGCCGGCACGCGGGGCTGTCGGCCTGCAGGATGCTGTGTTCGTCGTTGACGGCAAGGCAGACCACGCCTTCGCGGTCCGCGATCCGGGGCACGCCGCTTTCGGCGCTGGTGGACTTCAGCCCCGCATCGAGCACGGCCCGCTGAAACGTGGGGGTGCTCATGACAGTGGACAGCAAAAACAGGCTGTGCTGGAAGATGGGGGCGTCGCCCCAGTCGAGGCCGCCGTAGTCCGCATCCATGAAGGCATAAGTGCCGGCCTGGATTTCAGTGAACACCTGGCTGGCCACATCGAACACGGCGCTGCCGGTGCCGCCTCCGGTTACCACCGGGCACGGTATGCCGGCCTGGTCCAGGGCATGCAGGTGTTTGCGTATCAGCCGGGCTGCTTTTTCGCAGGAATGCTGGCGCTGTTCCAGAGACCGCTTGTGCTGCAGGCCACCATGGTAGGCCTGGATACCCGCGAATCGGATGTGGGGCAGACTCTGGATGCGGCGGGCCAGCGCCACGGTTTCGTCGGGTGTCTGGACGCCGCAGCGTTTCTGGCCGACATCGATCTCGACCAGGACACCCAGGCTGGCCTTGTGCCTGTCCAGCGCATCGGACAAGGCCTGGATGTTGTCGGGGTGGTCGACGCAAACGGTGATGTCGGCCTGCTGCGCCAGCTGGGCGAGCAGCGTCAGCTTGGCCGGGCCAACGACTTCGTTGCTGATATGGATATTACGCAAGCCCGCTGCCACAAAGGGCACTGCCTCGGACACTTTCTGGCAGCATATGCCCTGGGCGCCCAGGGCAAGCTGCCGCAGGGCGATTTCAGGGCAGCGATGCGCCTTGGCGTGCGGACGCAGGGCCACGCCATGACGCTCGGCCAGAACCTGCATGGTGCGCAGATTGTGCTCGAAGGCATCAAGGTCAAGTATGAGGCTGGGCGTGTCGATGTCTGCCAGGCCATCGCCTTTTTGCGCGGCGGGCGCTATGGCTATTGCGTTGCCGGGCGTGGTTTTCCGCGGCGTCAAATGCCGTACCTCTTCCATGGTGGCTCCCCTGGTCGGTTTACACTGTTTGCGGCAGCCTGGACCGTTGCCGCCGCTTGCGTCTGTTTGCAGCAACAGGTCCAAGTTGCCGGGCATCGGAATTCAGCGTAAAGTCGTTATTAACTTTACCGGTTTACCTTTTATTTACTGGCTTTCAAAACACATCACGGCAACCGGAATCGCGCACTTATGTTCGACATATTGGTTTATTTGTTCGAAAACTACTATACACCGCAAGCGTGCCCCGAAGCGGACGTGCTGGCGCACAAGCTGGCCGCGGTCGGTTTCGAGCACGAAGACATCAACGATGCGCTGGGCTGGCTGCACGGGCTGGCGCAAACCACCGAAGAATGCGGCCAGCTGGCGCAAGTCCCTTTGGGTGGCAGCAAGCGTATTTTCACCGACCACGAGTACCAAACGCTGGGCACCCAGGCCATCGGCTTCATCACCTTTCTTGAGAATTCCGGCGTGCTCCCCGCGGCCTTGCGCGAAATTCTCATCGAACGGGCCCAGGCCACGGGCGAATCGCCTATCTCGCTGGCCAAGATCAAGATCATCGCGCTGATGGTCCTATGGAGCCAGGAAGCCGAGGTCGATCACCTGGTCTTCGAGGAACTTCTGGCCGATGACCACACGCGCTTATCGCACTAGGAGCGCGGGTGGGTAGAAACAGTCCGGCCTGATGGAATTGGCATCGGCACACGGCAAACCGGCCTATCGCGGAAGGTTTGCGCCCAGTCCCAGCGGTCCGCTTCACAACGGCTCGCTGATTGCCGCCATGGCCAGCTTTCTTGATGCGCGGGCCCACCACGGCCAGTGGTTGCTGCGCATCGAAGATATCGATACCCCCAGAGTCGTGCCGGGCGCGGACAGCACCATCATGCATCAGCTGCGCATGCTGGGCATGCAATGGGACGGCGAGCCGGTCTGGCAGTCGCGGCGCCTGCCCTTGTACCAGGAGGCCTTTGATGCCCTGGCCGCGCTTGGTGACACATATGGATGCGCCTGCACACGCCAGGAGCTGCCCTCAGAGGGCCCTTACCCTGGTACCTGCCGCCATGGCCTGCCCCCCGGCCGCAATGCCCGTGCGTGGCGTTTCCGGGTGCCGCAGGGGGTGGAAAGCTTTCAAGACCGCTGGTACGGTCCGCAACAACAGGATGTGGCCGCCGAAGCGGGCGATTTCATCATCAAGCGCGCCGACGGGCTATGGGCTTATCAATTGGTGGTGGTCGTGGACGATGGCAAGCAGGGTATTACCCATATTGTGCGGGGAGCCGACCTGCTTGATTCAACCGCGCGCCAGCGGGTGCTTGCGCGCCGTCTGGGCATTGCGTGTCCGTCGGTGATGCATGTTCCCCTGCTGCGCGACGCCGCGGGCCGCAAGCTGTCCAAGCAAAACCATGCCGCGGCCATGGACATCACCCACCCCCTGCCTACGCTGAATAAAGCATGGCAAGCATTGGGTTTTGAGGCGCTGGCTGTTCAGGATACCGTCTCGTTCTGGCAAGCGGCGCTGGAGCGCTGGGCCAACCGCCATGGCGGCACGGCCGGCTTGCGCCGCGCCGCAGCCCTTGCAAACGGGCACTGAATCAGGGCAAAGGCCGGCGCTGCTCGTCCAATAAACCCGTCAGCAGCCCAACTCCCCTGCTGTCCACCCGGAATTCACCATAGCGCGCCTGCTCGTAGCGCGCCGCCTGTCCTTCAGGAAAAAACCAGGCATCGGTCACGATGCGCATCCTGCCGTTACGCAAGCGAAACTCCAGTATCGTGCCGGAGGCGTCCTGCTGCGTATTGGATTGCGAATCCGAGTGCTGGTCCGGGGAGGCCAGTACCGCCCGCACATGATGCACGCCATCCGGGTCGGGCCGCAGTACCAGCCAGCCGCCGCGCCGGTCTTCGATGGCCTGCGCGACCTGGGGCGCCGCCTGGTCCAGCAAGCGCCTGGTTTCCTGCTCGGCGGCAAAACGCAAAGCCATGTAATCGCCCTGCATCAATGAGCGGGGGTCCACGGGGGCCAGGGCCAGCACCACCTGCCGACCTTGCGCCAGAATTTGCTCGCGCTGATAGATGCCGCCATTGACGGTCAGCAGCACGGCCGCGAGGCCGACCCACAAGCCCGCAAGCGCCCAGGGGCGTGACACCGCACTGCTGGCCGTCAGATGGCCTGGCCGCCTATTGCTTGCCGGCGGTGGGCCAGCCGCCGATTGATCGTGCGCCGCCGACGGCGCAGCGGCCTTGGCGCGCAACGTCCTCCAGGACAGCAGCAGCCAGGCGCCTGTCAAGCCCAGAACCAGCGATTTTTGCAGGAGCGAGGCATCCATCTGGTAGTAGAACCGGCCCAAATAAGTCAATAGCGCCAGTACGGCGAACACCAGCAAGGCCCGCTGCGACAGCGCGTAACCCAGCACCAGCCACAGCAAGGCCATCGATACGCCGGGCGCGCCCATCCATCCCAGGCTGGCGACCGCCAACGCGGCCGGCGCGGCCACACGCAGCCAGCGCGGCACGTCGCGTTCACGCCACAGCAGGGCGGCCATGGCCAGGACCGGCAATAGGGCGCAGCCCACCCAGATCAGCAGCAGTCCCGGGGCTTGCTGCGCTGTCTGGCCGAGGCCCAGCAGGGTTGGGGAGGGCGCGATCCAGGTCATGGCTTGAGCCAGGCAGACCAGCGCCCAGGCCAGAGGCAGCCAGAGTGCGGCGCTTCCGGCTCGACTGGCGACGGCCAATGCCAGGACGCCCGCCACCGCCAACCACCACAAACGTAAATACGCCGGAAGGTAGTGCCAGGCAGGGCCGCCTTCCAGCAAGTCGAACGGCGCATAGGCCTGGTGCTCAGGCCAGGTCAGGGTGCACACCAGCGCCAGGGTGAAGAAGGCGCAGAGGAAGCGCAAAGCGGCGCCGGCCGCCAGGGCGTAAACAGCCAGGCCCAGCAGCATTGCTCCGCCCGCCCTGACGAAGACAGCGGTTTCGTCGAGTGCATACAGCCCCACGCCGGCCATGCCCAGCCCGGCCATGGCAAGTGTCGTACCGAGCTCGCGGACCACGCTGCCACGGGCCTTGAGTATCAGCAGGCCAGCCGCGCACACTACCAGGCCGGCCATCCATAATTGCTCGATTCCCGGGTCTAGCGTCATGAACAGGAATACGATGACCAGGATGGCGGTCAGGCCCATGACGGCCAGACGAAACAGGCTGATATACCATGGGTCCAACCCGGCGGCCGTATCCGCATTTGTATCTATATGTTTCGTTGCGGAAGCGGGCGCCGCAGCGCGGATCAGCCTGCCCAGCTGGCGCAGCGCCAGGCCCGCCAGCACCACCAGCGCCACAATTACCAACAATAGCGAGCCCTCGGACTCCACCCAGCCTATCAGGGGAATGGCCAGCAAAAAGAAGGCCGCGGCCGCCGCCAGGCAGGCAATGGCCAGATCGGCGCGCCCAGCGGTATAAACACGGTACATCAGGGCGGTGGCCATCAAGCCAATGAGTGCCGGCGTGGCGGGACCCGCCTGGG
>JBATWU010000100.1:0-1955 GCA_049672825.1 Pusillimonas sp.
CTCGTGAAGGTCCATTCGGCCCAGGCCTACAAGGGCGCGCCTGTCACATGGCGCCATCTTCCGCAGGCGGCAGCCTTTACCGGCTTCACCATGACACTGGGCGCGCTCGGGTTTATCGCCTCGATCATGTAGGCGAGGGGATTGGCGATGCTCCGCGCCCCAGTCCATCTTGAAAAACAATCAAGATAATTCAAATGCATTTTTAGTGCGCGAATCGCGCAGTAATCTGCCGTTTTTCCTCCCTCTGTCATGTCATCTGCATTACAATGCTCCTATCGAAAGCTCGACTGAGCTTGAGGTTCGTAAGGGAGATTGAAATGCAGCGGGAAGTTCGCAGCGAGCTAGCGCAGTTCCGGATCAACCCGGCCTTGCTTTCGGCTGCCAAGCGGCAGGCCAAGCACTCGGGGATGACGCTCAGCGAGTATTTCCGCGCCGCCGTCCGTAGCCAGTTGCGAGAGGCCGCATGACGCAGCCTCCGCGCCATGATCTGACCAATGCCGCAATATTGGAGATGACAAAGCCGAGCGGGGATCTGGGTATTGTTCGGCCCTTGCTGGCCGGCGCGGCTCGGGGCGACATCTCGGCGCAGCGAGAAATCCGTCGCGGCTATGAGCAGCTTTCACACGACAACACCCGTCCTCTCGTGGCGCTGGCCGCTGCGGCGGAGTGCGCTGTTATGTTGAGCCGGATTGCTGCCAGTCATGGCGAACTGGATGACGTGATCGCCTTGGCGGACGCCTTGCGCCGCTCTGCGTATCTGTTCGAGCTGGCAAGCAATGACGCGCTCAGCCAATCGCGCCTCATCGAAGCTCTCGGGCTTTACAAGCGGATCGCTGCGACCGGGCACGACGAGGTCGAGCGCGAATATCAGGCGCTCGCCGCAGCCATGCCACCCGCTGTGATTGAGCGCGTCAACGAAGATTGCGAGCGCCTTGCCACCCAGATTGAAGGCGGAGCCGCCGCCGAAAGCACGAGGATTCACTGATGACCATCCATCCCGGCATTGTCGCAGGACTGGCGCAGCAGCAGCCTGCTGGGCCTGCGTTCACATGGGGCAAGGGCGGTCGCCGGATGACCCCTGAGGACATTGAGCGCGAGCGGGCCATTGCCGCACGCCAGATGAAATCGGACTATTCGCCGGTTGGGCACTGGCTGCAAGGCGTAGGCCGCGTAGCTGATAATGTTCTGGGTGCATTGCGCGATCGGAGCGCGCAGAAAGCGGCCGCTGCAAATTCCGCCGACAGCATGCGGATTGCCGAACTGCTTACGCAGCCTCCGCCCGAAGCAGGTATGTCGGCGCCGGTCGCCAGCCCCGGCATTACCCCCGTTGATCTGCCCCCAAGCGCGGTTGCGTCCGACCAGGCAGCGACGATGTCGCCGGTTGGCCCGCCCTCGCTCGATCAGGCACCGCCGCCTCCCGCCGACTGGCGCCAAACGGTTGCTGCCGACCCTGTAGCCGAATCCCTGATTGCCGGGACGGAGGCAGAGAACCAGATTGCCCGCGCCTTGGCTGCACGTCCGCAAAACGCCGCAACTCCGACAGCGATGTACCGGCCCCGAGACGCGATCATTGAGGCGCTGAGCAATCCCTATGTCGATCAGAACGTTCGATCGCTGGCCGACAAGATGTGGGCTCAAGAATATGAGCAGTCGAAGCCGCAGTTCTTCATGTCGGGCGAGGACCGCGTGAGCTACAACCCGCTCAGCGGCGAAAGCCAGATGGTCTACGACGCGCCAGAGGATTTCCAGCTCTACGCCGACCAGATGGGATTCGAGCCGGGGACCGACGAGTATAATGACGCGATGGCGGATTACGTGCTGCGCTCGGCGGGGCCGACCGCGAACGATGGCCGGCAGTTCCTCGAAAACCTGCGCCAGCAAAATCGCCTTTCGATGGAAGGCGAGCGCCAGAAGAACCGAATGCAGCTTCGCCAGACGCCGACTTATATGCAGGC
>JBATWU010000101.1:0-27345 GCA_049672825.1 Pusillimonas sp.
GCGTGGCGCGGGAGAGTCCGGGTGTTCGTGCCCGGCGATGGCCGCGGTACGGAGCTTCTCGCGTTCGCGTTCCAGCTGGGCGACCTGGCGCGCCCGTCCCCCCGATCGCTTGCGGCGTTCGCCGTCCGCAGTCGTTCCGGTGGTGTCTTTCTTTTTGAGCGTCAGGGTCTTGCCTGGTTTGGTGTCTGTCATGGTAGCTAGTGTGCTGGGTTAAAAGGGCCGTACGACGACCAGGGCAATGACGATCAGCAGCAACAGGACCGGTATCTCGTTGAACCAGCGGTAGTAGCGGTGGCTGCGCGTATTGCGGCCTTGCTCGAAGCTTTTGAGCATGCGGCCGCAAACCAGGTGATAAGCCACAAGCAATGCTACGGCGGCCAGCTTGGCGTGCATCCATCCCTGGCCCCTGCCCAGGCCATAGCCCATGAACAGCCAGAGGCCGAAAAGCAGTGCAAGCACGGCCAGCGGCGTCATGAAGCGATACAGGCGGCGCGCCATGCCCAGCAGGGTGGCAGTGCTGCCGGCATCGCCGGCCTGGGCCAGATTCACGTAAATGCGGGGCAAATAGAACAGGCCTGCGAACCATGCCACGACGAACAGGATGTGCAGTGTTTTTATCCAGAGCATGGGGAGGTGGCTCAGCCGCGTAGCTGACCGTCGCCGGCCAGGACCCATTTCAGGGTGGTCAGGCCTTCCAGCCCTACCGGCCCGCGCGCGTGCAGACGGTTGGTGGAGATGCCGATCTCGGCACCCAGGCCATATTCAAAGCCATCCGCAAAACAGGTGGGCAGATTCACATAGACTGAGCTTGAGTCCACTTCACGCTGAAAGCGGGTGGCGGCGTGCAGGCTTTCAGTGACGATGGCTTCGGTGTGCTCGGAGCTGTAGCGTGCAATATGGTCGATGGCTTCATCCAGGGAATCGACGATGCGCAGCGCCAGTATGGGCCCCAGGTATTCCGTTTCCCAGTCTTCCTGGGTGGCGGGCAGCGCCTGCGGCAATAATGCGCGTGTACGCTCGCAACCCCGTAGTTCGACGCCTTTGGCACCCAAGGTGCCGGCCAGCCGTGGCAGTATCTGGGCCGCGATGCCGGCGTGGACCAGCAAAGTCTCCATGGCGCCACAAATGCCATAGCGGTAGGTTTTTGCATTGACCGCAATATCGTGTGCCTTGTCCAGGTCGGCCGCCACGTCGATATAGACGTGGCAATTGCCATCCAGGTGCTTGAGCAGCGGTACCTTGGCTTCCTGGGCCAAGCGGGCGATGAGCCCCTTGCCGCCACGCGGCACGATGACATCGATGTAGTCGGTCAGGGTGATCAATTCGCCGACGGCGGCGCGGTCGGTGGTGCCCACCACCTGAACTGCCTGGGCGGGCAGGCCCGCGTCGGCCAGGCCTTGTCCGATAATGGCGCCCAGCGCCACGTTGGAATGAAAGGCTTCGCTGCCGCCGCGCAAGATGGTGGCATTGCCGGATTTAAGGCACAGGGCGGCGGCATCGATGGTGACATTGGGCCTGGATTCGTAGATGATCCCGATCACCCCCAGCGGCACACGCATCTGCGCCACGCGCATGCCGTTGGGCCGCGTGTTGCTGGCAGTCAGGCTGCCGACGGGATCGGGCATGTCGGCGATTTGCCGCAAACCCGCGGCCATGGTGGCAAGGGCTTTATCGGAAAGTTTCAGGCGATCGAGCAGCGCCGGTTCAAGGCCGTTTTTCTCGGCCGCGGCCAGATCCCTGGCGTTTTCTGCCTGAAGTGTTTGTTTCTGGGCTTCGAGGCGGTCGGCCATGGCGCGCAGGGCCTGCGCCTTGGCTTGCCCGGAAGCGTTGCGCATCAGCCTGGCGGCAGCGCGTGCCTGCCGGCCCAGGGTGACGACATTGCTGCGGATGGCGTCGGCGGTGGTGGCGTCTGGTATTGAGGATGGTGTCATGGCGATATGAAGTAGGGCTTGCTTATGGGGATTATCCCAGTAATTGGAGCACTGCGTCGACAGCGGGAATGCCGGTTCAGGATTGGGCGGGATTTTTGACCAGAGCGATGCGCAAGGCCAGGCGGCTCAGCTCTTCCCAGGGGTCATCCATACGGCCCGGTACTTTCAGGCCTTTGATCAGCCTGTCGATATCGTGCGCATGCTGCACGGCCGCCGGCCAGGCTTGAGGCGGCAGCCTGCCCAGTGTCTGCCGTACCAGGTGCTCGCGTGGACCATAAATGCGCTGGCGCCGCATTTCGGCCGAAAGATCCTGCCCAGCAGCCTGGCTGGCCGCCAGGCGCGCCAGGACACGGACCTCGTCGCCCACGGCCCACAGCACCAGGGGCAGGGCTTCGCCCTCGGCGCGCAGGCCGGCCAGCATGGTCAGGGCCTTGGCGGCGTTGCCCGCCAGCATGGCGTCGCGCAAACCGAAGACGTCGTAGCGCGCGACATTCAGGACAGCGCGCTCGACGTCCTGACTGCTGATTTTGCCGGGAGGGTAGAGCAGTCCCAGTTTTTGCACCTCTTGGTGAGCCGCCAGCAGATTCCCTTCGACTTTGTCCGCCATCCATTCCAGGGTGGCGCTGTCCAGTTGTTGATCCTGGCGCGCGAGCCGCTGTGCAATCCAGCGCGGCAGCGCCGCGCGCTCTACGCTTGCCACCTCGATGGCCGTTGCCGCATCGAACAGGCCTTGCGCCCATTTGGCGCTGCGGGTGGCTTTGTCCAACCGGGGCAGGTTGATCATGAGCAGCGTGTCGGCCAGCGCTCCCGCCTGCGCCATGCCGGTCAGCTTGAGCAAGGTATCGGCCCCGGCCTTGCCGGGCTTTCCGGTTGGGATGGCCAGGTCGATCAGGCGGCGGTCACCGAACAGGGACACGTTCTGCGTGGCGCCGATGACGGCGGACCAGTCGCTGCGGGCATCCAGCGTCAGGCTGACCCGCTCGGTATAGCCCGCGCGGCTTGCCGCCGCCCGCAGCGCATCGCAGGTTTCGATGATCAGCAGCGGTTCGTCGCCCGACACGACATACAAGGCATCGAGAGGCGGCGGGTCTTTCTTGAGCAGGCTTGAAAGACTGTCGGCATCCAGGCGGCGTCCCATAGTGGCTCGGCGGCCCTAATAAGGGCTGGAGTAGGGGTCGATCTCGGGCGCGCCCCAGTCCGACATCGGGTCGAATCCGGGGTCCGGCGTTACCGCGTCGGGGACGGGCTCTGTATCCGGCGAGTCGGTGGCAGTTTCTTCGACGGGCTGCGATGCCGCGTTTTCAAAGGCTTCGATGACTTCCGGCGCCGCCAGGCGGCGTACGATCTGGCTTACCAGCGATTGCCGCATTTCCCTGAAGACCATGGCGATTTCCCCTTCCTTGGCCTGCACTACTGTTGAGTCGTAGGGCAGTTCGCGGGTCGAAAGCAGCGTGGTGGGCGGCAGGATGACGCGTCCGTAGTTGTCGGTCAGCTGGAATACGAACTCGAGGTTCAGTTCGTACTCTTCGACCTGGCCTTGGGCGTCGATGGACAGTTCGCGCAAAGACTGCCTGTTCAGCAGTTGAGTCAGCCTGGCCTCGGCCTCCGCGGGCTCGCTGACGAAGCGTATGCCGGGCGAACTGGCCGCGATCGCCCTGAGCAAGTTCGAGCCGAACTCGGTGTTTTCGTTGATATTGGTGTACAGGGTATTGAACGGCAGGGGGGACACCCCTTTCATGCGAAAGCCGCAGGCTGCCAGGAACAGGCAGAGTGCTATGCAGATCAGCCCGCGCCAGTATTGTCGTGGCGTCCAGGCAGGAACTGTAGGCTTGGGCATAGAAATGTGCATGCCTGATTCTACCCGACAATATTCACGAGTTTGCCCGGCACGACGATGACCCGCTTGGGCGGCCGGCCCTCGAGGAAACGGACGGCGGCTTCATGGCCGACAGCCATTTGCTCGATCTGGGCCTTGTCGGCGCCATTGGCGACCCGCAACGCGCCGCGCAGCTTGCCGTTGACCTGCAGCACCAGCTCGATTTCGTCGGCAATCAGGGCGTTGTCGTCGACGGCCGGCCAAGGGGCGTCGAGCAGATCGCCGTAAACTTGGCTGTAGCCCAGGTCTTGCCAGAGCTGCCAAGTAATATGCGGCACGACGGGGTAGAGCACGCGTAGCAACATCGACGTGGTTTCGGCCAGTGCGGCCTGGGCTACCGGGGTGTCGGCCAGTGTCGCGGATTCAAGCGCGTTCAGCATTTTCATGCAGGTGGATACGACGGTGTTGTATTGAATGCGCTGATAGTCGTAATCGGCCATTTTCAACAGCGTGTGGATTTCGCGGCGCAGATTTTTCGACGCCTCATCGGCGCCGGCCCAGTCGATGCCGGGCTGGATGCCCTGACGTATGGCGGCCTGATGGTTGTAGCAGAAAGACCAAAGGCGCCGCAGATAGCGGTTGGCGCCTTCCACGCCCGAATCGGACCATTCCAGCGTTTGTTCCGGAGGGCTGGCAAACATGACGAACAGGCGAGCTGTGTCGGCCCCCATCGAGTCGATCAGCGATTGCGGGTCAACGCCGTTGTTCTTGGATTTTGACATGGTGCCGATGCCGCCGTATTGCACCGTCGAACCATCGGAACGCAGCTTGGCGCCGATAATGGCGCCTTTGCCGTCGTACTGATTCTCGACCTCTTCGGGCCAGAAGTATTCGATGCCGCCTTTTACGTTCTTGCGCGAATAAATATGGTTCAGCACCATGCCCTGGCACAGCAGTTTGGTGAAGGGTTCGTCGAACTTGAGCAGGCCCAGGTCGCGCATGACGCGCGTCCAGAAGCGGGCGTACAGCAGATGCAGCACCGCGTGCTCGATGCCGCCGATGTACTGGTCCATGGGCATCCAGTAATCGTTGCGTTCGTCGACCATGGCGCTGTCGTTGTCCGGCGAGGTATAGCGCATGAAGTACCAGGACGAGTCCACAAAGGTGTCCATGGTGTCGGTTTCGCGGCGTGCGGGAACGCCGCATTTGGGACAGTGGCAGGACAGGAAGCCTTCGTGCTTGGCCAGCGGGTTGCCGCTGCCGTCGGGAATCAGGTCATCTGGCAGCACGACCGGCAGGTCTTGCTCGGGCACGGGGACCGGGCCGCAGTCGGGGCAATGAATAATGGGAATGGGCGTGCCCCAGTATCGCTGGCGCGATACTCCCCAGTCGCGCAGGCGCCATGTGGTCTGCTTTTCGCCCAGGCCCCTGGCCGCCAGATCGGCGGCGACGGCGTCGACCGCCTGGGCATGGGGCAGGCCATCGTAGGCGCCGGAGTTGACGGTGCGGCCTTGCTGCTTGTCGCCGTACCAGTCTTGCCACTGCTCGGTGGAGTAGGTTTTTCCCTGAACGGCAATCACGTCCTGGATGGGCAGATCGTATTTTTTTGCGAAAGCAAAGTCTCGTTCGTCGTGGGCGGGCACACCCATGACGGCGCCATCGCCATAGCTCATGAGTACGTAATTACCTACCCATACCTGCACAGGTTCGCCTGTAATGGGGTGGGTGACGGATAATCCGGTGGGCAGGCCTTCTTTTTCGCGCGCGGCCATTTCGGCCTCGGTGGTGCCGCCCTGCTTGCAAGACTCAATGAAGGCCGCGAGTTGGGGATTGCTTTTTGCTGCATGGGCGGCCAGGGGGTGTTCGGGCGCCACGGCGCAAAACGTTACACCCATGATGGTGTCGGCGCGCGTGGTGAAGACATACATGCGCCCGTCTTGTATGAGCTTGCCGGCCTCGTCTTTGATGTCGTGGGTAAAGGCAAAACGCACGCCTTCGCTTTTGCCTATCCAGTTTTCCTGCATCAGGCGTACACGCTCGGGCCAGCCCGGCAGGCTCTCCTTGACGTGGCTGAGCAGTTCTTCGGCATAGTCGGTAATGCGCAGGTAGTAGCCTGGAATTTCGCGCTTTTCGACCAGGGCGCCCGAACGCCATCCGCGACCGTCTATGACTTGCTCATTGGCCAGCACGGTCTGGTCGACGGGATCCCAGTTGACGACTTGGGTCTTGCGGTAGGCGATGCCTTTTTCCAACATCTTCAGGAACAGCCACTGGTTCCACTTGTAGTACTTGGGGTCGCAGGCGCACATCTCGCGCGACCAATCGATGGCCAGGCCCATGGCCTTCATCTGCTTTTTCATGTAGGCGATGTTGTCGTAGGTCCATTTGGCCGGGGGAACCTGCGATTTGATGGCGGCGTTCTCGGCTGGCATGCCGAAGGCATCCCAGCCCATGGGCATGAGCACATTGAAGCCGCGCATGCGCAGCTGCCGCGCCATCATGTCGTTGATGGTGTAGTTGCGCACGTGACCCATATGCAGCTTGCCGCTGGGGTAGGGCAGCATGGAGCATGCATAGAACTTGGGCTTGCTGGAGCCATCGGCCGCCTTGGCATTTTCTGTGACGCGGTATGCGTCGCGCGCCTGCCAGTTTTCGTGTGAGGCTTTTTCGACGTCGTTGGGGCTGTAGCGTTCCTGCATGTGATCCGGAGCTTTTAAGAGGTTATGCAAACCATGCATTATAAGATGCAATCGGCAAGGGAGGGCTGCGGCTCGGGGCCGCGCAATGCCTGCCGCGCAGAAAAAAACCCTGCCGAAGCAGGGTTTACAAGAGGGGCGCGCGCTTGTGGACGTCCGGCGGGGCTGGCCGGCATTCACTCAAGGGCAGGCGCTTTTTTCAGGCTCTATTTGAGCTTGATTTCCTTGTAGTCAACGTGCTTGCGAGCAACGGGATCAAATTTCTTGATCAGCATTTTTTCGGGCATGTTGCGCTTGTTCTTGGTGGTCGTGTAGAAGTGACCGGTGCCGGCAGTGGATTCGAGTTTGATTTTCTCGCGGATGCCTTTTGTTGCCATGTTGAGCTCCTGAAGTTAGATCGATGGCGCGGCGTTACGCCAGCTCGCCACGGGCGCGCAGGTCGGCCAGAACGGAATCGATACCGTTCTTGTCGATGGTGCGCAGCGCACTGGTCGAAACACGCAGGCGTACCCAGCGGTTTTCGCTTTCGACCCAGAAACGGCGCGATTGCAAGTTAGGTAAAAAGCGACGCTTGGTTTTATTGTTTGCGTGCGAAACATTGTTGCCCACCATCGGGCCTTTGCCGGTAACTTGGCATACGCGTGCCATGGTAACACCCCTTGAGAATTTGCTTGAAATACAGCGCCTGCCAGCGGCAAGCGCGTCAAAATTATGACTGTGTCTTTGGTTAAGCCCATCATTCTAATATGAAAAGGCTTGTTTGATCAAGTAGATGTTTGTACGCACCGGATGTTGTGGATGCACAGGCACAACAAGAGAATACCTGGTTTTTCTGGGTGGAATGCCCATTGGGTCGGACGTTCTTCCCTTGCGCCAATACGCCATCGACGTTTTTGTTGACAAATCCGGTAGCTGCAATACAATTAAAATGTAATCGATTACATTGAATAATTATCTATCTAATTCATTGTTTAACAAATATATTTTTTAGTTAAATGATATCGATTACATTGATTATGATTGCCATAATAAATAAAGGAGACGAGCATGCAATCGCGCCGACGCAGCTTCTTTGGCTGGGGGTATGAAGACGAGGTTATTTCAGCAAAGGAGATTGCCGAATTCGAGGCGGCATGGACCAAGCTGCTTGGCGTCGATCAGTTCGAAGCGATGCCTTTTCCTTGCGAGGGTGAGATCGATCTGCGGCCGCCCCGCGTGGTGCCGCCCAGCTCGCTGGAGTCGTTCTGCACCACTGAAAAATATGAGCGCCTGTTTCATACTTACGGCTCGGGCACCGTCGATCTGGCCCGTGCCATGCGCAAGGAGTTCACCAATCCGCCTGACGTCGTTGCCTATCCTAAAACTGAGCAGGATATCGTCGATGTTTTCGACTGGTGCGGCCGCAATAACCTGGCGGTGATTCCCTTTGGTGGTGGTTCCAGTGTGGTGGGTGGAGTCAATCCTCCGCAGTCCGACCGCTATCGCGGCGTCGTGACGATCAACCTCAAGCATTTCGACAAAGTGCTTGAGGTAGACAAGCAGTCTCAGGCTGCACGGATTCAGGCGGGGGTGCTTGGCCCGAGTATGGAAGCGCAGCTTAAACCCACTGGCCTGACGATGCGTTTTTATTTGCAGGCTTGGGAGTTTTCTTCGCTGGGCGGCTGGATTGCCACGCGCGCGGCTGGACATTATTCGACGGTCTACAGCCAGATTGACGATCACATTGAAAGCATGCGTGTTGTCACGCCTGCCGGCAATATCGAATCGCGGCGCTTTCCCGTTTCTGGCGCGGGCCCCGATCCCAATCGACTGTTCCTGGGCTCTGAAGGGGCTTTGGGTATCATCACAGAAGCATGGGTACGGTTGCACCGTCGTCCAATCCATCGCCTGATGACGACCGTACGCTTCAAGGATTATGCCCAGGCCCTGGACGCCACGCGTCAGTTGTCGCAATCCGGATTGCACCCGGCCACGGCGAGGCTGGTTGAACGAGAGGAAGCGATGTTCACCGGTTCCAGCGATGGCAGCTATGATATTTTGGTTCTGGGGTTCGAGTCGGCTGATCACCCAGTCGAAGTCTGGATGAATCGGGCGCTGGAAATCTGCGCCGAGTATGGAGGTCAGTGGGACGATGATGCGCTGAAAGGCGCAGATGCGGGCAGCGACACGGCCACTGCCAATTGGCGGCACAAATTCCTGCGCGGGCCTTATCTTCGGCAATACGCCGTTGCCCGTGGCGTGATGCGGGAAACCATGGAAACCGCCGTTACCTGGGATCGCTTTCCGGCCCTGCTGGAGTACACCAAGGCGGAAACCCATCGCGCCATCCGGGAAGTGACGGGCCGTCCAGGGTCGGTTACGTGCCGCTTCACGCACTTATATCCGGATGGCCCCGCACCGTACTTCACCTGGTATGCCTACGGTGACAAATCCCGTATTCCCGAGCAGTATATGGCCATCAAAAAAATTGCTGAACAGGCCATGGTGGATGCCGGCGGCACCGTCACGCATCATCATGCCCTCGGGCGTGATCATCGGCCCTGGTACGACAAGGAACGCCCCGATCTGTTCTGTGGCGTATTGCGCTCGGCCAAGCAGCAGTTTGACCCCAAGGGCATCCTGAATCCCGGGGTGCTTCTTGATCCCACCTAAGGACGCGAGATTATGGCTGGACCATTGAAAGGCGTCCGGGTGCTGGATCTTAGCCGTATTCTGGCGGGCCCGTGGGCTACTCAACTGCTGTCTGATCTGGGTGCGGACGTTATCAAGGTGGAACGTCCAGGCAGCGGAGACGATACCCGCGGGTGGGGTCCGCCATTCCTCGCGCATACTGACGGCTCCAGCACAGCCGAGTCCGCGTACTTCCAATGCGCCAATCGTGGCAAACGCTCCATCACGGTAGACATCAACACACCGGAAGGGCAGGCGTTGATCAGAGACATGGCCCAGACAGCTGACGTGTTCATCGAAAACTTCAAGGTCGGTGATATGCAACGCTACGGTTTGGACTTTGCCAGCCTGGGAGCCCTGAATCCCCGGCTGGTCTATTGTTCCATTACCGGCTTTGGGCAGACAGGACCTTATGCCCACCGCGCTGGTTATGACTTCGTCGTTCAAGCCATGGGTGGTCTGATGAGTATCACCGGTGAGCGAGAGGGGCTGGCTGGCGCGGGCCCGCAGAAATGCGGCGTTCCCATTTCCGACATGATGACTGGCATGTATGCATCGGCTGCCATTCTGAGCGCGCTGTATGAACGTCACGCCAGCGGGCTGGGACAATACATCGACATGAGCTTGCTCGACACGCAGGTGGCATGGCTGGCTAACCAGGCCTCCAATTATCTGATTTCGGGAGAGACGCCTGTACGCTGGGGCAATGCACATCCCAACCTTGCGCCTTATCAATCTTTTGCGGCTGTCGATGGTGATTTGATCGTCGCTGTGGGCAATGACAAACAGTATCGTGCCTTGTGCGATGTATTGGGCTGTCCCGAGTTGGCAGCCGATGAACGTTTTCAGCGGAATGCGGGCCGGCTAAGGCATCGGGACAGTTTGGTTACAGAGCTGGCCGCGCGCTTTCGCATGCAGCCTGTGCAGTACTGGTTGCAGAGCCTGGAGGCAGCTGGCGTTCCCGGCGGGCCGATCAACTCCATTCCGCAGGCGCTGGTTGACGCGCATGTTCAGGCACGCGGCATGTTGTTTTCGCTCGACCACGGAAGCGGCGCCAAGGTACCGCAGGTTGCGAATCCCATCAAGTTCTCCCGAAGCAAGATCGAGTATCGCAGCGCGCCGCCAACCCTGGGCGAACATACCGAAGAAATCCTGTCCAGCCCATTGCGCTGGCTGCAGGCATGAATATTGAAGCTGCCAAAGGCTAAAGGAGTACCCACTTTACGTCCCTTCCCGGGGCTCGCATCAAAAGCAGGATCACAACTATTAGGAGACTACGAATGATACGAATGAGCTTGTTGCTACGTAATTGCGCCGTCATAGCTTCCCTGTGCCTGGCTCCCCTCATGGCCTCAATGGCAGTTGCCCAAGACTGGCCGACCAAGCAGGTCAAGATCGTCTTGCCTTATCCTCCTGGCGGGGCCTCTGACACGACGGCCAGACTGTTGGCCGAAAAGCTGTCCAAGATGTGGAATACAACCGTTGTAATCGAGAACAAGCCAGGTGCCAATGGCATCATTGCGAATGAGCAGGTTGCGAACTCATCGCCTGACGGCTACACGATCATGATGGCCAATCTGGGGCCCAATGCCATTAACCATGCTGTCTATGAGAAACTGCCCTATGATTCGGCCAAGGATTTTGATCCTGTCATCCTGATCACCATGGTGCCGCAGGTGATCCTGGTCAAGGCCGATTCGCCGCTGAACTCGCTGAGTGATTTAGTAGAGCAGGCCAAATCCCGGCCGGATGAGATCACTTTTGGCTCGGCGGGAATAGGCGCCAGCAACCATTTGTCCGGAGAAATGCTCAATTCGGTTGCGGGCATCAAAATGCGGCACGTTCCATACAAGGGCGATTCCCCGTCCATCACTGACACCATCGGCGGGCAGATCACGTTGGTTCTGCCCACTGCTGTGGCAGGAATCCCGCATATCAAGGGTGGCAAACTCAAACCTCTGGCCGTTACCAGTAGTGAGCGCATTCCGTCGCTGCCTGATGTGCCGACTGTCAACGAGGCCTTGGGCGTGACGGGGTTTGAAGCTGTTTCCTGGGGTGGATTTCTTGTGCCTGCCGGTACGCCCCCCGCCGTCATAGAGAAAATGAGCGAAGGCTTCAATACAGCGCTGAAGATGCCTGACATACAGCAGCGTTTTGGCGAACTCGGCGCACAGATTGTGGGGGGATCGCCAGACGATTTCAGGGACTTCTTGCAGGCGGAGCTGGACAAGTGGAAAAAAGTCGCGCAGGACGCTGACATTCGTTTGCAGTAATTATCGGGCTCTTGCGCTATGCCCACGGCTTCCTGCGACATTGTCGAAGAACCACCACGACGCACCCCGGTACGCAAAGTGGTGGATGTGCTTGTAGTGGGCGGTGGGTCCGCTGGGCTGGCCGCCGCCGTGACTGCAGCCAGGCTCGGTGCCAGCGTTCTGCTGGTCGAACGCAATGGTTATTTGGGTGGCACGCTCACCATGGTCACGCTGGGCAGTATCTGTGGCTTGTATGCTGTCGAGGACGACCAATTGATTCCGGTGGTGAAGGGATTTGCTCAGGAATTGATTGATCGTCTGGCATCGGGTGGAGCAGCCCAGCCAGCGGTGCGCTGGCTGGAGACGGCTTCGGTTCCCTACGATCCGTCGTTGTTCAAGATTATTGCCGATGAGCTTGTTGTCGGCAGCGGCGTATCGTTGATGTTTCATTGCCTGGCCGTCGCAGCCCTGCGTGAGGGTGAGACCGTGCGTGGCGTGATCTTTGAAGGACGGGACGGTCGTTGGGCGTGCAAGGCTCAGGTTGTTATCGACTGCACCGGAGATGGCGATGTTGCCGCGCTCGCGGGCGCGGCGTTCGAACTGGATGCCGAGCTGGTTCAAGCGCCTACCAGCATGTTCAAGTTCGGCGGTGTCGATGTCGAACAGGCAGCGAGCCTTACCCGTCCGGAGTTGCATCGCTGCCTGGAACAGGCCGTCAGCGCGGGCATTCCTCTGCCGCGTACAGCGGGCGGCGCCTTCAATACACAGCCAGGTGCCATGCATTTGAATATTACGCGAGTGTTGAAAGATGGCCGTGCGCCCAACCCGCTGGATACCGATGAGCTGACTTATGCCGAGATTGAGGGGCGTAGACAGATTGCGACTTACCTGGAAGCATTTCGCCGCTACGTGCCTGGTTATCGGGATTGCTTTATTGCCGATATCGGCAATCAAATCGGATTGCGCGAAAGCCGCCGCATCCGTGGAGACTACCGCCTGACGTTGGATGATGTGCAGGGGCTTGCCCGCTTCGATGACGCGATCGCCTGTAGCGCTTGGCCCGTGGAAGAACATGGCGCGGGGAGAGCCACGCGGTGGGAGTTTTTGCCGCCGGGCTGCTACTACCAACTACCTTATCGCATGTTGTTGCCCCAAGGTATCGAAGGGTTGCTGGTCGCGGGCCGCTGCGCCTCGGCTTCGCATGACGCTCACGCCTCGATGCGTGTGGCCGCCCAGTGCATGGCGCTTGGCGAAGCGGCCGGCACCGCGGCCGCCTTGGCGGTTGATGCAGGCCTGACGCCACGTGGGGTGGATGCTGCCCGCCTGAGGCGTCAGTTACGCGCTCAGAATGCCTTCCTGGGCGAGTAATGAATAGTCACCTCGCGCCGTATTCATCGTAGTCACTCAACACTCTGCATCTGTGATGCTGATCCACGAACTACTGGCTGATCTCATGAAAACCTATCGATCGAATTTTGAACCCGGAACGACCCGATGGGCCATACGCAAGGCACAATGGCGTGCTCTGGGCATCAGCGACGAAGACATGCTCAAGCCCAAGGTGGCCGTTATCAATTCTTCGTCGGATCTATCCATCTGCTTTAGCCATCTCGACGCGGTAGCGCAGGAAGTCAAGCAGGCGATTCGCCAGGCGGGCGGGCTCCCGTTTGAAATCAAGACGACGGCGCCCAGTGATTTCATTACTTGTGCGGGACGAGGCGGCCGCTATTTGATGCCCGCGCGTGATCTTTTGGTGAACGACATCGAAGTTTCGGTCGAGGGCGCCCAACTCGATGGGATGGTATGCCTGAGCAGCTGTGACAAGACAGCCCCCGCGCATCTTATGGCGGCGGCGCGCCTGAATATACCGACGCTGCTCGTCATCGGAGGATATCAGGCCTGCGGCGGGCTGCAAGGCCATCGAGTTGATATTGAGGATGTCTTTGAGTCTGTCGGCAAGCTGGCAACGGGCGGCCTAAGCGTGCAGGCGCTTTCGGACTTGTGCGAGGTTGCTGTGCAAAGCCCCGGTGTCTGTGCCGGAATGGGCACCGCCAACACCATGCATATTCTGACAGAAGCCATCGGGATGGCGCTGCCAGGCAGCGCACCTGTTGCCGCGCGCAGCGATAGACTCAATATACAGGCCCGGCTCTCCGGCCAGCGCATTGTAGCCATGATAGAAGAAGGGCTTACTCCGTGCAGCATCATGACGCCCGCCGCGTTCGACAATGCCTTGACCGTCGGCCTAGCCATGAGCGGGTCCATCAACATGCTGAGGCATCTTCAGGCAGTCGCCACCGAAGGCGGCATTCAGTTTGATGTCTATCAGCGTCTTGCTGAACTGGACGGCAAGGTGCCGCTGCTGTGCGCCATCAAGCCTAACGGGGCGCATCATATTGAAGATCTGGATGCAGCGGGTGGTGCGCGGGCGCTCATGAAAAGGCTGGAGCCCTTGCTGCATACCGAGGTTCTGACTGTTACCGGCAGAACGCTGGGCGACCATCTCGCCGGGTACAAACCGTTGTCGCATGCTTGTTTGGGAACGCTGGATCGGCCTGCGGGTCCGGGGCCTTCCGTCATCATTCTGAAAGGATCGCTGGCTCCAGGGGGCGCCATCATGAAACTCGGCCAGGGAGATAAGGCCAGCCGATTCGAAGGAAGGTGTCGGATATTCGAAAGCCAGGAGGACGCACTCGATGCCTTGTCCAATGGAGAGTTGGCCACCGGCGGCGTGATCGTGTTGCGCGGGCTGGGTGCCAGGGGAGGCCCCGGGGTAGCGTCCGCTTCCTGGTTTGTCGCCGCCATCAATGGCGCTTCATTGGGCAATGAAATTGCCATCATCACGGATGGCCAGCTGTCCGGCCTGAACCGTGGTTTTACCATCGGCCAAGTCATGCCCGAAGCTGCCGAAGGCGGACCGATTGCTTTATTGCGTGATGGCGATACCGTTTGTATCGATGTCGCAGGCCGCCGCGTCGATCTGCTGCTTGACCAGGCGGAACTGTCGCGTCGCCGGCAGGCGCTGGCGCCGTTCGTGGCACGAGAGAAGAAAGGGTGGCTGCGTTTGTACCAGGATAATGTCCAACCGCTATCGCGCGGTGGAACCCTTGGGTCAGATATAGGTACTTGAGGCTACAATCCGTATACTTCGTTATTGTTACCCGGCTTATCGGGGTCCTCAGTATGGTGAATGCAAAGCAGGTGGCCGCACTGGCCGGCGTATCGTCGGCGACCGTCTCGCGTGCACTTTCTTCACCTGAGCAGCTTCGGCCGGAAACACTGCGGCGAGTCAACGCAGCCATTGCCCAACTGGACTATATTCCTTTTGCGCCGGCACGTGTGCTGCGGTCGGGGCGTACCCGTTCGATAGGCATTGTTGCGCCCACCTTGATGAACGAACTGTATGCCAAGGCGGTCGACTCCCTCGAGAATACGCTGGACGAACTGGGCTATACCGTGCTGCTGACCTGCTATCGCAATAAGCCGGAGGTTGAGCTGCGCGGCGTGCGTGCCGTGCTTGAGCGCCATGTCGAGGGCATGGCCATTATAGGTACCCAACACCATCCTTCCATCCTGCGGCTGGTGCGCCGCCAGCAGATTCCCTATGTGCTGATGTGGGCCACCGATCAGGAAAGGCAGCACCCCACCGTTGGCTATGACAATAGACTGGCGTTGCGACGCATCACATCTTACCTCGTGCAGCTTGGGCATCGCCATTTTGCCGTGCTTGCCGGCCCCTATGATACGCAGCAGCTTGCGATGCAACGGGTCAGTGGCGTTCGGGATGTGCTGACTGAGTATCGTATTGAGCTTGACGCGGATGCGATTGTTGCCACACCCTATGACACCGAGGCGGTGCGGGTGGCGACCCGCAGGCTGTTGGCGCGCGTACCGCGGCCGACCGCGCTGATCTGCAACAATGATCTGCTGGCCAGCGCAGCCATTGCCGAGTGCAGGGCGCTTGGCGTATCGGTGCCCGCTGATATTTCAATTACAGGATTCGGAGACTGGGAACTCGCCCAGCTGATTACGCCGACCCTGACCACCATGCGCTCCAATCCTGTCTATATTGGAGAGGTTTCGGCGCAGAACTTGATTGCCCAGATAAATGGCACCGCGTCTGCGGAGGTTGCACAGACCGAGTTCGAGCCAGAGCTCATGATACGTGAGAGCACTGGTTCACCCCCCGACACAGCGTGATTGTATGGTGCGTGGCGTGCCAACCACGCGTTGTGGAATCGGGCGTTTTTAGGTATGGGCCACGCCGGTCTTGAGCGCCATGTGTCCGAACAGCCACGACAGGCAGGCGCAGAGCGCCAGCAATCCCGTCAAGGGCAGGGGGGTTGGCGACTGCCAGACGCTTACCGCCAGGCCGGCGCCGGCGCCGCAAAGCATCTGCAGGGTGCCCATCATGGCCGATGCGACGCCCAGGCGATTGCCCTGTTCCCTGAGCGCAAGCGCAGCGGAGTTGGGGTTGACAAAGCCCTGGCTGGCCATGAAAACCATCAGGCAGAGCATCAGCAGCGGCAGGGTGATGACATTGGCCAGGGTCAGCACAACACCCACCAGCGTGATTCCCGCCAGGGTGATCTGCGCCCTGCGCAGCAATACCTCGGGGGTGTGCCGGCTGAGCAGGCGGGCGCTGACCTGTGCCGCGATAATGAGCGCTGCAGCGTTCAGACCGAACAGCAAGCCAAAATAACGTGGATCGACCTGGAAGATTTCCATGAAGACCCGGGGAGAACCCGCGATGTAGGCGAACATGCCCGCCGAGCCGAACCCGCCGGCCAGGGTGTAGCACATGAAGCGCTTGTGGCGCAGCAGGGCCAAGTAGTTGCGGGCGATGGTGCCGGCGCCCAGCGGGATGACTTTGCTGGGGTTGAGCGTTTCGCGCATGGTCCAGATGACGGCCGCCAGCAGCATGGCGCTGGCGATGGCCATGATGGCGAATATGCCGCGCCAGCTTCCGAACACCAGCACCTGTCCACCCAGGATGGGGGCCAGGATGGGCGTTACTCCCATGACCAGCATGAGCAGCGACAGCGCCTTGGAGGCGTCGCGGGTATCGAAGTTGTCGCGGATGACCGCCCGGGGGATGACGATGCCTGCTGCGCCGCCAAACGCCTGGACGATGCGCCAGACGCCCAAGTCTTCGATGCTATCGGTAAGGCTGCAGCCTATGGCTGCCACGGTGAAGATGGCAAGGCCGAGCATCAATGGCTTCTTGCGCCCGTAGCGATCGGCAAGAGGGCCATAGAACAGTTGTGCCACGGCCATTCCCAGCAGATAGCTGGCCAGCGTCCGCTCGACCTGGCCCGGCGTGGCGCCCAGGCCCGCCGCAATGGCGGGAAAGGCCGGCAGGTACATGTCGATGGCAAGCGGGCCTATGGCCGTCAGCAACCCCATCAGGACTAGCCAGGGGGGGATGGACGTCAGGGTGTTCTGCGAGGGAGGCATGTAGGGTTTGTTGCGCGCTAGCCGCAACAGGGGACCGGATGTGTTTCTGTGATGGTATCGTGAGGCATCTTAGCATGCTTGGAAGGTGTCAATTTTCCTTTTCGGAAAACTATGGCACTATTTTCGTCAAAGTTTTTTTACTAAGAGGAGTCGGCCTTGAGTTCGGTTTTTTCTGCTGTGGAAACTAAGTTGGCGTCGTTGCCCCTGCCTGTGCAACTGGTCCTGCCCGATGGTCAGAAACTGGGGGATCCCGGCGCTGAAATCCGCCTTGTCATCAAAGATCGCTCCACGCTGGCCCATCTTGCCACGGGCCAGGTGGGAATGCTGGGAGAAGACTATGTCGAAGGCAAGTTCGATGTCGACGGCTCCATGCGCGATCTCATGCGCCTTGCGGCGGCGATACTGCCCGGTTCGCCCATCGAGGCGGCGCGCGTGGGCAGGCTGACCGAGCTGATCCGGCGCCTGGTGTCGGTATGGCGCCACTCCATCGACCGCGATGCACGGCAAATACAGTTTCATTACGATCTTTCCGACGATTTCTACGGCTTGTGGCTTGATCCGCGCCGGGTGTACTCCTGCGGCTACTTCAAAACGCCCGACATGAACGTCGCCCAGGCACAAGAGGCCAAGCTGGACCATATCTGCCGCAAGCTCAGGCTGGGCCAGGGTGAACGCTTCCTGGACGTGGGCGCCGGCTGGGGCGGCTTGCTGCTGTGGGCGGCCGAGCATTATGGTGTGGACGCCACAGGCATCACGCTGTCCAAGAACCAGCACGCCTATGTCAATCAGCTCATTGAACAGAAAGGGCTGGGCGGCTGCGTGCGCATGGAGCTGCTCGACTACCGCAAACTCGATGAAGACCAGCCTTACGACAAGATTGCGTCGGTGGGCATGTTCGAGCATGTGGGCCGCGCGCAGCTCGATGATTATTTTTCCAAGCTCAGGCGTCTGCTGCGCCCCGGCGGGCTGATCATGAACCATGGCATCACCGCAGGCGGCGTCGATAACGCCGAATTGGGCGCGGGTATGGGCGAGTTCATCGAAAAGTATATTTTTCCCGGCGGCGAACTCACCCACATCAGCCATGTGCTTGAGCACCTGGCCAATGGCGGGCTGGAAGACCTCGATATCGAGAACCTGCGCCCGCACTATGCGCGCACCTTGTGGGCCTGGAGCGACGCGCTGGAAGCGCGTCTGCCCGAGGCTCGCCAGACGCTGCAGGCCGAGCAGGGCGAGCGTTCGCTGCGCGCCTACCGCATTTATCTGGCGGGCTGCGCCATGGGCTTCGAGCATGGCTGGATCGCCCTGCATCAGGTGCTGGCGCAATCGCGCGGGCACGGGCGCGGCGACGAGCTGGACTACCCGCGGGATATCGCGTATCCGTGGCGCCGCGACTATATGTATTCATAAGCCGGAGCAGCCGCGGAACGCGCGCCGCCGCGCGCTGGCCGAGTGGCGCAGCTTTGCGCGGCTACTCGGCCAGCGCCACTTTGCGCTTCCTCATGACGCCCGGCAGTACGGAAATCACAATGAGCGCGGCGGCCATGGCCAGTAGAGTCGCCGACAAGGGGCGCGCGTAGATGATCGACAGGTCGCCCTGGGAAACCATGAGCGCGCGCCTGAAGCTGTTTTCGAGCATCGGCCCAAGCACCATGCCCATGAGCAGGGGTACAGCCGATACATTCAGCTTGATCAGCACATAGCCAAGAATGCCGAAAGCGCCCAGCAGATAAATGTCGAAGACCGATGACCGGGCGGTGAATGCGCCCACCGAGCAAAAAACCAGAATGATAGGGAACAGAATGCGATAAGGTACCCTGAGCATCTTGACCCAAATGCCCACCATGGGCAGATTGAGCACGACGAGCATAAGATTTCCTATCCACATCGAGGCGATCAGTCCCCAGAATACATCGGGATGATTGGAAATCACCTGCGGGCCCGGCTGGATGTTCTGGATGATCATTGCCCCCAGCAACAGCGCCATCACGGCGCTGCCGGGGATGCCCAATGTCAGCAGGGAAATGAAATTGGTCTGGGCCGCCGCATTGTTGGCCGACTCAGGGCCGGCCACCCCTTCGATCGCGCCATGTCCCAGCTCATGCTTATAACGGGACACTTTCTTTTCCAGCGCATAGCCGGCAAACGAGGCCATGGTGACGCCGGCTCCCGGCAGGGCGCCCAGCAGCGACCCGAGCAGCGTGCCGCGTGCAATGGACGGTATCATGCGGCGGATATCGGCTTTGCCAGGAATCAATTGCGTTATTTTCGCCAGGGTGGCGTTCTGCTTGCGTTCGCGGTTGTACTGTTCCAGATTGACCGCGATTTCGGCTACGCCGAACACGCCCATGGCGAGCGCTGTCAGCTCGATGCCGTCGAACATTTCAGGAATATTCCCGGTAAAGCGATAGTCTCCCGAGTTGATGTCGGTGCCCACCAGGCTCAGCAACAGGCCCAGCACCATCAGGCCCAGCGACTTGTCTATGGTGTCGGACGACAAGGCGATGGAGCCCACCAGCCCCAGCACCATGAGCGAAAAATATTCGGCCGGCCCGAACAGGAATGCGACGCTGGTGAGCGGTTCGGCGACGGTGGCCAGCAACAGTACGCCAAAGCTGCCGGCGACGAATGAGCCGATGGCCGCGGCCGACAGCGCCACGCCGGCCCGTCCCTTCCTGGCCATTTCATGGCCATCGATCATGGTGACCGCGGACGATGACTCGCCCGGCAGCTTCAATAGTATGGCGGTCGTGGAGCCGCCATACTGGGCGCCATAATAAATACTGGCCAGCAGGATCAGGGCGCCCGCCGGAGGCAGGCTATAGGTAATGGGCAGCAGCATGGCCACGGTTGACAAGGGCCCCAGGCCCGGAAGCAAGCCGATGAATGTGCCAACCAGACAACCAAGCAAGGCATAGCCAATGTTCTGCCACGATAGCGCCGTTATAAAACCCAAAGCCAGATTGTCGAATAAATCCATTTGAATCTATAGATCAAAAATAAATGAGGTCGGGAAAAATCGGAAAGGGAATGGACAGCCCGTATGCAAAACCGCCCACATTCACGACGACCATGACGAATGCATTGACCAGCGTGGTTTTCCAGGTGAATTCATAACTTGCCAGGCTTGCCAGCACGACCAGCAGAACCAGTGCGACGATGAGGCCCAGGGGTTGCAGGGCCAGACCGAAAATCATGATGGATCCCACCATCCAGAACAGGGATCGCGGGCTCCAGTTGGCCAGCTTGAGGGAAGGGCCTCGCGACCCTATCGAGCGGCCGATGATAATGAGCCCTATGCCGCACAATAAAATGGCCAGCAAAAATGGAAAATAGCCGGACCCCATGTAAGACAGCGTGCCCATTTCATAGCTGGAAGCGGCCAGGGCGAACCCCAGCCCCGCCAGCACATATAGCCCGCCAAGTACAAAATCAGGCTGGTTCTTGATCGACAAAGAAGACATATCCCGCCCTATATCTGAATGCCGGCCTTCCGGGCCACGTCGGCATATAGTTTGCTGTCGTCCGCAATGGTCTGATTCAGCTCTTGCGGGTTCGAGGCCGTTACGATGAATCCCAGATTTTCCAAAGAGGACCTGGTTTCGGGCTCGTTCAGAATATCGGCGACTTCCTTGTAGAGAATTTCGATGACGTCCCCGGGCGTTCCCGCGGGCGCCACCAGGCCTTGCCAGCTCTGAAAGGCGTAGTCCTTGACGCCGGCTTCCTGCAAGGTCGGCACATCGGGCAGGGCCTTGGAACGGAAGGGCGTGGTCACGGCGAGCCCTTTAAGCTTGCCGGCGCGGACATTCTCGGTGGCGGCCGCCAGGGTGATGATCTGGGCATCGATATGGCCGCCGATGACATCCAGCATGGCGGGCCCCCCACCCAACGACGGGATGACATTGATCTTGACGCCGGTAATCTGAGACAGCAGTTCTATCGCCAGATGTTGATGGCTGTTCTTGGCGCCGGACAGGGCCAGGGAAGTTTTGCCTTCATGGCTTTTTAGAAACGCAAGATATTCCTGGAAGGTGTTCACCCCCAGGTCGGGCCTGACCATGATCAACAAGGGGTTGACCACAGCCTTGATCACGCCGGTCAGGTCCTTCAAGGGATCATAGGGCAGGGGCTTGGTCTGGATGGCGTTGATAGACAGGCCGTCCCCGCCAAGAAAAAGCGTGTAGCCATCGGGAGCGGCCTTGGCCACGATATTGGTTGCGACCGTGCCGCCGCCGCCCGGATGATTCTCGACGATGGTTCGGGTGCCCCACCGCGCATCCAGCTTTTGCCCAATGGTGCGCGCCAGTTTGTCCGAGCTTCCGCCAGGGGAAGCCCCCACGATGAATCTGAAGTTCTTGCTGGGAAAATCTTTGCTTGCGGCAAATCCCGGCTTGATCAAAGCAGGGCTGAATAAAGAAACAGCCGCCAAGCCTGCTGTTCCAAGAAACTGACGCCTTTGCATTCAGGGCTCCAATAAAGATAAAGAATGGTTTGGTGGAAAATTGTTAAGGCCGGAATGGCCGGATCATCAGGATATTTTTGCGCCCAGTACGGTGAATGGCGCGCTTCCTCCCTTCTTGCCGATCTGCTCTACCAAGCCAATTTCCCAGTCCAGGTATTCCTGGAATTTTTGATTGCGCAAGGCGGTGTCGGAATAGTCGTAGGCGCCGAACCAGGCATGGGCGTCGCCGCTCAAGTTGCGTTCGGTGCTGCTTTCAATGGGCAGACCCGCGGCAAACCAGCCCTGATTCCCGCCCAGCAAGGCTTGGGCGTCGATACCCAGCCGCGCAAGCCGACGCGCCACCAGGTTCGCCAGCACGCCGTCGAAGGACGTAATGACCAGTGTTTTGCTGCCGCCGGTCAACCCGGGCGCGAACGCGTCGATTTGTTCGGCAGCCAGGTAGTACGCTGAGCGAATGTGCTGCTTGGCGTAAGCGCGGGTGGATTCCACATCGATGATCGCAATCGCATCCTGGTCGAGCTTTTCCAGGACTTCGGTCTGGGATATCCAGGCGAACCCGGCGGTATCCGGATCTTTCAGAACATGGATGGGTTCGTCTCCCGTTTCCAGCCGCTCGGGATGGACGGGTTGATGGACATACACTTCATACTTGCCCAGTTGTACCAGCCAGGCGGCAACGGTTGCCGCCCGGACACCGTCCCAATCGGCGATCACCACGCGTGACTCCAGGGTGCCGATATATTCGTCCGTCGCCTGGACCAATTGTCCGCCGGCGGCCCAGCGCCATCCCGGCAGATGTCCGGCCCG
Source organism: Pusillimonas sp. (assembly GCA_049672825.1). Lineage (GTDB taxonomy): Bacteria > Pseudomonadota > Gammaproteobacteria > Burkholderiales > Burkholderiaceae_B > Pusillimonas_C > Pusillimonas_C harenae_A. Next base: position 22,092 of record JBATWU010000101.1, read on the forward strand.
GTACTCCTCCCGGGAACGGATATCGAAAAGAAAGACGCTTCGGTCTTGTTCGTTCAGGATCTGCTTCAGGCCATCTTCGGAAATCGAGGGAACACCAACCCTGTCCAGCAGCTTTTTGGCATGTTGGCGCGCTTGCCGCAGATGTTCCGGCGTCGGCTCCGGCAGCACAGTGCGATGGCCATGTTCAAGCTCATGGCCATCGAGCAGCCAGGCCATGGTGCCGTTTTCCAGGGACACGATGGGATTGGGAACGCCCGCGTCAATCAGCGTTTGCGCGCCGATGATGCTGCGGGTGCGGCCGGCGCAGTTCACGACAATAGGCGTCGCGGGGTCGGGCGCCAGTTCCCGGATTCGGTACGGCAGCTCGGCATTGGGCACATTATGCGCGCCGGGAAGACTGAAGTTGAAGAACTCTTCGGGTGTGCGTCCGTCGACGATGACAAGGTTTTCCTTGGCATGGATGCGTGCGCGTAACTGCTGTACGCTGATATGAGGCGTGCCAGCCTGGTGTTCGACCACTTCTCCCAGTGCCTTGCTGGGCACGTTTTCGCCGCTGAAAACCTCGTAGCCGTTTTTTTCCCAGCCGGCCAGCCCTTCGCGAAGGATGGAAATATCCGTATACCCCAGGCGTCCAAGCAATGGCGCCGCCTCGTTCGCCAGGAGGCCATCGTCGTCGACCAGCACCAGGCGTGTGTCCTTTCTGGGGACTTTGCGGCCTATCAATAGTTCGATACGCCACAAAGGTGCCGATACCGCGTAGAGAATATGTTTTTTGGCAAAAATGCCTGGCTCGCGCACGTCAATCAGAGCCAGCTCTTTTTTATCCTGGAGTGCCGAAGATAATTCATCGGCGGTAATATTTCTGATGCTGATTGCCGCGATGTCATGATTAGTAACGGGCGCTACGGTATCGTCCTTGATGTGGGTCATCGCCAAACCTTGATTCAAATTTTTAACGCTATACATGGATAACGCCAACGCTGTGTATGGAATAAAATGGCTGGCCCATGTTGGGCAAGCCATGATTTGAATTCTATGTAATGGCGTTGTTTAATTTAAATATATTTAAATCATTAGCTCATTGGCGATTAAATAATTCTGAATGAGTATATGGATTTCAATGGCAGATAATATAAATATTACTTTTTGACCGCGTATAAAAATAATATGGTTATTTTAAAAATAACGAAATAAAAATGATTAATTTGGCTGTCTTGAACTGCGCAATATGACTGTTTATCAATTCGAAATATGAATATGGCTGCCCATGATGATGCTGATGCATGGGCAAGCCGGAAGGCAGATTCCGGGGAAAATCGGCGGATCAGGCCGCGTCTGCGAGGTGATGGCTCGCTTGTTCGCCGCTAACGCAAAACTCCGCGATGTGCAACCGGGTTAATGCGTGTTTACATTTTTAGCTAAATGTTTATAAAATGCCGCAACCTGCTTGGTTTTATTCAATCCTGGCATATGGTGGGTCTGTTCGACCCCATTACCTGTCAACGAGTACCTGGTACTCCTCACGCTAGTGTCGGTATGTATCGGCGGCCCTCCCGTCTTCCGCACACCCCCTTAGCCCTGGCGCATCGCGTTGTCCTGATGCGTCCACGTTACTTAAGGAGGCAAAACAGCCATGTCTTTAAATGTGAGCCTTTCACATCGCGCGTTCTCCCTGAACGTCCTTCCAACGTACTTCAAGAAAACCGTCCTGGGCCTTGGCCTGGCGACCGCCCTGCTGGGGCTGGGTACCGCCGCCAATGTCGCACAGGCGGCCGACGGCCCTGCCTGCGAACTCGACCGCCCCATCAAGTTCGGCGGCATGAACTGGGAATCCAACCTGGTGCTGGTCGAAGTCGAGCGTTTTATCGCCGACAAGGGCTACGGCTGCAAGTCTGAAGTCCTGCCGACCGAAACCTTGCCGGCGCTGGCCGCCCTCGAGCGCGGCGATCTCGACATCAATACGGAAATCTGGCTCAACAGTGTTGCCGAGCCCTGGGCCAAGGCCGAAGCGGGCGGCAAGGTCAAACGCATAGGCGATATCTACCTGGGCGGCGAAGCCTGGTTCATTCCGCGTTACACGGCCGAAAGCCTGCCCGAGCTGAAAAGCGCGGCCGATCTGCCCAAGTTCAAGGACGAGTTCAAAGATCCCGAAGAACCCACCAAAGGCCGCTTCTATGGTTGCCCGGCCGGCTGGGGCTGCGAAGTCGTCAGCGGCAATCTATTCAATGCATTGAATCTGGGCGACACCTTCACCCTGTTCTCGCCCGGCACCGGCGCCACGCAAAAAGCCGCACTGACCGCGGCGTATCAGCGCAAGGAAAATGTCGCCTTCTACTATTGGTACCCAACCCCGCTGGTCGGGTCCATGGACCTGGTCAAGCTCGAGCTCCCCGCCTACGACAAAGAAAAGCACGCTTGCCTGACCGATCCGAATTGCGCCGATCCCCAGCCCAGCGCTTATCCCGACAACCCGGTGTTCACCGCTGTCACCACCCAGTTCACGCAGGATGCGCCCAAGCTGACCGAGTTCCTGTCCAAGGTGGCCGTGCCGCTGCCCGTCATGGACGAGACCATGGCCTATATGGAAGAAAACGAAGCCGAGCCCGATGCCACCGCCAAGTGGTTTCTTGAAAGCCAGGGCGAAGTCTGGAATGCATGGCTGCCGGCCGACGTCGCCGAGCGTGTAAAAGCCGCTCTTTAGGGCTCGTCCCGCCATCCCCCCCGGTCCGCTGCCGTCCCATCGGTTGAGGCGGACCAGAGGCGGCCGGCCACGAGCCGGAGATCCTGGGCAGTAGGCTGCGGGCCTACTGCCTTGACGAGTTTTACGGAGCTGATTTTATGTTTCCAGAATTGATTTCGCCGCGCGAATTGCGCGCGCCCATCGACGAGTTCGTGGGCAATATTGTTTCCAACTATTCCGAGCTGCTGCGCGCACTGACTCAGCCCTTGCTGGATGTCCTGATCTGGATAGATCAGGTCGTGCGCTATTCGCCCTGGTGGGCGGTGGTGCTGGCGGTGATGGGCCTGGCGTGGCTTGCCAGCCGCCGTATCGGGTTTACGCTTTTCATCGGCGCCATGCTGTGCCTGATCGGCGTCATCGGCCTGTGGGATGCCGCCATGCAAACCCTGTCGCTGATGATTGTCGCGGTGGCCATCTCGGTGGGAATAGGCATTCCCCTGGGCATACTGATGGCCAGCTTCAAGTGGCTGCGTTCCATCATGCTGCCCGTGCTGGACGTCATGCAGACCATGCCCAGCTTTGTGTACCTGATTCCGGTCGTCATGCTGTTCAACCTGGGCAAGATCGCCGCCATTTTCGCCACCATCATCTATGCGGTGCCGCCGGTCATCCGGCTTACCGATCTGGGCATACGCCTGGTCGACAGCGAGGTGCTGGAAGCGTCGCGCGCCTTTGGCGCGAATCGGGTAAAGCAGCTGTTCGGCGTGCAGCTTCCCTTGGCCATGCCCAACATCATGGCGGGTATCAACCAGACGACCATGATGGCGCTGGCCATGGTGGTCATTGCCTCGATGATAGGCGTCAAGGGACTGGGCTACGAGGTATTGCAGGGCATCAACCGCCTGCAGGTGGGCCGGGGTGTGCTGGCCGGCCTGGGGATTGTGATCATCGCCATCGTGTTTGACCGCATCACGCAAGAGTTCGGCCGCCGCCAGCAGAAGGGGGCCTGACATGAGCAAGATCGAAGTACGCAATATTTTCAAGATTTTCGGATCCCGGCCCGAGCGTTGGCTGGATGCCGCGCGGCAGGGCATGAGCAAGGAAGAGTTGCTTGCCAAAAGCGGGCATACGCTGGGGCTGCGCGACATCAGCCTGTCGATTGAAGAGGGCAGCATCTATGTGATCATGGGGCTGTCCGGATCGGGCAAGTCCACGCTTATCAGGCACTTCAACCGTCTGATCGAACCGAGCGCCGGCCAGATACTGGTGGATGGCGTCGATGTTGTCACGCTGGGAAAGTCGGCGCTGGAAAAATTCCGCCAGCAGAAAATGAGTATGGTGTTCCAGCGTTTCGGCCTCTTTCCCCATCGCACCGTTATCGAAAACGTGGCTTACGGCCTGAAAGTGCAGGGCATGGGCAAGCAGGAGCGCCGTGAGCGCGCCCAGCATTGGCTCGAACAGGTTGGTCTGGCCGGATTCGAAAACCAGTATCCGCATCAGTTGTCGGGCGGGATGCAGCAGCGTGTCGGCTTGGCCAGGGCGCTGGCGACCGATGCCGAAATCCTGTTGATGGACGAGGCCTTCTCGGCGCTTGATCCCCTGATCCGCCGGGAAATGCAGGATCAGCTTTTGCAGTTGCAGGCGCAACTGAACAAGACCATTGTCTTTATCACCCACGATCTGGACGAGGCCCTGCGCCTGGGCAACCGCATTGCCATTTTGAAAGGCGGCGAGTTGATCCAGGAAGGCACGCCGGAAGACATCCTGCTTGCGCCGGCCGATGATTATGTTCAATCGTTCCTGCAGGATGTCAATCGCGGCAAGGTGCTGAACGCCGCGCATGCCTGCAACGCGCCATCGCTGACCCTGACGATGCGGTCCCGTCCGGCGCATGCCGTCGAGCGTATGGCGGGCATGAACTTTGAATACACTGCCGTGCTCGACGGCAAGCGGCTGGCCGGTATTCTGACCCGCTCTGCCGCCGATCGCGCCGTGCAGGAAGGTGCCCGTGATATTGCCCGCTATGTGGAAGACATGGCGTCCGTGCCCGCGACGGCAGGCCTGGACGAAGTGCTGGGCCGCCTGCTGCGCAGTACCGAACCCCTGGCGGTGACAGGCGACGATGATGAGTTCCTGGGTATGTTGTCGCGTCGCAAGGTCGTTGAGCTGGTGACGCCCGTCATCGAAGGCGGCGCCGAGTCCGGCGGCGAATTGTCGGAAGCCAGCCTGGCACTGGCGGGGGCATCGCCAGGCAATCCAGAGGCTGAAACGAGTCGCAGCGCGGCCTAACGCATTTTCGCTTCAAGTGTTTACAGTACTTGGCTCGCTACAAAAGCAGGGTCAGGCTAAACGTCGTTCTAAAGAAAGCCGGGTGTGGCGCGGGCTGTTCCGGCTTCGCGCGCTACGCCCCTGGCCTTGCCAGGGGTACCCGGTTCAGGCCAGCCTGCCGGGGCGTCCGCGGAACTCGCCCGGTCGGGCCAGTGGCCCGACACCCGCCGGGCTTGTATAGTTTTTTTGCGCCTTCAGTGCAACACTTAAGGCGCTGGGGTGGAGGGACCACCGCCGGGATCGACC
>JBATWU010000102.1:0-35944 GCA_049672825.1 Pusillimonas sp.
GTCCGGCGTGGCTCGGTCGATATCGCGGTGGCCGCCAGGGGCAGCGATATGGGCGGCCTGCTGGCCGAACCCCTGTGCGAAGATTATTTCCATCTGGTGTGCCGCGAGGACCACCCTTTGGCGCAGCGCGATGCCGTGCATTTGCGCGAACTCAAGGGCAATGCCATTATCCAGCTTGGCAAAGGCAGCAGCATCCGCCAGAGTCTGGCGCGCAACGCGGTGTTTTCAGGGCTGAACAGTTTTCTGGAAGTCGACCATCTGGCAACGGTGACGGGGCTGGTGGCCGCGGGTCTGGGGATCAGCCTGGTGCCGTCCATGACGCTGTTCCAGTTCCGGCACGAACAGATCAAGGTTGTGCCGCTGGCGGCTAGAAGCCGGATGAAGCGTTCGCTGTACCTGATACGGCGCAGCGAAAAAAGCCTGTCCAGCGCCGCGCGTGCCTTTTATGATGTACTGCTGGCACAGCGCGCCGACCTGGCGCAGCGCAACGATCTTGCCTAGTGTGCGGTTTGGACAGCGCACTGGCGCAACAAGTCTGGCTGGCGCGCTCATCCCGGCTCAGGCGCCACCGCCCGGTACAATCCTGGACGCTGACACTTTTCGTTCTTCTTCATGAAATTCACTCATCAAGGCCCCGCGCCCCGCCGGCGCAACGATTTTGAGACGATCAAATCGCTGCTGCCCTACGTATGGCAATTCAAATGGCGTGTGATGGCCGCCATGGCCTGTCTGGTGGCGGCCAAGGTCGCCAGCGTCATTCTGCCGCTGTACCTCAAGGATATCGTCGACCAGCTCAGCGTGCCCGCCACGCTGCTGGTCCTGCCGGTCGCAGCCTTGCTGGGCTACGGTTTTGCGCGCCTGGCGTCCAGTGTATTCGGCGAATTGCGCGATGCCTTGTTTGCGCGGGTGACCCAGGGGTCGATACGGCGCATCGCGGCGCAACTCTTCAAGCATTTGTTCGCTTTGTCGCTGCGCTTTCACATGCAGCGCCAGACCGGCGGGCTGAGCCGGGACATTGAGCGCGGCACCAAAGGCATTGGGTTCCTGCTCAATTTCATGGTGTTCAATGTTTTGCCCACCTTGCTGGAGATCGGCATGGTGGCGGGCATTTTGCTGTGGCGCTACGACCTGATGTTTGCCGTGGTCACGCTGGGCACGATTGCCTCGTATATTGTGTTCACGCTGGTGGTCACCGAGAAGCGCATGGTTTACCGGCGCAGCATGAATGATCTGGACAGCAAGGCCAACAGCAAGGCCATCGATGCGCTCATCAATTATGAAACGGTCAAGTATTTCGGCAACGAAGGCTATGAGCTGGATCGCTACGACCGCAACCTGGGCAAGTGGGTCGATTCCGCGGTCAAGAACCAGGTGTCCTTGAATTTCCTGAATATCGGCCAGGGCGCCATCATCACGCTGGGCGTGACGCTGCTGCTGTGGCTGTCGGCCGACGGCGTGGTCAAGGGCAGCATGACGGTTGGCGACGTGGTGCTGGTGTCGGCCTACCTGACCCAACTGTATGCGCCGCTTAATTTTTTGGGTTTTGTGTATCGGGAAATCAAGCATGCGCTGGCCGATATGGAGCGCATGTTCGGGCTGCTGGAGCAGGGGCAGGAAGTCGCCGACCGGCCTGGAGCGCGCAATTTGAAGACCGCCCAGGCCTCGATAGCATTCGACCATGTGGATTTCGGCTACGAGGGCAAGCGCCAGATTTTGTTCGACGTGAGCCTGTCGATACCGGCGGGCAAAACCCTGGCGGTCGTGGGCGCGTCGGGGGCGGGCAAATCGACGCTGTCGCGACTGTTGTTCCGCTTCTATGACGTGACGGCGGGTGCCATCAGCATCAATGGCATCGATACCCGCGACCTGACCCAGGCCAGCCTGCGCCGGCACATAGGCATAGTGCCCCAGGATACCGTGCTGTTCAATGACAGCATTCTGTACAATATCGCCTACGGCAACCCCTTGGCCACGCAAGACGAGATCATCCAGGCGGCGCGGGCCGCCAGCATTCATGACTTCATCATGGGACTGCCGGACGGCTACCAGACGCAGGTGGGCGAGCGCGGCCTGAAGCTGTCCGGCGGTGAAAAACAGCGGGTCGCCATCGCGCGGACCCTGCTGAAAGACCCGCCCATACTGATTCTCGATGAAGCCACCAGCGCGCTGGATACACGCACCGAGCGCTCCATACAGGACGAGCTCAGCCAGATCGCCAAAGAGCGCACCACGCTGATCATCGCGCACCGCCTGTCCACCATCGTTGATGCGGACGAAATCGTTGTGCTGGACCACGGGAAAGTGCTGGAAAGGGGCCCGCATCGCGCCTTGTTGGCGCAGGGCGGCCGCTATGCGCAAATGTGGATGCTGCAGCAATCGGGGGACGCCGCCGGGCCCGCCTGAGCTAGGCCGGCCCGAGTGTTGTATTGCGTCATTGATGGCCGTTTTTGGTTTGACGCATACAGTACCAAAGTAGTACTATATGGCTATAGTAGCAAGTCGGAGGCAGCAAGTGCTGCGTATCAGTAAAATCATCGATTACGGCACACTGGTGCTGACTCATATGGCGGGCAGCCCAGAGCGCATGTTCAGCGCATCGGATCTGGCCAACACCCTGGGTCTGGGCCAGCCCACCGTCAGCAAAATACTCAAGCTGCTGGGCCAGCATGAACTGGTCAAGAGCAGCAGGGGCGCGCGTGGCGGCTACATGCTTGGCCGGCCAGCCAGCCAGATCAGTGTGGCCGACATTATAGACGCTCTTGAAGAGCAACCTTTCGGGCTCACCGAATGCACAGCCCTGCCCGGCGCCTGTAGTGTCGAGGCGGGGTGCCACATACGCAGCAATTGGCAGCGTATCAATGCCATTGTAAGGCGCACGCTTGAAGAAGTCAGCGTGGCCGACATGATCCAGACCACACCTATTGAATTTCCCATGAATATGCATCCGGTTGCCAAATCAAGTGTCCGGACTGAAGCAGCACGTCCCACGACATGGAGTCAAGCCAAATGAATTCCTTAACCGAACCCACAGTCACGCCCGGGGCAGGCAGCCCCGTGTTGAAGCCCGCGGGTGTTCCCACCGTAAAACCCGCGGCAGCGCCCATGGCGCAGCCGGCGGCCGACCCCATCGAGTCTTTTCTCGATCGTGAGTATTCGGCAGGTTTTGTCACGGATATTGAATCGGTCACTATTCCCAAGGGCTTGTCCGAAGACACCATCCGCCTGCTCTCGGCCAAGAAGGGTGAGCCCGAGTTCATGCTTGAATGGCGCCTGGCGGCGTATCGCCACTGGCTGACCATGGACTTGCCCGAATGGGCCAAAGTCAGCTTCCCGGCCATCGACTTTCAAGACATCAGTTACTACTCGGCGCCCAAAAGTAAAACGGACGGTCCCAAAAGTCTGGACGAAGTCGATCCCGAACTGCTGCGCACCTACGAAAAACTGGGCGTGCCGCTGCACGAGCGCGCCCGCCTGGCAGGCGTGGCGGTCGACGCGGTCTTTGATTCCGTGTCGGTGGCCACCACGTTCCGCAAGCAACTGGCGGAAGTGGGCGTCATATTCTGTTCCTTTTCCGAAGCCGTCAAAGACCACCCGGAACTGATCCGCAAATACCTGGGCACCGTGGTGCCGCCGGGCGACAACTTCTACGCCGCGCTGAACTCCGCTGTGTTTTCCGACGGCTCGTTCGTATTCATCCCCAAAGGGGTGCGATGTCCCATGGAACTGTCCACGTATTTCCGCATCAATGCGCAGGATACCGGGCAGTTCGAACGCACCCTGATCATTGCCGAAGAAGGCGCGTCGGTCAGCTATCTGGAAGGCTGTACGGCGCCCATGCGCGACGAGAACCAACTGCATGCCGCCGTGGTCGAGCTCGTGGCGCTGGACGATGCCAAGATCAAGTACTCAACCGTACAGAACTGGTATCCGGGCGACAAGGACGGCAAGGGCGGTATCTATAATTTCGTGACCAAGCGCGGCGACTGCCGCGGCGCTCGCTCGCGTATTTCCTGGACCCAGGTTGAAACCGGCTCGGCGATCACCTGGAAGTATCCCAGTGTGATTCTGCGCGGCGATGACTCCACCGGCGAATTCTATTCCGTGGCGCTCAGCAATCATCGCCAGCAGGCCGATACGGGCACCAAAATGATACACATTGGCCGCAACACGCGCAGCACGATCATCTCCAAGGGAATCTCGGCCGGCCACGGCAGCAATGCGTATCGCGGTCTGGTCCGCATCACTCCCAAGGCCGAGAACGCGCGCAACTATACACAGTGCGATTCGCTGCTGATCGGCAGCAAATGCGCAGCGCATACCTTCCCGACCATGGAGGTGCAGAACCCCTCGGCCAGCGTCGAGCACGAAGCCACCGCCTCGCGCATCGGCGAAGACCAGTTGTTTTATGCCATGCAGCGCGGCCTGTCCGCGGAAGACGCCGTTTCGATGATCGTGAACGGGTTCTGCAAGGAAGTTTTCAAGGAATTGCCTATGGAATTTGCAGTCGAGGCTCAGAATCTGCTCGGTGTAAGTCTGGAAGGCAGCGTAGGATAATGGAGAAGTCAGTAATGCTCAGCATCAAAGATCTGCACGCCTCGGTTGAAGAAAAATCGATACTGCGTGGTTTGAGTTTGGAAGTGAAGGCCGGCGAAGTGCATGCCATCATGGGCCCCAACGGTTCGGGTAAAAGCACCTTGTCGCAAGTGTTGGCGGGTCGGGCAGACTATAAGGTGGAAAGCGGATCGGTCGACTGGATGGGCCAGGATCTTCTGTCCATGGCCATCGAAGAGCGCGCGCGCTCGGGGCTGTTCATGGCGTTCCAGTATCCCATCGAAATTCCGGGCGTTTCCAACGCCTACTTCCTGAAGGCGGCCGTGAACGCAAGCCGGCGCCACCAGGGCCTGCCCGAGCTGGACGCCATGGATTTCCTGAAGCGGGTCAAGGCTGAAATGAAAGCGGTCGGCATGCGCGAAGAGTTCCTGTACCGGTCCGTGAACGAGGGTTTTTCAGGCGGCGAGAAAAAACGCAATGAGGTCCTGCAAATGACGCTGCTTGAACCCAAGCTGGCCATACTGGACGAGACCGACTCGGGGCTGGACATCGATGCGCTCAAGGTTGTGGCCGACGGGGTCAACCGCCTGCGCTCGCCCGAGCGCGCCCTGATCGTCATTACGCACTATCAACGCCTGCTCGACTACATCGTGCCTGATTTCGTTCATGTGCTGGCCGGTGGCCGTATTGTGCGATCGGGTGGCCGCGAACTCGCGCTCGAACTCGAAGAGCGTGGCTACAGCTGGGTCGGCGAGGCGCCGCCGGCAGAAAAAGGGGCCGCCGCATGAGTACTGTACAAACCTGGGTGGCCGATTTCACGGCCCGCGAGCAGGGTTTGACAGGCGCCAACATTCCCTGGCTGGCCGGCATGCGCAAACGCGCCATCGAGCGGTTCGCCGATGAAGGCTGGCCCACGACCAAACAAGAAAACTGGCGCCACACTTCCTTGGCAACGCTCGAGCAGCAGTCGTTTCAGCCGGCCGGCCAGGCATCGGCCGCCGAGTTGGTCAAACAGGTCCGCGCAGGCGAATCCGGACATTGGCTGGTATTCGTCGACGGCCGGTTCGTTCCCGAACTGTCGGAAATCGGCGAGTTGCCTGCGGGCGCGCAGGTGCTTGCCTTGTCGGCCGCGCTGGCCGATGCGCCCGACACCGTGCAGGAGATATACGGGGTTGAAACCCAGGGTGCCAGCACCGCCGCCCTGAATCTTGCGCTGGCGGGCGATGGTGCGGTAATACGCCTGGAGCGGGGTGTTGCGCTGGAAAAGCCTGTGCATATTGTGTTTATTGCCGCCAGCCAGCAAGCCGCCAGCTTTCCGCGCAACCTGATCCAGGCCGAGGCCGGGGCACGCGCGGTGGTCGTCGAGCATTATCTCGGACACGGCAGCGGCGCCAGCCTGACCAATGCCGTGACGCGGGCGCGATTGGCGGCCGACGCCCATGTCACGCATCTGAAGCTGCAGCAGGAAGACGAGCAGGCTTTTCATCTGGGTGCGATCGATGTGGCGCAGGCCAAGGGTTCTGTATACAACTCCCACTCCATGTCGTTTGGCGCCCGCCTGGCGCGCCACGATATTGCCACCGACTTCACCGGCGACCATTGTGAAACGCTGCTCAATGGCCTGTATTACGTCAATGGCCGCCGCCATGTCGATCATCACACCCTGATCGGGCATTCGCAGCCGCACGGCGTCAGCCGGGAATATTATCGCGGCATATTGGCCGATACCGCGCGTGGCGTGTTCAGCGGACGTATTCTGGTGGCGCCCGGCGCCGACAAGACCGATGCGGTGCAGCGCTCCGACAGCCTGTTGCTGTCGCGCATGGCCAAGGCCGACGCCCGGCCGGAGCTTGAAATCTACGCCGATGATGTCAAGTGCGCGCATGGCGCCACCGTTGGCCAGATCGACGAAAACAGTCTGTTCTATTTGCGCACCCGGGGGCTGGACGAGGCGAATGCGCGCAGCGTGCTGACCTACGCGTTTGCGGCTGAAGCGATTTCGCGCATCGAGCCCGAGGTGTTGCGTCGCCGGGTGGTGACCGCCATCCGTTCGCTGGCGCCCAATGGCGACGAGCTGGGGGAGTTCGCATGAACGCCCCTGCTCCTGTCACGGCCCGGGTGCTTCAGTTGAACCGCGCGGCCGATTTCCCCATTTTGTCGCGTCCCATCAAAGGGCGGCGGCTGGTGTATTTGGACAACGGCGCAACCACGCAAAAACCTTCGGCGGTCATTCAGGCCGAAAGCCAGTATTACGAGCAGTCCAATGCCAATATTCATCGCGGCGTGCATTGGTTGTCGCAGCATTCCACCGATCTGTACGAGCAAGGCCGCGAAAGCGTGCGCCAGTTGCTCAACGCGGCACGCGCCGAAGAGATCGTTTTTACACGCGGCACGACCGAAGCCATCAACCTGGTGGCTTACAGCTGGGGCAGGGCGAACCTGAAAGAGGGCGATGAAATCCTCATTACCGGCATGGAGCACCACTCCAATATCGTGCCCTGGCAGCTACTGTGCGAGCAAACCGGCGCGCGCCTGCGCGTGGTGCCGGTCACTGACCGCGGCGAGCTCGATCTGGACGAGTACCGGGCCCTGCTGGGCCCCCGCACCCGCCTGGTCGGCATCGTTCATATATCGAACGCGCTGGGCACGATCAACCCGGTTGCCGACATGACGCGCATGGCGCATGAAGCCGGTGCGCTGGTGCTGGTGGACGGCGCCCAGGCGGTTGCCCACCAGGTGGTTGACGTGCAAGCCATCGACTGCGATTTCTATGTGTTTTCGGGCCATAAGCTGTACGGGCCGACCGGCATAGGTGCGCTGTATGCGCGCTACGAGGTGCTCAAGAATATGCCGCCCTGGCAGGGCGGGGGCGACATGATCCATACTGTCAGCTTCGAGCGCAGCACTTATGCCGATGTGCCGCAGCGATTCGAGGCGGGCACGCCGAATATCGCCGGGGTTGTCGGCATGGACGCCGCCATCCGCTATTTGCTTGACGTAGGGCTCGACAATATTGCCGCCTACGAGCACTCCCTGCTCGAACTGGCCACCGGGCAATTGCAGGCATTGCCCGGCGTTCGACTGATCGGCACCGCCGACCAGAAAGCCGGCATACTGTCCTTCGTGGTGCAGGGCATACACCCGCACGACCTGGGCACGATTCTCGATACCGAAGGGGTGGCCATCCGAGCCGGGCACCATTGCGCCATGCCCCTGATGACACGCTTCGGCATACCGGGCACGGCGCGCGCGTCGCTGGCGCTGTACAACACCGAAGACGATGTCGCCGCACTGATGGCCGCCTTGCGCAAAGCGCAGAAGTTGTTTGGCACGGAGCTGCCGGAATGAGCGATTTACGCGAGCTTTATCAAGAAGTGATCTTCGATCACAACCGCCATCCGCGCAATTTTCACGCCATGGATGACGCCAGCCATCGGGCCGACGGGCATAATCCTTTGTGCGGCGACCAACTGACCGTCTATGCCAAAGTGAGTGACGACGGCGTCGTCGAGCAGGCAAGTTTCGTTGGCCACGGCTGCGCCATTTCGACGGCCTCGGCCTCGCTCATGACCGAGGCCGTGAAAGGCATGCCTATCGAAGAGGTCGACGCCCTGTTCCGTGACATGCATGCGATGCTGACCGAAAAGCATCCAGAAGCGCGCGACTTCGGCAAGCTCGAGGTGTTGTCGGGCGTGCGCGAGTTTCCAGCGCGGGTCAAGTGCGCCACGCTGGCCTGGCATACCTTGCACAACGCCATTACGCAGGCGCGTGATACCGCGCGCACCGAATAGAAAGAGGTCAATCATGAGTTACACGCGTCAAGACGTCATCGTCGGCCGGGATTGCCCTGCCGTCACGGTTCCGTACGGATCGCCGGTCACCATCGAAAAAGGCTGCGAGGCCACGATCACCCAGCAGCTGGGCGGTAGCTACACGGTCATGGTAGAAGGCAATCTGTATCGTGTCGAAGGCGTCGATGGCGATGCCTTGGGCTTCGAACCCACTGAAAGCGCCCAGCATATGCACGACGGCCCGGTGACGGCGCAGTCGGTCGAAGATGCGGCCTGGAGCCTGCTGGCCACCTGCTTCGATCCCGAAATACCCGTTGATATCGTCAATCTGGGATTGGTTTACAGCTGCAAGGTGCTGCCGGTGGCCGATGAACTGTATCGCATCGAAGTCCAGATGACGCTGACCGCGCCCGGTTGCGGCATGGGTACCTTCATTGCCGATGAAGCGCGCGGCAAGCTGCTTTCCATACACGGCGTGGACGAGGTCAAGGTAGACCTGGTGTGGGATCCCCCGTGGAGCCGGGAAATGATCAGCGAGCCTGCGCGTCTGCAAATGGGCCTGTTGTAGCGGCAGGCCAGGAAGCGTGTCCGGGCGCACCCCGATCCGGCCTCATTCTTAGCCTGGTGGCCCCAGCCCCGCCGTTCGGTTGCCGTCCGGCTTGGGCGGGATGGGCAGCGAGCCGCCCACCGACGGCCAGCCCAGGGTGGCGCCTCGCGAAAAGGCTTCATAGACGGCGGCATTGCGGTTGTGGACATCCAGCCGCTGGTACAGGGTTTCGGTATGCGCCTTGGCGGTAGCCACTGAGATATTCAAATAACGACCTACGGTTTTCATCGGATAGCCGCGCGCCAGCAGCACCAGGACTTCATACTGGCGCGGCGTCAAACCCAGCATTTCGGACTCGGGGTGACCGCCCCCGCCATTGGCTGCCTTGGTTTTTTGCGTAGTTTCGGGTGGCCACTTCACAGGCTCGAAGTGCGTCAGCAAGGACTGCTGCGCACTGGCGGGATACGGCCGCAAGGGAAAGCAGGTTCCGCCCGCCAGCACCAGGCGCACGGATGCCTGCAGTACTTCCGGGCGGGCATTCTTGGGAACATAGCCGGCCACCGAGGCTGGCAGGCCTTGCACAGTATGTGGCATATCACTGCTTTCGGAGAGCAGCAGCATGGCGTTGGGCGAATAGATGCGTTCGGTGGCGGCAGTTAGCTTTTGTATGTCTTCGAAAGAAGAAATGGACAGCAGGACCAGATCGCACTTGGCGGCTGACGGTTCGCGGGTGAAAATTGAATAGTCTTCGCCGTTGACAGTACTTGTGGGGCTTATGTCAGCCAGAAGCTGCAAAATACCGAGTCGTAGCAGTGTATGAGGCTCGATGACAATAATGGTAGTCATGCTTGTTCTTCCCGTATTTGACGTTCGCTGTGAATCGAGCGTTGGGGAAAGCCAAAAACAGCGTGACTGTCTGTCGTTACATATCTTTGACGGTGAGGCAGACAATTAGAGCCGCAGTCCTATCGAGCCATCCGGTGTTCGCTCTTGGCGACGCATTAATTTGTTACTACTATACGTGAAAACATTCAAAGTTCACGCGCCTAGTGTGCAAGTAAATGTTTACTTTAGTAAACTGGTGTAAGTCATTGCTGTTTAAGGTAATTATTTGCAGGGTACTGCACCGTGGTGGGGCATGCAAAGTGATAATTGAGCACATTGGCCCCGGGTTCGGACAAGGTCAGGGCGATGTGGCATTCATCCCGCGGCCCATGATTCACCGACAGCCGCCCCAATGCGGCCGGAACCCCGGCCCGCAGGTCGACGATGCCCGACTGGCTGAACGTCGCCCGGCCGGCGGCGCCGTCCTTGACGGCAAGCACCCGGTAGCGCAATGTGCGGTCCCGCGCTGTCTTGACGTAGGGAATGATGATGCCGGGCGGCGGGCGGGAAAAAGCCTCCAGCCACACCTGTATATCCGTATCTGCGTTCATGATCATTTTTCTTCCTTTTTGTCTGCCGCACGGATGGCCATGGACGTTGCGGGTGCCGGGCGTTCGCGTCCGTTTTCCCGCTCCGTCCCGCGGGCCGGCCTGCATGGCCCGGCGCCAGGCCAGCAGGCACCCGTGAGAACTTCCGGGCGTGTCAGCGCTGATTCACGTAGGCGTCGTTGCGATAGCCTACTTGAGTCACGTTGGCGATATAGCCATTGCCCTTCTGGAGCACGACTGCATCGTTGCCGGTGCCGCTTTGCGAGACATAGGCCTGCAGATTGGCGCCATCCTGCTTGATATAGCCATCGTTGTAGTTGCCGGACTGGGCCAGGCGGGCGATCAGGCTTGCGCCGCCGCCATCCTGCAGTACGCCGCCTTTGTTGCCATGGCCGCCCTGGGTGATGATGGCATCGACATTGCTGCCCGTCTGGGTGACCCATGCCGAATTGCCCCAACCCCAGTTCTGGCTGATGCTGGCCTGCTGGTTGTTGCCGTCGACCATGTAGCCGCCATGGTGGCCGTGCGAGCGCCAGGTGCCGTTTTGGTTGATGGTGGCGTCGCCACCGCTCGCGGTCTGGTAGATGCTGGCGCTGGAGTTCTTGACGTTATGCTGATTGACCACGCCGTCGTTGAAGCTGCCGAATGACGTGATGGCCGCCATGGTGTTGCTATTTTCCTCCTGCTCGATGAAGGCGTCGTTATAGTTGCCCCACGATGTGATGCTGGCCGTGGCATTGTTGTTGGCCCACTGCTGTATCACGGCGTCATTGCCGCTGCCGTTCTGATTGACGTTGGCGGTATCGGCCGCCATGGCGGCAGTGGCGCCATAGGCCAGGGTGATGCCCAAGGCCAGGATGGATAGTTTGATGCTCATTGCATTTCTCCTCAAAATAAAGACCTGGGTCTACAGCGGTTCCGGCGGTCTTTATACCGGGCCGCCCTACAGCACGCTTATTGACTGACAGGCAGGGATTGGGCCGGGGATGTTGCGGCGTCGGCCGCTTCCATCGGCATCTCCACGGCGCTGACCGCGTAGGTGTTTCCTTCCCGCAGATAGGCCTGAATGATGGGCGAGTTCCAGTCGCTTTCGTTCTCCAGCGACCAGCTTCTGTCCTTCAGGCCCTGTACCGTCAGGTGGATTACGGCGGCTTCGATGGCTTCCTTTACGCAGAGCTGGGTGGGCTCGTTGTTGGTGACGCCTGCTTCGATTTCCAGCAAATCCTTGAAGTTGACGAATTTGTAGACGCTGGGCCTGACCTCATAGGAAAAAACCGTCTTGGTGGTGGAGACTGTTTGCAGCACGCGTCCCGTTCGTATGTCGACGCTGCGCAGTCCCACGGTGACCTGATCCATGCGGTATTGCGTCGATAGGCCGACTCCCAGGAAGCGCGCGCCCAGCCCGCCGGTGCGCACATTGGTCTCGTAGGCGACGATACCGCCGTCTATCAGGATGGAGGCGGGCACCAGCGCCGGAATCTGAATGGGCGGCGCATTTTCCTGCTGCGAGCCGTCCAGCGCGCGCACGATGCGGCGCTCGGTCAGGAGTTCTTGCAGGCTTTCGCGTTCCACGGGGGTGAACCAGCCCGAATCCTTCAAGGCCTTGACCAGCATGGAAGCGGCTCCCTGAGTGACCGAGGTCGAAAAGGAACTATCGGGAGCCGGCTTGTACTGACCGGTCTGATCGCGGAAGCCGTAGACGGCAACAACGATTTTTCCCTTTGGGTCGGGCAGCTTGAGCAGGTCGCGCGTGGAGGGCGTGGCGGGAGTCAGATGAGCCGGCGTGGCCACTTCGGCGGGCTTGTTCGGCAGGGCGCAGGCGGCCAGCAGTCCGCATAGCGACGCGCTTGCGCACAGCCTCAGGCCGCGCGCTCCCCGTTTGCCGGGGGCGTTCATTTGCCCACCTGGAAGGTTGTTTCGCCGCCAGTCAGCTTGTCGGTGGTCGTGATGGATAGAAAACCATTGCCGAGGTCGACGATATTGATCAGGAAGCTGTCCGTTTCCAGATTGCCGGGTATGAACTGGCCGTCGGCATTGACGATCCTGGAGCTGGCCGCGGTGGCCAGGCGGCTGATGATGGAGCGCTCCAGTGTTTCATTGAAAAGCTCCAGGGGGGATCTTTCCTCGATGCCCTGGTCGGCGTTGTCCATACGAGGGTCGGTGTGCTTGTTGGTGGCCAGGGCGGAATTCAGCAGCACTGAGCCATTCAAGGGATTGCCGCCAAAGGAGGGGTTGAACGGGTAATAAACCAGCTCCGTGGCGCCGGCCGGCATAGCCAGGGTGCACGCGGCCGCGAGCAAGACACAAAGCAGGGGTTTGCCCTCGCCGCCGGACCGGACCGAGGCGGGAAGCGGCGTCTTCGGAAGGCGGCTGGCCGAGGACGTGTCGTGGGCGTATTTTTCAGGTTTGGTAGACATGCTTGCTCCTTTTTATTTACATTTCCTCGGGCCCCAGATCGGGGCTGCGGATCATGATGCGTTCCACTTCGCTTTCGGCGATGTTCTGGTAGACCATTTCCACGGCGATGGCGCTGATCTCCTTGGTGGCGGCGCGGGCGGGGGGCAGAAACGTATGGAACATGCGCTTTTGCCGGAACTGCACCCAGACCTCGCTTCCGAAGCGCGCCGAAGGGCGCTCGTGGACCGAGATCGAGAATGTGCTGCTGATGTCCTTCTCGCGCCAGTAGGCCGAGAAATATTGGTAGAAATCGTTGCCCAGCACGGTTACCGTCCGATTCACGACGACACCGCCCAGCGGGTCGTCGAAGACGCTTTTTCCGCCGGCATGCCGTTCAGCCTTCTCTATCTTGCTTTGCGGCAGACTGTCCTTGACCAATGGCAGATCCTGGCTAAAGCCAGGGCAGCAAACTGCGGCAAGGGAAAGCGAAGTCAGTAGAACGGCGGAACAGCGCATCTCATCTACTCCCGGACAATGTGGTTGTCAGCCTGATACCGTATAAATCGTTGCTTGCTTTTTCTAATGTTTGGAATTAGTGACGACGATTCCATGATAGAGACGGAAAAGCCCGGGCACATGCGGTAGACGGCGTAGGCTGCCATCCGCTCTAAGTCTTAGTTCGACCGGCCCGGCCTACGCCGAAAGGCGGCCATGAGGCTTCGATCCGGCCGGGAAGGGCGTCAGGCCACTTTTGCCACGCTTTCTTCGTACACGCTGTTGTTTTCGGCGGGCCGCATGCGCAGCTGGTCGGTTTCCAGATGGTCGATGTCGCCGTCGCTGGAGTGGTGGATCACGGTGATCCGGCTGCCCTGAATCTCGTGCAGCTGATTGCTGGACAAGTGAAAATGCGAAGCAACAACGGCGTCGTCCACGCTGCTTTGTGGCGGATTCCGCTTGAGCGCCGTGAAGAAATGCTTGCGGTACTTGCCCCATAGCACCACCAGCCCGGCGTTCAGGCAGGCGACGGCGGCATAAAGGACGAGGGTCTGCACGGTGGGCGGAAGTGGCATCGCCGCGGCTTGAGTGCCGTGGCTTTCGGCCAGTATGGAAATCACGCCTCGGGTGAAAAGAAAGAAGAATCCGGCCCAGCCAAGGGCGGTCAGGCTGCTGTCGATGGCCCAGGCCAGGCGTGAGCGTTGTGTCGTGATGATCATGTCAACTCCTTGATGCCGCGATCCGGACTCTCCCAGCGCGCGCGGCGCTTCCGGATGCGAAGCATGACTTTGGGAAAACTGCAAAGCGTGGTGATAAGGTTGATCAGCCAGTAGGCGAAGGGATACCAGATGATCCAGTACAGCGAGCGGGCGAGTTGGGGTTCGTAGCGCCGGTCTATCAGGACGCTGACCAGGAACTGCAGCAGGCAGACCATGGCCAGCACCATGCCGGTGAACGATGGCGGCAGCAGCATGGACACGGTGATGTTGGGCGGCAGCACCGCCACATGGCCCAGCAGCCAAAGGAAAATGGATAGCGCAAAGGCGAACGCCCAGCCGGTTGACAGGCAGAACTCCACCATCAGCGGCCATAGCCGGCGATGCTCCCATGACCAGATTGTCGTCAGGTTTTTCAGAAAGACTTCGGCGCCGCCCTGCGCCCAGCGCAGACGCTGTTTCCACAGGCCACGCAAGGTTTCAGGCATGAGAATCCAGCACAGGGCCCGGGGCTCATAGAATATCGACCAATGCGCGCGCTGCAGCTTCCAGGTGATATCGATATCCTCCGTAATCATGTCCAGGCTCCAGTAATCCACCTCGTCCAGCGCTTTGCGCCGAAATGCCGTGCAGACGCCCGACACGGTGAACAACTGCCCGTATACGCGTTGTGTGCGTTTGATCAGGCCGATAATGGATGAGAACTCGCCCACCTGTATGCGGCCAATGAGCGTGGAGCGTGTGCGCACTCGGGGATTGCCTGTGACCGCGCCAACCCGTGGATTGTTCACCAGCGGCGCGACCAGATAATTGGCGGCGTCGGGCGCCAGCAGGGCGTCGCCATCGATGCAGACCAGGTATTCGCCGCGGGCGGCCATGGCGCCCATGCGCAAGGCCATGGCCTTGCCCTGGTTCTGCGCCAAGTGAATGACTCGCAAACGTTCATGCACTGCGGCCAGCCGGTCGAACAGGGCGGCGGTGCCGTCGGACGAACCATCATTGATGGCGATTACCTCAATGTTCGGGTATTCCTGGCCGAGGGCGGCCAGTATGGTTTCGTCGCCGTTTCTCTCTTCGTTGTAGCAAGGGATGAGAATAGTGATCAGGGGAAGGCCGGCAAGCTGCGGCGCGCGATAAGGACGCCAGTTCCACTTGCGCTCCCAGTGCAGCCAGAAATACAGCCCGCCAGCCATCCATATCCCCGACATGAACAGGGGGTAGAAGAAGACGAAGTTGAGCAGCACATTGCTCGTGAGCACGAGTGTGAGTCCGAAGGGCGCGCCCAGCACGATGCACAGGACGAGGAAGGCAATGAGTCGGTCTATCATCTGAACGGATACCAGGCGTTGGAGATGGCCGGCCTGATGACCTCAAGCCGGGGCTGATCTTGGGTGAAGTCGTCGGGGTAGTAGCCGAAGCTTCGGGCGCCGCGTAATTGCAGCCGTTTCATCCAGTGCGCCATCAGCGCCGAATCCACATGGCCCGAGTCTTTCCCGTGCGTGGCGGGACGCCAGTCGCGTCCCTGCACCTCGAAGACTGTCTTGTTCAAAGCGCCGGGCCGCGCCGCGACGCGATCGACCAGACTGTCCAGCCAGGCGTCGGCGCTGTCCCTGGGTACGCCCTCCATCCAGGGCATGGCCATGGGCGCGGTCCAGTCATAAGCGGATAAAAAATCGTCCAGGTTCTGAGCGAACCACGTCTCGCTGTCGGGATTCAGAATGGGTTCGGCGAAAATGTTGCGCGCGGTCTTGATCTGCGGTCCGCGTATGGCGCGCACCCGGTCGGCCAGTGTCCGCGTGAAATCGACGAGGTAGCGGCTTTTGAAGCGTGTCCATAGCCGCAGGGTGTCGGGGTCGGCTCGCAGGGCGTCGATGTTGCCGGGCAGTCCCGCCGCTCGGTATGCCGCCAGTGCCTGCGGACCGGCGTCTTCGAAATCCGAGAGCATGGCGTCGTCATGGAACAGGATGCCGCTGAAGAGCGCATGGCGCGACAGGTCTTCGTAGATCTCCATGATCTGCCGCCTGGCGGTCGGATCGAATGGGGAAAGGCGCTGATAGTAATCGGGATCGATGTCTGGTTTTCCGGTGTCGGGATCCAGGCGGGTCACGCGCGCGATGGCGGCGTCCAGGTCGAAGCTCAGCACCGGCATCCAGGCGTACACATCGACGAAGGCACGGCTCTTTAGCTGCCATGCGGCGCGGTTGAAGAGGTCGGCCCGCATGGGCAGGTGCCGATTGGGGAAATAGACGGATCGGGCCAGGCCGTCGCCCAGCGGATCGGCGAAGGCCTGCAGGAAAACGGTGGTGATCTGCATGTCGGCGATGCGCTGTACCAGCTCGCCCAGATTGCGTTCCATCTGTTCGGGATCCGGATCGTAGACATAGTCCAGGTCCACATGCGCCACGCGCATCACCGTGTTGTTTTCCATCACCATGCTGGTGGATGCGAAGTTTTCCAGCTGTGGGTCGTTCGATACCAGTACGCGCGGAATATTGTTCAGTTCATGCACATCGCCCAGGCCGCTGTCCAGCATCATCGCTAATTTATAGCCCTTGTCTTCGACAATCTTCAGCGCTTCGCCGCTGGCCGCGCCATAAGGCCATACCCATACCCGGGGCGCTTTGCCGGTGACGCGGCGTATCTTCGCGCTGATGCGATCCACGTCGCGGGCAATACGCGTCTTGTACTGCGCATCGGTTTCGTACCGGCCCGAGGCGGCGTCATACGCGTGGGTTGCCGCCGCCGGTTCCAGATTGCCTTGTGGATTGGCAAGAATGCCGTAATGCAGATCATCGGTATGGGCGCCGATCTCCACCAGTCCCGAGCGGGCGATTTCCCGGACTTGATCCCAGTTCAGAAAACGCTCGCGCTCGACGGGTTTGCCGCCGAAATCGACCGGCCGGTCTTTGGGTGTATCCAGCCAGGCCCCCACCGGGGCCAGCACGGCCGGCCATTGATAGGCTTTAAGCAAAGGGAACACGCGCGTGTAGAAACTGCGGTAGCCGTCATCGAACGTCAGCAGCAAGGCCTTGTCGGGCAAGGATTTGCCTCCGCGATTGGCTTCCAGTATCTGGTCCACGGTGACCGGCTGATAGCCGTTCTCCCTAAGCCACGCGAACTGTTGCACCAGGTGTTCCGTCTGCACCGAAACGAAGGCCTGATCGGGGTCGCTGTCCTCGACATCGTGATAGGCCAGCGCAAGAAACTTGTTCGCCGGCCAGGCCTGCTGGGAATTGTGGGTGGAACGCTGTTCGGGCGGAACGAAGGCCGGGATGTCCTTGGCACAACTGCTCAGCAACAGCATGGAGCACAGCAGGCCGGCCAGGGAACGGAAAAGAACAGGGATGGACATGGCGTATCCTAGAACCGGAAGGTCATTTCGAGCATGGCGCGCAGCTCGCGTTCGCGCACGCCGTCATAGGGCCGGCTGACGCCGGTCACCGTGGCGCCTATTTCAAATACATCGTCATGGTGATATTTGATGCCGTATCCCACCGCGCCGATGGCCCCCGTGCCATGATTTTTCTGCGTGTAGGCGCCCACCCCCAGAAGGACGCTGTGCTCCAGCATCGTGTCGTAATATCTATATAGCGTGTGCGTGAGCCTGAGGCTGGGCAGGATTTCCAGATCCGACTTGGGGTTGAAATAGGGGACATCCTCGCGAGAGTTGCGCGAGGCGGCGATGCCCAGTTGCAGGTCGGCTTTGAAATGCGGGGTGGTATAAACCCGTTCCGTGCCACTGAGTACGGCGGCCAGGCGATGATTGCCGTCGCTGAAACGCATGGGTGAAAGCGAGAAAGTCCATTCGCGATGATCACTTTGACGCCAACGCACATACGCCCCGGCGCTATTGGCATGGATGCCGTTGCGCAGGGCGCGCAACGGCGTGTCGCGCGAACGCAGCTCGGCCGACGCGCCCACCTGCCATTGGTCATTCAAGTCGTAGGCGGCCGAGGCGCGGGCGCCTGGCTTGGCGCCGAAACCATAGTGGTGGCTGGATACTTCCAGGTCGGCTGTCAGATCGCGGCCGCGCCACTCCACACCAGTGCGCAGCCAGTTGTGGTTTCCGCGGCCTTCCTCGAAGTCGGCGGTGGCGTGGCCGCCGCCACCGAAAACACGCCAGTTGTGGTTCAGCGGGGCCGAGTACAGCACGGTTTCAATGCTCAGGTCTCCGCTGCCGGTGACCGGGCTGTCGGACGCGATGCCACCGTTGGCCTCGACACGCAGCTCGGCCTTGCCGTGCAGCTTCCATTCACGTTCCAGGCTTTGCGTGGAGGGCCTTTCCGGGTAACGCTCGGCCATATCCCGCACCAGTATCCCGGCCTGTTGCCATTCTTGCAGGTCGAGTGCCGTCATGCCTTGGCCGGCCTCCACTTCGGGCGCGCGCGGTTCCAGCGCTTCGGCGGCCTTCAATTGTTTTTCCGCCTTTCGCGGCCAGCCCCGGCTGCGGTAGATATTGGCCAGGGCGGCGCGCAAGCCCACATTCCGGGGAGCGTTGTTCACCAGTTCCTCGAAGCGCTGCTGGGCCGCCGGCGTGTCGTCTTCATAAAACAGGCCCAGCGCGCCGGTCTGCTCCGAATACATGTGCAGATCGTTGGGAACCCTCTGCGGCACGCCCTTGATATGACGCCATTGCGCCTGCCCGGTGCGCGCGGCGTCCATCACATCGGCGGCCTCGCGGAATTCCTCGCTCTCGATCAGTGAGTAATAAAGGCCGATCTGGTTGCTGAGCTGTTCCGCGGCATTATCTTGTTGACTGGCTTCAGCCGTCAGCACCCGGCCGTAGAGATCGCGCGCCTTGCGGGCCTGCTTCAAGGCGAGATAAGCGTTGGCGACATGCCGGAGCGCATAGCGCGGCACTTGAACGCCCTGGGCT
This sequence comes from Pusillimonas sp., assembly GCA_049672825.1. Classification (GTDB taxonomy): domain Bacteria; phylum Pseudomonadota; class Gammaproteobacteria; order Burkholderiales; family Burkholderiaceae_B; genus Pusillimonas_C; species Pusillimonas_C harenae_A. The sequence goes on from JBATWU010000102.1 coordinate 18,807, forward strand.
TCAAGCGCTCCGTATGAGGCCACTACGTCCAGTGGCCGGTCGCGTGCCGCAAGCGCCTGCAGGCGGTCCACCTGCAGGCGCCGCACATCGGCCTGGGCCTCGGGTCCCAGAGCCTGCCAGGCCGGAATCAGCCTGTCGTATTCTGCGATGGCGCGATCGGCGATGCGATAGCGCTCGCTTTCCTGCCTGGCCGGCATGCTGGCCAAGCGGGAAAGTTCCGCGGCGTAATCAGCCTGCAGTTTGCGCATTCTTGCGGCATCGACCAGATCCGGATGTCGCTGCGCGGTGTCCAGTGCGGCGTGTGCCAGGCCGGCGTTTTCCAGCGAAGCCAGATATTCCCGCAGTACATAGGCTTTTTTCGGCGCCAGGGCCTGCGCCTGGCTCGCTTCCTGCAGGACGGGGTAGGGGGAGGGGGTGCTTTTCAGCGCATAGCTCAACGCAATCCGGGCGTCGGCGTTCTCGGGATAATCATCGACCAGGGCCTGGCCGCGGCGCACAGCCATGGCGCCGCGCCCCGCGTCCGCCAGCGTCATCACTTCGCCGACCGCGAAACGGGGTTGATGCGCAAACAGCCGTTGGCCCTGACGGTAATGGGCCAGGGCCGCGTCCCAGCGTTGGGTATTGCGATAGGCGGCGGCGACAGCCTCCAGCACATCGGCCGGCGGCCGGCTGGGCGCTGGCTGTATGGCCTCGTAGGCGGCGGTCGCCTCATCGTCGCGTTGGGCCCAACTGGCGATCAGCACATGATCATAGGCGGCGCGAAGGTCCTGCGGGTGTTCGGCGGCATGGCGGCGCAGCATGACCAGGGCGGGTTCATGATCGCCTGCGCGTGCGCCCATGATCAAACGATCGTATTCGTGCGCCGGCACCGCGGCCCAGGTGGCGCCGCTCAGGGCAGCGGCGACAATCGCGCTTGTGCAACACAGGAGTGCCGGCGTCTTCATGGCTATCTGTTCAGTGGAAAACAGACGGGGTAAGTCGATTGCTGGACGGACACATGGCGCTGACTCCCTTTTTCTTCTTTCGCGGATGCGATGTTTTTCTTGAAGCAAGCGGGAAGGCGCTGACCGGCTGGTGGCGGGTGTCGTGACGCGGATATCAGGCTTGCAACGTATTGTTAGCGTCTGGATACAGACTTTATGGAAGGCATGATAGAGACGAACCCAGGCCAAACAAATGCGGCATATGGGTTAGGTCATGTGGGGGGGGGGAGAAAGTACTTACGCCAATTTGCGGGGGTGCCTATCATCCCACTACCGCCTTTGATGGGGCAAGAGAGCCAATCGCCCATGAGGAGCCAGCGGAATGGCCAACAGGGGCGATACGCGGCGGCCTAATGATGTTCTGGAGCGGCGGACCGACGCGCCGCCATTGCTCTTGAGCGCCCTCGTGCTACGTTGCCAAGAAATATTGATTAATTGCCATGCTGCGATGAGCGGGGTTGAAACTATCTTGGACACACACGGGCACTGTCCCCCAAGGGGGCTGGATACTGGGAGGGGCAATGAAATAGCCTTGGACGGCATGCGCCCCGGCGTCTATGCTTAACCGTAGGTCATCTTCAGTCTCAATCCCCTCGGCCACGACGTACCGGCTTACATCCCGGGAAGCTGCTATCCAGGAACGAAGAGCCGTGAAACCGCCTTTGTCGCGCGCGCCATGCACCAGGGTTTTGTCTATTTTTATGACGTCGGGTCCGATCTCCTTGGCCAGAGCCAAGGTGTTGAAGCCCGTTCCTATATCGTCTATTGCGATTCTGCAGCCCAGCGAGCGCAGGGTTTTAAGCAGCTTGGCAGCCTCGTCCATGTCGAATATGGCGGCTGTCTCGGTAATTTCCAGCGTCAGGCGTTTGGCCAGATCGGGAGCGCTGCCCAACACGGAAAACAGCAAGCGCCACCATGCGCCGTGCTGCAACGATAAGGGAGAGATATTGCACGCCAAGTGGATGGCAGGGTGCTGTTCCAGCACCTGTATCACCGTCCAGAGCACGCTGGCGTCCAGCCGTTCGATGCTATGCAGCCGCTCCAGCGCCTGAACCACCGATGCGCATGATGTGGGCTGGGCGTCATCGTCAACCGCAGTGCACCGCAGCAGTGCTTCGTAATACAACGCCCGATGGCCTTCTTCGATAAAGGCGACTGGCTGAAATGACAGGACGACCTTGGCGTCGCGCATATGCCTAAAAAACTGGCTGGCAGATGCCATGTCACTATGCGTCTGCTTGGTGCTCAACGGTTCAACCTCGGCGAACGCGATGGCTTTCGCCGCCGAGTGCAGGTCAGAAGAAAAAAGCGGAAGCTCGGCTGGAAGGTCCGCAGCCGTTTCTATCCAGGTTGCCAGCACACTGATAAGCACGCGGTGCGAGCCGCATAGCACCGGCTCATAGGATAGCGCTGCCTTGATGCGCTCAAGGAGCAGGTCTTTACTCACCTTGGTGGACAGTCTTAGGCCGCCAAGGCCGATCAGCACCAACTGATCCAGCACCAAGATATCGTTACCTGCAATGCCATAAGGGGTGAGCCGGTCTTCAAAGGCAGACACAAGGGCTTGTCGAAATGACAGTGGCCCGTAAGCCTCTGAAAGCGGTTTACAACTATTCAGGCTTACAAGCAGGTAGCCGCTCGACGGGGCCGTTTGCTGCAACCAGCCAGACAGGGGTTGTAGCCATTGAGCGCTCATGGCGTTCCCAACAACATGGGGTGCCGCCAATAGTGCCGTCCCTCAGTCCTCACACGGCTTTTTGGCCATAAGCGGCCAAAAAGCTTCCCTTTTGTCCCTGTGGAATAGCGCATCCAGATAATCATCGCTCCCCATGGCATTAAATCGAAATGCATCCATTTATTGCTTTTTGTGCATGTTGACATAAGGGAAGCTTTTTGTCAAAATCAAAATTCTGTCTGCGTTCTATCCTTAATTATGTTTGCCTCTTGTCATTAATACAGCGGGATTATCCAGGCTAGGTGAGGTGTCGCTGGCCATTGACACGTATGTAATATCCATTGACACTCAAGCAGAATCTGCTACCTAAAAGCGCAACGTTAGACGTTTATTGACGTCACAAGCCTTATTGCAGTACGGGCGGCCTTGATGTGCAGGCATAAGGCCGTGGGTTTGAATATGGACGGTCGAACTTGCACGGGTTTGACGACGACTGCACTAAACCATCTTGGCTTTTATTAGCGTTGGCTACGTCGTGGTGTGTTCGAAAAGCGTGCAGCGCCATGCGCTGAGAAGATGGGCATTATGAGCAAGAAATATGGGTACGCGCGTGTTTCAACGCAAGATCAAAACCTGGGACTGCAGATCGCCGCTCTAAAAAAAGCGAATTGCGATTACATTTATACAGATAAGGGTATTTCCGGCGCAAAAACGATGCGCCCTGGCTTAAGAGGCTTGCAAAACAAGATTAAACCTGGAGATACCCTTGTTGTCTGGCGCCTGGATCGTTTGGGAAGGTCACTGCGTTATTTAGTCGACACCATAGATAAGCTGGGCAGGGACAGTATCCATTTTGTGTCATTAACGGAAAATATCGATACGACCACCTCGGGCGGTAAGCTGCTTTTTCATATGATGGCGGCATTGGCGGAGTTTGAACGCTCGCTGATCAGCGAACGCACGCGCGCGGGCATGGCTTCGGCGCGCGCCAATGGCAAACCTTTGGGTAGACGGCCTGCACTTTCGCCCGCCCAACACCGAGAGGCATTACAGGCCTTACACAATCGGGTTCCGCTGGAAGTGATTGCGCAAACCTATTCTGTTCACCCCCGCACCATACGCCGCATTAAGGCCGGCTCCGCGGAGTCCATCCAGAATTTTATGGGCCCGGGGTAGCGGTGAGCCAAAAAGTGGGGCTGGACCGCAGAATAGGACAAGGGCTTACAGACTGAAGTCTGTAAGCCCTTGAATTTATTGGTCGGGACGGAGTGATTCGAACACTCGACCCCTTGCACCCCATGCAAGTGCGCTACCAGGCTGCGCTACGCCCCGAAACTATCGGCTTTTCAGCCTTTAGCCTTGATGCTGACCGACCAAATCAAGATCAGCGAAAGACGAGATTCTAGCACAATTTTCCTGGGCGTCAGGCAGCGTCGCCCGGTTTGTGGGCACGTTGGCTTAAATGGCTGACAAACAACCTGGCGGCGGCGGGCAGCGCTGCAAATGAACGCATGCCGACCAGCAGTCTTCTGCGCGCCCAGGGCTCTTCAAGAGGAATGATATGAATGCCGAACATCTGGGAATATCGCTTGGCGATGCCCAGGGGCAGCACGCCTATGCCCAGTTCCGAGTTCACCATGAAGCACAGCGCATCGAAACCCGTGACCTGCACTTTGAGCTTGACCGTGCGCCGCAGGCCGTCGGCCGCGTTCGAGACGATGCGGTTGATGGCGCTGCCGGTGTGCAGTCCGATAAAGTCGTATTCCAGGCTGTCGGCAAAGCAGAAATCGGATTTTTCGGCAAGCGGATGCCCCCCGGGAACGATGAGCGCCAGTGTATCTTCTTGGTACGGAAACACTTCGATATCCTGGTCCAGGGGCGCATCCGAGAAAATCCCGACATCGGCGGCATTCTCGGAAATCGATTTGATAATGGCCGGCGTCACCTGTTCTTCGAGATCGACATGAATGTTCGGATACTGGCCCAGAAATGATTTGATGTCCTGCGGCAGAAATTGGGTGATGGCCGAAATATTCGCAAAAACGCGGATAAAGCCGCGTGCGCCGTCCGAATACTCTTTCATGTGCACCGATATCTCGTCCAGTTCACGCAAGGCGCGCCTGGCCATGGCCGACAGGGCGATGCCCGCCGGTGTCGGTCGGATGCCTTTATTGGTCCTGACCAACAGGCTGGTGTTCAATTGCTGCTCCAGCTCGCTGATGCGCTTGCTGATGGCGGCGGCGGCAATGTGTTCGCGTTCGGCAGCGCCGGCAATCGTGCCTTGTTCGATCACGCTGATGAACAATTTCAAAGAAATGGGATCCAGGTGCATGGACGTTCCATAAGGCGTTGGAAGCGGCCAGTATAGCGGCTTCACGGCTTGTCATCGCGAAACGCGATGGCGGCATCGCTAAGGAATTCTTCGGCCGCGGCGGCTTACTTGCTAGACTGCGATCAGCAACAGATCAAATGCCATTCACGAGGAAAACATGAGCAAACCGTTGACGGGAATCCGTGTGCTGGAGCTGGGCCAATTGATTGCCGGGCCGTTCGCGGCCAAGATGCTGGGGGAGTTTGGTGCGGAGGTCATCAAGGTGGAGCCGCCCTTGAAGGGCGATCCCCTCAGGAAATGGCGCCTGATCCACGACGGCACATCCGTATGGTGGCAGGCGCAGTCACGCAACAAAAAGTCGATTACGTTGGACCTGCGCCAGCCCGAGGCGCAGGACGTCATCCGCAAGCTGGTCAAGGATGTCGATGTCGTCATCGAAAATTTCAAGCCGGGCAGCCTGGAAGGCTGGGGCCTGGGATGGGACGAGCTTAGCGCCATCAACCCGCGGCTGGTCATGCTGCGGGTGTCGGGCTACGGCCAGACCGGCCCATATCGCGACTTGCCCGGGTTCGGCGCCATCGGCGAAGCCATGGGCGGCCTGCGTCACCTGAGCGGCGAACCCGGACGCACGCCGGTGCGGGTCGGCGTTTCCATTGGCGACTCTTTGTCGGCGCTGCATGGCGTCATCGGCGTGTTGCTGGCCCTGCGGGCGCGGGACCAGGGCAATGGCCAGGGCCAGATGATAGATGTGGCGCTGTACGAGTCAGTGTTCAACATGATGGAAAGCCTGTTGCCCGAGTATTCCGTCTTCAATGAGGTCAGGCAGGCCGCCGGCAGCAGCCTGCCGGGCATCGCGCCAAGCAATGCCTATCGCTGCAAAGACAACAAATATGTGCTGATTGCCGGCAATGGCGACAGCATTTTCAAAAGGCTGATGATGGTCATCGGCCGCGATGATCTGGGCAACGATCCGGCGCTGGAAAACAATGTCGGCCGGGTCAAGCAGGTGGACATGATAGACGAGGCGATTTCGCAATGGACAGGCCGGAATCTTCTGGATGACGTGCTGGCCGCGCTCAACGAGCATCATATCCCCGCGGGCAAGATTTACGATGTGGCCGACATTGCGGCCGACCCGCATTACCGGGCCAGGGACATGATCCTGGATTCGGCCTTGCCCGACGGGACGCCGATCAAGCTGCCCGGCATCGTGCCCAAGCTCAGCGCCACCCCCGGCGATGTGCGCAGCGCCGCGCCGACCCTGGGCCAGCATACCGACGAGATACTGGCCGGCATGGGTATCGATGAGGCAACGCTGGGCGACTGGCGCAGGCGCGGCATCATTTAATACGGAAACACGACAAGATAGAAGGGATGAAATCATGAATGACGGCAAGAGACTCTATATTCAGGAGGTGGCGCCCCGGGACGGCTTCCAGAATGAAAAGCAGTTTATCGACACGCAGGACAAGATTGACTTCATCAATGATCTGTCGCAAAGCGGCTATGCCAAGATCGAGGCAACCTCGTTCACTTCGCCCAGGGCCATTCCGGCGTTGAAGGATGCCGACATGGTCATGCACGAGATCGATCGCAATCCCGACGTTATCTATACCGTGCTGGTTCCCAATGTGCGCGGCGCGGAACGGGCGATGGCGTGCAATGTCGATGAAGTCAATCTGGTGATGTCGGTCAGCGAGACCCATAACCGCGCCAATCTGCGCATGACGCGCGAGCAGTCGTTCGCGCAGCTTGCCGATGTGACCGGCGCGGTGCGCGGGACCGATGTCGCGATCAACGTGTCGCTCTCCACTGTCTTTGGCTGCCCGATGGAAGGCGACATCGAGACCCGCGAGGTGTTCGGACTGATGGACCGGCTTGCCCAATTGGGTGTGCGCGGCATCACCCTTTGCGACACCACAGGCATGGCGTATCCGACCCAGGTCGAAGACATAGCCGGGCAGGCCAAGGCGCGCTTTCCGCAGCTTGAACTGACCATGCATTTTCATAATACGCGCGGCATGGCGCTGGCCAATACGCTGTCCGCCATTCGCATGGGCTTCGACCGTTTCGATGCGTCGCTGGGCGGCCTGGGCGGCTGTCCTTATGCGCCTGGCGCGACCGGCAATGTCTGCACCGAAGATCTGGTGCATATGCTGGAGCTCATGGGCTACGACACGGGCATCGACCTGGACCGGATACTGGGTATATCAGGCAGGCTGCCCCGCCTGACGGGCCATGATGTTCCCAGCCAGATACTGAAGGCGGGGCCGCGCCTGACCTTGCATCCGGCGCCCGAGGGGGTGGCCTGACGGCCATTGCGCCCCAAGCGCCATGAACCTCGCCAGATTCGACCTCGTCACGCTTTCCCTGTTCATCGCCGTTGCTCGCCAAGGCAGCATATCGGCGGGCGCGCGCCAGTCCCATCTGGCGGTAGGTGCGGCCAGCAAGCGAATTTCCGACCTGGAGGCGGCGCTGAGCACGCCCTTGCTGTATCGCCATGCGGGCGGGGTCGAATTGACGGAGGCGGGCGAAGCGTTCCTGCACCATTCGCTGCGCGTGGTTCACGAAATGGAGCAAATGGCGAGCGCCTTGTCCGACTACGCCTTTGGCGTGAAAGGGCATGTGCGCATGGGCGCCAACACCTCCGCAATCACCCAGTTCCTTTCCGACGATCTTGCCGCGTTCATGCGCAACCATCCGGCGATACGCATCAGCCTCAAAGAGGAAAACAGCACCCGCATCGTCGCCGCGGTCGTCAACGGGCAGGCCGACCTGGGCATCTTTGCCGACCGCACGCCCTGCGCTGGCCTGACGACCTATCATTATCGCGATGATGAACTGGTGCTGATGGTGCCGCGCAATCATCCCTTGGCGGCGCGCCGGCAGGTCAGTTTCGCTGAAACGCTGGCCTACGACTACATCGGACTTTCCGAAAAAACCTCGCTGGCGATGCGGCTGAGCGAAGAGTGCGAACGCCTGGGCAAGCCGCTGAAGCTGCGCATTCAGGTAAGAGGCTTCGATTCCATCTGCCGTATGGCGGTGGCCACCCAGTGCATCAGCATCCTGCCTCGCCTGGCGGCCGCCACGCACGCGCGTTCAATGGCATTGACCTTGATTCCCCTGGACGACGAGTGGGCGCGCCGTACGCTGCTCATCGGCGTGCGCGATCCGGAAGCCTTGACGGCGGCGGCGAGGCTGCTGCTGGCGCACGTGCGGTGCCGGCCCGCGGCCGACGCCTGACGTCCGGGGCGCGGAACGCCGGCTTTCGTGTTTGGCGATAACCGGCTTGCCGCAATAAGGATGGCCCGCACGGGTAGGCCGATGGCATACTCGAACTCGTTACCGAGGAGACCTTTATGCTATCAACAATGAAACTACATCACTCGCTGGCGGCATTCGCCTGCGCTTTTGGCCTGGGTGCCGCCACGCTGCCGGCTTCGGCGCAGTCGGCGGCCTATCCCGATCGGCCCATCAGGCTGATCGTCTCGGCGGCGCCGGGCGGCACCACCGATATTACCGCCCGCATGATCGCCGAACCGTTGGGCCGCGCATTGGGCCAGAGCGTCGTGGTCGACAACAAGCCGGGCGGCGCCGGCACGATCGCGGCGCAAATGGTGACGCGCGCGCAGCCCGATGGCTATACCTTGCTTCTGCAGTACTCAGGCTATCAAGTCATCACACCGCTGATTACGCCCAATCTGAACTGGGACCCGATCAAGGACTTCGCGCCTGTCGCCAACATACTTTCAGCGCCTCAGGTGCTGGTCGTGCGCGCCGACTTGCCCTACAAGACGCTCAAGGACCTGGTCGATGCCGACAAGCAGAATCCCGGCAAGCTGAACTATGCATCGTCCGGTGTCGGATCGCTGCAGCAGGTTTCCACCGAACTGATGAATCAGATGGCGGGCACCCAGCTCACGCACATCCCCTATAACGGCACGGGGCCGGCCATGAATGATCTGCTGGGCGGGTCCGTGGACCTGACCATGACCACGCCGCCGCCGCTGCTGCCGCACATCGCCGCCGGCAAGTTGACGCCGCTGGTGGTAACGGGCAAGAACCGTTTGCCCAGCTTGCCCGATGTGCCCACTGCCGCTGAAGCGGGCTATCCCGAACTGCTCGTATCATCGTGGTTTGCGCTATACGCGCCAGCGGGCACGCCGTCCGATATCGTCGATAAGCTGGCTGCCGAAATCGAAACCATCATGCAGACACCGGCCTTCCGCGAGAAAGCCGAGTCCCTGGGGGCTGAGGCCCTGTACATGGGGCCGTCCGAACTGGGCGATTTCACCAAGCAGGAACTCGATCGCTGGGGCGTCGTCGTCAAAGCGGCAAATATATCGGTGCAATAAGCAGGGGCGCGAGCCCTTCAACCCACCTGGAACTCGGTTCCCGGGTAGCGCACCCGGCTGCGTTTCTGGGTGGCCAGGCTGTACATCAAGGTCAATGGCCCCAGGCGCCCGGCAAACATCAACAGCGCCAGCAGGGCGTGGCTGGGCGCGGACAGCTGCGGCGTCAGGTCGCGGCTCAGGCCCGTGGTGCTGACCGCCGACACGACTTCGAACAGTATGCTGATGAAGGGCGCTTTTTCCAGCGTGGTCAGTATCAGCACGCCAAGAAAGACCAGGGCGCTATTGACCAGGAGCAGGGCCAGCGACTTCTGGACGGTGTCCGGCGAAATGGATCGCTTGAGCAGCACCACTTCCTTGCGGTGGAAAATATAAGAGTACACGGCGGCCAGCAGCACGATGAATGTGCCCACCTTGATGCCGCTGGCCGTGCTCAGCGAGCCGCCGCCTATGAACATCAGCAGCATGATGATCAGTGTCGAGCTGTCGTGCAGCTTGGTGACGTCCAGGGTGGCGAATCCGGCGGTGCGCGACGTGACGCTTTGCATCCAGGCCGCCAGTGCCTGGCCGTGCCAGGGCAGATCGGCCAGCGTGTCGTGGTTATTGAATTCGAGCGCCCATATCGATACAAAGCCCACCAGGTTCAGCACAAGGGTGCCCACCAGGATGACCTTGGTGTAGACCAGCAGGGTGGACCAGCGCTTCTTCTGGCCGATGTCGCCCAGCACCGAAAATCCGATACCGCCCAATATGATGGAAAAGCTGATGGTCAATACGGTGACGGGGTCATCGACGAACTGCGACAGGCTGTCTGGAAACAGCGAGAAACCGGCATTGTTGAACGCCGCGATGGCATGGAAAATGGCACGGTAGATTGCCGTGACCAGCGGATAGTCGCGCCACCACCACAGGGCCAGCACGATGGCCGCGGTCAGTTCGATGATGATGGACAGCTTGAAGACCGAGAAGGCGGTTTTCTGTATCTTTGAAACGCTGGTCTGGTTGAAGGCTTCCAACGCCAGCGCCTGTTGCGACAGGCTCATTTTTTTGCCCAGCGTAATGGCCGCGACCACCGCAAAGGTCACGAAACCCAGGCCACCCAGCTGCACCAGGGCGATCAGCACGATCTGGCCAAAGTGGGTCAGTGCGACCGACGGCTCTATCGTTGCCAGGCCGGTTACGGTAACAGCCGACGTCGCCATGAAGAAGGCGGTGAACGGGCTGATGGCGTGCCGGCTGGCCCAGGGCAATGACAGCAGCAGGGTGCCGATCAGGATCAGCACCAGAAAACCGGCGGCCAGAACCACCGGCGGGCTGGCACGGAGCAGTCCAGTGCGCTTGACGCGCTGGTACGACTGATAGCCGTAAAGGGGAAGCCAGTTGCGCATGGCTCAGATGAGTTTCGGGGCGATGGTTTTCAGCGTCGTGAGCTGGCCGAGCAGCACCAGCACGTCTTTGGCCTGCAGTATGAACTCGCCGGGTGGATGCACGGTGATGTCGGTCCGGCGCTTGACCAGCAGCACGTGTATGGTATCGGGCGTGTCTTTCAATACCTGGCCAACCGAGGCGCCTTCCAGATGCTCGCTGACTTCGATTTCCACCACGAACTCGCCGTTGCCGATGGAAATGTAATCGTTCACCATCGGGTAGCTCAGTGCCTGGGCCACGCGTATGCCCATTTCTTCTTCGGGGTGGATGATGCGGGCCACGCCCAGCTTGCTGAGTATCAGGTGCTGGGCGTGCGACGTGGCTTTGACCCAGATGGTGGATATGGCCAGGGATTTCAGGTGAACGACGCACAGCAGGCTGGCCTGAATTTCTTCCCCTATGGCGACCAGCACGACATCGTAGTTGTCCAGCCCCAGTTCTTCCAGTGCCGCACGATCGGTGACATCGGCGATGACCGCGTGGGTGATTTGATCGGCGAGCTTGTCCACGACCTTGCCATTGCTATCGACGCCCAGCACGGAGTGCCCCATTTTCATGAGCTCCAGAGAAGCGGCGGAGCCGAAGCGGCCCAGGCCGATGACGGCAAATTGTCCCATGCTGTTTCCTTGCTTTACATCAGGAGAAAAGGGTGTCGATACGATAGTCGATTGCTAGGATGGCGCAAATTCTGGTACAAACCCTTATGGACACAAGATAAAGGCAACATCGAACATGGTGAGTTTATTTGATCCAGCTCAGTTGGGTTGCGTAGCGTTGGCCAATCGCATTGTAATGGCTCCGCTGACACGCAACCGGGCATCGGAAGGGCGGATTCCAAACGATCTTATGCGCGCCTATTATTGCCAGCGCGCATCGGCCGGCCTGATCCTGACGGAAGCCACCTCGGTTTCGCCCCAGGGCGTGGGCTACCCCAGTACGCCCGGCATCTGGAGCAGCGCGCAAGTCGAAGGCTGGAAGAAGATCACCCAGGCGGTGCACGACAAGGGCGGCAAGATCTTCATGCAGCTGTGGCATGTGGGCCGGGTATCGGATCCCGAGTTCCTGAATGGCGAAATTCCCGTCGCACCCAGCGCCATCGCCTGCGAGGGCCAGGTTCGCCTGCTCCGGCCGCAACGCCCTTATGTGGTGCCGCGCGCGCTGCACATTGAAGAAATGCCGGGTATTGTGGCCGACTTCGCCGAAGGCGCCCGCAATGCCAGGGAAGCCGGATTCGATGGCGTCGAGGTGCACGCGGCCAATGGCTACCTGATCGATCAGTTTCTGCAGGACGGCACCAATAAGCGGACAGATGCATATGGCGGATCGATTGAAAACCGTGCGCGCCTATTGCTTGAGGTCGTCGATGCCTGCGTCGGCGTTTGGGGCGCGGGCCGGGTAGGCGTGCATCTGTCGCCGCGTGGCGGATCGCATGGTGTCAGCGACTCCAACCCCGGGCAGTTATTTGCTCATGTGGCCCAGGCGCTTGGCGAGCGCGCCATTGCTTTCCTGCTTGTGCGCGAGCCGCTTGGGCCAGACAGCCATAGTGCCGACATCAAGCGATTGTTCCGTGGGCCGGTGATCGTCAACGAAGGATACGATGCGGCCAGCGCGAACAAGGTTCTGGCCGACGCCGCGGCCGACGCGGTGGCATTCGGCAGGGCGTATATTGCCAATCCCGACTTTGTCGCTCGCCTGAAAGCCGGCGCTCCGTTGAATGAATGGGACGACAAAACCTTTTATACGGAAGGCGCTCACGGATACACTGATTATCCCTGCCTGGGCAGCTTGACGGCGGCCGCCGCCGAAGCCTGCCTTTGATTTTTCTTATAAGGGTCCGGCCAGGGAAAGAGCCCCATAACAAAAAATCCTCCCACGGCAGGCGTTCGGCGTGCTAACTTTCCGGTGTGCGCGCGGCTCGATGGGGCGGCGTCGCATTTGGGCGTTTAATCATAATGGATGCACCAGGAGAGGCAGGGTGAAAGGCTTACTGATTGGTATCGGCGCGTTGGCCATGTTGTCGGGATGCGCGGTGGGAGTGCGGCCGGGCGGCGATTCGCCAAGCATTTCATATACGGTTCCTCGCAGTTACCAGACCGTTTATCTGCGTGTCCAGAATCAGGCGGGCGAGTGCCTGACCGGAAAAAACCAGTACGAAGTGTATGCGCAGGTGGATCCGGCCATGCAGGCGGGAACGGTAACGGTGCGCAGCCCCTTCCTGGGCGGGGTGGTGGCGCGCAGCGACATTCAGGCGGTAGACGCCAGCCACACCCGGGTTACGCATACAGTATGGGGCCGGACGCCATGGGATGCCAACGCGCTGCAGGCGATGCGCCAGTCGGTGCTGATGGATACGTCGGTGTGCGTGGCCTATAAATAATTAAGGGAAAAAATCGCTGCCGAGCCGACTGGCGCCCAGCCGCTTACATCAGCCTGGCCTTGACTTGGGCCGATACCGCCGACATGTCGGCGCGGCCGGCCAGGGCGGTTTTAAGAATGGCCATGACTTTGCCCATGGCGGGGGCGCCAGTGACGCCTTCGCTGTTTACCTGGGCAATGGCGGCGTCGATTGCCGCTTCGACTTCGGCGGGATCGGCCGCCTTGGGCAGGAATTCCTGCAAAACGCCCAGCTCGGCTTTTTCTTGCTCGGCGGTTTCAGTGCGGCCGGCCTGTTCAAAGGCGGCAATGGATTCGCGCCGCTGTTTGACCTGTTTTTCAATAATCGAAGTGATTTCGGCGTCGCTCAGTTCGCGGCGCTCGTCGACTTCTTTCTGTTTGACGGCTGCCTGCAGGAAGCGCAGCGTGCCCAGGCGGGCGCTGTCTTTGGCGCGCATGGCGGTCTTGACGGCGTCGGCCAATTGGGGTTTCAGCGAATTGCCCATGAAGATGTCCAGTGTAAAGAGATTCATTTTAATGGAAGTTCCGACTGCGGGTGGGCAAGGCGCCCAGCAAATGGCTCAAGTCCACCAGCCGGCTGGCCATCAGGTGACAGATGCCCTGGTGGCTTTGCCAGACACCATAGACCCCCATGAGCGTCGATCCGAGCAGCACGGCGCGCTGGCTTTCGGCCAGCCGGGCGCGCACGATGACATTGACGTTGCCTGTCTCGTCTTCCAGTGTGACGAAAATAATGCCGTTGGCGGTTTGGGGACGCTGGCGGCCGGTCACGATGCCGCAGGCCCGGGCCAGGCGTCGATCGGGGTAGGTGTCGGCCAGTGTCGAGGCCGGCGTGAATTTCCGGGCCTGCAAGGCGGCCCGCAGCAAGGCCACAGGATGCCGTCCCAGCGTCAGTCCAAGAGACTGATAGTCGGCCTTGATGTCCTGGCCTTCGGTGGGAGCGGCCAACGAGGGGGAGTGCCTGTCGATAATGGGTGCATTGCGCAGCAGGCCTTGAAATGCGTGGCTTGCGGCCTGCCAGCTGGCCAGGCGTCTGTGCCCGCTTAATGTATGCAAAGCATTGGCCTTGGCCAACGCGTCCATGGCCTGGCGATTCAGGTCGGCCCGCAGCGCCAGATCGTGCACGCTGGAAAACATCCGGGTGCCGCGCGCAGCCTGAATGCGCAGGCCGGCTTCTTCAGACAGGCCTTTGATCTGATTCAATCCCAGCCTGACCGCCAGCCGCTTTTCGTGGGGTTCAATGTTGTGGGGCTCAAGACAGGCCTCCCATGGGCTGGCGACCACGTCGGCCGGCAGGACAAGCACCTGATGGCGTTGTGCATCCTGGATCAGTTGGCTGGGAGAATAAAACCCCATGGGCTGCGAATTCAGCAGTGCGGCCAGGAAGGCTTCGGGTTCGTGGCATTTGAGCCAGGCGCTGAGATAGGCCAGCTTGGCAAAGCTGGCGGCGTGGCTCTCGGGAAAACCGTATTCGCCGAATCCTTCGAGCTGCTTGAATATTCTTTCCGCAAAACCCTTGGGGCAGCCCTTGTCTATCATGCCGTTGATCAGGCGGTCGCGGAAGGCATCGACGCCGCCTTTGCGCCGCCAGGCGGCCATGGAGCGGCGCAGCTGGTCGGCCTCGTCGGCGGTGAAGTCGGCGGCCACCATGGCGATCTGCATGGCTTGCTCCTGAAAGATGGGCACGCCCAGGGTGCGCTCCAGCACTTTGGCGATTTCGGGCGTGGGGCTGTCGATCTTCTCCAGCCCCTGGCGCCGCCGCAGATAGGGATGGACCATGCCGCCCTGGATGGGTCCCGGGCGCACAATGGCGACCTGGACGACCAGGTCGTAAAACGTTTCGGGCCTGAGCCGGGGCAGCATGCTCATCTGGGCGCGGGATTCGATCTGGAAAACGCCGACCGTGTCGGCGCGCTGGATCATGGCATAGGTTTCGGGGTCGTTCGAATCGATGTTTTCCAGGCTGAAAGCCCGCCCGCACCGATGCGCGACCAGCTTCAGGCAGCGCTGCAGGACAGACAGCATGCCCAGCCCCAGCACATCCACCTTCAGCAGGCCCATGGTGTCCAAGTCGTCTTTGTCCCACTGCACGATGCTGCGGTCGGGCATGGCGGCGTTCTCGATGGGCACCAGCCGGCACAGGGTGTCGCGCGCAATGACGAAGCCGCCCGGATGCTGGGACAGATGGCGTGGAAAACCCATCAGGGATTGCGCCAGTCCTGCCCACATCTGGGCGATTCGAGTGCTGGCGTCCAGGCCGTGTTCGGCGATTTTGTCCAGCAGGCACTGTTTGCCGCTCCAGTAATGGAAGGACTTGGCCACCCGGTCGATCAGGTCGGGATCCAGGCCCAGCGCCTTGCCGGTGTCGCGCAGGACGCTGCGGACGCGGTAAGTGCTGACGACCGCCGTCAGGGCCGCCCGGTGCCGCCCGTATTTGCCGTAGATATATTGAATGACTTCTTCACGGCGCTGGTGTTCGAAATCGACGTCGATGTCCGGCGGCTCTTTGCGCGCCTGGCTGATGAAGCGCGCAAACAGCGCATTGCCGTTCTCGGGGTCGACCTCGGTGATGCCCAGGCAATAGCACACCGCGGAATTGGCGGCCGAGCCCCGGCCCTGGCACAGGATGCCGCGATCCCTGGCGAATTGGACAATGTCGTACACCGTCAGGAAATAGGGCTCGTAGCGCAGTCCCGCAATGATGGCCAGTTCGCTTTCCAGCTGGCTCTTGATCT
Organism: Pusillimonas sp.; assembly: GCA_049672825.1. Classification (GTDB taxonomy): domain Bacteria; phylum Pseudomonadota; class Gammaproteobacteria; order Burkholderiales; family Burkholderiaceae_B; genus Pusillimonas_C; species Pusillimonas_C harenae_A. The sequence goes on from JBATWU010000102.1 coordinate 34,706, forward strand.
GGTCGCTCAGGCCCCGGGGATAGCGTCTGCGGGCGCCGACGAAGGTTTCCTGGCGCAGATAGCTGCCCGGCGTCATGCCTTCCGGCACGATTTCCCTGGGGTACTGATATTGGATTTCCTTCAGGTCGAAGGAGCAAAGCCGGCCCAGAAACAGGGATTCCCGCAGCGCGTGCGCCGGATAGATATTGGCCAGGCGCAGGCGGCTGCGCAGATAGTGCTCGGCATTGGGCCGCAGCGCATAGCCGCAATGCTGCACGGCCTGCTTCAGGCGGATGGCGGCCAGGGTGTCGTGCAGGGGTTGCCGGGAGCGCACATGCATTTGCACCTGCCCCGTGGCCACCAGCTTCAGGCCGAAGCGTTCGGCCGCGGCTTCCAGGGTGGCCAGGTGCTGGGCGTCGGCGTGTTGATGATGCAGGCTCAGGCCCAGCCACAGGCGCCCTGGAAACGCCTGCTGCAATGGCGGAAGCTGGGTTTCCAGGGTGGCTGCCGGCACGCCGTGGCCGGGCTTGAAAATGACCAGGCAGTCGGGCATGTGCTTCAGGTGCGCATGGCCGTCGGGCGGATTGATGATGTCTTGCAGGCTTAGCTGGTATTGGCCTTTTCCGCTGCGCCGGCGCGCAAGCGTGATGAGTTCGGAAAGATTGCCATAGCCGTTCAGGTTGCGGGCCAGGACAATGATCTGCATTCCTTCCACGGTGAAGCGGCTGCCGATGATCAGTTTTATATTGTGTTCCCTGGCCTCGGCCCAGGCGCGCACGACTCCCGCCAGCGAACATTCATCGCTCAAGGCCAGCGACTCGTAGCCCAGCTCGGCCGCGCGCTTGACCAGCTCTTCAGGGTGGGATGCGCCTTCCAGGAAAGAAAAGTTCGAGACGCAATCCAGTTCGGCGTAAGAGGGGGGGAAGTCGGTGTGCATGAGCAAGGTTACAGGCTGGGCGTGGGGCGAATGCGCTGGTGGGCGGGGCGGCGCAGTCAGCCGAAAAGGCCATGAAGAAACCACCCCGAAGCCGGGGTTTCGCGCTGGCGGTAGACCCAGTAATAGGCGCCTTGCTGGTCCTGGGCAATGAAGTAATCGCGGCGCTCGTGCCCTGACGTGCTCCACCAGCCGGTTTCCATTCTTTCTGGCCCCAGCGCAAGCCGCAGCGGGCCGCCGCGGTAAACCGGGCGATCGTGGGCGGTTTGCAAGGCCAGCGGCGTGGGCAACAGCCAGAAAGGACGAGCCTGCGCCGGCAACTGGGG
>JBATWU010000103.1:0-2956 GCA_049672825.1 Pusillimonas sp.
CCGCACTGCTCCGCCCACCGGCGCCGAACTTGCGGCCGATGCGGCTCAGCACGAAGGCGACCACGGCGGCCAGCACACCGGCGGCCAGACTGTTGAACATCAGGAACACGAAGATGCCCACCGCAAAAGCGGCGAATCCCGCAGGCATGAAGAAACTCATGGCAGCCAGCGGCAGCAGCATGACCGAGGGGGAGTCGTCGTTAGACGCGTCGGCCCGGCTTGCGCCGGGCGCCGGATCGGGCAGGGGCTCGCCATCGACCAACCTGACCAGACTGTCGACCCCCGCGGCAATGCCGCCGGCATAGTCGTCCTGCTTGAAGCGCGGCGTGATCTGCTCGCGTATGATGCGGCCGGCCAACAGGTCGGGCACAGCGCCTTCCAGGCCATAACCCACTTCTATGCGCAGGCGGCGGTCCTGCTTGGCCACGACCAGCAAAATACCATCGTCGACGCTGGCCCGGCCGATGCGCCATTGATCGAACACCCTTCTTGCGTAGCTTTCTATGGTGTCGTCGCCAGTAGTCGGCACCACCAGCACGGCAATCTGCGCACCCTTGCGCTGCTCAAGGTCGGCCAGGATACGGTTCAGGTCGGCCCTGGCCGCGGCATCGAGCGTATCCGTCTGGTCGGTGACCCAGGCCTTGAGCTCGGGCACCGGCACCTGGGCCGCCCACGATGCCGGCAGCAGCGCGGCCAGGGCAAACAGGGCGCACAGGGCCAGGCGAGCGAGCGCCATCACGACTTCCCGGGTTCGGGCAGAGTGAACTTGACTTCGGGATCTCGGGTAATCTCGTCTTGCCTTGAAACACCGTAGTTTTCGATGGTGCCATAGCCGAAGATCTTGGCCGTGATCAAAGTGGGGAACTGCCGGACGATCAGGTTGTATTCCTGCACCGCCTGCACGTAACGCCCGCGCTCGGTGGCGATACGGTTCTCAGTGCCTTCCAGCTGCGTCATCAGGTCGCGGAACAGGCCATCGCTTTTAAGTTGCGGGTAGTTCTCGGATACGGCGATCAGGCGCGACAGGGCGGAAGAGAGTTCGCCCTGGGCCTGGTTGAAGCGCGCCATCACTTCGGGGTTCTGCAAGTCGTCAACCGTAATCTGTACGCTGCCCACCCTGGAGCGCGCTTCGGTCACCTCGGTCAGCACGGCCCGCTCGTTGACCATATAGGCATTGACCGAGTTGACCAGCTTGGGCACGAGTTCCGCACGGCGCTCGTACTGGTTCAAGGTTTGCGACCAGGCAGCCTTGACTTGCTCATCGAGGCGCTGGATATCGTTATACCCGCAACCCGTCAGCAACAGGAAGAGCCATGGCGCGATGAGCAGAAGTAGAATGCGTTTCATTGGTGTCCGCCAAAAAAAGAGTACGCAAATTACAGCAGTTTGCGCCACGCTTGCCAAGCCGCCCGGGGCCCGCCGCACCGCATACAGGCCAACTTTGCAATAATTGACCCGGTCCCGCGCGCCCCGTGCACACGGCGGCAAACAAATTTCCGCAGGAACGGCCAACTACGTTACAATAATAAGTTGTGCGCCGCACCAGTCAGCGCACTGTCTGCAGGCAACTCCGGTGTGCTGTTTGGTTAATTCAAATACTCAACACTAGCCCTGCCTTTAGCTTTTTGCTATCAACTACTTTTATCGTCTGCCTAGATTGGTATCTCTCAACTCGAGCGATAGGCTGTCGCTGGAGTGATTTCTTGAATAATCCAAATACCTTTGCCGCCCTTGGGCTGGCAGAACCCCTTTTGCGCGCCGTGGCCGATACCGGTTACGAGCACCCCACCCCCATTCAGGCCCAGGCCATTCCCCAGGTCATCCAGGGCGGCGACCTGCTGGCCGCCGCGCAAACCGGCACTGGCAAGACCGCGGGCTTTACCCTGCCCATCCTGCATCGCCTGCTGCAAAACCCCGCACAAGGCCGCAAACCCGGCCAGCCGCGCGTGCTGATCCTGACCCCCACCCGCGAACTCACCGCCCAGGTGGAAGAGTCGGTGCGCACCTACGGCCGGCACACCGCGATACGTTCCATGGTCATGTTCGGCGGCGTCAATATCAACCCGCAGATCAGTGCCCTGCGCAAACCGCTGGACATCCTGGTGGCCACGCCCGGCCGCCTGCTGGATCATGCGCAGCAAAAAACCGTGGACCTGTCCGGCGTGGAAATCCTGGTGCTGGATGAGGCCGACCGCATGCTGGACATGGGCTTTATCCGAGATATCCGCCGAATTCTGGCCCTGCTGCCCAAGAAACGCCAGAACCTGCTGTTCTCTGCCACCTTCTCCGACGAAATACGCGAGCTGTCCAAGGGCGTGCTGAACGACCCCATCGAAATATCGGTGGCGCGCCGCAATACCGCTTCGGAACTGGTTGCGCAAAGCATGGTTCTGACCGAGCAGGCCCACAAGCGCGACCTGCTCAGCTACATCATCCGCGAAAGCGGCTGGCATCAGGTGCTGGTCTTCACCCGCACCAAGCACGGCGCCAACCGCCTGGCCGAAAAGCTGGTCAAGGACGGGCTGTCGGCCGCAGCCATACACGGCAACAAAAGCCAGGCGGCCCGCACGCGCGCGCTGGCCGGCTTCAAGGATGGCAAAGTCGCCATACTGGTGGCTACCGATATCGCCGCGCGCGGCATCGATATCGACCAACTGCCTCATGTGGTCAATTTTGAACTGCCCAATGTCCCGGAAGACTATGTGCACCGTATCGGCCGCACAGGTCGCGCCGGCAGCGCCGGCTCCGCCCTGTCGCTGGTGGACCGTACTGAAATCAAGTTGCTGAGCGCCATTGAAAAAGTGATCAAGCGCCCCATCGAGCGCACCACCATCGAAGGCTGGTCGCCCGACATGGTCAAGGCCGAGCCCGCGCATGTGCGCGCCAGCGACGAAGATCGTCCGCGCCGCGCCAACCCGCCGCGCCGCACTGGCAGCGGCCCCAGCCAAAACAAGGG
>JBATWU010000104.1:0-20524 GCA_049672825.1 Pusillimonas sp.
GAGCCGACCACCGACCGCAAGGCGCAGCGCCGCCAGGAAGCCGAGGCCCGGCAGCGCATGGCCGGTCTGCGCAAGCCGCTGGATGCCAAGCTGAAAAAAGTCGAAGCCGATATGGAGCGTGCCGGCCAGCGGCTGCAAGAACTCAACGCCCTGATCGCCGACCCCGACTTCTATTCAGACGCCCGCCGCGACGAACGCCTGAAGGTGCTTGAAGAGCATGGCGAGCTGAGTAAAAAGCATGCTCAGCTTGAAGAAGAGTGGCTGACGCTGCAGGAAGAGGTGGAAGCGTTGACGGCCGAATAGCGGATAGCGGAGCTGTGTGGCCTATATCTTATATACACGGCCTGTGTGTCTGTCGGGGTCAAGGGCTAGTCGAATGCGGTTCTGGCCTTTGGCCAGAACTACCCGGATTGGGTTCGTGCCCGGGGCGGCTGCGGAACTCGTGCGCTCGGGCCAATGGCCCGAAAACGCGCACTCAAACAACCGCAGCCTTGCATCCCTGGCCACGAACCCAATCCGGCGCATCCGAAAACCGCCCTTGACCCCGACAGACACACAGGCCTGCAACATATGGGTTCATGGGCACGGCACACGCGAATGCCGGAATGCCATATACGCACATTTGTACAGGCGTCTAGGCGTAGGCGTGCCGGGCCAGACGATCAATAGTGGCTACCAGCGCAATCACATATGTGATCAGCGGCTTAACGCATCTATTTACTGTGAGGCCTGTCAGGGGCTGCTGGGGTGGGAGGGCGACTTTCGGGCACGCTGTTCAAAGCCCGGGCGGCGGGGATGCAAGGTCGCAGCTGTTTGAAGGCCACGTTTGTCGGACCACTGGTCCGACGGCCTGAGTTCTGCGACCGCCCCGGCGGCTGGGCTTTGAACAGGCAGTCCTGCGAAGCAGGACCGTGCACGGGAAGCCCGACTGCCCCAGCAGCCTCTGACAGGCCGCTTTAACAAGCAACAAAGACGCCAGGCAAGACAGCAAATACTCAACTCAGCCGGCCAGAATATCCAGCTTGGCCACCCCCAGCGCCAGCGTTTTCGTCCCCGCGTCGCGGAACTGAATCTGCGCCTGGGCATCCTGCCCCATGCCGCTCAGGCCGATGACAGTGCCCTCGCCGAACTTGGCATGCCGCACGCCCGTACCGATGCGGAACTGCTGCGAACCCACAGTAACACCCGATGTCAGGCTGCGCGGCACGCGAGGCGCTGCGCTGCCGCCTTCGTTGCCGGCGTTATAGGCGCTGCCGCGCCGGAAGGCGCCGCTCCAGGCGTGCTGCTGCTGGACCATGGGCGCCCGGCCTTCGCGGGGCGTCAGCCACTTCAGGTGCTCATCGGGGATTTCATCCAGAAAGCGCGAACGCATGGCATAGCGGGTTTGCCCGTGCAGCATCCGGCTTTGCGCCAGCGACAGGTACAGACGTTCGCGCGCGCGCGTAATGGCCACGTACATCAGGCGCCGCTCTTCCTCCAGCCCGGCCGCTTCCAGCAAGCTGTTTTCATGGGGAAACAGGCCCTCTTCGACACCCGTGATGAAAACGGAATCGAACTCCAGGCCTTTGGCGGCGTGCACCGTCATCAGTTGAACGGCATCCTGGCCCGCCTGCGCCTGATTGTCGCCCGCTTCCAGCGAAGCATGCGTCAAGAAGGCCGCCAGCGGAGACATGGCGGCCACGGCGTCGGTCGCTGCGGCATCCAGGTTGACGGCTGGCAGTGCATCATCGGGCAGGCGGCCCGCCGGCAGGCCTTCGAAGTTTTCCTCGGCCACGAAAGCGGCGGCGGCATTCACAAGCTCTTGCAGGTTTTCAAGGCGGTCGGCGCCCTCGCGGTCGTTCTGGTAATGAGCCAGCAAGCCGCTGTGGTGCACCACATGTTCGATGAGTTCCGGCAACGGCAGGATTTGCGCTTCATGGGCCATTTGCTGAATCAGCGCGGCAAACCGTGCCAGGTTGCCGCCGCCCTTGCCCGACATGGATGGCACAGCGCGGAACAGGCTGCTGCCCTGCTCCCTGGCCAGGTCTGCCAACTGCTCGAGCGTGCGCGCGCCAATGCCGCGTGTGGGAAAGTTGACCACCCGCAGCCATGACGTATCGTCGTGGGGGTTGTCCATCAGCCTCAGGTAGGCCAGGGCATGCTTGACTTCCTGCCGCTCGAAAAAGCGCAGGCCGCCATAAACCTTATAGGGAATACCGGACGAAAACAGGGCGTGCTCGATAATGCGCGACTGCGCATTGCTGCGATACAGCACCGCGATTTCACGACGCAGCCGGCCGTCATTGATGAGCGCCTTGATTTCGTCGATGATCCACTGGGCCTCGAGCAGATCGGAAGCCTGTTCGACCACGCGCACCGGTTCGCCTTCGCCCTGCTCGGTCCAGAGATTCTTGCCCAGACGCGAGCTGTTGTGCGCAATCAGGGCATTGGCCGAATCCAGGATGTGCCCGTACGAGCGGTAGTTCTGCTCCAGGCGGATGACATTGCCACGGGCGTAATCGCGCTCGAAATCCGCCATATTGCCCACGTTGGCGCCTCGAAAGGCGTAGATGGACTGATCGTCGTCGCCGACCGCGAACATATAAGCGCCGCCGCCGGCCAACAGGGCCAGCCAGCGGTATTGCAAGGTGTTGGTGTCCTGGAACTCATCCACCAGGATATGCTGGAAGCGGCGCTGATAGTGTTCGCGAATGGGCGCATTGCGCTGAAGCAATTCGTAGGCGCGCAGCAACAGCTCGGCGAAGTCGACTACGCCCTCGCGCTCGCACTGATCCTGGTAAAGCTGGTAGATCTCGACCAGACGGCGGCGGTGCGCGTCCCAGACCTCGACATCGGCGGGGCGCTGTCCTTCTTCCTTGGCGCCGTTGATGAATCGCTGGACATCGCGCGGCGGGAATTTCTCGTCGTCGATGCCCGCGCCCTTGATCAGGCGCTTGATGGCGGCCAACTGATCGGCGCTATCCAGAATCTGAAAGGTTTGCGGCAGGCCGGCATCGCGGTGATGGGCGCGCAGCAGGCGATTGCACAAGCCATGAAAGGTGCCGACCCAAAGGCCGCGGGTATTGATGGGCAGCAACGCGGAAAGGCGCGTAAGCATTTCACGCGCCGACTTGTTGGTGAAAGTGACCGCCATCAGCCCAAAAGGGCTGGCCTGACTGGTTTGAATCAGCCAGGCCATGCGTGTGGTCAGTACCCGGGTTTTTCCGCTGCCCGCGCCGGCCAGAACCAGCGCGTGGGCGGGAGGGAGAGTGACAGCAGCTTGTTGTTGCGGGTTAAGACTGTCTATCATGCCGCGTAGCGGCGCAACCGGTAAGCAAACTGCTCGAGGCCTTCAATGCCGCTTTGCTGGGCACGCTGGCACCAGGCTTGCAGGTCGGCCAGCAGCTGTTCGCTGCTGGAGCTGGAGCTTTCCCACAGGCGGACGAGCTCGCGTCGCATTTGCACCAGCGTGGACAAGGACTGATTTTGCGCCAGGACGGTGTCGACCTGCTCGCGCTGCGCGGGTTCCAGGGCGTCGTCGCTGCTGCTGATCCAGTCTTTGCAGCGGCTGAGCAATGTCCAGCTGCAGTCGGGGCTGCCTACCTTGCGGGTCAGCCTGAGCTTGTGGAGTTCATCGCTGGCGGATTTTTTGACCAGGTCGGTGTAGCGGGCCAGGATCTCGTAGCGGTGGGTGATGACCCCCTGCAGGGTGCTGGCATCGGCCAGCGCCTTGGGTGCTTCAAGCTTGAGCTTGGGCGCGCGTTTTTTGACGGTGGCCAGGCCAAAGAAGCTGAACACCTGGATGTAGCACCAGCCCAGGTCGAACTCGTACCATTTGGTCGAGAACTTGGCCGATGTGCCATAGGCGTGATGGTTGTTGTGCAGCTCTTCGCCGCCAATGATGATGCCCCAGGGCGCCACATTGGTGCTGGTGTCGGGGCTGGCGTAATTGCGGTAGCCCCAAGCATGGCCGATGCCATTGACGACGCCGGCGGCCCAGAAGGGGATCCAGGCCATTTGAATGGCCCATACCGTCAGGCCCAGCACGCCGAACAGCGACAGGTTGAGGGCGAGCATGATCATGATGCCCAGCAGGCTGCGCTTGGAATACAGATTGCGCTCGATCCAGTCGTCGGGAGTGCCGTGGCCGAAACGCTTGAGAGTTTCGGGATTGGTGGCTTCTTCGCGGTACAGTTCGGCCCCGCGGAAGAACACCTTGCCCAGGCCAAATACCACAGGTGAGTGCGGATCGCCCTCTTTTTCGCATTTGGCGTGGTGCTTGCGGTGGATGGCCACCCATTCCTTGGTGACCATGCCGGTGGTGAGCCAGAGCCAGAACCGGAAAAAGTGCATGACGGCGGGATGCAGGTCGAGCCCGCGATGCGCCTGGCTGCGGTGCAGGAAGACGGTGACGCCGACAATGGTGATGTGCGTCAGCACCAGGGTAACCAGCGCAACCTGCCACCATGAAAACTGCAGCAAGCCGCCTTTTACGAAGTTGAGTATTTGATCCATAAACCTGTGTTAAGGCCTCATGTTAGAACAATAAAAAGTGTATCCCACTTGTCAGCCATATGACAGTGGAGTTTCAAAATAGTTTTGAGCTAGATCAAGGAATTATGGATGATACAGGCCCGTCCACCCCCTATGGGAGGGGGTGCCGGGCCCCTGTGCGGCCCCTGCCGGGGCGATCGTATGCGAGGAGCTGTTTCAGTCCATTTCGCCATTCGGGCCCTGGACGGGCTTTTCCGGCTTCCGGGCTGCTTTTTGAGGCGGAATATCCTTGTTTCGCTCTAGCACGGCGGCAAAAAACCCATCGGTTTGATGGCGATCGGGGCGCAGGCGCAGGAACGGGCCTTCCAGTGTCAGATTTTCACAACGATCTGTTGCTATTTTGCATGCATCAAGAAGGGTAAAGTCGGGATTTTCCGCTAAAAAGCGTTCAACCTGCTCTTCGTTCTCTTCCGACAGGATGCTGCATGTGGCATAGACCAGCCGGCCGCCAGGCGCCACGCAGCGCGACGCCTGGCGCAATATGCGGGCCTGGGTTTCCTGCAAGGCCAGCAGCGACTCCGGATGCTGGCGCCATTTCAGGTCGGGATTGCGCCGCAGGGTTCCCAGCCCGCTGCAGGGCGCATCCACCAGTACGCGCTGCGCCTTGCCGCGCAGACGCTTGACGCGCTGATCGTTATCGGCGCTGATGACTACCGGGACAATATTCGACAAGCCGCTGCGGGCAAAGCGGGGCTTGGCCCGGGCCAGCCGGGCGGCCGACACGTCAAAGGCATACAGACGGCCGGTGGAGCGCATCAGCGCCCCCAGCAGCAGCGTCTTGCCGCCGGCGCCGGCACAGTAGTCGATGATCATTTCGCCACGCTTGGGCGCGACCAGGGCCACCAGAATCTGGCTGCCCTCGTCCTGAACCTCGATTTCGCCTTTCTCGAACATGGGCCAGCGGTTGACCGGCGGGCGTCCCTGCAGCCGTATGCCCCAGGGCGAATAAGGCGTGGGTTCGGGATCGTAGCGCAAGGCCGGTCCGCCGCGCATTTGCCCCAGCATATTCTCGCGATCGACTTTGAGCGGATTGACCCGGATGTCCAGGGGCGCCGACTGATTCAGCGACTGGATCAGGGCGTCGGCATCGTCCAGCGAGGCCAGACGTTCGTCCAGCCAGTCGGGCAGGCTGTCGCGCACTGCGCGCGACAAGCTTGCGACGTCTATGCTTTGTACATGCGCCAGCCATTGCTGTTCGGTTTCCGTCAGTCCCGTATTGAGCACCGATTTATCGAAGACCGACGCCAGGCCGAGTATGGCCAGGCGGCGCGCCGCCGGACCCGTGCCGCTTTCCGCAAACTGCCGGTAACGCCTGAGGTGGCGCAACACATCGAACACGGCCTCGGCCACTTCGCCGCGATCGCGCATCCCGAGCTTGGGATGCGCGCGGAACCAGTGCGACAAGGCCGCATCGGCGGGGTATTCCCATTGCAGGATTTCTCCCAGCACGCTGCGCACCTGCTCGATGCGCACCGCCGCCATCACATAAGGACGGCCGGGCGCGACACTCCCCTCGTCGCGCCGCGCCTGCGGCGTCTTGCGCGTTTCCCGGCCGCGCCGGGGTTTTTCGGGGCTGTTCATGTTCATGACGACCTTTCAGATGAAGCAACGCCATCGGGCGTCAGGACAAAGGAGCGGCTGGCGACGCCAGCCACCTGCACACGCTGCATGGCGTCGAGCGACACCCGCCCCCGGGACAGCCAGTCCACCACATCGGCGTACATCCGGTGTTCGATCTGCAGCACGCGGCTGGCCAGGTCATCGGGGGTGTCGCCGGCCAGCACCGGCACCACACCTTGCGCCACGATGGGACCGTGATCGAGGACCGGCGTAACGAAGTGAATGGTACAGCCATGCCACTGCACCCCCATGGCCAAGGCCTGCTGATGGGTGTGGAGCCCGGGAAACGCGGGCAGCAAAGAGGGATGAATATTGATAAGGCGGCCGTTGAAGCGCTCGACGAAGGCCGGTGTCAGCACGCGCATGAAACCGGCCAGCAACACATAATGCGGTTGATAGGCATCGATGGCGTCGGCCAGCGCCGCGTCGAACGCTTCACGGCTGGCGTAATCGCGATGAGGCACCGCGCGCGCCGGTATGCCGTGCTCCCGGGCCCACTCCAGACCGGCTGCGTCGGCCTTGTTGGCGATCACCGCAGACACAGTGGCCGGCAAGCCCCGATCGCGCACCGTGTTGACGATGGTCTGCATGTTGGAGCCGCGGCCGGAAATCAGTACGACGATACGGCAGGCGGGGAGAGAAGAAACGTCCAAGACAATAATTCCTGAGTAAGGCAGCACAAGATTGTAAACTCTCGGGTGTGAAAACCTCTCCAGCCATATATCGTACCCTGCCCCGCCACGATAGCCAGCGCCCCAGCGCGGTGACCATAGGCAATTTCGACGGCGTCCATCGCGGCCATCAAGCCATTCTCGCGCGTGTGCGGCAACAGGCCGTCGAACGCGGGCTGGCCGCCACCGTCATGACCTTCGAGCCTCATCCGCGGGCCTATTTCGCACGGCGCGGGCAGCGGCCCGAACTGGTACCCACCCAGATCAGCAGCCTGCGGGACAAGCTGACCGCGCTGTCCGCGCACCAGCTCGACCAGGTGGTGCTGGAACGTTTCAACCAGCATATGGCCGACATGTCGGCCGAAGACTTCATCCGGCAACTGCTGGTGCATGGGCTGAATACCCGCTGGCTGCTGGTGGGCGAGGATTTCCGCTATGGCCACAAGCGCAGCGGAGACATCGCGCTTTTACGCAGCGCCGGGCGGCAATATGGCTTCGAGGTGGAAACCATTGCCGATGTGGCCGACGAGCACGGCCATCGTATTTCCAGCTCGGCGCTACGTACCGCGCTGGCCGTGGGCAATCTGGCGCAGGCCAAACATTTGCTGGGCCACGACTACCGCATCAGCGGCCATGTGGTCCATGGCCAGAAGCTGGGCCGCAGCATAGGCTACCCTACCCTGAACGTCCACGTCCCGCCCCAGTGCGCCCTGCGCTCGGGTGTCTACGTGGTGCAGGCGCACGGCCTGGGGCCCCAACCCATCAATGGCGTAGCCAGCCTGGGCGTGCGGCCCACGATTTCACATGGCGGACGCCTGATCCTGGAAGTGCACCTGCTCGACTGCAATGTAAAGGCATACGGTAAACTCACGTGTGTTGAATTTCTTGAATACCTGCGGGACGAAGAAAAATTTCCCGACCTACCCACTATGATCGCCGCCATCGACAACGATGCGCAGGGCGCTCGCGACTATTTCGCACTCCATGGACTATAGAAACACCCTGAATTTGCCCGACACCCCCTTCCCCATGCGCGGCGACCTCGCCAAGCGCGAACCCGGCTGGATCGCCGAGTGGGAAGAAAAAAAGGTCTATGCCGCCATCCGGGAAGCCAGCAAGGGGCGGCCCAAGTTCGTGCTGCACGACGGCCCTCCCTATGCCAACGGCGATATTCATATCGGGCATGCGGTCAACAAGATACTGAAAGACATCATCGTCAAGAGCCGTGCCATGGCGGGCTACGACGCCGTCTACGTACCGGGCTGGGACTGCCATGGCATGCCCATCGAAATTCAGATCGAGAAAAAATACGGCAAGCACCTGCCGGTGGCCGAGGTCCAGTCCAAGGCGCGCGCCTATGCGCTTGAACAGATCGATCGCCAGCGCAAAGACTTCAAGCGCCTGGGCGTCCTGGGCGACTGGGACCAGCCCTACCTGACCATGAATTTCGGCAACGAGGCCGATGAACTGCGCGCGCTTGCCCGCATCATGGAAAACGGCTATGTGTTCCGCGGCCTGAAGCCGGTGAACTGGTGTTTCGACTGCGGCTCCGCCCTGGCTGAAGCCGAGGTCGAGTATGCCGACCGCAAAGATCCATCCGTGCACGTCGCCTTCCGCTTCGGCGACAAAGAAAAGCTGGCGCACGCCTTCGGCCTGCCGCAGGTCGATGACGGCGCCATTGTCATCTGGACCACGACGCCCTGGACGCTGCCGGCCAACCAGGCCTTGAATGTGCATCCCGAGTTCGATTACGCCTTGGTCAGGCTGGACGAGCCGCGCAGCACCGGCCCGATGCTGCTGATCGCCAAGGATCTGGTTGAGACCTGCCTGGCGCAATGGAAGCTCGCCGGCCAGGTTGTCGCCACCGCGAAGGGCGCGGCGCTGACCAATCTCGAGTTCAAGCACCCCCTGTACGATGCGCACGAAGGCTATCGGCGCATGTCGCCCATCTACCTGGGCGACTATGTCACCCTGGACAGCGGCACGGGCGTGGTGCACTCGGCGCCCGCCTACGGCATTGAAGACTTCGTGTCATGCAAGTCGCACGGCCTGCGCGACGACCAGATTCTGAATCCCGTCCTGGGCGACGGGCACTACGCGGACAGTCTGCCCCTTTTCGGCGGGCTCATGATCTGGAAGGCCAATCCCCTTATCGTCGAAGCGCTGCAAGCCGCCGGCAGTCTTTTGCATACCGAGCCCTTGTCGCACAGCTATATGCACTGCTGGCGCCACAAGACGCCCGTCATCTACCGTGCCACCAGCCAATGGTTCGCGGGCATGGACAGGCAGCCCAAGTCGGGCCAGACACTGCGCCAGACAGCGCTGCAGGGCATCGACAATACCGAGTTCTATCCAGCATGGGGCCGTGCCAGGCTGCACGCCATGATCGCCAACCGCCCCGACTGGACGCTGTCGCGGCAACGCCAATGGGGCGTGCCCATGGCTTTCTTCGTTCATAAGGAAACGGGCGAACTGCATCCGCGCACGCCCGAACTCATGGAACAAATCGCGCAACGCATAGAACAGCACGGCATCGAAGCCTGGCAGTCGCTCGATCCGGCGGAATTGCTGGGCGACGAAGCCAGCCAATACGAAAAGAACCGCGACACCCTCGACGTCTGGTTCGATTCCGGCACCACCCATGCAACCGTGCTGGGCGGCCAGAACCACAGTTTCAAGGGCTCGCATGCCGATGCCCTGGCCTGGCCGGCCGATCTGTATCTGGAAGGCTCCGACCAGCATCGCGGCTGGTTCCACTCGTCCCTCCTGACCGGCTGCATGCTGTATGGCCGTCCGCCCTACAAGGCGCTGCTGACGCATGGCTTCGTGGTCGACGGCCAGGGCCGCAAAATGAGCAAGTCGGTGGGCAACGTCATTGGGCCGCAAAAAGTGTCCGACTCGCTGGGCGCCGAAATTCTGCGCCTCTGGACAGCCTCCACCGACTATTCCGGCGAACTGTCGATTTCCGATGAAATCCTGAAGCGCGTGGTCGAAGGCTATCGCCGCATACGCAACACGCTCAAGTTCCTGCTGGGCAACCTGCAAGACTTCAATCCGGCCGCCGACGCCATCGAGCCGGAACACCTGCTCGAAATCGACCGCTATGCGCTGGCCATGACGGCCGCCATGCAGGCCGAAGTGCTGGATAACTTCAAACGCTATGAATTCCACCCCGCCGTGTCGCGGCTGCAGATTTTCTGTTCCGAAGACCTGGGCGCCTTTTATCTGGACGTCCTGAAAGACCGGCTGTACACCGCCGGGCGCACCAGCGCCGCCCGCCGCTCGGCCCAGACAGCCGTCCATCACATTACCCACACCCTGCTGAAGCTGCTGGCGCCTATCGTGTCGTTCACCGCGGAAGAGGCCTGGAAAGACCTGCACACCGGCGACGATGTACCCAGCATCTTTACCGAACTGTTCCATGCCCTGCCGGATCAGGTCGATGCACAGCTGCTGCGAGACAAATGGAGCCGTCTGCGTGAAATCCGCGCCGAGGCCATGCGCAAAATCGAAGAAGTCCGCGCCACGGGCGAGATCGGCTCTTCGTTGGCCGCCGAGGTGGATATCCATGCCGGCGGCAACGACCACCAACTGCTGGCCAGCCTGGGCGACGACTTGCGCTTTGTGCTCATCGTGTCGCGTGCGACCGTGCACCAGGCAGACGGTGAGCTGCGCATCGACGTGCATCCCACCCGGCAGGCCAAGTGCGAACGCTGCTGGCATCACCGCGACGACGTCGGCATAGACCCCGAGCATCCAGCCATTTGCGGCCGCTGCGTCAGCAATCTGTTCGGCCAGGGCGAAGCGCGCCAGCATGCCTGACACTCGCCGCAACGACGCCATCCGGGCCCGGACCCTAAAGTTCTGGGCCTGGATTGCGGGAGCGCTGGTGATCATCGTGTTCGATCAGGTCAGCAAGATTTATTTCGACAGCGCGCTGCAATACGGCGAACGCTGGAACCTGCTGCCCTTCTTCGACTTTACGCTGCTGTATAACCCCGGCGCCGCGTTCAGCTTCCTGGCCGACGGCCAGGGCTGGCAACGCTGGCTGTTCACCGCAATTGCCTTTGGGGCCATAGGCCTGATCGTCCATCTGCTGCGCCGTCATCCCGGCCAGTCGCTGTTCTGCGCCTCGCTCACCTGCATCCTGGGCGGTGCCATCGGCAACGTTATCGATCGCATACAGCACGGGCACGTCATTGATTTTTTGTTGTTTTATTGGGATAGTTGGTACTTTCCCGCATTCAACGTCGCGGACATTGCCATTACTTGCGGCGCCATCCTGCTGGTGCTGGATGAAATCCGGCGCATGCGCAACGAAAAACGCGCTTCGCGCAATGCCGGCTGACACGCCAGGTGTTGGCCTAATCTGACAAGAGCACACGTCCTTATGTTGGAACTTGCAAACAAACGTATCGTCCTCGGGCTCACCGGCGGCATCGCCTGCTACAAGCTGGCGGAATTCGTGCGCCGCGCGCAAGACCAGGGCGCCACCATCGACGTGGTCATGACCGAAGCCGCTACGCGTTTCATCACCCCGGTCACCATGCAGGCGCTGTCGGGCCGGCCCGTGTTCGTGGATGCGTGGGACACGCGCGTGGCCAACAACATGGCGCACATCAATCTGACACGCGGCGCCGACGCTGTGCTGGTGGCGCCCGCCAGCACGGACTTCATCGCCAAGCTGGCCCATGGCCTGGCCGACGACCTGCTGTCCACGCTGTGCGTGGCCAAGGGCCCCTGCCCGCTGCTGGTGGCGCCGGCCATGAATCGCGAAATGTGGCTGCACCCCGCCACGCAACGCAATGTGGCGCAGCTGCAGGCCGACGGCGCGACCATCCTGGGTCCGGCCGAAGGCGACCAGGCCTGTGGCGAAGTCGGCAGCGGACGCATGCTGGAGGCCAATCAGCTGTTGTCCGAACTCATCGCTTTTTTCCAGCCCAAGACGCTGGCCGGACGCCGCGTGCTCATCACGGCGGGCCCCACTTCTGAGAAAATCGACCCAGTGCGCGTGATCACCAATCGCTCTTCAGGTAAAATGGGTTACGCCATCGCGCAGGCGGCCCGCGAAGCGGGCGCCCAGGTCATACTGGTGTCGGGGCCTACCGCGCTCGACACGCCCTACGGCGTCAACCGAATCAACGTCGAAAGCGCCGCCCAGATGTACGCGGCCGTCATGGACCAGGCCCCCGATACCGACATCTTCATTGCCGTGGCCGCCGTGGCCGACTGGCATGTAAGCAATGCCAGCGACAGCAAGCTGAAGAAAAAATCCAGCGGCGAACCGCCGGCGCTGCAGTTTTCGGCCAATCCCGATATTCTGGCCGATGTGGCAAAAATGACATCCGCGCCGTTTTGCGTGGGCTTTGCCGCCGAAACCGAAAACCTGCACCAGAACGCCGAAGCCAAGCGACAACGGAAAGGGGTGCCGTTGCTGGTGGGCAACCTGGCTCAACAGGCCATGAATGCCGATACCACCGAGCTTGTTCTATTCAATGTGCAGGGTGCGCAGGCGCTGCCTGTCCTGCCCAAGCTGAGCGCAGCGCGCAGCTTGATCCGCGAAATCGCCCGCCAGGCGCCGCAAACGCGCAAGCGCACTGGCCAAGATCCAACACACTGAGGCCTATGGAGCAATACTTACAACAAGTCAGTACCTTTATCGAAACACACCAGGAATGGGCGGGACTCACACTCGGGCTGCTGGCCATGGGCGAGTCGCTATTGATCATCGGCCTGGCCATCCCGGCCACCGCCCTGATGCTGTTGGTGGGCGGCCTGGTCGGCAGCGGCGCGCTCGAACCGCTGCCCATCATCGCCTGGGGCGTGGCCGGCGCGGCGCTGGGCGATGCCATCTCGTATTACATCGGCCGCCTGCTGGGCCCCAAGGTGGTGCGCAGTTGGCCCTTGAACAAACAGCGGCGCGCCGTTGCCCGGGCGCGCTACTTCTTTCATAAATATGGCGTCCTGTCGATTTTCGCCGGCCGCTTCCTGGGGCCGCTGCGGGCGGTCGTGCCCAGCGTGGCAGGTGTCATGCGCATGCCCCACTTGCGCTTCCAGATTGCCAATGTCCTGTCGGCGGTAGTGTGGATACCCGTCATGCTCATGCCGGGCTACCTGACCGGCCGCAGCGTCGACGCCATGGGCGGCAACATGAATTTCAGCGTCCTGTTCAGCGGCGTCCTGTCGGTAGTGCTTGCGGTGTGGATCGCCAGAAGCATGATGCGAAAACGACAGTCCGCCAGCTCACAGCAATCCAACGATAAACCCTAAGCATCGAGTCTTCCGTGAGAAAAATCGCCCTTAAAATCCTTGACCCGCGCATGAACGACTTTCTGCCGGCCTATGCCACCGGCGGTTCGGCCGGACTGGACCTGCGCGCCTGCATCGACGTTGCGCTTACCCTGCGCCCCGGCGCCACCGAACTGGTGCCCACGGGCCTGTCGATTCATATCGCCGACCCCGCCTACGCCGCCATGATCCTGCCGCGCTCCGGGCTGGGGCACAAGCACGGCATTGTATTGGGCAATCTGGTCGGCTTGATCGACTCCGATTATCAAGGGCCGCTCATGGTGTCGGCCTGGAATCGCGGCCAGGAAGATTTTGTGCTGCAACCCATGGACAGGCTGGCGCAACTGGTGGTGGTGCCGGTGCAGCAAGTCGAGTTCGACATCGTCGACGAGTTCAGCGACAGCGCCCGCGGCGCCGGCGGCTTCGGCAGCACAGGACGCGGCTGACCTCGCCGCCACTTATCCACAGTTTCTGTGCATAAGTCATTTTTGTGACTCGTCATAATTGCCCGAAAGCCGCAACCGGCGTCGCAATGAGGTAGCTTGTATAAAAACTAACCGCTTGCGCTGGCTTCTTCCTCGCCCAGGTATGCGGCGCGCACCTTGGGGTCGTCCAGCAACTGGTCCGACGGCCCCTGCAATATGATCTGGCCCGACTCCATCACGTAAGCGCGTTGGCTTATTTCAAGCGCCAGCCTGGCGTTCTGCTCGATGAGCAGTATGGTCACCCCCTCGGCGGCAATCGTGCGAACCACTTCGAAGATTTTCTCGACCATGAGCGGAGCCAGTCCCATCGAAGGTTCGTCCAGCAACAGCAGGCGCGGCCGTGAAATCATGGCGCGGCCCATGGCCAGCATTTGCTGTTCGCCGCCAGACAGGGTGCCGGCCGATTGGCGGCGGCGTTCCTGGAGGCGTGGAAACAGCTCGAACACGTGCTCGATGTCTTTGCGCACGCCTTCCTGATCGTTGCGGCTATACCCGCCCATGGCCAGGTTTTCTTCTATGGTGAGCTGCCCGAATATCCCGCGCCCCTCGGGCACCATGACCAGGCCGCTGCGCACCAGAATATGGGACGGCGTGCCAGCGATGGATTTGCCGTCGTAGGTGATGCCGCCGCTGGCAACAGCAACCAGTCCGCAGATGGCTCGCAGCGTCGTGCTCTTGCCGGCGCCGTTGGCGCCGATCAGACTGACCAACTCGCCCCGGCCCACTTCCAGGTCTATGCCGCGCACAGCGCGGATGCCGCCGTAGGCAACTTCAAGCTGGCGTATTTCCAATAGCGCGTCTGGGTGGCTCATGAAGGGTCCTTGCTGTTGTCGGCCGCGATGTCGGGCTGGTTGACGCTGCCCAGGTTCTGCGCGGCGGGATCGTTGGCAGGCACCGTGACGGGGCCGTGATCGGCGGCGCCCGCGCCCAGATAAGCTTCGATGACCTTGGGGTTGCGCTGCACATCGGCGGGCTTGCCTTCAGCCAGCACCTTGCCGTACTCAAGCACCAGCACCCTGTTGCACAAGCCCATGACCAGTTTCATGTCATGTTCGATCAGCAGCACCGTGACGCCATCATCACGGATTTTTTCGATCAGGCGTCGCAGCACCAGGGTTTCCGATGCATTCATGCCGGCGGCGGGCTCATCGAGCGCCAGCAGCGCCGGCTCGGTGGCCAGGGCCCGGGCAATTTCAAGCCGCCGCTGGTCGCCGTAGGGCAGCGAGCCGGCCACGTCGTTGGCGCGATGTCCGATGCCGACATAATCCAGCAGCTCGCGGGCATGCTCCTCGATGGCGGCTTCTTCGGCGCGGGTGGCCTGGTTGCGCGTGATGGCGCCGAATACACCGGCCCGGGTGCGGATGTGCCGGCCTATCATGACGTTCTCGAGGGCACTCAAGGCACTGAACAAGCGTATGTTCTGGAAGGTGCGGGCCAGGCCCGCGATCGCGATCTCATGCGGCTTCAGGCGCGTAAGCTGGTGTCCCATGAAATTGCAGTTTCCCGACTCCGGCACATACAGGCTGGTCAGTACGTTGAACAAGGTGGTCTTGCCCGCGCCGTTGGGACCGATCAGGCCGTAGATATCGCCCTTGCAAATCGAGAAACTCACGTCGGACAAGGCCTGCAGGCCACCGAAGCGCTTGCTGAGTTTATTGGCCACCAGCAGCAGCTCTGGCATGGAATTGGCATTGGGGTTCACGTTGGCGGAAGTCATGCCTGGCCTCCCTTGGGGGTGGACAGCTCACGGCGCCTGACCGCCGAGGGCCACAGACCCGCGGGCCTGAATATCATCACCAGCACCAGGGCAAAACCGAACAGCAGCATGCGAATGCCTTCAGGGTCGAGAATGACTTCGCCGAAAACGGTTTGCTGCAGCGGCACGACCACGGCGCGCAGGAACTCCGGAAAGACGGAAAGCAGAATTGCCCCCAGTATGACGCCCGGTATATTCCCCATGCCGCCCAGCACGACCATGCACAACACCATGATGGATTCGGTCAGGCTGAAACTTTCGGGGCTGACGAAGCCCTGCATCGAGGCGAACATGGCGCCTGCCACGCCGCCGAAACTGGCGCCCATGGAAAATGCCAGCAGCTTGATGTTGCGGGTATTGATGCCCATGGCCTTGGCGGCGACCTCATCTTCGCGCACGGCTTCCCAGGCCCGGCCAATACGGGAGTTTTGCAAACGCGCGCACATGATCACGATGATGATGGTGAATAGCAGCAACAGGTAATAGTATTTTTCAGGCCCCGTGATACGAAACCCGAACAGCTCTTGCGAGCGGCCGAAGGCGAATTCACCGACCGAAAAGGTATCGACCCGGTTGATGCCCTGCGGCCCATTGGTGATATTGACGGGCGCATCCAGGTTGTTCAGGAAAATACGGACGATTTCACCGAAACCCAGCGTCACGATGGCCAGGTAATCGCCTCGCAGTTTGAGCGTGGGCGCGCCCAGCATGGCCCCAAAAAACGCCGCCAGCAACACGCCCAGCGGCAGCACCACCCAGAATGGCAGGTGCAAGCCAAAATGCGGCGATGCCAGCAAAGCCCACACGTAGGCGCCCACGGCATAAAAAGCGATGTAGCCCAGATCGAGCAGGCCGGCGAAGCCGACCACAATATTCAGCCCCAGCGCGAGCATGACATACAACAGGGCGAAGTTCAGGGTACGCACCCAGCTTTGCCCCGCCATGCCCAGCACAAAAGGCAGAATGGCCAGCATGACGCCGCACAGCGCAATGCCGAGCCAGACTTTGGGCGAGATGGCCCCGCGCGATGATGTAGTTTGGCTCATGCGCGGTCTCCCACACGCTCACCCATCAAGCCCGACGGACGGAACACCAGCACCAGTATCAACACGATGAAAGAGAATACGTCTTGATAGTTGCTGCCGAACATTCCGTTGGTGAGGTCGCCAATGTAGCCGGCGCCCAGCGATTCGATGATGCCCAGCAGCAGGCCGCCCAGCATGGCCCCGCCCATATTGCCGATACCGCCCAGCACCGCTGCGGTAAAAGCTTTCAGGCCCAGCATGAATCCCATGGTGTACTGCGCCACGCCGTAATAGGTGGTGACCATGACGCCGGCCACCGCCGCCAGCGCGGAGCCGATCAGGAAGGCCGCTGAAATGACGGTGTTGATGTTCACGCCCATCAGCCCGGCCACCTCGCGGTTCTGTGCAGTGGCGCGCATGGCGGTACCCAGCCGGGTGCGATGCACCACCAGCAGCAGGCCCGCCATGATGGCCGTGGCGGACAGGATGATAAGGATTTGCAGGAGGCTGATGCGAGCGCCTCCCAAGTGAAAAATATTCGGTTCTATGATGTGCGGAAAACTCAGATAGTTGCGCCCCCACACCATCATGGCGACATTCTGGATAATGATGGACACCCCGATTGCGGTGATCAGCGCGGCCAGGCGAGGCGCGCGGCGCAAAGGGCGGTACGCGAAGCGCTCGGCCACCCAGCCCAGCGCCATGCACACGGGAATGGCCAGCAACAAGGCGCCCAGCAAGGCCAGCCATGCCGAGGCGCTGCCGGGGTCGGCCCCCAGGAACACGGCGACCAGTGTCGTTGCCACCATGGCGCCCACCATCACGACATCGCCATGCGCGAAATTGATCAGGCCTATGATTCCATAAACCATGGTGTAGCCAAGGGCGACCAGGGCGTATACGCTGCCCACGGTAATGCCGTTGATCAGCTGTTGTAGAAGAATGTCCATGCTTTATGACTCGCAAAAAGGCGGTATGGGTGCATGTCCGGCTGCCCTTCGGGATCAGGCAAACCGGGCACAGGCCCCGGGCCAGTCGCTGCCGGCCCGGAAACATCGGCATGTGCCGCTTAGTTGGCCTTGCTGACCATGGTCTTGACCATTTCCCACTTGCCGTCCTTCACCTCGTAGATCGTGACGGAGATTTCCTTCAGGTCGCCGTTCTCGTCGTAGGCGATGTTCTGGCTGGTGGCGCCGGTGCGCTGCAGGCCCGCGAGCTTGGACAGGTATTTTTCGGGTTTTGCGGAACCGGCTTCCTTCATGGCGGTGATCATGTTCCAGGCGCCATCGTAGGCATAGGGCGCATACACACCGGGATTGACATTGAAGCGCGCCTTGTAGTCGGCCTCGAACTTTTCACCCGCGGCCATTTGCTGGAGCGGCACGCCCGCAAGCGAGGCATAGGTGCCATTGGCTGCGTCGCCGGCCAGTTTGAGGAAGGTGTCGCTGCGGGTCATTTCACCCGAAACCAGGGGTGCCGAAATGCCCAGCGTGGCCATTTGACGGCGCATGGGGCCGGATTGCGCGTCGAGGCCGCCGAAGAAGATGGCGTCGGGCTGCTTTGCTTTGATATTGGTCAGGATGGAGGTAAAGTCATTGGCCTTGTCCGTGGTGTATTCGCGCGCGATCACCTTGCCGCCATTGGCTTTGACCGCCTTGGCCACCTGGTCTGCCAGGCCCTGCCCATAGGCCGTGCGATCGTCGATCAGTGCAATATTCTTGGCTCCCAGGTCGTTGACGATGAACTCGCCCGCGGCGGCGCCCTGCTGGGTATCGCTGGTCATCATGCGGAAAGTGGTATCGTAATTTTGCTGGGTGTATTCCGGCGATGTCGCCATGGCGATTTGCGGCAGCCCAGCGTCGTTATAGACACGCGACGCGGGGATGGTCGTTCCCGAGTTGAAGTGGCCCAGTATGCCCTGCACGTCTTCATCGACGATTTGCTGGGCGACCTGCACGGCGGTGCGCGGATCGGCCTGGTCATCGCGCGTGACCAGCTCGAATTTGGCCGGCTTGCCGTCGAGTTCTATGTTCTGTCCGTTGGCTTCTTCAAGCGCCAGCGTCAGGCCGTTTTTCATGTCTTCGCCATAGTGCGATTGCGGGCCTGTAAGCGGCGCCGCAAAGCCCAGCTTGACGACGGTGTTATCGGCTGCCTGCGCCGGGCTGAGTGCGAAACCGGCCAAAATGGCGGCCGTGGCGCTCAAGAGCTTGAATCCTCTGATGGACATATTGATCTCCGTTATGTTTGAAATATAGTCAAGCCCGCGAGCGGATTGCCCTTGGACTGAACCCAATGCACGATCCTCCGATAGTGGATCGTAACTCTAAAAACCATATGATTGAAGCCTGAATAATCATGCGGGGATAACCGCAACCGCCAACCTTGCCGCCCGCCATCGGTCAGCCCACCATCATCAAGGTGGCATTGCCGCCGGCCGCCGTCGTGTTGACGCTGACCGCAACCTCGCGCAGCAGGCGCTCGAGCCGATAGCCGACACCGCTGGCCAATTCATCGCTGCTCAGGCCTTGCACCGACACAATTGGACCTTCGCGGCTCGCCACGATGCCGTTCAGTTCGCGCAAGGTGTCGCTGTCGCCCTCGAACAGCACGGCGTCGTAATCGCCCTGCGCGATGTCGCCGGCCGCGAGCAGCCGCATGCGCTCCTGGCCAAGCTGGTCGCACTGCTCAAAAAATGCGCGCCCCGCTTCGTTGTCGACAAATGCCATTCGGTTGCCGGTTCGCCGGCAGGCATCGGCCTGGGCTTGCGCGCCAACGGCCGTGGCGCTGATGCACAGCACCGTCCCGCGCGGCCTGGTGTAGTACAGATTATTCTCGCCGGTGGGTCCGGGCAGCGTCAGAGGCGCGCCGTCCACCTGCTCGGCCTGGCACCAGGCCGGCAGACCGGACGGGCATCGCGCCAACAGACGCAGCAAGTACAAGGGGCCGCCGGCCTTGGGGCCGGTGCCCGACAGGCCTTCTCCGCCAAACGGCTGTACACCCACCACGGCGCCGACAATGTTCCGGTTGACATAGACATTGCCGGCCTTGATGCGCCCGGACACCCGCGCAACCGTTTCATCCAGCCGGGTGTGCACGCCAAAAGTGAGGCCATAGCCAGTGGCATTGATGTCATCGACCAGCGCGTCGAGCTGGTCGCGCCGGTAGCGCAAAACATGCAGCACCGGCCCGAAAACCTCTTTCTTGAGTTCAGCCATGCCGCCGATTTCTATCAGGGTCGGCGCCACGAAAGTGCCTTGCCGGCAGGCCGCGCCCAGGGCAAGCTGATCGACCCGATGGCCCGCATCGCGCATCGCCTGGATATGAGACTCGATGGCATCCCGCGCGCCGGCGTCGATGACCGGCCCCACGTCGGTGGACAGCATGTCGGGGCGGCCCACACTCAACTCCCGCATGGCCCCGCGCAGCATGGCCAACACATGGTCGGCGCAGTCTTCCTGTACACACAGAACCCGCAAAGCGGAGCAACGCTGGCCCGCGGAATCGAAGGCCGAGGTGAGCACATCGAATACCACCTGCTCGGACAATGCCGACGAATCGACGATCAGCGCATTCTGCCCGCCGGTTTCCGCAATCAGCGGAATCGGATGGCCGCCATCGTCCAGCCGCTCTGCGAGCTTGCGTGAAATCAGCAGTGCCACATCGGTGGATCCAGTGAACATGACGCCGCGCACGGCCGCGCTGGCAACCAGCTTGGCTCCCACGGATTCGCCCTGCCCCGGCAACAGCTGGACCACATCGACGGGCACCCCGGCGCGATGCAGAATGGATACCGCCGCCGCGGCGATCAGGCTGCTTTGTTCGGCTGGCTTGGCCAACACCGGATTACCCGCGGCCAGGGCCGCGCTGACCTGCCCGGTGAATATCGCCAGCGGAAAATTCCAAGGGCTGATGCACAGCACAGGCCCCAGCGGGCGGTGCGTATCGTTGGAAAAAGACTGTTCGATCTGCGCCGCGTAATAGCGCAGGAAATCAACAGCTTCACGCACCTCGGCGACGGCATTGGGCAGCGACTTACCCGCCTCGCGCACAATCAGCCCCAGCAAGGGCTGCATATCATCTTCAAGAATTTGCGCCGCCCGCGTCAGGCAGCGCGCGCGGTCGGCCACGGGCGTGGCCGCCCAGATC
>JBATWU010000105.1:0-2538 GCA_049672825.1 Pusillimonas sp.
CACCCGAGGCGCCCGGCTTCCAGGCCCGCATGCGGCAGCGCGCCCCCAGTCAGCGCCTGCCTGGCCAGGCGGTGCTGGCCGGCATCGAGCTGACGCCGGAAGCTTCCTGGCCTCCGGGGACGCTGCCTTCAACTGTGGCCGACGCCGGCGTCATCGACAACCGGGCGCAGCGCAAGGCGTTGCTCGACAGTCTGCAGCAGCAACCGCCCGGCAGGCTGTTGATGGTTTGCGATCCACGGCAAACGCCGGATCGCGGCACCATCGCGCTGCTGGCCGACCTGGCCAGCCTGGCCGAACAAGCCGGCGTCGCCCTGGATGCGCAGCCATTGCCATCCGCCGACACGCGGGCAGACGCCTGGTTCGATATGCTGCAGGCGGCCGGCTTCAAGCCGGAACACCTTCACACCGATCTGGCGGCTGGACTGTCCTGGCTGGCCGACGGCCCGCCGCACAGCCAGCCAGAGGAGCCGGGCCATGCCTGATTCTGATCACATCTTGCGCCTGGCGGTGGTGGGCCACACCAATACCGGCAAGACCTCACTGCTGCGCACCCTCACGCGCGACGCCGGCTTCGGGCAAGTGCAGGACAGTCCGGGCACCACCCGTCACGTTGAAGGCGCCCGCCTGCTGGTCGACGGCGTGGTCATGGTCGAACTGTACGATACTCCCGGCATGGAGGACGGCATTGCGCTGCTGGATTATCTGGACGTGCTGGCGCCGCCCGGCGAGCGGCTGGACGGACCCGAGCGCATACGCCGCTTTTTGCAAAGCCCCGAAAGCAAGCGCCGCTTCGAACAAGAAGCGCGGGTGCTGCAAAAGCTGCTGGGCTGCGACGCGGGCCTTTACGTGGTTGATGTGCGCGATCCGGTACTGGGCAAACACAAGGACGAACTCGCCATACTGGCCCATTGCGGCCATCCGCTGCTGCCCATCCTAAACTTCACCCACAGCCCGGGCCAGCGGCTGGCTTCGTGGCGCGAAGCACTGGCGCGGCTGGGGCTGCATGCCATGGTCGAATTCGACACCATTGCGCCCGCGCTCGATGGCGAGGCCCAGCTTTACGACAAGCTGGCCCTGCTGATGGACCAGCATGCGGGGCTGCTGCAAGCACTGAAGGACGACGTGATGCAGCAACGCGACATTCGACGCGCCGATGCCCGGCGCCTGGTCGCCGAACTGCTGATCGACGCTGCCGCCTGGCGCCTTGCCAGCGAACCGGAGCAGGAAGCGCTGGACGCCACGACCGCCACATTACGGCGCAAGGTACGCGAGCGCGAGAACGCCTGCGTGCGCGCCCTGCTCAAGCGCTACAACTTCAGCACGCGCGATTTTCCCGCCCACGCCCTGCCGATTGAAGGCGAGCGCTGGGGCATGGACCTGTTCCATCCGCAGGCACTCAAAGATGTGGGCATACACGTAGGCAAGGGCATGGCGGCGGGTGCCATGGCCGGCGCCACGCTTGATGCCTTCACCGCCGGCCTGAGCCTGGGCACGGCCACCCTGCTGGGCGCGGCGGCGGGCGGGCTGTGGCAGGGCGCCGACAAACTGGGCAAACGCGTCCTGGGCCGCCTGAAAGGCTATCAGGAAATCAGCGTGGACGATGCCGTGCTGCGCCTGCTGGCCGTGCGCCAGTTGGCCCTGGTCCACGCCCTGGAACGGCGCGGCCATGCCGCGCAAACGCCCATCGCGCTGGCGTCGGAAGATACAGTCATGCAGGCCTGGCAGCGCGACAGCCTGCCCGATGAATTGCTTGAAGCGCGCAGCCAGCCGCGATGGTCCTCGCTATCGGACAGCTACCAGGCCGGCGCCCGGCGCAACGAAGTGGCGCAGGCGCTGGCACGCAAGCTGGCACAGGAGTAGCGCAGACTGCTACAGCAGCACAGGTTCGTTCGGCAGATCGTCGGCATTGCCGTCGGGGCCGGTAGCGGCGGGGCAGCGCGTAGCCAGTATTTTTTCTATGTCGTCCACGGCGGCCAGCACGCCGGCCGCATAGTCTTTCCGGCCCAGGCGGCTGCGCAGCCGGTCGCACACCTGCTCCCATAACTCATCGGGCGCGGCGACGCCACGGTCGGCGATGATCTGTATGTGATGCCGGTCCAGCGCCAGATACAGCAGAACGCCGGTGTTCAGCGGTGTATCCCACACGCGCAGGCGTCCAAAGACTTCGAGCGCGCGCAGGCGGCTGTCAGGCTCATGCGCCGGGCTCACGGCCTCGACCGCCAGCATGAGCTCACCCGTATGACCCTGTTCGCTTTGCCGGATGCGTTCCGCAATATGCGCCAAGGCTTCAGGCGTAAAGTGCTTGCGGCGCAGCCACTGTCCTTCCACATTGGACCAGCCGGTGAACTGCTTCCATTTCCCGCCAGATTCTTGCACGGCGACTCCTTTGTTGAATACAAAACGACAGCGCTACCAACTGCCTGAAGCGCCGCCTCCACCGCTGCCGCCGCCTCCGCCGCCACCAAAACCGCCACCGCCGCCAAACCCACCGCCTCCGCCGAAGCCCCCTCCGAAACCGCCACCCAACCCGCCCAGGCC
>JBATWU010000106.1:0-4696 GCA_049672825.1 Pusillimonas sp.
GCGCTTGCCCGCGCAGGTGGCCGCCGCCGTGGCGGCGCTGCTGGTCGCCTGGCTGTACTGCCTGCTGGCGGGTTGGGGCGTGCCGGCCCGACGCACCTTCTTCATGTTGGCCGTCATATCCCTGACATATATACTTCGTATCTATGTTTCACCTTTCAGGCTATTGACCATCGTCGCCTTCGTCGTGGTGCTGCTCGATCCCTGGGCGCTGCTCGCCAGCGGCTTTTGGCTGTCCTTCGGGGCGGTTTATGTGCTGATGACCAGCAGTGGCTGGCATGGGCAGGCCGTGGGGCAATCCCGCCGGAAGCGATGGCGGCGGGCACTCGGTTTTCTGACGACCGCAACGCGCCTGCAGTTGGCCATCACCGTGGGCCTGATGCCTTTATTGGCCGTGGTCTTTCACGAAGTCTCGCTGGCGTCTCCGCTGGCCAACGCCTATGCCATTCCAGTGGTCAGTCTGCTGGTCACGCCCCTGGCTTTGCTGCTGGCGGCCATTGCGTTGGCGCCCGGGCTGAGTGCCGTGGCATCGGCCTGCGCCTGGCTGGGGCACGCCGTCCTGGACATCATGATGACCCCCACCGTCTGGCTGTCGGGTCTCAAGGCAGCCAGTTTCAATGCAGCGGCTGCGCCCTTGTGGTTGACCGCGCTGGCCTGGTCGGGATTGGTGCTGGCCACGCTGCCTTACGGTTTTCCGGGCCGGCGCCTGGCATGGCTGCTGGTCACGCCGGCTTTGTGCTGGTGGCCAGGCCGTCCGCCGAAGGGAGGGTGGGATATGCATGCGCTGGACGTGGGGCAGGGCAGCGCCGTCGTGATCCGGACGGCACATCATGCAGTGCTGTTCGACACGGGCCTGCGCAGCAGCGCCAGCTCGGACGCGGGTATGCGCATTATCTGGCCGTTCTTGCGGTCGCAAGGCATAGCCCGGCTGGGCGCGCTGATCGTGTCGCATGCCGATATCGACCATGCCGGCGGCGTGCGCAGCATTCTCGAGTCCCTGCCGGTCGATCAATCCTACAGCCCGTTCGACCTGCGGGCCTACCTGAAGCGCGAGGCGCGCCTGCTGGGCATGTCTGGCCAGTTGCCGCCATTGCCGCCCGTCATGTCTTCTTGCGAATATGGCATGGCCTGGCATGTGGACGGTGTGAGCTTCGAATTCCTGTGGCCGCTGCAAGAGCAGGGGGCGGCTGGCGCCGCTTCGGTCTTGCCGAGCAAGGCGCGCAATGAGCACGCCTGCGTGTTGCGCATACGGGGCCGCCATCACTCGGCATTGCTGTCGGCCGATATCGGCAGTCGGCAAGAGGCGGTTCTGGTGAACAGGGGTTTGGGCGCGGTCGACGTCGTCCTGGCGCCGCACCATGGCTCCAAAAGTTCCTCCAGCGCTGCGTTCGTGGCTGAAACGCAGGCAGGGCATGTGGTGGCGCAGGCGGGGGCCTGGAACCGCTATGGGCATCCTGCGCCGGGCGTCCAGGCGCGCTGGCGGGACGGCGGGGCTCACTTCTGGCGCACCGACCAGCACGGCGCGATCAGCCTGTACTCCCGCCCCGAGGGCTTGCGGGTGCGCAGCGAAAGAGTGAACTCTCGCCGCTATTGGCAGCATCACTGAGCGCAGGGCAAGGGTGTTGGTGACTGCCCTGGGCCGGATGCGTCGGGCTGTCCACACGTGAGGATAGGCTCATCGCCTCTGGCGCCCACAGCTTGCGAAAACAGCCCGGATCGGCGATGATGTTTTTATCCGCCCACAAGGCGGAAAAAAACAAAACACCGTAGCTATTTCGAAAAATCCACAAGATATTTTCATAGGCAATGAGACAAAACACACCACTTAGGCTGCATGTGCCCGAACCATCCGGGCGCCCCGGGCATGCCACCGATTTCTCCTATCTGCGCCTGGCGCCGGCCGGCGCCGTTCGCAAGCCCCCCATCGACACTTCTGCCATCGATACCACCGATCTGGCCGGCACGCTCATCCGTGTGCTCGACGACGACGGCAATGCGGTGGGGCCGTGGGCTGATCCCATCGATTCCGAATTGCTGCGCAAAGGCCTGCGGGCCATGATCAAGACCCGCATCTACGATGCGCGCATGCTGATCGCGCAGCGCCAGAAGAAAATGTCCTTCTATATGCAAAGCCTGGGCGAAGAGGCCATAGGCGTTGCGCAGGCACTGGCATTGTCCAGGGGCGATATGTGCTTCCCCTCATATCGCCAGCAGAATCTTCTGATCGCGCAGGATGTGCCGCTGGTCGACATGATGTGCCAGCTGTTCTCCAACGATTGCGATCGCCTGAAGGGCCGGCAACTGCCCGTCATGTACTCCATGCGGGAACACGGTTTCTTTTCCATCTCCGGCAACCTGGCGACGCAGTTCGTCCAGGCGGTGGGGTGGGCGATGGCTTCGGCCATCAAGGGCGACACCAAAATTGCGTCCGCCTGGATAGGGGACGGCGCGACCGCGGCGGCCGACTTCCAGACGGCCTTGACTTTTGCCCATGTGTACCGGGCGCCGGTGATACTCAACGTCATCAACAATCAGTGGGCCATCTCCAGCTTCCAGACGCTGGCGGGTGGCGAAAGCACGACCTTCGCGGCGCGGGGCGTGGGCAGCGGCATCGCGTCGCTGCGGGTCGATGGCAACGATTTTCTGGCAGTGCATGCGGCGTCCAGATGGGCGGTCGAACGGGCGCGCGGCAATCTTGGGCCGACGCTGATTGAATGGGTGACCTACCGGGCGGGCCCGCACTCCACCTCGGATGATCCGTCCAAATACCGGCCGGCCGATGACTGGGCGCGTTTCCCCCTGGGCGACCCCATCAATCGCTTGAAGCAGCACCTGATAGGCATCGGCGCCTGGTCCGACGACGAGCATCATCGCACCCAGAAGGAGCTCGAGGCCGAGGTCATTGCCGCTCAGAAGCAGGCGGAAAGCCACGGCACGCTGGCCACCGGCCAGACATCAAGCGTCGCCACCATGTTCGAGGATGTCTACAAAGACATGCCCTGGCATCTGCGCCGCCAGCGCCAGCAACTGGGGGTGTAATCATGGACACACATTCCATGCAGCAAAAAACCACGCCCATGACCATGATCCAGGCCTTGCGTTCGGCCATGGATGTCATGCTGGAGCGTGACGACAATGTCGTGATTTTCGGGCAGGACGTCGGCTATTTCGGCGGTGTGTTCCGTTGCACTGAAGGCTTGCAGGCAAAGTATGGCCGCAGCCGGGTGTTCGACGCGCCCATTTCCGAAGGCGGCATCGTGGGCGCGGCCGTGGGTATGGGCGCCTATGGCCTGCGTCCGGTGGTCGAAATCCAGTTTGCCGATTATTTCTACCCGGCCACCGACCAGATCGTCTCGGAAGCGGCGCGCCTGCGCTATCGGTCGGCGGGCGAATTCATCGCGCCGTTGACCATACGCATGCCTTGCGGCGGCGGTATCTACGGCGGGCAAACCCACAGCCAAAGCCCCGAAGCCATGTTTACGCACGTCAGTGGCCTGCGCACCGTCATGCCGTCCAATCCCTATGACGCCAAAGGCCTGCTGATCGCGGCCATCGAGTGCGATGATCCCGTGATCTTTCTTGAGCCCAAGCGCTTGTACAACGGGCCCTTCGACGGCCACCACGACCAGCCGGTGGTGCCCTGGTCCAAGCATGCCCTGGGCAAGGTGCCGGACGGCTATTACACCGTGCCGCTGGAGTCCGCCTCGGTGTACCGCCAGGGTGCTTCCCTGACTGTCATCACCTACGGCACCATGGTGTATGTGTCCGAGGTGGCGGCGCGCGAATCGGGGATCGATGCCGAAATCATCGATCTGCGCAGCCTTTGGCCGCTGGATCTGGACACCATTGTGGCCTCGGTCAAGAAAACCGGACGCTGCGTGATCTTGCACGAAGCCACGCAGACCAGCGGTTTTGGCGCCGAACTGGCCGCCCTGGTGCAAGAACACTGCTTCTATCATCTTGAAGCCCCGATAGAGCGCATCGCCGGTTGGGACACGCCTTATCCGCACGCTCACGAGTGGGCATATTTTCCCAGCCCTCAGCGTGTCGCCGATGCCTACAGGCGCGCCATGAATCCGGAAGCGGCGCATGTCGCCGGACCCGGAGGGGCATGAGTATGGGTACGCATATTATCAAGATGCCGGATATAGGCGAAGGCATTGCCGAGGTCGAATTGGTCGAGTGGCACGTGCAGCCCGGAGACGCGGTGGCCGAAGACCAGGTATTGGCCGATGTCATGACCGACAAGGCCACGGTGCAGGTGCCGTCGCCCGTCGACGGCATCGTCGAGGCCTTGGGTGGCAAGGTGGGCGAAGTCATGGCGGTGGGTTCCGAACTCATCCGCCTGCGGGTCGAAGGCCAGGGCAACACGACCGGGGGTTCCGCGCGCGGCCGGCCGTCTGGCCAGGTCCAGGCAGTGCCGGGCCAGGCAGACCGGGGCCTGGACGCACAGGAAAGCGAAGTACAGGAAAGCGAAGCACAGGAAAGCGAAGCACAGGAAAGCGAAGTACAGCCGAGCCAGGCGCAGAAAATCCAGGTGCAGGATGGCGCCGTCGCGGCGCCGCCGTCCGCCGCCCCGCAGGCTTCTACAGGAAGCGCTCAGACGCCGTCCACGGCCCCGTCCAAGCCGTCGGGCTCCGCAGCCAGGCCAGCACAGCCATCCGAAGGCGGGCAGGGCGTCGTGCCCGCCGGGCATGGC
>JBATWU010000107.1:0-12795 GCA_049672825.1 Pusillimonas sp.
AGCTCCAGCTGGCGGTTTCATTGCGCGGCCCTTGCAGCAGGTGGCTGCCATGGCCCGGGCGCAGGGGCGCGCCGGTGCTCAGAACCCATTTGGCCCCGTATTGCAGCAAAGCCTGGGCGGGGGTGCCGGCATGCGCCAGCACGCCCTGGGCTTCCCATTGTCCAAGCAGATGGTGATCGGCCACTACAATATCGGTCTGGGGCAATAACAGGTCAAGCACCGCCATTTGCAGCGCTTCGGCGTCCAGGTCTTCGAGCAGCGACTCATCGGGAATGGGCGACAGGTGCAGGACCAGCGGCACATGGCTGTAATCGGCGGCGATCTGGGCCAGTACGCTGACAGCTTCGGGAGTGTATAGCGGCCCCACCTTGATGGCCTGCACATTCATGTCTTCGAGCAGGCAGCGGGCCTGGTCGTCGATCAGCTCGGGGGCGAGGGGCTGGATTTCCTCGGTGCTGGCGGTGTCCTGGACCAGCACGGCGGTCAGGGTGCCAAGGGGGTGGCAGCCCAGCGCCGCGCAAGTAACCGCGTCGGCGGGCAGGCTACTTGAACCGCTGGGGTCGAAAGGGCCGAAAATAAGCACGAGTGGCGGATTAGAAGCTTGCACAGCGGAAACAATCACAGAAGATAGGCCGCATCTTTGGTTAATATCCAAAGTCTGCCTATTGGGTTTAGTAACATTGACCCCATTCTAATAGAAGCGTCCGGAATCCGCCGGGTTCCGGATTTATACATTTCAGTGAGTAACAAAACATGCGTACGTGGATGTGTCTGATTTGCGGTTGGATATATGATGAAGAGGCGGGGCTGCCGGAAGAAGGCATTGCGCCGGGAACACTCTGGGAGGATGTCCCGCCCAACTGGGTTTGTCCCGAGTGCGGTGCCCGCAAAGAAGATTTTGAGCTGATCGAGGTCTAGAGCTCTGTTTGGCTGATTTGAATGCTCGAACTAAGTAAACAGCGCAGCAGGATCGTGGTCTATTGAAGTCGATCTTGTCATTTTGGTCCAGGAGGATGCTTCATGAGCTCATCGGATAACAGGCCCGGCGCAGGATCCAGCGCCAACTTGTCTCAGCAGCTTTTATTGGCCATGCCTGGGAAAGTGTCGGGCAATTTGGCCAATACCGTCATATATCTGTGCGAGCACACCGAGCAGGGTGCGCTCGGGCTGGTCATCAATCGTCCCACCGACCTTACCGTGGGCGACCTGCTGAAGCGTATCGATCTCGATCTTTCGCTTGAGATCGGCCCTGTTCAGGACTCGCCGGTGTATTTCGGCGGGCCCGTGCAAACCGATCGCGGTTTCGTGCTGCATGCGCCCGCGGGCGGCTATAGCTCCAGCATCCAGCTGGGCGATGTCGCGCTGACCACCTCTCGCGACGTGCTGCAGGACGTTGCCCAGGGCAAGGGGCCGGCGCAGTTGCTGGTTACGCTGGGCTATGCGGGCTGGGGGGCGGGGCAGCTGGAAAACGAAATGTCCCAGAATGCCTGGCTCAATGTGGGCGCCACCAACGACATTCTGTTCAAGACGCCCTCGGAAAATCTGTACCAGGTTGCGCTGGGGCAATTGGGTATCGACCCCATGATGCTGGCGGGTGACGCGGGCCATGCCTGACACGACCTTGCTGGCGTTCGATTACGGAACAAAAAAAATAGGGGTGGCCATAGGCAATACGTTGACGCGTCAGGCCAGGCCGCTCGATATCCTTTTTCCCGTAACGCGCGAGCAGCGTTTTGCCGCCATTGCGCGGCTGCTGCAGGACTGGCAGCCCGATAAGGTGGTGGTGGGCCTTCCTTTGGCCACCGATGGCTCGGAACAATATGCCAGCCTGCGCTGCCGCCGCTTTGCCAACCAGTTGCACGGACGCTTCGGCGTTGAAACCGTACTGGTCGACGAGCGCGGTTCCAGCATGGAAGCCCAGCAGATGCTGGGCACCAACGCGGCCGATGACGCCGTGGCCGCCGCCATTATTCTGCAACGCTACCTTGACGGGCTCGGCCTGGAACCATAAACAACCAACAAAGCGAGACCAGCTTGGGGATACTGCTATTTCTGCTGCGCGCGACAGGTGTCGCGACATTGATTTTATTTGGCCTGTTGTCTGTCGTCCTGGTCTTTCCCCTGGCCTCGCTGCGGGTGCGCTCGGCCATGAACCAGTATTGGTCGCGTGTGCTGATGGCCTTGTGCGGCGTCAAGGTGCGCGTGCGCGGCGAACCCATTGGGGAAGGCGCCGTGCTGTGGGTGGTCAATCATGTTTCCTGGGTGGATATTTTCGTTCTGAACAGCATCCGCCCGACCGCCTTCGTGGCCAAGAGCGAAATCCGGCGCTGGCCGCTCATCGGGTGGCTGGCGGTTGGCGCGGGAACAGTATTCCTGCAGCGGGGCAATCGCAACGCCATACGGGCGGTGGCCGAGCAAATGAAGCACCGCTTTGCCCAAGGCGAGGTGGTCGGCCTGTTTCCGGAAGGCACCACGTCCAGTGGTTTTGATGTCGGCCCCTTTCATTCCAGTCTGTTCGATGCGGCAATTCGGGCGCATGTCGACATCCAGCCGGTGGCCCTGCGGTTCTTTCATCGCGGACGGCGCAGCGACTACGCCGCCTTCGTGGGCGAGCAGAACCTGATGCAGAATCTGTGGTGCCTGCTGGGGACGACCGGCGTCGAGGTGGAACTGGTATTCCTGGCGATGATGCCCAGCGAGGCCTGTGAGCAGGCCGGACGCAGCCATGTCGCGGCGCGCGCCCACCATCTCGTGCGCCAGGCCGTGGTCAAGAAGGACGATCAGTGATGTTCGGGATCCTGGTACTGTTCGCAGGCGATCTGTACCAGCTTGCGATCGCTTAGCCGGATAGCGGTCAGCTTTCTGCCCCACACGCAGCCGGTGTCCAGGCAGATCGCATTGGGCCGCAGCATCAGGCCCAGTGTCGACCAATGCCCGAAGACGATGGTTTCGTGCTGGATCACCCGCTCCGGGACGTCGAACCAGGGCATGAACTCGCCGTTGTTGAAGGGCGCTCCCTTGTGCAGGAAGTCCATGTGGCCGCGCCGATCGCACATGCGCATTCGTGTCAGTGCATTGACGATGACGCGCAGCCGCTTGCCGCCGCACAGACTGTCGTCCCAGTACGCGGGTTCGTTGCCATACATGCGCTCCAGCATGTCTTTCCAGTCGGGGCCTTGCAGGGCGGATTCGACCTCGGCGGCCAGGGCCAGCGTTTTTTCGACGCTCCACGAGGGCAGCGCGCCGGCATGAACCATCAGATGCTCCTGGTCGTAGTGCGCCAGCGGGCGCTGTCGCAGCCAGGTGATCAGTTCATGCGCGTCAGGCGCATCGAGGATGTCTTTGACGGTATCCGATTTTCCCGGCTTTTTGATGCCCGCGGCGATGGCCAGCAAATGCAGGTCGTGGTTGCCCAGCACCGTGATGGCCCTGTCGCCCAGCGCCATGACCGTGCGCAGGGTGCCCAGCGAGTCGGGTCCCCGGTTGATCAGGTCGCCGGCGAACCAGAAGCGCGCGTCGGAGTCCTCGGCAATATCGGGATGCGCCAGCAAGGCATGCAAAGGATGGCAGCAACCTTGCAGGTCGCCGACCATCCAGACACTGTGTGAAGACCTCATACTGCGGATTTGCTCCAGGGCCAGCGCGTTTGGTTGAAGCGCCGGACGTTATGTTGATTTTCCATGAGCGTAAGGGCGCCCAGCGCAATGGCGAGCGCGCCCAGGTTGGGGACCAGCGCGGTGACCCAGGGCGCCCATTTATTGAGCATGCCCACATTCAGCGCCAACTGATTCAGCATGAAGAAGCCGACGCCCAGCAGGATGCCGATGAAAACCTTGCTGCCGACGCCGCCGCGGCGTGTTTGCATGAAGCCGATGGGTGCGGCAATCGTGATCATGACCAGCAATGTGAAGGGGTAGGCCATTTTCCGCCAAAGGGCGACGATCTGCCTGTCGGTCTGGAGGTGATTGTTCTTCAGGTAATCGATGTAATCGAGCAGAACCCGTATGGACATGCGCTCGGGGGTCAGGATGCGGGCAATCAGCCGTTCCGGCGTCAGGCTGGTTGTCAGCGCGCGCTGGGGCAGGGTTTCGATATGGGTCAGCGGTGTGCCGGGCTGGATGGCGTCGGCCAGGGCCGAGATCGAGCCGGCGTCGATGGTGGTTTGCTCTACATTGCTCAGCACCAGGGTGCCATTGGAAAAATGTCCTTCCTTGGCGGTGGAAAGCGCGGCCAGTTCCTGGCCCTCGTGGAATTCGTACAGCGTGATGTCGGCCACATTGCCGCCGGTTTTCAGCTGCGAGATATTGATGATGCGGGTTCCGCCCTGGTCGTCGGCTTCTTTGAACCAGTAGCCGCTGTTAAGGCGCCCGCCCCCCGCTCTGCCTAGCAGCGTCAGGCTGGCTTCGCTGGACTTGATTTCGGCGGCGGGGGTAATGATTTCCGACAGCAGAAAGGCGCCCAGCACCATGGGTATGGTCACGACCCACAGCATGGCCAGCAGTTTCAGGCCGCTGACACCCGAGACCCGCAATATGACCAGTTCGTTGCGCTGCGCCAGGCCGGCCAGCGCCAGAATGGCGCCGATCAGCAGGCCTATGGGCAAAAGATCGTACAGCCTTGTGGGCAGCGCCAGGGCCTGCATGTAGAACAGATTGAGCAGCGTGAACTGGTCGCCGACGCTGTCCAGATCTTCGATCAGGGCAAAAAAGGTGAATAGGCCGATGAGCGCCAGCAGAACGACCGCACTGGAACGATAGATTTCGCGAGCGAGATAACGGCGGGCGGTGCGCATTGAAGTGGCTTGGCGTGTAACGGAACAGCGTAGAGGAAAACGCAAGCTTAACATTTGCCGGGGGGGCCATGGTATGCCGGCTTATTCCCTTTCCAAATCAAGCGTGGACTTTGTCGGCTTCGCTTGCCTTGCGCCAGTAATGTCTGCGCTTCGCCTTCGCGTCCACGCTTGATTTGGAAAGGGAATCAGGGGATGGTGACCAGACGCATCCGCTTTTGTATGGTGCCGGTGCGCGAGGCCAGGTATGAGCTATTGCGATGTTTGTCGTAATACGCCGGGTTGGGCAGCATGGAAGCCAGCCTGGCCGACTGTTGCTGGCCAAGACGGCCGGCGCTGGTCTTGAAGTAATGCCGGGCCGCGGCCTCGGCGCCGAACACGTCCGTGCCCCATTGCGCGACATTCAGATACAGCTCCAGAATGCGTTCTTTGCTCATGACGAGTTCGATCATGTAGGCCAGGATCAGTTCCTTGCCCTTGCGCAGATAGGTGCGCGATTCGGACAGGAACAGGTTCTTGGCCAATTGCTGCGTAATCGTCGAGCCGCCGCGCCTTTTGCTGTTGCCGTGCTCGGCCTGCCTGCGATTGTATTCCCAGGCCTTGCGTATGGCGTCCCACTCGATGCCTTCGTGCTCGACGAAGTTCGAGTCTTCTGATGCGATGACGGCGCGCTTCAGATGGTTGCTGATCTGATCGTAGGGCACCCACTGATACTTGATGGACGCTTCGGGATCGGACGCCCTGAGTTCGCTCAGGGTTGCTTTCATGAAGGAACTGCTGCCCGGATTCTTGACGCTGAGCCACAGCACCATGACGAACAGGGCGAACAGGTAGAGCAGGAGTGCCGCGAATCCCGCCAACAAGGCGACACAGACAAGCTTGGTCTTGTTGATTTTTCTGGCGCTCATGGCTCAAGTATAAAGCGACAGGCGCAAGGCCTTCAGCACGTCGGACACATCGGGCCGGACCCCGTGCCACAGGGCATAGCTGGCTGCCGCCTGGCCCACCAGCATGCCCAGGCCGTCGGCCGCCTGGGCCGCGCCTTGTGCCTTGGCCTGCGCCATGAAGGGGGTATCCTGCCCGGCGTACACCATATCGTAGGCCAGGGCGCCGGGCGCGTAGAGTCCGCCGGGCAGGGCGGGCGGGCTCGTGCCCAGGCTGCTGGATGTTGCATTGATGACGATGTCCCATGGCCCTGCCGCCTGGTCCAGTGCGCCGGCCGAGAGCCGGGGAGCCAGCCCGGGCATCTGCTGTAGCACATGATCTTCCAACTGCGTTGCGCGATCGGCGCTGCGGTTGACGATGCGCAGTCTTGCGCAGCCGGCGTCCAGCAGCGGGAAGACGGCGCCTCTGGCTGCGCCGCCCGCGCCCACCAGCAAGATGTTTTTCCCGGCGGGACCATGCCCCAGCCGTTCGAGGTCATTGAGCAGGCCCTCGCCATCCGTATTGCACCCATGCAAATGGCCGTTCTCCATCCACAGCGTGTTGACGGCGCCCGCCAGCCGCGCGCGCGGGGTCAGATGGTCTTGTGCCAGGGCAAAGGCCTGTTCCTTGAAGGGAACGGTAATGTTCAGGCCCCGGCCGCCCTTGGCGAAGAACACCCGGACCACCTCGGCAAAGCCGTCCAAGGGCGCCAGGATGCGGTCGTAGCGCAAGGCGATGCCGGTCTGGCTTGCAAAGGCTTCATGTATGAATGGCGAGCGGCTGTGCGCAATCGGATTGCCGACCACGCCATAGTTTTCGAGGGGGGCGGCGCTTGTCATGGGCGGTCGGTTCTTAGTGTGAGGTTTTCAAAATGCCAGGTTCGCGTAATGGCGAGCACATCGGTATTTTGGGCGATGGACGGGGGCAGGGGGGCGAACGGGGCCGCCAGTTGCACGATTCGCGACGCGGCCAGGTTCAGCACGGCATGCCGGGACGGCTGGTTGATTTCCACGCGCTCCAGCGAGCCGTCGCGCCGTATGTGAACCGTCAGTTGCAGGCTGCCGTAGAGCTTGCCGCGCGCTTCAGCCGGGTAATGCTCGGTGCCCAGCAGTTCGATCTTGTTGCGCCAGGCCTCGACATACTCGGCGTAGTCCACCGCCTGGGTGGAGGGCCCCGTGAATTGTCTGCTGGGCAGGGCGTTGTAGCGTTCGATGCGTTCTTTGATGGCGCTGATCCGGGCGTTGATCACCAGGCTGTCCTGTTCCAGATCGTCGGCGCCCGGATCCGTCGCGGGTTCGTTCAGTTCGGGCTGCAGGCGTTCGGGCAGGGCTTTCTGTTGCGCAATCAATTGGGTGTACAGGTGCTGCTGCTCCCGCTCCAGTTCTTTCTGCTGCTTGCGCAGCGCCGCCAGGACGATCTCGTCGGGCGATTCATCCGCGGTGCGCGGCAGCGGCGAGGCGGCTTGCCCCGTGGCGGCCTCGCCGCCGCCGTGCAGTGAGTGCTGGGCCAGCATTTCCGGCTGCAGCGGCGCCGTCTCGGTGTGTGCATTGACCAGCGTGACCTCCAGCATCTGCGCGGCGGGCGGAGGGGCCTGCCGCGCCGAAAAATGCAGCGTCAATACCACCGCATGGAGCGCCAGCGACAGGACCAGCGCGATACGCAGATAGTCATTGCGGGGCGTCGGCACCCGCAGCAGGGCGGCAAGGGTGGGCATGTTCGGATCAGGCCTGTGTACAGAGCAAAAGCCGGGGGCTGGATCTAGGCTGCGGCGACTTCACGCAGCCGGCAGTCGAGTTCCAGGGCAAGTTCGTCGAATCCCAGAATATCCAGGGTTACCGTTTGGCCGCGCTCAAGCTCGGGCAGCAGGGGAACCCGGGTTACAAAGGGGGCGCAGTCCAGGCGCACCAGATCATCGCGGATCACGCTGCCCTGGACGGTGCTGATGCCCTGCTGCTGCAGCCAGCGCAGGCACCAGTAGCGTTCCATGGCCGATTGGTAGTCGCCCCATAGAGTGTATTGCGATTCGAAGGCGCCGATAATGGCGTACAGGTCGGCATCCTTGGGCTTGAACGGGGCGACCAGCCTGGCGGAAACGCCGTGCTCCGCCGTGGCCAGTATTTGCCATTGATTGACCAGGTCCACATAACGCCTCAGGGGCGATGTCGACCAGGCATACTGGGGCACGCCGATGGCCTCGTGTGGCAGCGCCTGGGTCGACATGCGCACCCGGCCAGTCTGTTGCGAGCGGTAGATGCCCGGTACGCCGTGTTGGGCCAACAGACCGCCCCACGTATTGTTGGCAAGAATCATGTACTCGGCCACCAGTCTGTCCAGCGGCGCGTTGCGCCGGCGCGGCACCAGCCGTATCGGCGAGTCGGGATCGTCGTGCGGCCCATCCAGTACGAACGAGTATTCGACCCGGTTGTTGTTCTCGGGTTTGCCCCGCACTTGCTCGCGTGCGGCGGCAAGGTGCGAGGCCAGCCGCCACAAGGGGCGCAGCCATTCTCCGTAGGGCAGCTCGGCGTCGGGGTCATCCAGCGCCGCTTCGGTGACCTGCTCATCGAGCGTATTGTGCCGCAGGTTTTCCTTGACCTCGATCCGTTCGATCCGGGTCTCGGAAGACAGGAGCTCGCCGGTGGACAGGTCGGCGGTCACATACAGCGACAGGGCCGGCCGGGGCTGGCCGGCATCCAGCGAGAAGGCGCTGATCAGTTCGCTGGGCAACATGGGAATCTTCAGGCCCGGTATATAGACCGTCGACATCCGTTTGCGCGCGAGCTTGTCGAACTCGCTGTCGCGGGTGACGGCCAGGCCCGGCGCGGCAATATGGATGCCTATCCTGACGGTATCCCCGGCCAGCGGCGTGACCGACAGGGCATCGTCCACTTCAATGGTGCTGCTGTCGTCAACCGAGTAGGCGATGACATCGGCCAAGGGCAGGTCGCCGCCAATGTCGCCAAGGGTAATGGGCGGGAACTGGGTGCCTTGGGGAAAGTTGGCCGACAGGAAGCGGTGCTGGTGCAGCGCCAGCGCATGCGGCCAGGCGCCCAGCGATAGCAATAGCTTTTCAGGGCTGGTTCCCACTTTGTCGACGGCCGCTTCGAAGGCCTTCCATTGCAGGGAGTTCTTGTCGGGGCGCGTCAGCAGGGTTTGGGCCACCTGGGCGATGGGTTCGGGCAGCGTGCCGGCCACCATCTGGTCCGTCCATTCCTGCTGCTGGGCGGCCTGCTTCTGCTTTTTTTCGATGGCGGCCAGCGCGGCGGCCAGTATGTCGGGGGGCGCGGGCCTGTAGCGGCCTTTGCCGCGCCGGTGGAAATAGGCCGGCGCGCTGCTCAGGGCGAAAATCAGCGCGGCTTTTTCCACCGCGCTGGGCGTGTGCCCGAAATAGTCTTGGGCAAAATCGACGGCCTCGAACTCCTCCTGGGGCGCGCATTCCCACAGGAAGTCGATTTCCAGCGTCTGTGCCAGGGCCTGGGCCTGTTCCATCAGGCCGGCCGGCGTGGGTTGCTCGAAACTGAACAGCACCGTGGCATTCTTTATCTTGCTGCGCTTGCCCGACTCCGATTCGACCTGCATGGTCGAGTCGCTTTGCGAAAAGATTTTTTCTGCCTTGAAGTTGCCGCTTTCTTCGTAAAGAACGTACATAGTGATCCGATGGGATGCGCACGATGCGCATCGTTGGGGTAAGGGTGTTTAGTGTGAGCCGCCATGCGGCTGAAGCGCAAATGCCATGATATCGGGCAAATACTGATCGAAATCCGAAATGCCGTGATCGCTGCCTTCCAGAATGCGGCCCGGGCAGCCGGCGTACCAATCCGCCATTTCACGCCAATCGAGCACTTCGTCGCCCTTGGCCGCCAGCAGGTAATAGCGCTCGGGATGCGCGGGCCTGCCTACGGCCATGTCGGCCAGCTCGTCGACGTGCTCGGGCAGGAAGACAAAAGGCGAGTCGGAATGATACATGGTGTGCTCGCCAACCTGGGTGGCCAAGTCGCGCGCGGCGTACACCACGGGATTCATGACCACGGCGCGGCATTTCCAGTGTTCGGCCAGGCAAGTGGCGTAGTAGCCGCCCAGCGAGGAGCCGGCAATGACCAGGCCGGAGCCGGAATTCAGGCCGCCCGACTGCGCGGCCTGCTCTATAAGATGATTGCACAGTTCCAGCGCCCGTTTTGGGCTGGCCGGCAATTGCGGGCATAGCCATTGATCGGCCAGCCCGCGGTCCCGCATGGCCTGGGCCATCAGGGCGGCTTTGTAGGACTGGGGCGAAGAGCGGAAACCGTGCAGGTAGAGGATCATGGCGCGCCTGTATGGGTGAATGGGCTGCCTGGCCTTAAAGGCGACTCAGCAGCTTTTGATGTATGCCGCCGAAACCGCCATTGCTCATGACCAGGATAGAGTCGCCGGGCCGGGCCGCCTGGCAGATGGCGCCTACCATTTTATCCAGATCGGAGTGGCTGGAGGCGCGCTCGCCCAGGGGCGCCAGTACTTGCGAAGGGTCCCAGCCCAGGGCGTGCTTGCCGCTTTCGGCGCCGAAGCAAAAGACCAGGTCGGCCTGGGCCAGCGCGTCGGGCAGGCGCGCCGCCATGGCGCCCAGCTTCATGGTGTTCGAGCGGGGTTCGAGTACGGCCAGGATGCGGCGCTTGCCCACTTGCTTGCGCAGACCATCGAGCGTGGTGGCGATGGCGGTGGGATGATGCGCGAAATCGTCGTAGACGTCGACGTCGCGCACGGTGCCGCGCAATTCCATGCGGCGCTTGACCCCCTTGAAGACGGAAAGCGCTTCCGTGCCTGTGGCGGAGGCTATGCCCAGGTGTTCGGCGGCGGCCAGGGCGGCCAGGGCGTTCAGGCGATTGTGCTCGCCGGTCAGTGCCCAGCGGATGGTGCCCGCGTCGCGGCCCTGGTGCAAAACCTGGAAATGCGAGGCATGGCCGCTGCCTTGCGCCACCCATTGTCCGTCGGGGCCAAAGGTGTGCACCGGCGTCCAGCAGCCGCGGGCCAGGACCCGGTCCAGCGCGTCGCCGGCGGCGGGGCGGATGATGCGGCCTTGCGCGGGGATGGTGCGCAGCAAATGATGGAACTGGGTCTCGATGGCCGCCAGATCGGGGAAAATATCGGCGTGATCGTATTCAAGATTGTTCAAAATGGCTGTGCGGGGACGATAGTGCACGAACTTGGAGCGCTTGTCGAAGAACGCCGTATCGTATTCGTCGGCCTCGATGACGAACTGCCGCCGCTCGGGGCGATAGCGCGCCGAGACCTTCAGGTCGTCGGCGATGCCGCCGATCAGGAAGTTGGGTTGGCGGCCCGCATACTCGAGTATCCAGGCCAGCATGGAGCTGGTGGACGTCTTGCCGTGCGTGCCGGCCACGGCCAGCACATGCTGGCCCTGCAAAATGTGTTCGCCCAGCCATTGCGGCCCCGACGTGTAGGGCAGGCCCTGGTCGAGGATGGCCTCCATCAGGGGATTGCCCCGTGTGACGACATTGCCCACCACGAACAGATCGGGCTTCAGCGCCAGCTGGTCGGCCTCGAAGCCTTCCACCAGCTGGATTCCCTGCTCTTGCAACTGCGTGCTCATGGGCGGATACACACCCGTGTCGCAACCCGTGACGGTGTGCCCGGCCGAGCGCGCGATCAGTGCCAGCCCGCCCATGAACGTGCCGCAGATGCCAAGTATATGTAAATGCATTTTATCCTCCGGGGTTTATTGTAGTGATTCTGGCTGGCGTATTGAGGCGGTGCTATCATGAAGGCGCCAATCGATCATTTTCCGGACCACATCACCATGACACGGCGAGACTTTCTGCGCCAGGCCGCCGCCACCGCGGCGGGCGCCGCAGGGCTGCTGGGGCCTGCCTGGCAGGCCCGCGCGGGCGCATTGCCCCCCGACCCTTTTTACGCTTATGCCTTTCCCGGCCTTGACGGGCGCCAGGTCGAGCTGACCCAATACTTGGGCAAGCCGCTGGTGCTGAATTTCTGGGCCACCTGGTGCCCGCCGTGCGTCAAAGAAATGCCCGACCTCGATGCCCTGCACAAAAAGCATCCGGCCTTCCACGTCGTGGGCCTGGCGGTCGACACCGCCGCCAATGTGGAAAAATTCAGTCAGAAAGTGCAGGTGACCTATCCCTTGCTTATTGCGGGCCATGGCGGCATCAAACAGATGCGCGGCCTGGGCAACAAGAACGGCGGCCTGCCTTTTACCGTGGTGTTCGACGAAAAAGGCCGCGTCGCCAATAAAATACTCGGCCAGATCAAGCCGGACGAACTTGATCGCTACATGGCCGACATGACGTGAAGCGGGGCTGCGCCCCGCCTTGCTACGTGGCCGGGGGCGTGCTCCATTTCCTTGGCTTTAATGGACAAATACCGCTTTTTAGCGTAAAAAGGCGGTCTGTCTTCACAAAAAATTTGCCATGGCGCAGCACATCCTCGTTTTGCACGGCCCCAACCTGAATCTGCTCGGTACACGCGAGCCTGAAGTCTACGGTCGGCAAACCCTGGCGGATATCAATCAGCATTTGGCGCGGTTGGCCACGGAATGCGGAGCCGTCTTGACGGCGTTTCAAAGCAATCACGAAGGTGAACTCGTCGATCGCATCCAGGCGGCTCGCCAGGATCAAACCGATTTCATCATCATCAATGCCGCGGCCTACACACACACCAGCGTCGCCTTGCGGGACGCCCTGGCTGCGGTCAGCATTCCTTTTGTCGAAGTACATTTGTCTAACGTGCACAAGCGGGAATCCTTCCGGCACCATTCCTATCTGGCCGACACGGCCCAAGGGGTGGTTGCGGGCCTGGGTTCTTTCGGATATGAAGCAGCCCTGCGCTATGCTTTAGCCAGCTAGCCGCGGGATCACCCATTTTAATTTCTAACTATCAACGTTCACTCTGTGCAATGGCGACAGAGTGATGTCACGGGAAGTTCGTATGGACCTAAGAAAACTGAAAACCTTGATTGACCTCGTTGCCGATTCGGGTATTGCCGAACTCGAAATCACCGAGGGCGAAGGCAAGGTCAGAATCGTCAAATTCTCGCAGTCCGTGCAGCCTGTTGCCTATGCGCCCGAGCCTGTGGC
>JBATWU010000108.1:0-2327 GCA_049672825.1 Pusillimonas sp.
GCCAGCGCC
This sequence comes from Pusillimonas sp., assembly GCA_049672825.1. GTDB lineage: Bacteria > Pseudomonadota > Gammaproteobacteria > Burkholderiales > Burkholderiaceae_B > Pusillimonas_C > Pusillimonas_C harenae_A. The sequence goes on from JBATWU010000108.1 coordinate 10, forward strand.
TCCTGCGCCGCCCGCCCAGCCGGTGATTCGCCTGCCCGATGTCAATGCCGCCTACCTGAGCAATCCGCTGCCGCCCTACCCGAGCATCAGCAAGCGCATGGGCGAGATGGGGACGACCATCGTGCGCGTCCACATCGACGAAGAAGGCAAGGTGCTCGATATTCAGCTGAAGAAATCCAGCGGCTATGACCGCCTGGACCAGGCTGCGCTCGACGGCATCCGCAAGTGGCGCTTCAAGCCCGGCACGTCCAACGGAACCCCTCAACCCATGTGGGTCAATGTGCCCATGAAGTGGGAACTCAATTAAATATTTCGGAAACAGGAAAAGCTATGGACTCGCAATTCGGCATCGCCCACGTCTGGGCCCAGGGAGATTTCGTGACCAAGGCAGTCGCCTTGATTCTGGTCGGAATGTCGCTCGCCTCTTGGATCGTGATCATCATCAAGGCGCTGGACATCATGCGCTTCAAGAAGTACGCCCGCAGCGCCCAGGACTTCTGGCACAGCGCCGACTTTGCCGCCGGACTGGACAAGCTGGGCGCGCAGGTGGACAACCCCTTCCGCCAACTGGCCCTGGAAGGCCGTGAAGCCACCTCGCACCACCGCAAGACGGCCGAACACCTGCACGATTCGCTCGACATCAGCGACTGGGTGACGCGCTGCCTGCGCAATGGCATCGACGAGTTCACCGCCCGTGCGCAATCGGGTCTGGCCGTGCTGGCCTCCGTCGGCTCCACCGCTCCCTTCATCGGCCTGTTCGGCACCGTCTGGGGCATTTACCACGCGCTGGTCGCCATCGGCCTGTCGGGCCAGTCGTCGATCGACAAGGTGGCCGGCCCCATCGGCGAAGCGCTGATCATGACGGCCCTGGGCCTGGCAGTCGCCATCCCCGCCGTGCTGGGCTACAACGCACTGGTGCGTGGCAACAAGTCGGTGCTCAACCGCTTGAACAGCTTTGCCCATGACCTGCACGCCTTCTTCGTGACCGGTGCGCGCCTCAATGTGGAAGGTGGCAGCGCCCGTGCCGTGGTGACGCCGCTGAAGAAAGGGGCCTGAACATGGCCTTCGGAACCCAAGACGAATCCGATGAGGTGATGAACGAGATCAACATGACGCCGTTGGTCGACGTCATGCTGGTGCTGCTGATCATCTTCATCATCACCGTACCGGTGATGAAGCACTCGGTGAACGTGGACCTGCCGCGCGCCGAGAACGTGCCGGAGGAAGCCAAGCCCGAAACCATCCAGCTGGCCATCCTCTCGGACGGCAGCTACAACTGGAATGGCCAGGCCGTCACCGACGCCGAGCTGGAACAAAAGCTGCAGGCAGAAGCCTCCAAGGAGCCGCAGCCCGAGCTCCACATCCGTGGCGCGCGCGATGTGCTCTACGAAAAGGTGGCGCAAGCCATGGCCGCGGCCCAGCGCAGCAATATCAAGAAAATCGGCTTCATCACCGACCAGGTCGCCAAGTAAGCTTATCTGGCACCGCAACCACAACAAGGGCTCCTGCAGGAGCCCTTTTCTGTTTTGCACCACAGCCGCCGCAGCCCTTTCTTGCCCCCGCATCGTGCCCGTGCCTGCCCCTGTGCACACCCATGGGGAGTCTGCCGGGCACTTCAACCATTTTCTGCCGTTTGCGCCAGTGCAGCGAGCACATATAGCTATTATTTCAATAGCAATCAGTGCCATTGCGCTCCGTCAATGCCGCTCGTTCCACGACACCGTGCCCTCAGGTTTACCCCAAAAACAGCCTGTCGGACCAGCCTCTACACTGGTCTAAGAACGTATTTACGATCTCCTCGCGCCGCGACAGTGGCTTTGCGGGATGGGCTGCTAGGCGCAATACCGCAGCAATAGCCATGCTATTGCGAGGATTTGCAACGACGCAGACCGCCCCTAGCCGGGCGCCCCCAAACCCACTGTCCCTATGGGTTGGAGTGAAATCGGGCGATTTCTGCGCGCTCACCCTTGCTTGCACCCCGGTGCAAGCTGCGGCCCAGCACTTCGAACTCATCCCGATTGCACTCCAACGCGGCTGCGTAGAGATCGTAAACACGTTCTGAGACCGCTCATGGGTGGCGTGAATCCGCAGATCCGTCCCAGCTTTACAATTCAAATTCCCATTTAATAGGATATGCAATTTGCATTCTGATGCAAGCAAGGGTTTTTACTAAGAGTCTCTACAGAGGGAGAAATGAAAATTCCGGCATGAAACCTGTTTCAGGTTGTGATTTATTGATCCCAAAATATGGGAATTAAAGAATGAATGCCCCCGAGCGCTTTGCGACTGCCCCAGACCCTGCTGCCCCGGCTGCCGAA
>JBATWU010000109.1:0-29075 GCA_049672825.1 Pusillimonas sp.
GTGCAAGGGTACCCCCGCAGGGGGCGCAGCGATGGAGCCCGGCACCGGCCCAGCACCCGGGCAACGTCGCAAGAAGCAAGAACACCCTGGGTGCCAAGACTGCAATTTCACCGCATCAGCCTTCCACCCCGTCGGCATGGCATTGCCCTTGCCTGGCGCTCTGCCCAAACCCAGCTTCAAGCAGCCGTAAACACCTGAACCGAAAATGCACTAAGGCAACTTGATCCGCACGACGCTTTCCTGCTTGCCGGCCTTTTTGCTGTCTCCGTCATTCTTGACGGTTGCATACAGCACGTTGTGCGCTGCATCGTAAGCCAGGCTGTTGGGGTGGGGTGGCAGGGCTATCGTCTGCAGCAGGCGATAGTCGCGCGTGTCATAGACCGTGATTGACCCTTCGGCGGACTCGACCCGGATGCCTCCCCGATTGGTCACGTACAGACGCTGCCTTGAGGCATCGTGGCGCAGGGCGATGGGTACTTGGCCCGTGGGCATGCTGGCTATGGTTGCGCCGCTGTCGGCATTCAGCACGAATACACGATGCCCGGGGCTGCGATGCTGGTACTCGCGCTCAAGGTGCTGATTGCGCCACTCATCGCGATCAATACCCTGGTCGACACCAAACAGCCGATTGGTTTTGGCATCATAGACCAGGTTCAGCAACTGGTCGGCCTCCACCTCCAGGGTCTTGATGATGGCCAAAGACTTCGCATCGAGGACGATGATTTGCCCGCGCATATTCGAGACGAAAACCCTGCCGCCGGCCTCGTCCAGCGCGATGCCCACAGCGTTGTACCCGAAGCCCGGGATGACTTTCTCCAGCTCCAGCGTCCGGGTGTCGATGACAAACAGCACACTGTCCAGCCCCAGACCCAGGCCCGGCGCAAACAGGCGGTGATTCCTGGTGTCTATCGCCATCTCGCGCAGCTTGTAGGGGAAGTCGTCCACAACCTTGAACTTCTTCAACTGTTCCAGCAGGAATGCCGTGCGCGTGGGAGAAAGCCCATGTTCTTTGTAGGCGCGCTCGAAATTGACTTTCTCCATGACGGGAATGCGCTTGATCACCCGGTTGTCCGACGTATCGACAACGCTGACGGACCCATTGAAGCCCTGGGTAAGGTACAGGCGGCTCGCTGTGTCGTCCAGGGCCACGCCAAATCCCTTCCCTGCCAGGGGAATACGCGCTTGTACCGCCAGCGTCTCCGGGTCCAGCCTGAGCACCGTCGACCGGGTTTCTTCTTCCCAGTCGGGCGCGGAAACGAAGATGGCGTTCTGCCGCGGGCTGTAGGCCAGTTCGACGACGTCCGAGGCCAGGGCCTCGCGCCGGCTATCCTGGTCGGTGATGGCGGTATAAGGCACAGGCGCGCGCTCGCCGTCGGCGGACGCGGCCGTGACCCGATCGGTTGGCGTGCCGCAGGCGGCGATGCTGGCAACCGCCAGCAGGCCAAGCGTGATGCGCAGGTATTTATGCATGGGTTCTCTTCATGAAATAGTGAGTGTCGAAAGACGGATGCCGTAGTCGCCGGCTCGGACCCGGCCTCAGAACGTCGCCTTGACGCCGATACCGAATTCACGCTGGGGCAGCATCGAAGCCACGATGCCCCCGGCTGTGCGGTCGTCGTACATCCACGTGGGCGAGCGTTCATCGAAGAGGTTATTGGCGTAGGCGAAGATCTCCAGATTCTTGTGCAGCGCATAGCTCAGGCGCGTGTCCGCCACCGTATAGGCATCGATCTTGTAGGCCGAAATATTTTCATCGGTCGAGTAATAGCTGTCGGTGCGACGGATATTGAAGGCCACATTCAGCTTGGGCGTGGCGTCCCAGTCCACCCCGAAACTCAGGGTGTAGCTCGGCGCTCTGCCGAACTCTTTGCCTTCCAGGACGCTTCCACCGTCCGAGAATTTGCTGATCCGGGTATGCAGCAGACCGATTCCGCTCCTGATGCGCAGTGTGTCCAGCACCTGATAATCCATGGAAAGCTCCATTCCGTACGACCTGGCCTTGTCCGCATTGACCGTGACGGCACCATAGAGCACACCGTCAAGGTAATCCGGAACAAGCCGCTGCGAATCGCGGAAATCACTGTAGAACAAATTGCCCGTCAGGTTCATGCGCCCCCCAAGCAGGCTGGCGCGGCTGAACAGTTCGTAGTTCCAGACGGACTCTTCCTCGTACTCCATGTACTGACCCCGGGCAAAGCTCAGACCGACACCGCCAGGGTTATACCCCTTGCTGACCAGGGCGCCGACAGTGACATCAGGGCTTACGTCGTACGCCAGCGACAGCTTGGGCAACAGCGCACTATAGGTTTGCCCGTAGTCCAGGGGAGCCCGAGCATAGGGCGTGGTGCCGCTGCGCTCTATCCGGTCGCGCTGATAGCGCAACCCCGCCGTCAGCCGCCAGCGTTCGGCGAGCCTGCGCGTGACTTCGGTATAGATGCCCAGGTTGTTCTTCTTGTCATCAAACTGAGAGAGTCCGCGGATAAACAGGCTGTCTTCCGAGGTGGTTCGGTTGTAGAAGACGCCGGTCACGCCGCTCCACGCCGACGACTCATCGCCCCAGTTCAAACGGGTTTCATTCGAGAAATTTCTCTGATCGATATCGGCGCCACCGTTGGTCATGGGCGAGGTCACCCGGCGTACCGACAAATCCGTGGTTTCGATCCGGTTGGACAGGCGCATGCCATTGTCGAAATCGTAGGAGATATCGCCTATCACGGTGTTGGCGCGCTGCTTGAAGCTCGGCATGGACAGCGTAGTGCTTTCGTAATGATCATAGGGCTTGGACGCAGCCTCTGAGGTCGGCCGGTTGTTCTCGGTGTGGACCAGGGTGAGCTTGCCTTCCAGGCCCGGCAGGCTGGAGGGCGTCCACAACAGTTTCAAGCGCGTGTTCAGCGACTTGAAGTTCTGATCGCTGTCGCCTTTGGCAAAGTTGGGGTTGGTATAGTCGATAAAGGTATCCCGGCCGTAGTAGTCCACGGCAAGCCGCGCGGCAAGCTCGTCGCCAACTGGGCCGGACAGCATGGCCGACGCCCGTCGCATGTCATTGCTGCCGAGCTGCAGTTGCGCCGCCCCTTCCGTATAGAAGGTCGGATCTTTGGTGTTGACGATGATCGCGCCGGCGATGCTGTTGGCGCCTTGCGTTGACGTCTGCGGCCCGCGGTATACCTCTATGCTGTCGAGGTCCCAGATCGACGTTGCGCCGAAGACAAGCTCGTTGTAGCTAAGATAGCGTCCATCCACATTGATGGTTGCACGCGGCGTGGTGCCGCCCAAAAAGGCGCTGGCGCCAAAGTTGGGGCCTTGCGTGTCCTGCCCCCGAATAACGGGCGCACTGACCGTATCGGGATAGATCAGGTTGGGTGTGCCCGTAATCACATCCTCCACCGACGCTTTATTGGTCTGCCCGGCGATGTCCTTGTCGCTCAGCGCCGAAACCGAGGACGCCGTGTTTCTGAGGCTTCGTTCGACGCGCTCGCCGCTGACCACGATGGAATCAAGCGCCTGGACACGACCCTGTGTATCCGCATTTTGACCCCATGCGGCAGCAGCAAGCAGGAACTGGACGGATAGCGCGCTTGCGACGCGGGCTACTGGCGAGCTTGAGGAGCTTGGCATGATTAGACACTTCCCAGAATGCTGACCATTCGTTGGCTGGAAGGCGAACACCGCTGCATGGCATCGACCTTACGAACTATGATACGAATGCGTCTTATTTAAAATATTGGATAAGTGTCGCCCCTTCTGATGATCGAAGCTGCTCCAAACGGGAAAAAGATGCTCCGCGATGAAAGAAACCAAGCCCGCAGGCTGCTTTCAGCGCAATTCGGAGGGCGCAAAACCGTATTCGCGCCGGAATGCCTGCGAAAACTTGCCGGCATGCAGATAGCCGCAGAACTGGGCGACCTGCTGCACGGTGTACTGATTCGATTCCATCATGTCGCGGGCCCGCCGCATGCGCAGGCTGCGCAGGTATGCGGCAACCGACTGGCCGGTCCGCTGGCGGAAAAACATCTTCAGATAACACTCATTCATGCCGGCACGCCGGGCCAGCGCCGCGATGGTCAACGGCTGGTTCCATTCGGCATGGAGAATATCCATCGCATCGTCCAATGCCGTCAGCCAATGCCTGGACGCCAGCCTGGAAGTCGACGACCGTCTGGGCGGACATGCCGACAGAATTTCGAGCAGCAAGTCCAGGCCCAAAGACTCGAGCTCGATCGCAGCCAACAGCGAGTCCTGCGTCCGCAAGCCGAGCATGCGCCAACCCAGATGTCGCAGGCGGGACGACAGATTTGCGGCGGGAGCGAGTATCGCGCAGGAATCGGGCTTACCCAGGCATGATGTATCCAGCCCCTGCTCTTGCAGGGTTTCCAGCATGGCACGCGGGATATCGACGGCAATACCCGCGAACAGGCTGTCGCCGTGTATACGATTGCGCAGCACGCCCGGGTTCGCGTTACGCACCAGAATATCCCCCGCCTCGCCTGTCAGTACCCGCTGAGCGTGTATCAATGCGCCGTGTCCGGCAAGGCGAATGCTCAGCCGTGTATTGTCGGGAAAAGAGGCGTACTCGTCCTCGAAGGTCTGGGAAAACCGGCAATGCATCCGCCCCACCAGCACGCCGTTCCCAAACTCATGCATATCCGTCCACCCGCTGCCAAAGCGCGGATGGACTTCATAGCGCTTTTTCCTGGATTCCGTATCGGTCCGCAACGCGAGCGGCGATTCCTCGGTGAACCGAGCCGTGTGCGCATCAAAAAAGCGACCATATTGTTCCAGAATCGGAGCAAGCTCCGCAGCGGGGGCATATTGCCGCATAGGTGGCTCCCAGAAGTATCATCAGACTTAGATAATAATTCTCATTTCTATTTTAAGAAACTGCTGGAGCCCGATCCCTTACGTCAGGCTTGCAAAGAACGCGAGCGTTCGATCGCGCGCGAGCTCATAGGCCTGCTGATTGAACGAGCCCCGCTGGTCGCATCCGAAGCCATGCCCGGCGCCCTCATACACGTGCACGCTGACATCCGGCTGCGCCTGCCGAAAGGCCTCCACCTCAGTCAATGGAATTGATGTGTCGGTCTCGCCGAAATGAACCTGCACCGGAATCGCGCATGACAAGTCTTTCGCCTGGCCAATGCCTCCGGGATACCAGCACGAAGCGCCTGCAAGCCCTGCAAGCTTGCAGGCGGCATGCCAGGAAAGGGTCCCGCCCCAGCAATAGCCGATGATGAACGTGGGCTTGTCTTTCAGCGTCTCTATGGCCGCCTCGATATCCAGCAGCGTATGCTCCAGCGGGATCTGGGCGCGCAAGGCCAGGCCGCGCTGCACGGACTCGGGGGAATAATCCAGCTCTACATTTTTTTCGACACGGTCGAACAGCGCCGGGGCGACGACGTCAAAGCCCTCCGATGCAAAACGCTCGGCGGTCTCCCGGATATGGGCATTGACGCCGAAAATCTCCTGAAGCAGGACAAGCCCCCGGCCGTTGCCCTGGCCAGCCCTGAAGGCAGAGATGGACTGATTATCTTTGGTATTCAATGTCGGCATGATGATCTCCTGTTCAAGCCATGATACGAGCTGCAGTTGACTGCGCGCCCAAACACCAGGCGCCGGCAAGCCCCGAATGGCGCCAGCCAAAATGACAAGTCTACCCAACACCGGGGTTCAGGGCCACCATCGCACGGTTTGCGGCCGTGCGCCGGATTTCGAATGTCGGCATATACTCATTGGCAGCATCCCGCCAAGCCCCAACCCGATGTACTTTATGTCCGCCACAAGCAACACCGCCAACTCACGCCAACCTTTAAGCCAGCAAGACATCCATTCCATCATCATCGGTCTGATGCTGGCGATTCTGCTGGGCGCGCTGGACCAGACGATTATTTCGGTCGCCCTGCCCAAAATGGCCGCCGATCTGCAAGGGGTCGGGCTACTGGCATGGGTGGTGTCGGGCTATCTCATCGCCATGGCGGTCGCCACGCCGGTGTACGGCAAACTGGGCGACATCTATGGCCGTCGCATCGTGCTGTCCAGCGCGATCATCTTATTCCTGCTGGCGTCGGTGGCATGCGCCATGGCGCCTTCCATGCCCGTCCTGGTCGGGGCCCGCATTCTGCAGGGCCTGGGCGGAGGCGGACTGATTTCCGTCGCACAAGCCACTATTGCCGATGTTGTCAGCCCGCGTGAACGGGGCCGCTACCAGGCTTATATCAGCGGGGCTTTCGCGGTGGCCAGTGTCTCCGGCCCCGTTCTGGGCGGGGTGCTGACCACCTATTTATCGTGGCGCTGGGTATTCTGGATCAATCTGCCTATCGGCATCATCGCCCTGATGATATCGCGCCGCGCCATGGCCAAGCTGCACGTGCCCCAGATCAGGCGCTCGGTGGACTATAGGGGCGCGCTGCTGCTGAGCATCGGATTGACCGCCGTACTGCTGCTGATCACCCGGGCAGGCCAGCAAGATACGCCCGGACTGGACGGCGGCGGCCAATGGATGATGGCGATCGCGGTGATCAGCCTTGCCGCTTTCGCCTGGTATGCCCAGCGCACGCCCGAGCCCATTGTTCCTCTCGGCCTCTTCCGTGTCCGAACGGTGACGATTTCCTGCCTGGTACTGTTTATTGCCTTTGTCGAACTGGTCGCCCTGACTGTGCTGGTGCCGCTGGAGCTGCAGATGCTGACTTCCATGGGGGCGGACGGCGCCGCCTGGCGCCTGATTCCGCTGTCCCTGTCCGTTCCCGTGGGCGCCTATATCAGCGGCAAACTCATGACGCACTGGGGCACGTTCAAGCGCCTTCAACTGGCCGGCACGATGTTGATGCCCCCGGCAATTTCCTTGATTGCCCTCGCCGACCCGGCGGCCACCCTTTTCATGGCCGCCGCGCTAAGCCTGGTCGGTTTCAGCATCGGCCTTCAACTTCCCACCTCTACCGTGGCCGTGCAGAATGCCGTGCCGCACCACCATGTAGGGGTGGCCACAGCGGTGTCGGCATTCTGCCGCTCCCTGGGTTCGGCAATGGGGATAGCCCTGCTGACGGCATTTCTATTGATCTGGCTGCGATCAGGCGCGGGCGCCATGGGGAATGCGATGAGCGGGGCCGATATCATCAACACCCTGATCGGCACTACCGGCGCCGGAGCCACCGAGACGGACACATCGGGCCTGATGCAAATCGCCCGGCAATCGTTTCAGAAAGTCTATTTCCTGGCGGCGGCTATTGCCACCCTGCCGATTTTCCTGACGCTGCTTCTGAAAAACGAATCTTTAAGCGACAAAACACCCGTGCCGGTATCGAAAACATAAGGCCGGCAAGCTCGTCAGGATGCATTACTCCACAAGAGTCAAGTGGGGCCGCCATCCTCTACGACCTGTCGGTTGGTATCAAGATGGTTTTCCCGAACGCATGGGATGCTCCAACTACTGGGTCATGCCAGAAACCGCTGAATGGAGAACGGTGCCAAGACATGGCCATCCATGTGGCCGGTCATCATGCCTGTCAGGTGCCTTGCCGTATTCACCGAACCCGTCAATCCCAAGTGGCCATGACCAAACGCGCACCACAAACCGGGTCGGTCCGGAACTGGGCCGATCACCGGCATAGAGTCCGGCAGGCAGGGGCGATGCCCCATCCAAGTCGCCGGTTCCTCCACTCCAAATAGGGCTTTTCCAAAACCGGCCCGCACATGGGAAGATAAGGCGTCCAGCCTGGCAGGATTGCTGGGCTTCACCAGGCCGCCAAACTCGACCGTTCCAGCAGCCCGAACGCCATGCTTCGTTGGAGTGATGAAAACCTTCCTGTCCGCCAGCACGACCACGCGATTCACACTGGCTTCTGTTCCGCTCTTTGCTTGCAGGTGATAACCACGCTGGGCTTCGAGAGGAACAGACAACCCCAACGGCTTCAGGAGCTCTTTCGACCAGGATCCAGCGGCCACTATCAAGTGGCGTGCTGTCCAGTCACGGATGCCATCGCTCGCCACCCAACCGCTCTTGCCTGTAGATATGCTCCGCACGGCAGCTCTCTCGAAAGTCACGCCCATCTGGGTAGCGAAATCGACAATGCACCTCGCATACCCATACGGATCGGAGACCCACGCCTCTCCGGGCAAATACCATCCCACCGTATAAGACTCGTTCAGCGCAGGCTCGAGATCCCTGATTTCAGCCCGTCCCACCAACTCCATGCGTAGCCCGAAGCGCTTCTTCAAGCACCAACTCTCCGCATCTGCTTGACGCATCCTGTCGTTTGGGTATACATGCAATTGGCCGTTCCGGCGAATCAGATCCAAGCATCCCACTTCTCTGGCCATGGCAACGTGATGCTCGATGCTACCGTCGAGTAAGCCATGCAGGCTGCTGGCAGCCCGCATGACCTGCTTCCTGCCGGCCGACATCGCAAAGCGCCAGAGCCAGGGCCCAACTTTTAGCCAGTATGAGGTCTGGACTGATAGGGGGCTGGACGGACGCAAGAGCATTGAAACCGCAGAACGCAATATTCCTGGCATGGCCAGCGGTGCAACGGAATGCTCCGACAGAGCCCCCGCATTGCCGAACGAACATCGCCTGGCAGGGTCGTCCATATCCAGCAGCGTCACAGAATACCCTGCCCTCTTGAGATGAAATGCAATGCATATCCCGACAATGCCTGCACCCACAATCACCACTGATCGCTCGGACATAAGTCACATTACTCCATGGCCCATCTATTGCGCATGCAGGCCGATCTTCTCAGCCAGATCCTCCCACTTCTTCTTCTCGGATGCGATGAACCCAGAAAATTCCTCGGGAGTGGATCCTTGCGGTTCGATATGCCGGCTTGCAAAGCGGCTTTGCGTCTCAGCGTCGTCCAGTACCTGGCTCACAACCTCGCGCAGCTTGTCCACGATTTCGTCGGGGGTGCCTTGCGGAGCCAGCAGGCCGAACCAGGTGCTGGCAATGAAATCCGGAACACCGCTCTCCGTCATGGTTGGTACCTCGGGCAGCAACTGAGATCGACTCGCTGTCGCAATTGCAAGAGGCTTGATTTTTCCCGACTCGATCAAAGGCATGACATTGGGCATGCTATCGAAAGAAATCTGCACCCGCCCTCCCATCAGGTCTATCAAAGCGGGAGCACTCCCCTTGTAAGGAACATGCAATATGTCGATTCCCGCACGGGCTCCGAACAATTCGCCAACCAGATGGTTGGAAGTGAAGCTGCCGAACGAGGCAAAGCTAACCTTCCCCGGATTAGCCTGGGCATAACTAATCAGCTCCGCTACCGAATCGGCCTCGAAGTCTTTGTTCGCAACCAACACAAACCTGACATGACCTATCAAGCTGATCGGCCGGAAATCCTTGACGGGATCGTAAGCCAGATTCTTGATGCCCACACTGGCAACGGACAGCTCTGGCGCCGACGCGAACAGCAGGGTATAGCCATCGGGAGCAGCCTTGGCGACAGCATTCGCGCCAATCGTGCCCGCAGCGCCGGGACGATTGTCGACCACGACGCTCTGGCCAAAGATACGGGACATCCGTTCAGCAACGATACGAGCCGTCGTGTCCGTTCCCCCTCCAGCAGAGTACGCCACCACCAGTTTAATGGGCTGGGCCGGGTAAGCCGCATGCGCCACGCTGCCGACGGCCCAGCTCTGAACCAACCAAAGCACAGAGCCAAAAACAGCTAACAGTCTGCTCATATTGCCTCCTCGTCTGAAATTTATGGCCGGGATTGGCCTGGTTGCAGCCGACCGCTTCAAACGGCCTTGTGCTGGCACAGTGTATGAAGTAGAATGTTTTTTTGCAATAATCGGTATTTCATTGCAATACTTTTGAAAAGGCGCTCTATGAATCCCAGCAATAGAACTCGACTCGTTATCGATGGCCTGATTTTTCATTCCGATGGGAATCCGGAGCCTATGCTCACAGGAGGAGTACACGCCGCCAATATCACCATCGCGCCCATTTTTGCTGATTTAAGCGCTGCCTTGGACTCCTGCATGACATGGCAAAAGATCGCCGGCCGTTCCGATTCTGGCTGGCTGATCGTGAAGCAATCCAATGACATCCTTCTGGCAAAACAGTCCGGAAAAGCGGCACTGATCATGGGATGGCAGAACACCCTCGCATGGGAAAACTCGTTGGACCTAATCGACCACTTTCACTCTGCCGGAATACGAATCGTCCAACTGACACACAACGATGCCAACTTCATCGGCGACGGCTGCGCCGAGAAGCGCAACGCCGGCCTGACAAACTTCGGACGCCAGGCCGTTCAGCGCATGAATGATGTAGGGATTGCCATTGACCTAAGTCATTGTGCAGAGGCGACAATGCTCGATGCGGCTCGGCTTACATCGAAGCCGTTGCTCGTGACACACTCAGGAGCCAAGGCAGTGGACGACCGAGTTCGCAACAAGAGCGATATCGCCTTGAAAGCCGTTGCCGAAACAGGCGGTGTCATTGGAGCCAGCATCCACGGTTTCCTCAACTGGAATGGCGACCCGAAATTCCCTCCTTCGCTGGAAAACTATGTGCGGCACGTTCGCTACATTGCCAACCTGGTTGGCATCGAGCATGTCGGGATTGGCACCGACCACGCCTGTGTCCAGGACCCCAAAGAAGCCGAGCCCATCCTCCAGATGAATCGCGACCGATATCCGGGTGTTTCAAGTTCCTTTGTCAAGGCATTTGGCAACACACTCAGCTCCCGATACCCAAAAGAAGTCCCCAGCCCCCGCAAGTTCAGCGGGATATTGGAAGCGCTCGACGAGCATGGTTTCTCGGAGTCCGAGATCGACCTTGTCGCAGGACAAAATTTTCTCAGAGCATTTCGAGAAATATGGGGCTAGGAATCTGCAGAATATGACAATCAAGGAAAGTCCAGCCAGCGCTGAAAAGGACAAGGACAGGCAACCTGCTGTTTCCTCCGAAGTGAAAAGAGATGTGCTCTTTGTCGCCTCCGTTGGGAAGTGCTTCGAAGTGCTCGAGTGCTTGAATAACGCCCGCAAGCCGCTCACGCTTACTCAGTTGACGGAAATGTCAGGCATGGACAAAAGCACTGTGCAACGATTCACCTACACGCTCAAGACGCTCGGTTACATAGCTCAGCATCCTCTCAGCAAAGCTTATGTCCTTTCCTCGAGAATGCTGGAGTTTGGCCAGACAGTGCTTACTACAGATCCTGTCAGGGAAATTGCGCAACCGCATCTGGACAGGCTGAATCAAAAATGTAATGAAACCACCAACCTGATGAAGCTCGAAGGTCACGAGATCATTTATGTATCCAGGTTTCCGGGCCGCCATCCGGTCAGCGTAAATCTGCACACGGGAAGCCGCCTGCCCGCCTTCTGTACAGCCGCAGGGCGCGCAATCCTCGCTTTTCTGCCTCCAGAAGAAGCATTGCGGATACTCAACGACTACCCTCGAAAAGCAATGACCGCCACCACGGTGACCGAGATACCTACGCTCCTCGGGATTCTCGAGCAGGTTCGCAGCGCAGGGTACGCCATGAACAACCAGGAGGCATTTATCGGCGATATATCCATTTCAGCGCCAATTCTGAAGAATGACCGTACACCGATAGCAGCCGTCAATATTGCCGTCACCTATCCGCGCTGGCAGGCCCAAGAGGTCCGGCAGCAACTGGCGCCCATGGTCATGGCTTGTGCCAAGAGGATTTCCGACGATATCGCGGAGTTCAGTTGAAAGGAGATTACATGTCCATCTTGCTGACCAATCTTGCCTTGCTGGATACTGATCAGGGGGTGCTGCTCAATGGTCACGAAGTGCTTATAGAAGGCAAGCAAATTGCGAGTGTAGACTCCGGCATCGACCGCAAGAAAGCCCGCCTCGTCCTCGACTTGGGAGGGCGCACTTTGATGCCCGGTCTCATCGACTGTCACGTACATCTTCATCGTATGCCCAATGTGCCAACACCTGTCATGCTGCCCTCGCTCATCACGGCGCACGCCGGCAAGACGCTCAAGGGCATGCTGGCCAGAGGCTTCACCACTGTACGGGACGCGGGAGGAGCGGACGCGGGACACCGGCAGGCAGTCGAGCAGGGAATCTTTGAAGGGCCCCGTGTATTTGTTTCAGGACGGGCGATCAGCCAGACCGGGGGCCATGGCGACCCTCGGTCTCCCGCGGACCTCACCTCCCCTTGTGGCTGCACACATCTCGTGGCGGGAATGGGACGCGTGGCCGACGGCGATGCCGAAGTTCGGCGCGCCGTCCGAGATGAGATCCGGCTTGGGGCGGATCAGATCAAAGTCATGGCCGGCGGCGGGGTCGGCGCCATTGCAGACCCGATCGATCAACTGCAATACTCCACCCAAGAGCTTGAGGCCATCGTCGACGAGGCGCGGCGGTCCCATCGGTACGTCATGGCCCATGTCTATACAGATGAGGGAATCAGGCGGTGTGTTGATGCGGGAATCAGGACGATAGAGCACGGGCATTTCTTGACGGAAAAAACCGCAAGGGCCATGGTCGATCGCAATGCCTACCTGTCAACGAATCTAGCGACTTACCAGTTGATCGTCAATGAAGGCGAAGCCCTGGGATTTCCCGCATCCACGATAGAAAAATCACGAGAAATCCTTGCCATCGGCGGCCGCGCCATCGACATCGCGCGGCACTGCGGGCTGAAAACAGCCTTCGCAACCGACCTCACACGTATGCCCGAACGGCAAGGAGACGAGTTCCTTGCTCGCGCCGACATTATGCCCGCCGCAGAGATCATACGCAGCGCCACCGTGATCGGAGCAGAGGTCGTGCGCATGGCGGGAAAGCTGGGCGCCATCACGCCGGGAGCGATTGCCGACCTTCTCGTGGTCGATGGCAATCCGTTGGAAGATATCAGCCTGCTTGCACAAGACGGAGGCAGTCTACGGCTCATCATGAAAGAGGGCCGCCTGTACAAAAATGAACTCGGGTAGGCGATCCTAGAACAGCCGCCCTCCGACGACCACATCATCTAGCTGCCCCCGCATAGCGACGCGTCCCCGCTTCAGCATTTTCCCGGTGCGCCCCCCATAAAAACATACTCTTGCCTCGACTTCTTCACGCATGCCGGTAGCCGGTGCAAGTACGTGGCGTTCCGCGCAGAACATCACGTAAAGAAAGCTGCTCAATCCAGTACAATTCTAAATAACTGTAATGGAAACATCAACAATACAGATTGGGCCCATAGCGTGAAGCGAAACAATACACGGATCAGCGCCGTGATGGCTGAAATCCTGTCAAGGATTACAGCCCGCACGTACTTGCCAGGAACACGCCTACCTTCCGTCCGTGCCCAGGCGCGGACCATGAAACTCTCAGTTTCAACAGTGGTTGAAGCCTATGAGCGACTGGCGGCAGAAGGCCTTATTACCTCTCGTCCAGGGTCTGGCTTCTACGTGACGGGGCCTGTCGCCCCGCTTGCGCTGGCAGAGATCGGCCCCAAGCTCGACCGGGAAGTCGATCCCCTCTGGGTTTCACGCCAATCGCTAGAGACCGATGCCACCGTACTCAAGCCAGGCTGCGGCTGGCTGCCGGCTTCATTGATGTACGAAGCCGGAATGCGCCGTGCCCTGCGTGCGCTGGCCAGGGCCGGCACGGCAGAACTGACCGAGTACGCCACACCATTGGGCCACCCCGCACTGCGCCAATTTCTGGCTCGGCGAATGGCAACTACCGGCATCGAAGCGGCTCCCGAGCAAATCATGCTTACAGAGTCCGGGACACAGGCAATCGACCTGATTTGCCGTTTCCTTCTGGAGCCAGGCGACACCGTGCTGGTGGACGACCCTTGTTATTTTAATTTCCATGCCTTGCTCAAGGCGCATCGCGTTCGGGCCGTGGGCGTACCCTACACCCCGAACGGTCCGGATATAGCAGCGTTCGAAATCGCCTTGCGGGAACATTCGCCAAGACTCTATATCACCAACTCGGGCATCCACAATCCTACGGGCGCGGTGCTTTCACCCGTTATTGCACATCGGCTGCTAAAACTTGCCGACAACGCGGATCTCGTGATCGTCGAGGATGACATTTTCTCCGACTTCGAGATTGACCCTGCGCCCAGGCTTGCCGCCTTCGATGGCCTCTCGCGGGTGATCCAGATCAGCAGCTTCTCCAAGACGATCTCGGCCTCTCTGCGTTGCGGCTACATAGCGGCACGCGCCGATTGGATCGAAGGCCTGATCGATTTGAAAATCGCAACCAGCTTTGGGGGTGGCCGACTGGCTGCCGACATTGTGCTGACGGCGCTGACTGACAGTGGATATCGCAAACATCTGGAGGTGCTGCGGCTGCGGCTGGCCGAAGCCATGGAGAAAACTCTGCCTCGGCTCGAAGCGATCGGCATCAAGCCTTGGCTCGTTCCTCGGGCCGGCATGTTTCTTTGGTGCCGGCTGCCGCAAGGCATAGATGCGGCCGCCATTGCCCGGTCATGCCTGAAAGACAATGTTGTGCTGGCGCCAGGCAATGCTTTCAGCCAATCATTGAGCGCGAGCGACTTCTTGCGCTTCAATGTCGCACAATCCATGGACGATCAAGTTTTCAATGTCCTGAAGCGGGCGCTATCCGAACAAATCTAGCCAAGGCCTTGTGCCAAAGCGATCCGTTCTTCAAGCGGATGCGTGACGCCAAGACTGCCCGCATGTTCGATCACTGCTTGCGGGTAGCTGTCCAGGCCTTGCCGCTGCCATCGCGACCGGTCATTCGGCCGGCGTCGACCTCGCCAGTGTATTGCCGGCCATTGACGGTAAAGGCGATTTTTTCGCCTTGCATGGCAGCATCACTGATCTCATGCTGCTCTCCATTCATCTCAAGCTGCCCCGCCAGCTTCTGAAAAGTCTGGTTCAGCGTGAGGGACGCCTTATTATCCAACCTCCAAGTGCCTTCGACCTTGGCTGGAACGATCCATTTGTAGGCATAGCAGTAGGATTTGCATTCAGGACCGCCATCGACGGAATCATCCGCCTCCCAGTCGCCCATGTCGAAAGAGTTAGACACCACGCGCGTCCCGGGTTTCATGTCCAGCAGCGTTGGACGCAGACGCAAGTTCAGTTGCGGCAGCA
Source organism: Pusillimonas sp. (assembly GCA_049672825.1). Classification (GTDB taxonomy): domain Bacteria; phylum Pseudomonadota; class Gammaproteobacteria; order Burkholderiales; family Burkholderiaceae_B; genus Pusillimonas_C; species Pusillimonas_C harenae_A. Next base: position 15,052 of record JBATWU010000109.1, read on the forward strand.
GAAATAAAGTGACAACGGTGGCGCCGGAGAAATCCGACTCAAAAATATCACCTTGAACAAAGGTCGCCTGCTCGGAGACTCCGGCATCTTCTGCGGCCTGGCGCGCCAGTTTGACCATATCCGGATTGAATTCCACACCATGCGCCCGGGTGCCGCGCTGCGCAGCGGTAACCACCGTGCGGCCATCGCCGGAACCGAGATCGACCAGATAGTCCTGAGGGGTGATCGCAGCCATATGCAGCATCCGATCCACCAGCGATTGAGGGGTGGGAACCCACACCACGTCCTTACCGGTCTGGCCCACCGTGGGCTCATAGGCGGTGGCCGTTTCATTGGTACTGGCAGCTGTGCTTTGACTATCTTGCGCCTGAGCTGTGCCCAATGCCAGCACAAGAGCAGGCGCGACCAGCAGCGGGTGAAAGAAGTGGCGTCGGTTCAATGGTGCCATGGTTGTCCTCGTCAAGAAATGTAGCGCGGCAACAGCGATTGCACGGATGGCGTGCGGCGGCCAGTGGCAGGGCTCATGCGGGTGCCCGGCATCCGCATGAGCTGGCGCAATTGACTTGCCGTGAAGCCCACAAAAGTGAGACCCACAAAAAAAAGCAAACTAATTCATATTTGAATTTTCTTTGGACAGGCCCGGCCCGTCGAAAATTCGAGCGTACAAAAAATCGAAGCGCAGCGCAATATGGTGGACGATCCGGCCTGGATCTTGCTGCGGCACGGCCGCCAGCTTGGGCATGTCGATGAAACACGCGTGATTCTCGATACAAAATACCGGCGTCCGCTTCCCCGCGTGTACGAAATAACGCAAAGGCACAGTTCCATGGTGTTCCGTTGTTTTGATGGTTATTTCAGGATCGGATGGCCGCAATTTTCGCGTTTCCCCATCCACGCCCGGCCACGAAGCGTTTAAAGCGGAAAATGCAGGATCCATGCGGTAACAAACATAGCGACCTACATACACTTGGATTCAGGCCCCGGACTGGCGATAGGAAATAATGGGTTCTTACCATTGTCAGCGGTGTGCCCCATGCGTATTACGCCTATCCGATTCATACCCAGCCAGCATTCCTTGCCCGCAACACGCGCCGGCCTGCTGGCCTCGATAATGCTGCTGGCCGCCTGCACGGCCACGCCAACCATAGATGAACGCGACTCCTTTACACAGGGGAGCACGTATTCCCGCAATTTCGCGGATTCCAGCCCAGCGGTCTGCGAGGCCGCGCGGCGCTCACTGCTGGGCCAGGGGTACGTCATCGACAAGGCCGAGCCCGACCGAGTCAGCGGGCACAAGAACTACCAGGACCAGGAAAACAACAACCAGCATGCGCAGATCCTGTTCAACGTGGATTGCACGCCCAGCGGCAGCGGCCACACCATCGTCTACGCCAGCGCGCTGCGTGAACTGTATACGATGAAGAAATCCAGCAATTCTGCCAGCGTGGGCCTTGGCGTGCTGGGTGCGGTGTCCATGCCGGTGGGATCCAGCGACGACGCGCTGGTCAAAATGTCCAGCGAAACGATAGCGCGCGGCGCATTCTATGAAGGGTTCTTTGAACAAGTGGCCCGCAACCTGACGGCGGCAAAGGCTGCGATCGACTCGGGCACGGCGCCGCCCGCGAGCGACAGCAACAGCGCAACGCCAGCGCCCCCCGACACTTCCCCCACGCCGCCCTGAGGGTTTGTTCACGGTCAGACGATCAAATCGAAATACGGGTGTGTCCCGCATAGCGGCAAAACAGGTGGCCTAGACGACTCCATATAATAGGCCGCCGGTCGATACAGCATACCCGTCCGTGTAGTCTTCATCCAATTGAGAAGGTAGCTACTAACCATTCATCATGTGTGGGTCTGCCTCAGCGTTTTCCCGACCATCTCCTCGGCCTGTGCATGGAGTGCCCAAAAGTTGGGAACGGCTTCACCCCTGATACGCCTCTCGAGTACAGCAAGATGCGAATGCCAGCCACCGCCGAAATTGACAGCATCGTCGCGGCCCCGCAACCCTGTGTGAGTCAACACCAGCAGGGTTTTGCCGCCTTCGGGGGTCAATGCAAAAGTGACCTCACCGCCATCGCCGCCATCCCAGGTAATTGCAAGGAGATGCGGCGGTTCATAGCGTGTGATGCGTTCCGCCCAACTCTTGCCAATGTAGGGTCGGTATTTTTCCGGTGTGGACACATCCTCGTCAGACAGATTGTCGTGGTCCATCGTCAGGCCGAAACCGCCGCCGACCTTCAGCTCGGACGGTCCGGCCATGAACCACCGCGCACGCAGTTCGGGATCGACCAGATATCGCCAGACCTTTTCCACCGGAGCATCCAGCAAGCGCTCGAAGCGCAAAGTGTCAGGGGTAATTGTGTCTGCCATCCAGGCTCTCCTTTCATCAGCAAGATTCAATTGCCAAGATACGCCGAACCGATCATTCAACCAGCCGAACCGCTGACTGAAGCCGTAGTTATCCAAAGGCATCATGATCTGGCCACCGTCCGACAAAATACCGAATACGCGGTCCAACTCTTTCGCCGAATCGAATTCCACGAAGATGGAACTCGAGGGCGTGAACGAGAAATCGTGCTTTATCGGACTGTCCGAGCACATGAACTCGCGACCGCAAATGGTGAATACAGCGACTTTGATGGTGCCAGCAGGACCAGGCTCGCCCTGGACCCAGTGTTCGACTCGCACCATGCCTGATTCAGGGAGGGTGTCGAAATACAGGTCCAGCGCAGCCTGCGCGCTGCCGTCCTGAAACATGAGAAATGGCCTGGCTATCGTCATCAGATACCTCGATATGGGTTGACGCCTGACGGCAGGCGTCGTGTGGCGATTATTCGGGGTCTTCCTTCAATACGGCCTCCAACGCATCGAGGCGATTGGTCCAGAACCGTTCCCATTGCCTGAGCCAATCGCTGGCGTCCTTAAGCTGGCTGGCGTTGAGCCTGCACAATTGCTGCCGCCCTACCTTGCGCCGCTCAATCAGGCCCGCACGTGCGAGCACGGCAACGTGTTTGGCGGCACCCGCGAAGCTCATCCTGTAAGGCGCAGCAAGTTCACCGATCGACTTTTCGCCCAGCATCAGATCCGCCAGCATTGCGCGCCGGGTCGGATCGGCAAGAGCCGTGAACGTCGTATTGAGCCGTCTTTCAACCATACGGTTTAGTATCTGACGCAATGGCGTTATTGTCAACCAGTGGGTTGAACTTGTTTGCCATGCCCCTTCCGGAAAAGATCAACGACTGCAAACCTCATCTTTACTTCCGACCTATCAGGTCCGCATTCAGATCCTTTTCCGATGCAATGACCATCATCAACTGCGCACCCGCTGGTCCCGTCGTGGCAAAGTGGACCGCATTACCGTGGGTGAGCACAAATACGCTGCCAACGGGCAAATCCCTGAGCTTGTTCTCGTCGTACTTATCGCCCATGGCCAGCTTCATGTCCCCTGCCAGCACCGTCACGATGGCTGCCTTGCCCTCATCCATCTTGCCGTGCGGCTCCAGCTTTGTATCCGGTGGGAACCATGCCCGCATCACGCGCACAGCGCCCTGATCGTGCGAAAGCAACGGCAAGCCGCGCGATCCCGTGGCGCTGGGCGCGGAAGCAAACCCGGCCACCTCTTGCGGCCCATAGAGAACAAGCTCTTGCGCCATGGCCGGGACAGCTAGAAACGCGCTGGCAGCCGCCACTCCGATGACAAATCGCTTGAACACCGGTAACTTGGTACGGCCGCTCACTGCCGCCGAAGTGCTCCGCCCATTGCTTGTTGTCGCTTGCCGCATGATGGTTCACCTCACAAATATAGATGATAATGATTCTCAATCATATCACTGTGTAGTGAAAATGAGCACTGCGGCCTGGTCTGAGTTAGTTTGTGCTTGATGGGATCGAGCTGCCAATCCGGGACGCGCTGTCAACGGTGAACCATGTGGATCGATGCGAGTGGGGATTCCGCTGGATGCCAGTGGAGCGGGTGAAGGGAATCGAACCCTCGTATGCAGCTTGGGAAGCTGCCGTTCTACCATTGAACTACACCCGCATTGCGCGAAGTGCCGAATTATAGCGCCGCCGCTGAACTCTTGTCTTGGATCACTCCCAAACCTCCCGCGCTGGCAAGAAAACAGGGCCGGCAGCCGCTACAATTCACCCATGAACATGAACACAGAACCGAAACAGGGCGGGCAGCCTCCTCAGGATGCGGCCGCCAGTGGCCCAGCGCCCGCCACACCGGCCCCGGGCCTGGTGACCACGTCCAGCGCACCGTCGGGCACCAGCCATATCCGCAGCTTCGTGCACAGGCGCGCCCACATTACTCCCGGTCAGAAGGAAGCCCTGGAGCGCCTGCTGCCGCAGTGGTCCATTCCCTACCGATGCGCGCCGCTGGATCTTGGCCAGGCGTTCGGCCGGTCGGCGCCCACGGTGCTGGAAATCGGCTTTGGCATGGGCGAGACCACGCTGAAGATCGCGCAAGCGCGGCCTGACGACAACTTCCTGGGGGTCGAAGTCTTCAACGCCGGTGTGGGTGCTTTGCTCAAGCGCATCCAGGAATCGGGGCAAGCCAATATTCGGATCATCCAGCACGACGCGGTTGAAGTCGCGCGCGACATGATCTCCCCCGACTCCCTCGCCGGGGTTCATATCTATTTTCCCGACCCCTGGCCCAAGAAGCGCCACCACAAGCGCAGGCTGGTCCAGCCGCCCTTCATCGCCCTGCTGGCCAGCCGCATCAAGCCCGGCGGGTATATCCACTGCGCGACTGACTGGGAAAACTACGCCGAGCAGATGCTGGACGTGCTGGGCAGCGAGCCTTTGCTGCTCAACACCGCCGACGGCTATGCGTCGCGCCCCGACTTCCGCCCGCAAACCAAGTTCGAAACACGCGGACTGCGCCTGGGCCACGGCGTCTGGGACCTGATATTCACCCGCAAATAAAAAGCCTGGGTTGCGCCGCGCCGGTGGCCTCCGGCGGGCAGCGCCCTGAACAGCACAAGGAAGCTCACGTGTATCCGGAAATACAGCCTTACGCTCATGGACTCTTGAACACCCAGGACGGCCATCAAGTGTACTGGGAGCTTTGCGGCAATCCGCAAGGCAAGCCCGCCATCTTCCTGCATGGCGGGCCGGGCGGCGGCTGCTCGGCCACACACCGCAGGCTGTTCAACCCGGAACGCTACAACGTGCTGCTGTTCGACCAGCGCGGCTGCGGACGGTCCACGCCTCACGCCAGCCTCGAGAACAACACCACCTGGCATCTGACGGCCGACATCGAGCGCCTGCGCACCGAGGTCCTGAAGACAGACAAGATGCTGGTTTTCGGCGGCTCGTGGGGCTCGACGCTGGCGCTGGCCTATGCGCAGCAGCACACCGCGCACGTCAGCGAACTGATCCTGCGCGGCATTTTCACCATACGCGAGAAAGAGCTGCAATGGTTCTACCAGGAAGGCGCGTCGCATCTTTTCCCCGATTACTGGGAAGATTACCTGGCGCCCATTCCCGAGAATGAGCGCCACGACCTGATGGCGGCCTATCATCGCCGCCTGACGGGCAGCGACCGCGCGGCGCAGTTGCAAGCCGCCCACGCCTGGACGCAATGGGAAAGCCGGACCATTTCGCTGCTGCCCAGCATTGCACACCAGCAGGACCACGCCGCCGACGATGCCGCCCTGGCCTTCGCCCGCATCGAGAACCACTATTTTGTGAACCAGGGCTTCATGGACGAAGGACAACTGCTGCGCGACGCGCATTTGCTGCAAGGCATTCCCGGTGTCATCATTCAGGGGCGCTACGATGCATGCACCCCCGCCCGCACGGCCTGGGACCTGCATCAGGCCTGGCCACAAGCGGAATTCCATCTGGTCGGCGATGCCGGCCACGCTTTCGACGAGCCCGGCATATTGGCCCGCCTATTGGCCGCCACCGACCAATTCAGCTGATCTGGAGCCCTGTACAGCCATGGATATCACACTTAACGGCAAACCCCTGCAAATAGACCAGGTTTCCACCATTGCCGACCTAATCGCCCACCTGGGCTACCAGGACAAGCGCATCGCCGTCGAACAAAATGGCGAAATCATCCCCAAAAGCACCCATAGCACCGCGCCGGTAAGCAACGGCGATCACCTCGAAATAGTAGTCGCTGTAGGAGGGGGATGAGCCCGGACGCAAGATAGTCCTTGTGGACTATATTGCGCCTGGCGAATCCGAGCGGCATGCAGGCCGCGAGGTGGGCGAGCCCGGCAAGGTAACGCCCCAAACCTCCATGACGCAGTGCGGCTGTTGGTGTGGGCCGGGTTGCGGCGACTTTCGGGGCTGAGCGAGCCGTAGGCGAAGGAAGCCCGAATGGGCGTACGAGCAAGGCGATGCGGCGTTCGGCGCGCAGGCGCCGAACCAGTCACGAGGAGCAAAACCCGGCCCACACCAACAGCCACACGTCCATAGAAGTATCTACGCCGCTGACCACCGAGCACACGCCAGGTGCTCACCCGCTTACGGCAAAACTCCTAGCGAAAACCGCCGAAACCGCCACCCTTGCCCATGCCCTTCAGCCCCCCCATGGCCCGCATCATCTTGGCCATGCCGCCTTTTTTCATCTGCTTCATCATGCCCTGCATCTGGTCGTACTGCGACAACAGGCGATTCACCTCTTGTACCGGCACCCCGGCACCCGCGGCAATACGGCGCTTGCGCGACGCCTTGAGCAGATCAGGCTTGGCCCGTTCGGCGGGCGTCATGGAATTGAGTATCCCCTCGCTGCGGCGCAACTGCTTTTCAGCCTGGGCGCTTTGCATCTGGCCGGCGGCCTGGGCAAACTGCGCCGGCAGCTTTTCAAGCAGCGACCCCATATCACCCATTTTCTTGACCTGCTGCAATTGATCGCGGAAATCATTCAGATCGAAACGGCTGCCCGACTTGATCTTGGCGGCCAGTTTTTCAGCCTCTGCCACGTCGATGTTCTTCTGAGCCTGTTCGACCAGCGAAACGATGTCGCCCATGCCCAGCACACGCTGCGCCATGCGCTCGGGATGGAAGGGCTCCAGCCCATCCATCTTTTCAGACAGGCCGACGAACTTCAGGGGCTTGCCGGTGACATGCCGCACCGACAGCGCCGCGCCGCCGCGCGCATCGCCGTCGAGCTTGGTCAGGACCACACCGGTCAGCGGCAGGGCCTGGGCAAAGGCCTGCGCCACATTGACCGCGTCCTGCCCCTGCATGGCATCGACCACGAACAGGGTTTCGATAGGCTTGAGCAGGTCGTGCAGTGCGCGGATCTCGCGCATCATGGCCTCGTCGATCCCCAGGCGGCCGGCCGTATCCACGATCAGCACATCGTGGTGATGGCGTTTGGCGTGATCCAGCGCCTGGCGCGCGATATCTTCCGGTTTCTGGGACGTATCGGAGGGCAGGAAATCGACCTTGACCTGCGCCGCCACGGTTTTCAGCTGCTCGATGGCGGCCGGGCGATACACGTCGGCGCTGACCACCAGCACTTTCTTCTTGCCGGTTTTGCGGCCATTTTGCACATGGCCGCCCTCGGACAGCCATTTGGCCAGCTTGCCGGTGGTGGTGGTTTTACCCGCCCCCTGCAGCCCCGCCATCAGGATGACCGCCGGCGGCTGGGACGCCAGCGACAGTTCGCTGGCCTCGGCGCCCAGATCACCGCCCATCAGGGCCGTCAGCTCTTTATGCACCACCCCCACCAGGGCCTGGCCGGGGTTCAGGCTGCCCGCCACGTCCTGCCCCAGGGCCCGTTCTTTCACCCGGGCAACGAAATCGCGCACCACCGGCAGGGCCACGTCGGCTTCGAGCAGGGCCATGCGCACTTCGCGCAGCATGTCTTGCGTGTTGGCTTCGGTTAAACGGGCCTCGCCGCGCATGGTTTTGACCACACGCGAAAGTCGTTGAGTCAGATTGTCGAGCATAAAGTGATTTCGCTTAAACTAGTGAATATTGGATAACCAGAACTTAAGGGACTATGTCTGCAGGCATTGTATTTCACTTGCTGGCCGCGCTGGCGTACACGATATTAGCGGTATCGCTGTGGCGGCCCTTAAGCAAGGGCGGCGATACCATCAAGACCGGGCACGTCAAACAGGTGTGCCTGGCCAGCGCCATTGCCCTGCACGGCATAGGCCTGATACAGGCCATCCTGCCCGAACAAACCCTGCGCCTGGGATGGGCGCTGGCCCTGTCGGCCGCCGTGTGCCTGGGCATGATTGTATTCTGGCTTGAAAGCCTGGTCATGCGCATAGATGGCCTGCTGCTCATTCTACTCCCTGCGTCGGCGCTGGCCGCCCTGCTGGCCGCCCTGTTTCCCAGCGGCCACATCGTGACGCACGCCGGCAGCGAATGGCTGCGCGTGCACCTGCTCATTGCCCTGATCGCCTACGGCCTGATCACCGTGGCCGCCCTGCAGGCCATGCTCATGACGGCGCTCGACCGCCAATTGCACCGGCCGGTCCAGGCCGAAGCCAATCGCGGCATGCTGGACCGCGCCCTGCACTCCATGCCGCCGCTGCTGGTGCAGGAAGTCCTGCTGTTCCGCCTGATCTGGCTGGGCTTTTCCATTCTGACGCTTACGGTCATCACCGGCGTGGTGGTGTCGCTAAGGCTGACCAGCGAAGTGCTTCCCATCGATCACAAAACCATCTTCACGCTGCTGTCATGGCTGACTTTCGGCGGCCTGCTGCTGGGCCGCTATACTCGGGGATGGCGCGGACGCATCGCCCTGCGCTGGACGCTGGTGGGCTTTGCCTTCGTGCTGCTGGCCTATAGCGGCAGCCGCTTCGTGCTCGACGTTATTCTCCGATGAGGCTTATGTGGGAAAGGTATTATTCTGGGTCATAGTCATTATCGGCGGTCTGCTGGCGGCGCGCCTCATGGCGCGCTACCATGAACGCGGCCAATTGAACGGCACGCAGCCCAGGCAGGTCAAACAACCCGACACCGCGGGCAAGTCGGCCGAAGCCATGGTCCGCTGTGAGCATTGCGGCATCCACCTGCCGCGCTCCGAAGCCGTGCTGAGCAATGGCCGAATCTGGTGCAGCCAGGAGCACGCCCGGCTTCAGGAGCGCCAGTGAAGATACTGGCGCTCGACCGCCATGGCTGGCTCAAGCCCAACGCAAGCGTAATACATGCGCCGTCACCCAACCACGACGAACGCCCGGCCGGCCACGAAGCCACCCTGCTGGTCATGCACAATATCAGCCTGCCCCCGGGCCGCTTCGGCGGTACCGAAGTGGTGGACCTGTTCCTGAACCGGCTGGACTACAGCACCCACCCCTGGCTGGAACGCCTGCGCAGCCTGCGCGTCTCGGCGCATTTTTTCATACGGCGCAACGGCCTGATCGTACAATTTGTATCCACCGGCAAACGCGCCTGGCATGCGGGCATTTCCCGGTTCGAAGGGCGCGAGCGCTGCAATGACTTTTCCCTGGGCATAGAACTGGAAGGCACCGACATCCTGCCCTATACCGACGAGCAGTACCGCAGCCTGCAAAGCCTGGTGCCCGCGCTGCGGGTTCGCCACGCCATCAAAGCGGTGCGCGGCCACGAGCATATCGCCCCCGGCCGCAAGACAGACCCCGGCCCCGCTTTCGACTGGAAACGCTTCGGCCGCGAAAACGGCTGGTTCCGGCGGCAGCTGCCGCCGGTTTAGCCCTAGGCGCAGAACCAAAAATAATTTTCTTGCAAAGCTACGCACAACTACTTCTTGCCTGCCTGAACCCTTACTAGACTCGACGTTGGCATGTCTTCGCCCATCGAATGCACGCTGCAAGTCAGACCAAAGCCTAACCACAGCTATAGGAGACGTCGATGTTGCAAATCAATACAAAAGTGCTTGCTGGCCTCATGAGTGTTAGCCTCATGGGTGCTGTCAGCCTTGCCAATGCCCAAGTAGGATTTCCTCCACCTCCTCCCAAGGTCAGCCCGGCCGCAGGCGTCATCGACATGCACGTGCATCCGGATCCTGATGTATTTGGCAGGGCGCTGACTGACATAGAACTCGCTACGCTCGCCAAGCGCAAAGGGATGCGCGGCATCGTTATCAAGAACCATGTCGTAACGACGAATGACCGCGCGGCTTCCGCGATGCAACAAGTTCCCGGCATAGAAGTTTGGGGAGGCATCGTGCTCAATAAGGCGGTCGGCGGCCTGAATCCCTCGGCCGTGGAGTGGATGCACAGAATGTCGGGGGGCCGCGGCAAAGTCGTCTGGCTGCCTACTTTTGACTCAGACAAACATATAAAGACGCTGGTGGACAAGGATCAATCGGGCCTGGTCGTTGCGGTGGACGGAAAAGTAACGCCCGAAATGGATGAAATTCTGAAGATCATAGCCCGCGAGAACCTCATTCTTGCCACGGGCCATGTTTCCGCCGATGAGGTCCTCATTGTCGTCAAGCGTGCCAAAGAGCTTGGCGTGAACAACATCCTGATTACGCACGGTCTCACCAATATCCCCGGCCTGACAATCGAGCAGGCCAAGGAAGCCGCCGCAATGGGCGCGATGATCGAGTTGTGTTATTTGCAGTTCCTGACTGGCCCAGACGCCCAGTACAAGTGGATGACACACTGGGAGAAAGTGGATGCAGACAGTGTCGCCCAGGCAGTCAAAGATATCGGCGCCGACCATCTGGTACTTTCAACCGACCTCGGCCAGCAAGGCATGATGACGCCTCCCGATGGCGTCGAAAACCAGATTGCCGCCGTGAAGGCCGCAGGGGTATCAGACGACGACATCGACAAAATGATGCGCAAGAATCCCGCGAAGCTTTTGGGTGTCTAGCGTCCTGTCTGGTTAATTCGCACATTCGCCCTCGGCACCTGGACTCGCCTGCAATGGCGGAGTCCGGTGCGCGTGCCGCGGGCCCGCTTTTCCAGAAACGAGCCCGCGTCAGCCCTGGCTTACGCCGCGCCGTTCAACAGCAGGCGATTCATGCGCTTGACGAACGCCGCCGGCTCGGCCAGGCTTGCGCCTTCGGCCAGCATGGCCTGATCCAGCAACAGCAAGGCCCATTCGGAAAAATCGTCGTCCGATGCCGCCTGCAAACGGCCTACCAAGGCATGCTCCGGATTGATCTCCAGAATAGGCTTGAGATCGGGGGCCGACTGCCCCGCCGCCTGCAGCATGCGCAGCAAATGCGGGCTCAGCTCGTTTTCATCGACCACCACGCAAGCGGGTGAATCGACCAGACGGCCGGTGACACGCACCTCTTTCACCTTGCCTTCCAGCGCCGTTGTCAGGCGCTCGACCAAAGGCTTGAAGGTTTCGGCCACCTCGGCCTGGTGTTTCTTTTCTTCCTCGTCGGCCAACTGGTCAAGATCAAGCCCGCCCTTGGCAATGGACACCAGCGCCTTGCCGTCGAATTCGCGCAAATAGGACAGCATCCACTCATCGACACGGTCGGACAGCAGCAAGACCTCGAGCCCCTTCTTGCGGAAGATCTCCAGGTGCGGACTATTGCTGGCGGCCGCATACGAATCGGCACTGACGTAATACACCTTGTCCTGCCCTTCTTTCATGCGCGACACATAATCGGCCAGGGACACGGTCTGCGCGGCGCTGTCGTCATGCGTGGACGCAAAGCGCAGCAGCTTGGCGATACGCTCCTGATTGCCGGGATCTTCGCCAGTGCCTTCCTTCAGGACCTGGCCGAACTGCTCCCAGAACTCGGCATACTGCTCGGCCTTGTTTTCAGCCAGGTCTTCCAGCAGTGACAGCACCCGCTTGGCCGAACCTTCGCGTATCACGCGCACATCGCGGCTTTCCTGCAGGATTTCGCGCGACACATTCAGCGGCAGATCGGCCGAATCGATGACCCCGCGCACAAAACGCAAGTAATTCGGCAGCAACTGCTCGGCGTCGTCCATGATGAACACGCGCTTTACGTACAACTTGACGCCGCGCCGGCCTTCGCGATCCCACAAATCCATGGGCGCATGCTTGGGCAGGTACAGCAACTGCGTATATTCGCTGCGCCCTTCGACCCGGTTGTGCGTCCACGCCAGCGGATTGTCGTAATCGTGCCCGATGTGCTTGTAGAACTCCTGATACTGCTCGTCGCTAATCTCGGACTTGGGCCGCGTCCACAGCGCGCTGGCCTGATTGACCGTTTCCCACTCATTTTTCTTGACCTGCTCGGACTTTTCCGCGTCCCACTCTTCCTTCTGCATCTGGATGGGCAGGGAAATATGGTCTGAATAGCGGCGCAGCACCTCGCGCAGCTTCCAGCCGTTGACGAACTCATCCTCGTCGTCGCGCAGATACAGCGTGACCGACGTGCCGCGATCAGCCTTTTCGACCGGCGCGATGGTGAATTCGCCCTGGCCTTCGGACTCCCACAAAATCGCATCCGTTTCGGCGGCGCCCGCACGCCGGCTCAGCACCGACACCTTGCTGGCCACAATGAACGAAGAATAAAACCCCACGCCGAACTGGCCGATCAGCTGCGCATCTTTCTGCTTGTCGCCGGTCAGTTGCGAGAAAAACTCCTTGGTGCCCGAACGGGCAATCGTGCCCAGATTGGCGATGGCCTCATCGCGCGACATGCCGATGCCATTGTCGGAAATCGTAATCGTGCGCTGTCCCTTGTCGTACTCGACCCGAATACGCAGATCCGCGTCGCCCTGGAACAGATCCGGATTATCGATCGCCTCGAAACGCAGCTTGTCGCAGGCATCCGACGCGTTGGAAACCAGCTCGCGCAGGAAAATTTCCTTATTGCTGTACAAGGAGTGAATCATCAGATGGAGCAATTGCTTGACTTCGGTCTGGAAGCCCAGTGTTTCTGATGCCATGTTTGTATCTGTTTGAGTCATTGTCGATCCGAGATTAAAGCGCCATCGCACCGGATGGCTTTTCTTTTATGGAAAACGTAGCACGGCCCTCATCATCCACAGGCGCACGCTGCCCGGGGGCTGGCCGATGCTCAAGCATATGGAGCCGGAACCGCAGCTTTCAAGCCTGAGGGAGGTTTGCAGAATCAATTTGTTACATTAGTGGCAATTCCAACACCCAGAATGGGGCCCTGCCCTTACCGTCCCAAGCTGGAAGCCGTGAACACCTTGCTGTTGGCAACGTCCTCAAAGACGTTACGCCGCTGCCGCGCCTTCAGCGTCTCTTCGCCATTGACCCGCCAATGCATCAGCAACATGCCGCCAGGCGTCAGACCGCCGCCGCAGTCGCCAAGACGCTTCATATGCGTGAGGAAACGGCCATTGCTGTGGATAAGATTATCGCGATTGACGATGACCGACTCGGCGCGCGTCTCGCTGCCGCTGATGAACGAAGTGGAATGCCGGATATCCGTCTTGCCGACCTTGTCGTCGACGTGTGAAGGACCCTGACAATGCATGGCCCATGACAGCACGCCCTGCGAATACACCGGCCGCGGTTCATCGCAGGCTTCATTCAGGCTGGCCACGCTGGCCTGCTGCTCGCGAACCTCCAGCTCATGCAGCGCCCGGTCCGCTTTCCCATCAAGGCAAATCTCCCAGACCTTCTGAATATCGAACGTGGTCTTGCCGTCGCTGATAGTCCCCATTTTCTCCATCAGCCAGCGGCCATCGGCGCGGGCCGGCATGTCGGCGGGAAACTCGAAACCTGGCTTGCGTGCCGAAGCGTCCTTGGGCAGTTCATAAGCCGCCGCCGGCACGCCACCCAGGAAAAGGAAACATGAAGCAGCCATTGACGCAAGAGCCGCCCTCAACGATCGCCCCCATCGCCACACGCCAGCCGTCCCGCCGGAAGGCGGCCATCCTAGAATAGTATCCATGTACTGCGTCTTCCTTTCCGTCAAGCCCGGAAGCATCAGGACGCATTATTATGGACAAGGGCTGATCAAACCGTGTAGTTATGTAACGACGAGCCCCCTTCTCTTGCTTGCACCAGTGGCCTGCCGCTGCGGCGAGCGCGCCGCATGGATGGACGCGGCCCTGGCCTAGTTGGTTTTCTCCTGGATCTTCTCACCGCCGCGCTCGATATCCTCGCCGGCACCATGAAGCGTGTTCATGCAACCGCCTACC
>JBATWU010000110.1:0-22635 GCA_049672825.1 Pusillimonas sp.
TCCCGGCCAAAAACTCCCTATCGCAATGTTGGCGCACATGCTGATTGGATTTCCACCGCATCAGCCTGAGCCTGCTTTCTTTTGTAGCCGGCCAAGTACTGTAAACACTTGAAGCGAAAATGCGTTAGGCGCTGGCAATATCTGGGACAAGACGCCACGGCCAATCAAAAAAGGCTGCAAAGTTGAACTTTGCAGCCTTTTCAACGGGTACCAAAATGAAGCGTGCTTAAGAATGCACGCCCAAATGGCGCCCGATCAATCGAGCGTCAGAATGGTTGCGCCGGTGGTTTTGCGGCCCGCCAGCGCTTCCTGGGCGTCGCCGGCCGCTTCCAGCGCAAAGCGCTGCCCAATCGTGATATTGATTTTTTTCTTGGCCACCAGACCAAACAGCTCATCGGCGGCCGCCTGCATCTTCTGCCGTGTGGCGACATGGGTACCCAGCGTTGGCCGGGTCACGAACAAAGAACCCTTGCTGGCCAGCACGCCCAGATTGACGCCCTCGACGGAGCCCGACGCATTGCCGAAGCTGACCATCAGGCCGCGCGGCTCGAGGCAGTCGAGCGACGTTTCCCAGGTATCTTTGCCGACACCGTCGTACACCACGGGCACTTTCTTGCCATCGGTAAGCTCTTTTACCCTTTCCACCACGTTTTCACGCGAGTAGTCGATGACTTCCCAGGCGCCGTGGGCTTTGGCCAGTGCGGCCTTTTCAGGCGTGGAGGCGGTGCCGATCAGCTTGACCCCCAACGCCTTGGCCCATTGGCAGGCGATCAGGCCCACGCCGCCAGCCGCCGCATGGAACAGAATGGTTTCGCCGCCCTGCAGGCGATAGGTTTGCCTGAACAGATACTGTACCGTCAGGCCCTTGAGCATCAGCGCCGCGGCCTGGTCGAAATCGACCTTTTTTGGAATCTTTACGACGCGATCGGCCGGCACGTTGCGGGCTTCGGCGTAGGCCCCAATGGGACTTTGGCCGTAAGCGACACGGTCGCCCACCTTGAGGTGCCTGACCCCAGCGCCAACCGCCACAACCTCGCCCGAGGCCTCGAAACCCAATCCATGAGGCAGGGGGTGGGAATACAAGCCGCTGCGGAAATAGATGTCGATGAAATTAAGCCCCACCGCTTTTTGGCGTATAGTTACTTCGTTTTCTTGCGGCGCCGGCACGTCAACCGAAACAAGTTTCAAAACTTCGGGACCACCATTTTTTTCGATACGTATTGCTTTAACCTGGGTTTCCAAGACGGACTCCTTGCATAAATGTGATGCTTGTTCGACTGCGCCTAGTTTAAATCCTAATTGCGTTTCTGTATCTGAAAATATGAATCGTCGGCGTGCTCTTTTTGCGATTCATGTCGCTGCTGTACTGTTTGGACTCACCGGTATTTTCGGCGAGCTCATCAAGACCGACGCCATGGCCATTACCGCGGGCCGCGCCTGCTTCGCCGTCGTCGCGCTGTTCATCGTCATCCGCTGCCAGGGGGCGTCGCTTACGCAGAGCATCAAACCCCGCGATATGGGCACCCTGGCCATTGCGGGCGGCATGCTGGCCGTGCACTGGGTGACCTTTTTCATCGCCGTCAAAATCGGCGGCGTCGCCATAGCCACCCTGGGTTTTGCCAGCTTTCCCGCCTTCATCACTCTGGGAGAGTACTTTTTCCTGAAAGAACGGATCAGTATCGGCGAGTGGCTGATCCTGCTCCTGGTCACGCTGGGCCTGGTGCTGGTCACTCCCTCGTTCAGTTTTCAGGACGAAGCCACAATAGGACTGGCCTGGGCGGTGCTTTCAGGCTTTTCCTTTGCCCTTTTCACACTGATCAATCGGCGCGCGGCGACGCATATCCCCGCGCAACAGGTGGCATGCTGGGAAAACCTGTTCGTCGCCGTGCTGACCCTGCCATTTTCCGTTCCCGCCCTGACTCAGCTGAGCGCCGTGGACTGGCTCTGGCTGGCCTTGCTGGGCGTCATGTGCACGGCGCTGTCCCATTTCCTGCTGGTTTCCAGCCTGATGGTCCTGAAAGCGCGCAGCGCGGGCATTGTCATCGCGCTGGAGCCCGTGTATGCCATTTTCTTTGCCGCCGTGCTGTTTGCCCAGTACCCATCCATCCGCGCCGTGCTCGGCGGCGTCCTGATGGTCGGCGCCATCGTATGGGCGGGGCTGCGAAAGGCCGATAAAGTGCATGCGTGACCTAGCACGGGCATGAGCCCACCCCGCCCGGCCGGTCGCTATCCGCCCTGCGCCACCTGATCGGCGACGGCCTGCCCGACCTCTTGCGTGCTCGCCTTGCCACCCATGTCCGGCGTGCGGGGGCCATGCTCCAGTACAGCCTCGATAGCCTTGACGACATCGGCCGCCGCCTGCGGGTATCCCAGGAAATCCAGCATCATCGCGCCACTCCATATCTGCCCGATGGGGTTGGCGATGCCTTTGCCGTAGATGTCGGGAGCCGAGCCGTGCACGGGCTCGAACAGCGATGGAAACTTGCGTTCGGGATTCAGATTGGCCGAAGGGGCAATGCCTATGGTGCCGGTGCAGGCCGGCCCAAGATCGGACAGGATATCGCCGAACAGGTTCGATGCCACCACCACGTCGAAATGATCGGGACGCTGCACGAAATGCGCGCACAGGATATCGATGTGGAACTTGTCCCAGCGCACGTCCGGGTATTGCTTGCCTATCTCGGCCACCCGGCCGTCCCACCAGGGCATCGAAATGGAAATGCCGTTGGATTTGGTGGCCGCCGTCAGGTGCTTGCCGCGCTTTTGCGCCAGCTCGTAAGCAAACTTCAGCACACGATCGGCACCGACGCGGGTATAAACGCTTTCCTGGATGACGACCTCGCGTTCGGTGCCTTCAAACAGAATGCCGCCGCTATTGGAATATTCCCCTTCGGTATTCTCGCGGACAATGAAAAAATCGATATCGCCAGGCTTGCGGTCGGCCAGCGGCGACTTGACGCCCGGCATCAGGCGCACCGGCCGGAGATTGATGTATTGGTCGAACTCGCGCCGGAACTTGAACAAGGACTCCCAGAGCACGACATGGTCAGGCGCGATCTCGGGCCAGCCGATCGCGCCGAAGTAAATGGCCTCGTGTCCGCCTATGCGGGCCTTCCAGTCTTCGGGCATCATGCGCCCATGCTTGGCATAGTAGTCTGAACTCCAGTCCAGCACATCCCATTCCAGGCGAATGCCGTGACGCACCGCAACAGCATCCAGCACACGCAACCCTTCGGGCATCACTTCCTTGCCAATGCCATCGCCCGCGATGACTGCAATTTTATGAGTAGCGGACATTTGTCCTCCTTATGAATGAATATTTTTCAATAGCCCCGGCCTCGGGCAACCACACCTGTTATGGCCTGACCGCGCTCCAGCGCCTGTATTTTCTGCGCAATCTGCTTGACGGTTTCGTCTTCCAGGGTGGCGGCCGCGACGTGCGGCGTGACCCTGACCCGCGGATGCCGCCAATATGGGTGATCGGCCGGCAGGGGTTCGTGGCGAAACACATCCAGCAAAGCGCCCTGCAGATGGCCCGCGTCGATCAATGCCAGCAAGTCCTCGTCCACCACGTGCGCGCCACGCGCCACGTTGATCACATAGGCGCCTGGCAACAGTTTGACCAGGTTGCGGTGGTTGAGCAGGTTTTCGGTATCGGGCGTCAGGGGCAGGATATTGACCAATACCCGCGTGCGCGCCAACAGCTGCTCCAGCCCTTCTTCGCCGCTGAAGGTGTCAACGCCGGCGATCTGGCGCTGGCTGCGCGACCATCCGGCAACCGGATATCCGGCTTGTGCAATAGCCTGCGCCACCTCGCTGCCCAGCATGCCCAGGCCCATGACGCCGACCGGCCACTCATGGTAGGCAATGCCCTCGAGCGGCGCCCAGCGGCCCGCCCGCTGATGGGCCGCATACTGATCGAACCCGCGCGATACCTCGGCCAATCCATGCAGGACATACTGGACCATTTGCCTGGCCATTCCGGCGTCTTCCAGCCTGACGACGGGCAGATCGGGAGGCAGGCCAGGCATGGCCATCAGGCTGTCCACGCCGGCGCCCAGATTGAACACCGCCTTCAGCCCGGGCTGACGCGGAAAAAATTCGCGCGGCGGCTTCCAGACGATAGCGTAATCGGCATCCGGCCCCGTGTCGTCATCGCCCCAGGCCATGAACTCGATTCCGGGCACCACCCTGGCAAACCGGCAGCGCCATGCTTCCGTTTCTTCACGTGTATTCCCTGCCACCACTACCCTGACTGCCACTTGTTCTCCTGCACTGATAAAACCCAGCCAGCAAGGCTGCAAACATGAATATACTGCCGGGCCTACTTGCGCCGGCCGCCGATCAGCGACCCCAGCACGCCGCGCAGCAGTTGGGTGGCGGTACTGCGCACGGCGCTTTTCACCGCCGACTGCACTACGCCATCGCGCCGGCCGCCACGCGGCCCGGTCGAACCGAAAAGGAAGTCATTGACCGTGCCCATGAGGCCTGCGTCAGCCTGGCCCGCCGCCGGGCGCGCGCCAGCCGTGTCTTCCACCGCGGCCGAAGCGCGCTTTTCCAGCACTTCGTAAGCGGACTCACGATCAATCGTCTGGTCGTACTTGCCGCCCAGCAAAGAGGCCGATTGTATGGCCTGGCGCTCGGCGCCGCTTGCCGGCCCGATGCGGCTGCCGGGCGCCACCATCCAGACGCGCTCGGTGGGCGTGGGCTGGCCTTTGGCGTCGAGCAGGGAAACCAGCGCTTCGCCAACCCCCAGCTCGGTAATGGCCGCCTCGATGTCCAGCCCCGCATTGGGGCGCATGGTCTGGGCAGCCGTCCTGACCGCCTTTTGATCGCGAGGCGTAAACGCCCGCAGGGCGTGCTGCACCCGATTGCCCAACTGGCCCAGAACTGTGTCGGGAATATCCAGCGGATTCTGGGTCACAAAATAAACCCCTACCCCCTTGGACCGCACCAACCGGACCACCTGCTCGATTTTTTCAAGCAGGGCCTTGGGCGCGTCGTTGAACAGCAAATGGGCCTCATCGAAAAAGAAGACAAACTTGGGTTTTTCGGGATCACCCACTTCGGGCAGTCCTTCGTACAGATCGGCCAGCATCCACAGCAGGAACACGGCATAAAGGCGCGGCGACTGCATGAGTTTGTCGGCGGCCAGTATATTGACGATGCCCTGCCCTTTTTCGTTGACCCGGATCCAGTCGAAAATATCGAGCATGGGTTCGCCGAAAAACTGGTCGGCGCCTTGCGACTCGAGGCGCAGCAAGCTGCGTTGTATGGCGCCTATGGACGCTGACGAAACATTGCCGTAGCGCGTGCGCAACTGCGCCGAGCGGCTGGCCACGTCCTGCAGCATCGCCCGCAGATCTTTCAGGTCGAGCAAAAGCTGCCCTTCGTCGTCGGCGACCTTGAACACGACATTCAGCACGCCTTCCTGTGTGTCGTTCAGTTCGAGCATGCGGGCCAGCAGCAAGGGGCCCATATCGGATACCGTGGCACGGACCGGATGCCCCTGTTCAGCAAAGATATCCCAGAAAACGACCGGGTTGCCGCCCCACGCCGGCTCGGGCAGCCCAAGCCGGGCCAGGCGCTCCTGCAGCTTCGGATTGGGTTCGGCGGCCTGCGAAATACCGCTCAGATCGCCCTTGACGTCAGCCATGAACACCGGCGTGCCCATGCGCGAGAAAGCTTCGGCCAGTACTTGCAGCGTGACGGTCTTGCCTGTGCCGGTAGCGCCGGTGATGCAGCCGTGCCGATTGGCCAGCTGGGGCAGCAAGGTGGATTGCGCCTGGTCATTTTTTGCAATAACGATAGGTTCGGACATTTTTTATCATTTCCGCAGGGTGCTAAACACAGACGCAAGTGTAGTTCGATGCCTTGCTGACTGCACGCGCTAAAATAGGGTACTTTAGTTTCACCTTCTTTACTCGGAATTTTCAATACTTTATGGCCGGACACAGTAAATGGGCGAATATCCAGCACCGAAAAGGTCGCCAAGATGCCAAGCGAGGCAAGCTCTGGACAAAAATCATCCGTGAAATCACCGTTGCCGCCCGTGCCGGCGGCGCCGACCCCGACACCAACCCGCGCCTGCGCCTGGCCTGGGACAAGGCGACGGCAGCCAACATGCCCAAAGACAACATCCAGCGGGCCATCCAGCGTGGCGCGGGCGGCGCCGATGGCTCCAGCTACGAGGAAATCCGCTACGAAGGCTATGGCGTGGGTGGCGCTGCCGTTATCGTCGACTGCATGACCGACAACCGGATGCGCACCGTCGCCGAAGTACGCCACGCGCTCAGCAAGCACGGAGGCAATCTGGGGCAGGAAGGTTCCGTGGCTTTCATGTTCAAGCATTGCGGCCAGTTCCTGTTTGCACCGGGCACAGCCGAGGAAACCGTGATGGAAGCTGCCCTGGAGGCCGGCGCGGAAGACATCCAGACCGACGACGAAGGCATGATCGAAGTCATTTCCGCTCCGGGCGATTACGCCGCGGTCAAGACCGCGTTCGAGCAGGCATCACTGACACCCGAGGTGCAAGGCATCGTCATGAAGGCCTTGAGCGAAACCGAACTGGCCGGCGACGACGCCATCAAAATGCAGAAAATGCTTGATATGCTCGAAGGCCTGGATGACGTCCAGGAGGTCTATACCACCGCCAATTTCGACGAAGCCGACGAAGCCGGCGAGTAGCCGTCATCCACTTTTTATCAATTCGCCTCAATAGCGCTCAATAGCCCATACCATGAAACTACTCGTAATCGGCGGCGGTGGCCGGGAACACGCACTGGCCTGGCGGCTGGCGCAATCTCCGCGTATCCAGACCGTGTACATTGCCCCGGGAAACGGCGGAACCGCCTCGTCCAATAATATGAAAAACGTGGCAATCAGCGCCACCGACGAGCTGATCGCCTTCGCCAAACAGGAAAAAATCGCCTATACCGTCGTGGGCCCGGAAGCCCCTCTGGCGGCGGGCGTGGTCGATGCCTTCCGGGCCGCGGGCCTGAAAATATTCGGACCTACCCGGGCAGCCGCGCAACTGGAAAGCTCCAAAGATTACGCCAAGGCGTTCATGCTGCGCCACAACATTCCCACTGCGGCCTACCAAACCTTCACCGACCCTGAGCAGGCCAAGGCCTATATCACGCAGCAAGGTGCGCCCATCGTCGTGAAGGCAGACGGGCTGGCGGCCGGCAAGGGGGTGGTGGTGGCCGCCGATCTGGCCGAGGCGCATGCCGCCATCGATATGATGCTGGGCGATGGTTCGCTCGGCGCGGCGGGCGCGCGCGTTGTCGTCGAAGAATTCCTGAGCGGCGAAGAAGCCAGTTTCATCGTCATGTGCGATGGCCAGCACGTATTGGCGCTGGCCACCAGCCAGGATCACAAGCGCCTGCAGGACCAGGACCAGGGCCCCAATACCGGCGGCATGGGCGCATACTCGCCCGCGCCTGTCATCACCCCCGCCCTGCACAACCGCATTATGCGCGAAATCATTCATCCGACGCTCGCCGGCATGGCCAAAGACGGCATCCCCTACACTGGCTTTCTGTATGCGGGCCTGATGATAGACAGCGGCCCGGACGCCACCCGTCCCCTGAAAGTGCTCGAGTTCAATTGCCGCATGGGCGACCCTGAAACACAGCCCATCATGATGCGCATCAAGAACGACCTGACCGAAGTATTCGAACTGGCGGTCAATGGCCGTCTGGATCAGGCCAATATCGACTGGGACCGCCGGACCGCGCTCGGCGTGGTCGTCGCAGCCAAAGATTACCCGGGCACGCCCCGAACCGGCGATGTCATCAGCAGCCTGCCGGAAAACACCGACGAATGCGTGGTGTTCCATGCCGGCACCACGCTCGACGATGGCGTACTGAAAACGTCTGGCGGGCGGGTGCTGTGCATTACCGTGCTTGGCGATTCGGTCAAGCGCGCGCAGGCCACCGCCTATGCCGCCGTTGCCCAGACGCATTTCGATGGACAGCAGTACCGCAGGGATATCGGCTGGCGCGCCCTGCCCGGAGGCTCGGCATGACCGTTCCCATTTCCACCGCTTACGACTACTTTCTGGACCTGCAGGCGCGCATCGTATCCGTCCTGGAAGAAGCCGACGGCACGAGCTTCCAGACCGATCAATGGGCGCGCGACGAAGGGGGCGGGGGCATTTCGCGCTATCTGGAAGGCGGCCCGCTGCTGGAACGCGCGGGTGTACTATTCAGCCATGTACAGGGCAAAACCCTGCCGCCCTCGGCCAGTGCGCACCGCAAGGAATTGGCGGGCAGGCCCTGGGAGGCCATGGGCGTATCCATGGTCCTGCACCCGCGCAACCCCTACATTCCCACCACCCACATGAATGTCCGCCTGTTCGTCGCCCACGCGGCGCAAGAAGGCGACGACGATGTATTCTGGTTTGGCGGCGGCCTCGACCTGACCCCCTACTACGCTTTCGAAGACGACGCCCGCCACTTTCATCAGGTGTGCCACGATGCCCTGCAATCCTTCGGGGCCGACAAATACCCCGCCTACAAGAAATGGTGCGACGAATACTTCTACCTCAAGCACCGCGATGAAACCCGCGGCGTCGGCGGGCTATTCTTCGACGATCTGAACGAAGAAGGATTCGACCATAGCTTCGCCCTCACCCGCTCGGTCGGCGACTGCTTCCTGAACGCCTATATGCCCATCGTCGAAAAACGCCGCAACACGGAATACACCAGCAGACAGCGCGATTTCCAGGCTTACCGCCGTGGACGCTATGTGGAATTCAACCTCGTTTTTGACCGCGGCACGCTCTTCGGCCTGCAATCGGGCGGCCGCACCGAGTCCATCCTGCTCTCCATGCCTCCGGCAGCGTCCTGGCGCTACAACTGGACACCCCAACAGGGCACGCCCGAGGCGTCGCTTTCCGCTTTCCTGAAACCACGCGAATGGCTGTAAAAACCGGCCTGCTTGGCGGGAGCTTCGATCCCGTCCATCTTGCGCATATCGACCTAGCCCGGGCAGCCTGGCAGTTTCTGGGTCTGTCCGGTGTCGAACTCATACCCGCGGCCAGCCCCTGGCAGCGCGAGCCGCTTGCCGCCAGCAGCGCCCACAGACTGGCCATGCTGGATATTGCCGTGCGCAAGCACCCTTATCTGCGCATCAACCCCCTGGAAATCACGCGCGGCGGCGCCACCTACACCATAGACACGCTCCGCCAGCTGCCGCCGGGGCCCGAGTATTACTGGATACTTGGCGCCGACCAGCTACAGAATTTCTGCTCATGGGAATCTTGGCAGGATATTACCCGCCTGGCGCATCTTGCCGTGGCGCAACGGCCCGGCGCCGCCATTTTGCCGCCCGACGCCCTGAACGAGCATCTGGCCGCCATTGGCCGCAAGCTGATCAGCCTGCCCTTCGAGCCCACCCCGGTATCGGCCACGCTGATACGGCAGCGCCTGGCCACGGGCGCGTCGACCGAAGGCATGCTGGATGTTGCAGTCGAGCAATATATTAAAAAAAATGGGCTGTATCGCCCCCCTTTTGCCTAGGTGTTGCTGGTAGCCCCCCGGGGTCTCACTGTATAGTCACGTCATGGATATTAAAAAACTGCAACGCTTGGTCATCGACGCGCTGGAAGACGTCAAGGCGCAAGACATCAAAATCTTCAATACCACGCACATTACGGGGCTGTTCGACCGTGTGGTCATCGCAAGCGGCTCATCGAACCGGCAAACCCGCGCCATTGCCTCCAGCGTGGCGGATGCCGCGCGCGAGCATAAAGTCCCCATCGTCGCCTACGAAGGCGAAGACACCGGCGAATGGGTGCTGGTCGACTTGGGCGATATCGTGGTGCACTGCATGCAGCCCATGGTCCGCCAGTACTACAACCTGGAAGAAATCTGGGGCGGCAAGCCAGTACGGGCCAAGCTGCTGCCGCAGTCGACGCTGCCCAGCGTACCCGAATCCTACGACTTCGATAACGATTGATCGCAGGCACGGCCCATGAAACTGATCGTCGTGGCCGTGGGATTGCGCATGCAGGACTGGGTCGAGACCGCCTGGCGCGATTACGCCAAGCGCCTTCCCTCCGACTGCCAGCTTGAACTCAAGGAAATCAAGCCCGAACCCCGCACTTCCGGCAAGACGCCTGCGCAAATGATGCAGGCTGAAGCCCGGCGCATCGAGGCCGCCATTCCGGCGCACGCGCTGCGCATCGCGCTGGACGAGCACGGCAGGGACATCAGCACCATGGACCTCGCAGGCGAGCTTGAAAAATGGCGCGGCGGCGGGCAGGACGTGGTGTTCTTGATCGGCGGTCCCGACGGACTGGATGCGGCACTGAAGCAAGGGTGCCACGGCAAGCTGCGGCTGTCTTCGCTGACGCTGCCACATCCCATGGTTCGCGTCGTGCTCGCCGAACAACTGTACAGGGCCTGGGCTATCATGACAGGCCATCCTTATCATCGAGCCTAAACCCTCTTTATCCCTACTATCCGACATGAGCAAACGCCGAACCAAAATCGTAGCCACCCTGGGCCCCGCCAGCTCGAGCCCCGAAATCATCGAGCAATTGATTCTGGCCGGCATGGATGTGGCACGCCTGAATTTTTCGCATGGCAACGCCGACGACCACCGCCAGCGCGCGGAGCTGGTCCGCTCATTGTCTGAGAAACACGGCAAGTTCGTGGCGATCATGGGCGACCTGCAAGGGCCCAAGATCCGCATAGCCCGTTTCAAGAACAATAAAGTGGTCCTGAACATCGGCCAGGCATTCACCCTATCCAAAACCCACCCCACCGATGCGGGCGATGAAACCATCGTCGGCATCGATTACCCCAGCCTGGTGCAGGACTGCCATCCGGGCGACGAACTGTTGCTGGATGATGGCCGTGTCGTGCTGCTGGTCGACCATGTGGAAGAGCACGCGGTACACACTGTCGTGACCGTGGGCGGGCCCTTATCGAACAACAAGGGCATCAATCGGCGCGGCGGCGGTATTTCCGCCCCCAGCCTCACCGATAAAGACCGCGAAGACATCCTGGTGGCGGCCGAGCTCGATATGGACTACGTTGCCGTATCGTTTCCCCGTTACGGCAGCGATATCCAGGAAGCGCGCAAGCTGATCCAGGCGGCTGGCAGCAAGGCCTGGATCATCGCCAAGATAGAGCGTGCCGAGGCCGTGGCCGACGACCGGGCGCTGGACGCCATCATCAAGGTCAGCGACGGCGTCATGGTGGCGCGTGGCGACCTGGGCGTAGAAGTTGGCGATGCCCGCCTGGTCGGCATACAGAAACGCATCATTCAGCATGCGCGCACCCACAACAAGGTAGTCATTACCGCCACGCAAATGATGGAGTCCATGATCAGCAGCCCCCTGCCCACGCGGGCCGAGGTATCTGATGTGGCCAACGCCGTGCTCGACTATACCGACGCGGTCATGCTGTCGGCGGAAAGCGCTTCGGGGCAGTACCCCGTAGAGGCCGTTGCCGCCATGGCCCGGGTCTGCGTGGGCGCGGAACAAGAGCCCACCACCACCCGTTCGCAGCACAGGCTCGGCGAAACCTTTACCCGTTGCGATGAAACCATTGCGCTGGCCACCATGTACGCCGCCAATCACTTTCCCGGCATCAAGGCCATCATCAGCCTGACCGAAAGCGGGCACACCCCATTGATCATGTCGCGCATACGCTCGGGCGTGCCCATATACTGCTACACGCGCCACCCCGGCACACAACGGCGCGCCGCCATGTTCCGGGGCGTATATACCGTGCCTTTCGATGCCGCCAAAATCGATCCGGCGCTGGTCAGCGATCATGCCATCGACAAACTCAAGGCACAATCGCTGCTGAAGAAAGGCGACTGGATCATCCTGACCAAGGGTGATTTCTACAGCAATAGCGGAGGCACCAACGGGATGAAGATCCTGAAGGTCAAATAATTCGCCGCCATGCAGCTGCCATTCATCTACCTGGCGTCGGCCAGTCCGCGCCGCCACGAGATCCTGCTGCAGATGGGTGTCAGGCATGAAGTGCTGAACGTGCCCGCGCCGCCCGGCGAAGACGAGCCGCGCCTGCCCAATGAGCCGCCCGAGATTTATGTGCGGCGCACGGCGCGCGATAAAGCGGAGCGCGCCCGGCGATGGCTGGCCGATGCGCCCGGCTTCGAGTGCGATGAGCCAACAAGCCGCAATACCCCTATCCTGTCGGCCGATACCACAGTCATTCTCGATGGCGACATTCTTGGCAAGCCCGCCGACACCGACGAGGCGCGCCGCATGCTGCGCAGGCTATCGGGCCGCGGGCACGCGGTGCACACCGCGGTCGTCCTGGCGCATGCCGGCACCCTGCGCGAAGCCGTTTCGATCACCGAGGTTCGATTCAAGGTATTGACCGATACCGAGATCGACACCTATTGCGCAAGCGCGGAACCCCTGGGCAAAGCCGGCGCCTACGGTATACAGGGCAAGGCGGGCCTGTTCGTGGAGCATATTTCAGGCAGCTATACCGGCGTCATGGGGCTGCCGGTTTTCGAAACCGGACAACTGCTGCTGGCCGCGGCATCCTGAACAACGCCTGCCGCGGCAAAATCATCGATCTGCGCGCTGCTGTAGCCATATTCTCCCAGCAGTTCGCGCGTATGCTCGCCCAGCATGGGCGCCGCGCGCCGGATCTGCGTGGGTGTTTCCGAGAAATGAATCGGGCATCCCAGCGCCCGCGTCGGCCCCGCCTGCGGATGCACCAGCTCCACGACCATATTGCGTGACAGCGCCTGGGGATGCGTCAGGGCCTGGCCGATGTCATGCACCGGCCCCACGGGCACGCCCGCCGCATCGAATGCCCGCAGCCAGTGGGCGCGGTCATGGCGCAGCAGGACCTCGCTCATGGCGGCCGTCAGACTATCCAGGTTTTGCATGCGTGCCGTATTGTCGGCATAGCGGGGATCGTCGCACCATTCCGGGTGGCCCAGCACCTGCGCAATGCGCGTCCAGTTTGCCTGGTTGGCGCCGCCGATGTTGATCCAGCCATCGAGCGTCTGGAAAGCCTGGTAGGGCGCGGCCAGCAAATGCGCCGACCCTGTCGGCCCGGGTGACTCGCCGGTGGCGAAGTACAAGGCCGCATGCCAATAAGTTTGTTGCAACGCGGCCTCCATCAGCGATGTATCGACGACTTGACCGCGTCCCGTCTTCTGCTTGTGCGCGTACGCGGCGAGAATACCGACAGCGGCCAGAATGCCGGCATTGATGTCCGCGATGGAATTACCCGTCTTGACGGGCGGACCGCCCGGCTCGCCGGTTATCGACATCAGCCCCGCAAAACCCTGGGCAATCAGGTCGAAGCCCGCCTTGTCGCCATAGGGGCCGTCACGACCGTAGCCCGATACGGCACAATAAATCAGGCCTGGATTCACTTTGGACAGCACGTCATAGCCCAGGCCCAATTTTTCCAGCGTGCCGCGGCGGTAATTTTCCGTGAGTACATCCGCGTCACGCACCATGCGCAGCAGAATCTCGCGGCCCTGCTCCGTCTTCAGGTTCAAGGCCATGCCGCGCTTATTGCGATTCAGAATCATGAAAGGGGCCGACACGCCATTGACCAGCGGCTCTTTGTAGCCGCGCGCATCATCGCCGCCAGGCAGCTTCTCGACCTTGACCACATCCGCACCCATATCGGCCAGCATCATGCCGCAGGTGGGCCCGGCCATGATTTGCGCCAATTCAAGCACACGCATGCCCGCCAAGGGGCCGGTATGAGTCGATGCTGTTTTCATTGAACCTCCGTGATGCGAATGATTGCGCCGTTTTCGCGCCGCGCGTGCCGGTGAAGCCGGGCACGCGCTTGTCCAGAAAGGACGCATGGCCGATACGGAAACCCTCGGTATCGACGCAGTCAAGTCCTTCGAAAAGGCTTGCTCAGCACACGCCAGAGCATGGGTACCAGGGGCCAGAACAGCATGAGCAGCGCGAAGGTGGTGATCGTGCCGACCAGGGTGTTGGACCAGAACACATGCAGTCCCGTGCCCGGGCCGAGCATGGACTGGCGGAAGGCATCTTCCATGCGATCACCCAGCACCAGCGCCAGAATCATGGGCGCCAAGGGATACGACAATTTCTTCAGGACATAGCCAATGACGCCAAACAGCAGCATGAACCAGACATCGAGCATCGCGTTGTTGACCGAATATGCGCCGATCGCGCACACCACGATGATGATGGGCGCGACGATGGCAAACGGTATGCGCAATATCGCGGCAAACAGGGGCACGGTGCTCAGCACAATAATGAGCCCCACAAAATTGCCCAGATACATGCTGGCGATCAGACCCCAAACAAATTCCTTTTGTTCAACGAACAACAAGGGCCCCGGCTGCAAGCCCCAAATCATCAGGCCGCCCAACAGCACCGCGGCGGTCGCCGAGCCCGGGATGCCCAGCGCCAGCATGGGCAGCAAGGCAGACGTGCCGGAGGCGTGGGCCGCCGTCTCGGGCGCTATCACGCCTTCAATCTCGCCCGTACCGAACTTGTGGCCGTTGCGCGAGAAACGCTGCGCCAGCCCATAGCCCATGAACGACGCCGCCGTGGCGCCGCCCGGCGTCACACCCATCCAGCAGCCCACCACCGTGCTGCGGACCAGGGTCATCCAGTACTTGGGCATTTCCTTCCAGGTTTGCAGCACGACTTTCAGATTGATCCGGCCGCTCTTGCCCTCGAACTTCAGCCCTTCCTCCATGCTGACCAGGATCTCGCCTATGCCGAACAAGCCTATGACCACCACCAGGAAGTCTATGCCGCGCAGCAGCTCGGACCAGCCGAAAGTCATGCGCAAGCCACCGCTGATGGTGTCCATGCCTATCGCGGCCAGCCCAAAACCCACCATCATGGAAATAATCGTCTTGAAGGGCGTTTTCTTGTCCGTTCCCACAAAACTGCAAAACGTCAGCAGGAAAACCGCAAAGAATTCCGGCGGGCCGAAGCGCAAGGCAAATCTGGAAACCATGGGAGCCAGAAAGGTAATCAGCAGCACGCCCGACAAAGCGCCGAAGAACGAGCCGGTGAAGGACGCCGTCAGCGCGGTGCCGGCCCGGCCCTGCTGGGCCATCGGGTAGCCGTCGAAGGTAGTGGCCACCGACGAGGTCTCGCCCGGGATATTGAAGAGAATCGACGTAATCGCGCCGGCAAACAACGACCCCCAATAAATGCACGACAGCATGATGATGGCTGAAGTGGGCGGCATGGTAAACGTGAGTGGCAATAATATCGCCACGCCGTTCGGACCGCCCAGGCCGGGCAGTACCCCAATGATGACACCCAGCACCAGGCCAATAAACATCATGCCCAGGTTGTACCAGCTCATGACCGTGGCAAAGCCATGAAATAAAGCGTTCAGTTCATCCACTTGAAATCTCCTGTTGCCGGTTTCAGTAGCCGAACAGGGCTTCGAGCGGCCCTTTCGGCAGAGGTACCATGAACTGAACCTCGAACATCCAGAACAGCAGGGCGGTCACGCCGACGCTGATCAGTACCGTCTTGAGCCAGGCGATCTTGCCCAGCAACAGCATGAAGGCGGCAATAAAAAGCGTTGACGCAACGTAGATTCCCAGGAATTGAATAGCCAGCACATACAGGGCCGTGGGCAGCAGCACCAGCAATACCAGCCTGAACCTTTCCCAACTGACGAAAATGTCCTGATTGCGATGCTTGCCGAACATTGCCTTGAGAAAGACAGCAACGCTGGCAATACAAATGATGAGGCCGATATGGAAAGGGAAATAGCCCGACTCCGGCCCGTCTGATGCCCACGAAATACCGATGCGATAGTTGTCCACCATCATGACCACACCGATAATGAAAAACACCGCGGCGGTAATGGCATCGACGGCGCTATGCGTCAACCCGCCTCCCGGCGGGCTGCCCTGTGTTTGCTGATGATCCATCCTGGCTCCCGGGAGGTTATTTCTTCGCGGCCAGGCCGGCCTCTTCCATCAGTGTCTTGTGATTCGCTTCGTCCTGCTCCAGGAACTTCACGAAATCCTCGCCGGTCCGGTAATCACCTTTGAGCGCCTGCTTGGCCAGGTAGTCCTTCCACTCGTCGGTTTCGCTGATTTTCTTGATCAGATCGGCATAATAGGCCGCCTGCTCGGCCGTCGTGTCGGGTGGCAGGAAGAAGGCACGAAGCATCTGGTACTGAACGTCGTACCCGGCCTCTTTGCAGGTTGGAATATCGGCCCAGGACTGATCTTTGGTCACCTTGTCCTTGTAGATCATGCGCTCGTCGGAAAACACGCAGAGCGCACTGACCTGGCCGGCGCGCCACTGCGCGATATTCTCGCTGGGGTTGTTGACGTTGGAGTTGGTATGCTTGCCAACCAGTTGCGTGGCGGCTTCCCCACCGCTTTTATAGGGCACATAAGTGAACTTGACATCGGCGGCCTTTTCCAGCGCCACGGTGATGATCTGGTCTTCACGCTTGGCGCCTGTGCCCCCCATTTTGAACTGGCCGGCCGGCGCCGCCTTGACCGCATTCAAATAATCAGCCGCCGTCTTGTAGGGTTCTTCGGAGTTGGTCCAGAGCAGAAACTCGTCTTGGGCGATCATGGCGACCGGATTCAGGTCGCGCCAGTTGAAAGGCAGACTGACGGCGATGGGCAGGGTATAGATGGCCGAAAAAGCAACCATCAGTTTATGGGGATCCTTGGCCGATCCCTTGGTGTCCATGATGCCCTCGGCCCCGCTGGCGCCGCCCTTATTCAGCACCAGCGTGGACTGCTTCATCAACTTGTGCTTGAGGATAATGCTTTGTATGGTGC
This sequence comes from Pusillimonas sp., assembly GCA_049672825.1. Taxonomy (GTDB): domain Bacteria; phylum Pseudomonadota; class Gammaproteobacteria; order Burkholderiales; family Burkholderiaceae_B; genus Pusillimonas_C; species Pusillimonas_C harenae_A. The sequence continues at coordinate 16,780 of JBATWU010000110.1, forward strand.
GCGCCATCTGGTCGGACGCCCCACCCGCGCCAGCGGGCACGATGATCTCGACCGAGCGGGTGGGCTCCCATGCCTGGGCGGGCAGCGCGGTCAGGCCGGCCAATACGGCCAGCGACGAGATCAGATACGATTTCTTTGACAGCCTATGAGTCAGATGTTTCATGTGTGTCTCCTCCGGTAGTGCTACGGAAACGTCCGGTATCCGGGCGCCTTGTTTACGAGCCTTCCTGTCCCTGCGAGTCCTGTTCTTATTCCCCCTGCTGCGGACTTTATGTGCTGCGGTGCTGCTTGATCGATGGCCTGCTCCTGTTCTGCTTCTTGTTCTGGTGCATCCGTTGGCGTTGCTGTCCGCCCGGGCCGTCAGGCCGGATAGGGCCGGCTGGTCTCCGTCAGGTAGTCCAGAGCCGCCTGGACACCGCCCTTGCTGTGCGGCACACCCGCTTTCTGCAGGCCCATCTCGACGCCGGACAGCGTCCCGCATAGCGTCAGATCGTTGAAATCACCAAGATGGCCAATGCGGAAAACTTTATCGGACAGCTTGCTGAGGCCCTGTCCGAGCGACATATTGAAATGCATCAGCACGGTTTTACGAAAAGCGTCGGCACTGTGTCCATCAGGCATCAGGACAGCCGTCAGGGCCGGGCTGTATTGTTCGGGCTTCAGGCACAGAATTTCCAGACCCCAGGCACGCACGGCGCGGCGGGTGGCTTCGCCATGACGCTTGTGCCGCGCAAACACATTGTCCAGCCCTTCGGCAAACAGCATCTCAAGGGCTTCGTGCAAGCCATAGAGCAGATTGGTTGCGGGGGTGTAGGGAAAATAACCGCGCGGGTTGATGGCCAGCATTTCTTTCCAGTCCCAGTATGAACGCGGCAATGCAGCCGTTTCTGAAGCCTTCAAAGCCTTGGCGCTGAAGGCATTGAACGACAGCCCCGGCGGCAGCATCAAGCCCTTCTGCGAACCCGCCACCGTGACATCGACCCCCCACTCATCGTGCCGATAATCCACTGAGCCCAGCGAGGAAATCGTATCGACCATCAGCAGGGCCGGATGGCCGGCCGCGTCGATGGCATTGCGCACGGCGGCCACATCGCTGGTGACCCCCGTTGCCGTTTCATTGTGCACCACGCACACCGCCTTGATGTCATGCCGGGTGTCTGCCGCGAGGCGCTTGCCGATCTGTTCCGGATCGGCGCCGTGGCGCCAATCGCCTTCCTGAAATTCCACCTGCAGCCCCAGCTTTTCCGCCAGCTTTTTCCAAAGCGTGGCGAAATGGCCGGTTTCCGCCATGAGCACCTTATCGCCAGGCGACATCGTATTGACCAATGCCGCTTCCCAGGCGCCAGTGCCCGAAGCGGGATAGATCACCACATGGGCATCGGTCTTGAATACCTTTTTCAGGCCCGCAAATACAGCCTTGCCCAGCTCCCCGAACTCGGGGCCGCGGTGGTCGATCGTGACATTATCGATGGCGCGCAGCACACGATCGGGTACATTGGTGGGGCCCGGGATCTGCAGAAAGTGTCGACCAGACGGATGCGAGTGCAGAGGGATCATGTAGGCGCTCCTGAAGATTTGGTATACAAAATACAAATATTGATGAATAATAAGCAGCAAAATCGCTTTCTGCAAGCAGAATTTATACCGCAGCACAACATTTAGCCAGATAGATCATTACGAAGGTTAGAATAGGCAAGTTTTTATCAACGTGACGGGCATGGCAAAAGGCCTTGGCCAATAATTCACGGTAAGCGCTAATTTTTGTATACCAAATGACGACTGATTCTGTAAGCCCAAGCAAGCATTCGGCCCCGCCGGCCTCCTCCTTCATCTACCTGTCGGAAGCCGTCGACCGGCGCACACTACCGGCAACCATTGCCGATCGTTTACGCGAAATGATCATAGAGGGCGAGCTGGCCGCGGGTGCGCGCCTGAACGAACGCGAGCTATGCGATCGGCTGCAGGTGTCGCGCACGCCCCTGCGCGAGGCTTTTCGGCTGCTGTCCGCCGATGGCCTGGTGCGCATCCAGCCCAATCGCGGCGCCCATGTGGTGGCTTTGTCGGAACAGGACATCAGGGAGAGCTTCGAAGTCATGGGGGCCCTGGAGGCGCTGTCGGGTGAACTGGCCTGCCAGCGTATCAGCGATCAGGAAATTGCCGAGATCAAAGCCCTGACCTTTGAAATGCAGGCCTGTCATGCCCGGCAGGACTTGTCCTCGTATTACCACGTCAATCGCACCATACATGACCGCATCAACGCGGCGGGCCACAATCATTTGCTGTCAGAAGTTTATAAAAATATAAACCTGCGTCTGCAGAACCTCCGGTTCCGCTCCAACCTGAATCACGATAAGTGGGACAAGGCCATGCGTGAACACCTCGACATGGCCGATGCGCTGGCATCGCGCGACGGCCCCCGACTTGCCGCCATCATGCGCACGCACCTGCGGCGCAAAGGCGAAGCCGTCCTTGAAAACCTGAAACTTGCCGCCAATCCCGCCGGCGAACCGTAATACCGCGTCGCGCACGACTTGAGCCAGGAGCCCCATGAACGCGCCCTTATCGAAGCAGACACACGCTGGGCTGAATCCAGTGCATCTTGAATTGGCCGCCCGCCTGCGCAGGGACACCCAAGGCGAGGTGTTTTTTGACCGAGGCGCGCGCGGGCGCTATTCCACGGACGCATCGATTTACCAGATCGAGCCGGTGGGCGTGCTGCTGCCCCGGACAGCCAATGATGTCGCCGCGGCGCTCGACGCATGCCGCGAGCTGTCCGTACCCGTGCTAGCGCGTGGCGCGGGCACATCGCAATGCGGTCAGACGGTGGGTGCGGCCCTGGTCATCGACAATAGCAAGTACCTGAATCGCGTCCTGGATTTCAATCTCGAGGCCATGACGGTCACGGTCGAGCCCGGCATCGTGCTTGACCATCTGAACGCATGGCTCAAGCCGCACGGGGTCTGGTTCCCGGTGGACGTCAGCACGGCCGCGCAATGCACATTGGGCGGGATGGCCGGCAACAACTCCTGTGGGTCGCGCTCCATTGCCTATGGCAATATGGTCCACAACGTGCTTGGCATAGACGCCTTGCTGCTGGATGGCACCGCAGCGACCTTCGCCGAAGAAAGCAGCATGGGCAATCCACCGCCCCGCGTGCAGGCCATCATGGCGCGCCTGCGTGAAATCGCCGAACGCGAGCGTGACGAGATCCAGGGCATGGTGCCCCCGGTGATGCGCCGCGTCGGCGGCTATAACCTGGATATCTTTCATCCACAAAGCCCGCGCCCCTACACCGCCGACGGCCAAATCAACCTCGCACACATGCTGGTCGGCAGCGAAGGCACGCTGGCCTACACCCGAAGCCTTACGCTCAAACTGTCGCCGCTGCCCGCCGCCAAAGCACTGGGTGTCGTCAATTTCCCGACGTTCTATCAGGCCATGGACATGACCCGGCACATCGTGGCGCTGGGGCCATGCGCGGTCGAGCTGGTCGACAGAACCATGATAGACCTGGCTCGCGGCAACCCCGCCTTCCGGCCTGTAATCGACAAGGCACTGATCGACGAGCCGGAAGCCATTCTGCTTGTCGAATTCGCGGGCGAGTCCCAGGCGGAGCAACTGTCCAGCCTGGCGAAACTCGTCACACTGATGGGCGACCTCGGCTTGCCGCAATCGGTTGTAGAAATGCCGGACGCAGCGGCCCAGAAGGCATTGTGGGAAGTCCGCAAAGCGGGCCTGAACATCATGATGAGCATGCGCGGCGACGGCAAGCCGGTTTCATTCATCGAAGATTGCGCCGTCCCGCTTGAACATCTGGCCGAATACACCAGCCAACTTACCGAGGTCTTTGCCAAACACGGCACCAAAGGCACCTGGTATGCCCACGCTTCAGTAGGCACCCTCCACGTCCGCCCCATCCTGGACATGCGCAGCGATGGAGCCGGCAAGATGCGGGCAATTGCCGAAGAGGCCGGTGCGCTGGTGCGCCGCTACAAAGGTGCTTTCTCGGGCGAGCATGGCGACGGACTGGTGCGCAGCGAATGGGTGGCCTGGCAATTCGGCCCTCGGCTGACACGCGCCTTCGAAGAAATCAAGGATGCTTTCGACCCCGATCGCCTGATGAATCCGGGCAAAATCGTACACAGCAGCAAAATGGACGACGCATCCCTGTTCCGATTCAAACCGGGTTATCGCAGCATCGCCATCAAACCCGCGCTGGACTGGTCAGCCTGGAACGTCAACAACGACCCCGCAACAGATACGGTAAGCGCTCCGGGCACTGGCGGCGATCCGGCCCAGGGGCTGGCCAAAGCGGTAGAGATGTGCAACAACAACGGGCACTGCCGCAAGTTTGATGCAGGCACCATGTGCCCCAGCTACCGCGTCACGCGCGACGAACAGCATCTGACGCGGGGCCGGGCCAATACCCTGCGCCTGGCTTTGTCGGGCCAGTTGGGGCCCGATGCCTTTACCTCCGACGAGATGCGCGCCACCATGGACTTATGCGTGAGCTGCAAGGGCTGTAAGCGCGACTGCCCCACCGGCGTCGACATGGCCAGGATGAAAATCGAATTCCTCAATCAATGGCAGCAAAAGCGGGGGCTGTCCCTGAAAGACAAGCTCATCGCCACCTTGCCGCGCTGGGCGCCCTGGGCGGCCCGTCTGCCCTTCCTGTTCAATCTGCGCAATACGCTGCCCGGCGCCGCACGGCTGACCGAAAAATGGCTGGGCTTTTCCGCCCGGCGATCTTTGCCCACATGGCGACGCGACACTTTCCTGAACACCCGCACGGCATCCCTCGGCAACGGCAAGCTTGCCAGGCCCGGCCAGGCGCCGTCCTCGGGCAGCGCAGAAGTGGTGCTGTTTGCGGACACTTTCAATAATTATTTCGAATCCGAAAATCTTCATGCGGCACGGCAAGTGCTGCAGGCGGCGGGGTACATCGTGCATATTGCCCGCCCGGACCCAAGCGATAAGCAGGCTGAACGCCCCTTGTGCTGCGGTAGAACCTATCTGTCTGCCGGATTGGTCGACGAGGCCAAGGCCGAGGCCCGCCGCGTTATCACGGCGCTGCGGCCTTTTGTCGAACGCGGCGTGCCTGTAGTCGGACTGGAACCATCCTGTTTACTGAGCTTGCGCGATGAATTCCTGGTCATGGGCCTGGGTAGCGAGGCGGAATCCCTGGCCGGCCAGGCGTACTTGTTCGAAGAGTTTCTGGCCCGCGAACTGAACGCGGGCCGCCTGCAGCTGCCACTGAAACCTTTGCCGGAAAAACACGCGCTGCTTCACGGCCACTGTCATCAGAAAGCCTTTGATGCCGTCAAACCGGTGCAACAGATATTGGCGCTGATACCCGAGCTCAAAGTGGAGCTGATTGAATCCAGCTGTTGCGGCATGGCAGGTAGTTTTGGCTACGAAGCCTCGCACTACGAAACCTCCATGAAAATGGCCGAGCTTTCCTTATTGCCGGCGGTGCGCAAGGCCGGCGCCGACGCATTGCTGGTTGCCGACGGCACCAGTTGTCGCCACCAGATCGCCGATGGCACGGCTCCTGAAGGCCGACTGCGTGCCGAGCATGTGGCCCGTGTGCTGCAAAGGGCGCTGCGGGCACCTGAAGCGTAGCGGCTGGATAGACCCGCGTTCCAAGTTGGCTGCCCACCCTGTCGTATTGGCTGGTCGGCTCTGAGCGGCGTATGGTGCGGGCCTCTCGGGGCTCTAAAGCGCGCGCACAAAGACAAACCCCCACCCGGTAATCCGGATGGGGGTTTGAGAGATAAGAGCCTGACGATGACCTACTTTCACAGACGTACGTCCACTATCATCGGCGCAAAGGCGTTTCACGTTCCTGTTCGGGAT
>JBATWU010000111.1:0-20196 GCA_049672825.1 Pusillimonas sp.
GGTTGGCAGGGGCGGGCGTAAGAGGCCGCGCTGTCCGAAGCCTAAAAGCGTCCGGGGGGACGGTTTTAGGCAAGTTCGCGGCCGACCGCGCCTGGCAGCCCGTGCAAGGGAACCCCCGCAGGGGGCGCAGCGATGGAGCCCGGCACCGGCCCAGCACCCAGGCAACGTCGCAAGAACAACTCTGACGTCAATGCTGCCCAATTCCACCGCATCAGCCTTCCACCTCTATCGATGGCATTGCCATTGCCTGAAACTCTGCTCAACCGCAGCTTCAAGCAGCCGTAAACACTTGAAGCAAAAATGCGCTATAGGCCCAGGCGCCGAAGTTGAGTATGGAGGTGGACAAGCAGAACCCTGGCGGGCGCCTGGACTGGCCTGCGGCGTTGCAAATCCTCGCGATAGTACTGGCCATCGCTGCGGTTTGCGTCTTGCCTACCAGGCTGCACCGAACACGTCCCTCAAGTCTTGCAGCGCGGACTCCGGCAGCGGCGCAACAGGCATGTTCAGGCGTGCGCAGTCCAGGGCCAGGCGCGCCGTTTCTTCGAGCTCTTCAAGCGTGGCCATGGCCGCAGCCGGCGTATCGTGCCAAACATTGGGCCCCAGCCTTTCCAGCATCACGGCGCGCAGCGGTGTGCCGGCCTGCTGGTATGCCAGAATAGCCTGGGCGACTCGTTCGCCGGCCTGGGCATCGCCCGGACGGCAATAGGCGATGAGTGGCACATGGCCGACCTTCATGACAAAGTACGGGGTAATGGGCGCCAGCAGTTCACGGGACAGGCCGGTGGCGGGCCCTGCGGCGTCCGCGTCAGCCTGAAGCGACAGCTGTACGCAGGCATGGCTGTGCGTGTGGATAATGCAGCGGGTTTGCGACTGTCCGGTGCGCGCGGCATCGTAGATGCGGCGGTGCAGGATAATGGTTTTGCTTGGCCGGGCGCCGCTCAGGTGATTGCCGTTTGCGTCCAGCAGGGCGAGTTCGGCCGGGTCAAGAAAGCCAAGGCAGGCGTCGGTGGGCGTGATCAGATAGCCGTCGTCGAGCCGGACGCTGATGTTTCCGGCGGTGGCATGCGCGTAGCCGCGGTCGAACAGGCTTTTGCCAATACGGCAAATTTCTTCCCTGGCCTGATTTTCATTCATGGACTTTTCCTGTCAGAGTAGCTCGAATGCGCGGGTGAAGAAGTCGCGGCCACCGAAGTTGCCCGACTTGAGCGTGATATGGATACCTTCGCGATGAGACGCGGCGGTATGGGCAAAACACCAAGGCACGCCCGGGTCGATTTGCCTGCCGATTTGCATTTGGCGGATGCCCAGCGCCTGCACGCAGGCCCCCGAGGTCTCGCCGCCCGCGACAATCAAACGTCCCACGCCAGCCTGCACCAGCCCTAGTGTAATCGCTGCGATGGCATGCTCCACCATTTGGCCGGCCTGCTCGCGTCCAAGGCGCTGCTGCACCGAGTCCACATCTGCCGCCTGGGCGGTGGAATGGATCAGGACGGGGCCCTGAGCCAGATGCGGCGTGGCCGCATCCAAAATTTCCTGGACAATGTTTTCGCCGGCGGCGAGCCTGAGGGGATCCAGAGCGAATGCGGGACGCCCGGTTTCCCGAAAGGCCGCCACCTGTGCATTGGTTGCCGTCGAGCAACTGCCCGAGACAATCGCCGCCGCGCCCGCAGCCGCCGGGAGCGCCGAAGCACGATTGCCCGGCTCGATGCCGAAGTTGGCGGGCAGGCCTATGGCCAGCCCAGAACCGGCCGTCACCAGGGGCAGATCGGCCAGCGCGGGCGCGACCCTGACCAGATCATGATTGGAGACGGCATCCAGAATAGCCAGGCCGAAACCTTCCGCGCGCAGCTGCGCGATGCGGGCCCGGACTGCGTCGGCGCCCTGGGCAACCACGGCATGGTCGATGAGGCCGACCTTGCGGCGAGTCTGGGATTGCAGCACGCGCACCAGGTTCGAGTCCGTCATTGGCGTCAAGGGATGATTGCGCATGCCGCTTTCGTGGAGCAGTTGGTCGCCCACGAACAGATAGCCTTTGAACACCGCGCGGGCATTGTCCGGGAAGGCCGGGGTGGCGATGGTGAAGTCGGTGTTCAGCGCGTCCATGAGCGCCTCGCTGACAGGGCCGATATTGCCTTGCTCTGTGCTGTCGAAGGTGGAGCAGTACTTGAAATAATATTGTGTCGCGCCGGCCTGGCGCAGCCACGCCAGGGCCTTGAGCGAGTCGGCCACCGCATCGGCGGCAGGCGTCGTGCGCGACTTCAGCGCAATGACTACGGCGTCGGCGTCGGGCGCCAGCGGCTCGCTGGGCACGCCCATCGCCTGCCAGACACGCATGCCGGACTGTACAAGGTTATTGGCCAGGTCTGTTGCGCCAGTGAAATCGTCGGCGATGCATCCCAGTTTGATTGCCATGTCGGTCAGTCTTCCAGTGTTGTCGGGTTGGGGCGCCGGCGTGCTCCGAACTTGGGTATCAGGCCCCAGAAAGCCAGCGTAAACGCCAGTACCATCAGGGTTGTGACCAGGCCGTTGCTGAAGAATATCGAAAATGATCCTTCGGACAGCAGCATGGACTGGCGGAAGGAATCCTCCATTTTATCGCCCAGCACCATGGCAAGAATCAGGGGGGCGATCGGATAATCCAGTTTCTTGAACAAATAGCCGATCACGCCAAAACCCAGCGCCAGGTAAACATCCATCATGCGCGAACTGATCGTATAGGCGCCGATCAGGCACACCACGATGATAACCGGAGCGATGATGGAGAAGGGCGCTTTCAGGATGGAGGCAAACAGCGGGATGGTGGTCAGCACGAGCACGACGGCAACAATATTGGCCACATACATCGAGGCGATCAAACCCCAGACAAAGTCCGGCTGCTCGATGAAAAGCATGGGGCCGGGCTGCAGGCCCCAGATCATCAGGCCACCCATCATGACAGCCGCCGTGGCCGATCCCGGAATGCCCAGCGACAGCATGGGCAGCAGGGCCGAGACGCCGGCGGAGTGATCGGCCGCCTCGGGCGCCACGATACCGGCCGGTTCGCCCTTGCCGAAGTTGTCTTTGTTGCGCGAAAAGCGGCGCGCGATGCCGTATGACATGAAGGACGCCGCCGTGGGTCCGCCCGGCGTAATCCCCATCCAGCAGCCGATGAGGGTGGAGCGGATCAGGACAACGGCGTGGCGGGGCATGCCAAGCAGCGTGCGCCAGACCACCTTGAAATTCATCTTGGCTTTCAAGCCTTTGAACTCCAGGCCTTCCTCGACGGTGACGAGCAGTTCGCCGATGCCGAACAGGCCGATGACCGCCGCCAGATACGACACGCCGTTGACCAGCGAGGTACTGCCATAGGTCAGCCGCATATCGCCGGATACGGTATCCATGCCGATGGCCGTGAGGACCAGGCCGATCAGCACGGAAGCCATCGTCTTCAGGGGGCGGCCGCCGCTCATGCCAACGTAGCTGCAGAAGGTCAGCAGGAATACGGCAAAGAACTCGGCCGGGCTGAATTGCAGCGCGAAGTCCGCCACCACGTTGGCGATCAGGGTGACGAGCACCACGCCCACGAACGCGCCGAAGCCAGCCGCGAGAAATGCGGTTGACAGCGCTTCTTCCGTGCGCCCGCGCTTGGCCATGGGGTGTCCATCGAAGGTCGTGGCGACGGAGGACGGCTCACCCGGAATATTGAAGAGAATGGAGGTTGTCGATCCGCCAAACAGCGCGCCCCAGTACATGGACGACAGCAGGATGATGGCGCTGATCGGCTCCATGGTGAAGGTCAGGGGCAGCAAGAGGGTGACGCCGTTGGGCGCCCCCAGCCCGGGCAGTACGCCGACAAGGATGCCGAGCAGCACGCCGCCTATCATGATGGCAATGTGATGAAAGGTCAGCGCGGTTTCGAACCCCGACCAGAGGAAACTGAAATCCGTCATGCGGAATCCTTGTGCTTACAGACCCAGGAGCGCTTCGAGCGGTCCTTTGGTCAAATCCACCTGAAACCACACATCGAACACCAGGTAGAATGAAATGATGATAAGAGAGGAGATCAGCAGGGCTTTCCCCAGCTTGCTTTGCCCGTGAACCTTGATCATGTAGCACAGGTAAATCCACGACGATACATAGCAGCCCAGCCAGGACATCGCCGCCACCAGCACCACGGTGGGAGCAAAGATGGCCAGCGATAACTTGAGCTGTTCGCGTGTCACGAAGCCGCCCTGGACGGGGTGGCGTATCGTATCGATGAAAATCAGTATGCTGACGATCAGCAGCCCTATCCCCAGGCGCAATGGCATGTAGCCGGCCTGCGGGCCGGTCTCGGGCGCCCAGCCTGTGTTCAGTTGCAGGCTGCCGGCGATGATCACGCCGGCAAAAGCGGCGATGCCGGCAGCCATCGCCAGCTCCATGGTTTGCCTATTGACGAGAGACATGGTTCAGGCCTTGATACGCTTAGTTCTGGACCAGCCAGCCGTTCTTTTCGAACAGCTCGTGGTGTTCCGCGACGTCTTTCTCGATATAGGCATCGAGTTCCGCGCCCGACTGAAAGAATTCGGATTGCATGCCGCGAGCGACCCAGGCTTTCCATTCGGGCTTGGTGGATACTTTCTGCAGCAGGTCCACATAGAAGGCAACCTGTTCAGGCGTTACGCCACCGGCCATCCATACGGTGCGCGGCATCTTGAATGCATCAATATTGATGCCGCTGTCCTTGCATAGCGGAATGTCGGCCCATGACATATCGTCGGCGACTTTTTCGGTGCTGGCCAGCGGCTGGGACGAGAAGACGCACAGGGGGCGCACTTTCTTGGCCTTCCAGTACGAAACGTTTTCGCCAGGGTTGTTGGTGTTTCCGTTCAGGTGATTGCCGGCCAGTTGCACCGCGGCCTGGCCGCCCGACTTGAAGGGGACATAGGTCATGTTCACGCCGGCGACTTCTTCTATCTTGCGGGTGAGAATGTGATCGGTGTCTTTCGATTGAGCGCCACCCATCTTGAATCCGGTCCCGCGCGCCTTGGCGTCGTCGATCAGATCCTGCGCGGTCTTGTAGGGTGATGCGCTCGACGTCCACAGCACGAACTCATCGGCCGCCATCGTGGCAACAGGCGTCAAGTCCTCGATTTTGTAGCCTGCCGTGGTGATCATGGGCATCAGCCACGCCAGATTGGTCGAGAAGATGACTTTATGAGGGTCGCCCTTGATGCCTTCGCCGTACACAAAGGCTTCGGTGCCGGCGCCGCCGCCCTTGTTTGTCACGACGACCGAGGTCGGCACGAGATCGTATTTTTGCGCAACGGACTGAACGATGCGGGCAAACTGGTCGGTGCCGCCGCCGGGGCCCGCCGAAGCGATGAACTCAATGTTTTTTTCGGGCTGCCAGGCTGCCTGGGCCGCGCCGGCGATAAAAGAGGCTGACAGCGCGGCGACAAGTGCCAAGTGTTTGAATGTGGTGTTCACTGGATGACTCCTCGAGTGCGTTTCTTGGTTTGATGTCAGGGAAGGCGGGTGCGCCGGCTTTCCCTGGCTATGAAAAAACTTCGTCCTGGTAGCGCCGCAGCCTCAGCAGCGCGGATGTTTCGTCAAGATTCACGTCGCCCAGGCGGATGAAGGCGCCGGCCTGGACGTCGCGTTTTAGGCTGCGGTTGGAAATCAGATAGAAGGGCGCGGGCGCATCGTCTTGCAGTGGCGCGGCCGGCAACAGGGCGGGCGCCACGTTTGCGATGGTATGGTGATGCCCGCCCATGGCGAGCATGGTGCCGGCGGGCAGGGCGACCGTCGCCTTGCCGACCAGATCCACTATGGGTTCAGGCTGCATGGCGCCGCTGGACACACCCATACCCGCGGCTTCCAGGATGCTGGTTGCCGCTTCCAGGCCGAGCAGGTGGCGCGGGATGTATATGAGCGCAGTCTTGTGATCGCTGCTCAGCACGTGGCCTTTGCCGGCCAGCAGCTCCCAGGTCTCCCGGTCGTGGCAGCGGACTACGACGAAGACACCGCCCGCGAAACTGAGTTCATCGGGTTTGCGCAGGCAGTGGAACAGTTCAAGCGTGCCTGGCTGCTCGAGCAAACCCCCTTCGTTCTGTGGCCGAAGCATGCCGGGTACTTCGCTGATGCGCAGTATGGGCACATGAAAGTCGCTGTGGTCCGGTTTCAGGCCGGTGGAATTGGCGACCACCAGCATCTCGCAGAAGTCGGGCACGGCGCGCTGCGGCAGCGCCGAGCAGGCCTGCGCGCGCGCCGCCACGGTGTCCAGCGGCTTGTCCGCATCAAGATCCCAGAGCTGATCGAACCCTTCCAGCGCCAGTTCTTTGCCGTTGCTGTGCATGACGCCTGTGCGCGGATCGTAGACGAAATCATATTCGCTGGCCTTGCCCGCTGCGACAATTTCCAGGCCCAGCACCTGGGCCCAAGTGACCAGGCCTATGAGCAGACTGGGCTGATCGCCATCGACCGGCGTGACGATCCGGCCTTTTTTCCTGGCTTTGTGCGCAATGCCGGGACCGATAACGCTGTCGACCTCTTTTGACACCATGGCCACGTGCCAGCCTGCGTCCAGCGCAATATCGGCATGGCGCGCGCCCGCTTCGGGGTTGCCGGTTGCCTCGACCATAATGTCCAGGGGCAGGCTGGCCAGATGCGCCAGATTGTCGCTTGCAATGTAGGCGCCTTCATCCCAGGCGCTGCGCGCGGAGGCGGGGTCGTTGCAAATACGGATGTTATCGCGTGGCACGCCGACCGCTGTCATGGCGGACACGACGGTTTCAGCATCAATATCCACCGCGGCCCGGCATTGCAGCAGGGGTGTGCGCAGGCATTGGGCTATAAAGCTGCGGCCAAAGCCGCCACTACCCGCTACGCAGGCTTGCACGGGTTTGTCCACGCGGGAAAAATACGTGTGAAAATTCATGACATCCTGTGGATGGGTGCAAAAAGTGACGGTATTATTGCATGCAATAATTAGAAAACACAAATTGGAACAGCATATTTACGGTAATTTTATGGACGATTACATGCAAAATAAAAAATCAGCCAAGGTGATCGAACAAGATAAGAACAGCCCTGCCACGGTGGCCGGGCAAGAGACGAATCGCCAAGGCAAGGTGCACGAAGACAGGAACAGCCATGGCAAGCGTACGGCGACGGCAGTGACGCTGTTGAGGGAATTGATTGTGACCGGCGGCCTCAGGCCGGGCCAGCGCATTTCGGAACGGTCGCTGCTTGAGCAGCATGCCGACTTATCTCGTACGCCGTTGCGCGAAGCATTGAAAATCCTGGATTCGGAAGGCCTGGTCGAACTGCGCCCCAATCGCGGTGCCTTTGTTACCCGGCTGAGCATGTCGCAGATCGACGGCGCCATAGAAGTCCTGATAGGGCTTGAGAATATCGCCGCCATGGCCAGTTGCCAGCGTATTACCGGCGATGAGCTGGACAGGATTGAGGCGCTGCATGAGGAAATGCTGCGCTCGTTTCGCCAAAAAGATCTGTTGGCCTATTTCCGCATCAACCAGGCCATACATCAATGCATCGTCGATGGCGCCCATAATGCCGCGCTTTCCCGCATCTATCGCAACGAGGCGCAGCAGATCAGACGATACCGCTATGCGGGAAACATTGCGGCCGGTCGATGGAAGCGCGCCGTTGCGGAGCACGAACAAATCATGGATGCGCTGCGCCGGCGCGATGGCCTGTTGCTGCGCGAGTTGCTGCGCGCCCATCATTCGAAGGGCTGGGAGGTTACGCGGACGATGCTGGCTTCGGAGCTCGAGAACTAGGGGAGCGGGCGGCGGGCGTTAACGAGCCAGGCGCCTGGCGAACACATGCACAGCCATGCCAAACACCAGGCCCCAGAAGGCGCTGCCTATGCCCATGAAGGTCAGGCCCGATGCGGTGCATAGGAAGGTTACCAGCGCGGCTTCCCGGCCTTGTTCTTCCATGAGCGCGCCCGCCAGGCTATTGGCGATGGTGCCCAGCAGCGCCAGGCCCGCAATGGCGGCGACCAGCTCGGTGGGAAAGGCGGTAAACAGGCCCACGACAGTGGCGCCGAAAACTCCTGTGGCCAGGTAGAACACACCGGCCCAGATCGCGGCGCCGTAGCGTTTGCGCGGATCGGGATCGGCATCCTTGCTCATGCAGATGGCGGCGGTAATCGCGGCCAGGTTGAACGAGAATCCGCCAAAAGGCCCCAGCAGCAGTCCCAGGCCTCCCGTCCAGCCGATCAGGGGCGATGCGGGCGTGCTGTAGCCGTTGGCGCGCAATACCGCCAGCCCCGGAACGTTCTGCGACGTCATGGTGACAATAAACAAGGGAATGCCGACACCGATCAGGGCCGAAACCGAAAACGTCGGCATCATGAGCAAGGGCCGGGCCGGCGCCCAGTTCAGGGCGTCCAGGCGCAGCAACCCCAGCGCGCCGGCGCACGCAATGCCCACCGCCAGGGCGAGGGGAACGGTGTAGCGCGGCAGCCAGATGCGGCCGAGCACAAAGGTCAAAAACATCAGGCCCACCATCAGCCATTGGGTTTGCATGGCGACGAACAGGTCCATGCCGAAACGGATCAATATTCCGGCCAGCATGGCCGCGGCAATATGCCGGGGCATATATTGCATGAGTTTCTGGAACCAGCCTGTCACGCCGCTAATCGTAATCAGGAGGGAAGAAAACAGGAATACGCCTATGGCCTGGCTCATGGTCAGACCCTGCAGACTGGTGACCAGCAAGGCCGCGCCCGGCGTGGACCACGCCGTGAGCACCGGGCTGCGATAGCGCAGCGACAGGCCGATGCAGCTCGCCCCCATGCCAATGCCCAGCGCCCACATCCAGGAATTCAGCTCGGACGGTGTTGCGCCAGCGGCCTGCGCGGCCTGGAAAATAATTGCCACCGAGCTGGTATAGCCCACGAGAACGGCGATGAAGCCAGCGGAAATATGCGAAATCCTGAACCAATTGCCCACAGGTTGCTCGACGGTTTGTGTTGTTGTTGCGCAAGGAAGCGGCGCTGAGGTGGCTATGCTAGCACCGTCTGCGGGCGGCGGGAAATCCGTTGCGCCGGGGGGGCTGACAGCCTGCAATAAACCTTGTCTGATCGTGGGTGATCAGCAATTCTGCTAAGCTTTATCTCCCAAGCACCAGGGGGTAGCGATGACGGTACTGGCAGAGATTTGGCAAACTATTGTGGGTGAATTCTCCGATATCGCGGATATACGCGAAGCCACCATTATCGCGCTGCGTTTGACCATTGCCGTCGTCCTGGGCGCCGCCATCGGATACGAGCGAGAACTCCGTGGGAAAGCCGCCGGTTTGCGCACTCATATGCTGGTTGCGCTGGGCGCGGCGATATTCGTGCTGGTTCCCGTCGCTTCGGGCATGGAGGCCGCGGAAGTCAGCCGCGTCATGCAGGGAATCATCGCCGGAATTGGCTTTCTGGGGGCCGGCGCCATTCTGAAGCAGGACAAGACGCAGGAAGTCAAAGGCCTGACCACCGCAGCAAGCATATGGGTCGCCGCGGCGGTGGGCATTGCAGCCGGCTATGGCCGGGAAGCTACCGCCGTGGCAAGCACCATTATTGCGCTATTCGTTCTGGCGGTCATCGCGCGGCTGGAAAAGTAAAAAAAAATCTTCATCCTGATGTAAACTGGCCTGAACGGGATGGGGTTCCCCGGTACAACCGCCATGTGGGCTGATGACTCCTGCTTAACAGACACCGACGTCTGCTAGCAGTGTGCCTGTCATCCGCTCAGCGACGTCTGTTGTCCCTTTTTCCAGAGGGAATAATGGGCTACTTAATCGTTTTTCTGGGTGCCGGCCTGGGTGGCATGGCACGGCATGGGGTCAATCTCGCCTTCCTGAAAATTGCCGGTCCAGGCGGCTTTCCATTCGGAACTCTTGCCATCAATATTGTCGGTTCGTTGCTGATGGGAGCCTTGGTGGAGCTGGTGGCCCAACAAGGCGCGCTTCCCCGGCACGTGCAGCTGTTTCTGGCCACCGGCCTGCTCGGTGGATTCACGACTTTTTCCACTTTTTCCATGGAAAGCCTGGCCTTGCTGCATCGCGGCCAATTGATGGCGGCGATGCTGTACGTGGCGGTTTCCGTTGTCAGCGCGATTGGCGGCATGGCTTTGGTCATGCACTTTTTGAGACTCAAGACCTGACGGCCCTGCCGCGGGCGGATGGCACCCCGGTCCGTTCTTTACTGCGGGACAGTGGCGCCGCCTTTCATCGGCGGCTGCTTTTCCCGGGGCGGAAGCCGTACTTCCTCTTCATCAGGTTGCGGCACGTCATTCGGCTCAGGCTCGGGTACGTTGTCGGGCTCTGGCGGTTCGTTGGTGTGGTCGACCATATGACAAGCTCCTATGCAGTTTCGTTTCAGGGTTCGGCATGTCAGCAATTAGCGTGCCTCATGGTTTTCCTTTAGGGCTTTTGAGACATGATGCGCTTAGAATGAATCGCGGCGCCTGAGCCGCTCGGAGAGACAGCATGGAAATCAAGAAGACAGAACAATCGTCGGAAGGGAAGCTGGGCGCGTTGCGTGCAAGGCTTCCGGGTGTTCCGGAAATACAGATCGACGAGCGCGGAAAGTTAACCGCTCAAGTCACGGCGTGGGTACCCGATGGAAAGGGTAATTCCGATCAACATCAGGTCATGCTCACCGATGGCGACATCGAACGTCTGCTGACCTGCCTGGCAAATCCCAAAAGCCCAGAGATTTCCCAGCTGGTCAGCAAGCTTATGCGAGAAAATCTACGAAACATTATTCGGCTCACGGCTTTGGGGTCGGGAACGGCACTGGTGGACTGAGGGGCGCGACGCTCCGGTTGAACGATCTATGGTCCGGGCGCCCAGGGTAAATAAACCGGGCTTTATTTGGATGGGTGGCCTATGCTGATGGCTTCTCAGGCCTCAGCGACTTCGCTCTGGCCGCCCATTGATCTGGAGCCGGAAATGAACAAAAAAGTAAAGACACCCAATAAAGCCAAGCCGCAACGCTCGACGCCCGCACTGAATCAAACGGCCTGGCCTGCCCAAAGCCCCAATGCGGGCATCAAAAGGGCGAGTTCCATGCACGATCGCAAACCCACCGGGCGAGGGGCGGCAAGAGGCCGATAAGCAAGGGTTCCTGGCCGAGCGTCCAGGTTCGGGATCAATAAGGCAAGCCGGGGAATTTTCCCTTCAGCAGCCGCAGGACGTGCCGGCGCACCTCTGTGCGTTTTTTATTGCGAACGACTTCATCGAACGGCGACGGTGGCGGCGGCGGCCAGTCCATGTTCACCGCCAGCAGATTGCGAATGGCGAAGCTGTTGGTCCGTGAGTATTCAGTCATAAAGGCTCCAAGGGCGTCCCGGCTGAATGTTTAGGAAGAACGACAGAGCCAGGGGAGTTGCCCTTCGCCGGTCATTTCGGCTTCGACGAAGCGAATGCGCAAAGGGCCACATGCGTCATGCATGTAATAGTGAATGAGGAATGCCGAGCACCAGCGGGGAGTTTTGATACGATTGTTATAGGGTGCCGACGCATTCAGTGTGGACGGGTTGCGTGGCTAAAGATAGCGATGATTTGTATCTGTTGTTACTGGCCTGGGGCTTACGTTTATCCTATTGGCATGAAATCAATACAGACGAAGGTGTAATTTGGTAACAATGCTGGTGCTATGGGGCGCCAGGCCCCATAGTGGTTGCGGGGACATATGTCTCTTCTACTTAGGACTTACATTGAAAACAGAAATCGGTATCGTGAAATGGTTCAACAATGACAAGGGATTCGGCTTCATCATGCCCGAGTCCGGCGGCAAGGACCTTTTCGCTCATTACAGCGACATCCAGGGCGCGGGCCACAAAAGCCTCGAAGAAAACCAGCGCGTGTCGTTTGTGGCAACGCAAGGGCAAAAAGGCCCTCAAGCGTCCATGATCCAAGTGATTTGATCGCTCCGCTCGCCTGTACCGGCGAGCAAGCACCGTAATCGGATAAGTGGCCGAGCCCTATGTCTTATAGGGCTCGGCCTTTTTGATTGGGTTCCCGTTTTCCGTTCCGGGCGAGGGACACTAAGTCTCAGTTGTAAGTTTGAGCAAGTGCTGTTGTAGCGTTGCGCTGGTGCTGTTACGGTGGACATTCAAGCATTACCTTTTAAGGAGAATGCTATGGCGACTCTATTTACCGCGGCAGCATTAAAGTCCCAAGGCGCTCGCCGCGCCATCCGATTGAGTCTGGGTACGGGCGAAATACGTCCCCAGCAAACATTGGACGTCTTGCCCGCAATTGATTCAGCCCAAAAGGGCCGGCGTGCGCAGCTGGTGGAGGGCGCGCGCAAGGCTCGATGACGGCATGGATGTCAGTCTGGTTCCGTGGAAGCCGGTGAATTTGAGCCCTGACTCCCATAGTCTTCAGCTCTGCATTTCCGTTGCCTGCTATTTAGCTAGGCAGGAAAATCTCCACTTCAAGCCCTATGTTTGTTGTGTTGGCCCGGGCAGTCAGCTTGCCGCCGTGGGCTTCCACGATGCGTCGAGTAAAGTGATAGCCCAGCCCGCTACCTTTCTTCTCTGACGCCGCCGCACCACGGAAATACGGCGCACCCAGCTTGCCCAGCTCGTCGGCATCCAGGCCAGGGCCATGGTCAGCGACACGGATGCGCAAACCCGTGTTATCCAGTGTGACGCCGATTTCAACTGAGCTGTCGGGTGGTGAATAGCGCAAGGCATTGGTCAGCAGATTGCCAATCGCAACGCCGATCAAGGTGCTGTCTACCTCAAATATGCCCTCGGGACATTCCTTCAATTGAATGCGCGCACGAGCGGCGTGGGCCTGCTGGCGAATGGCATCCTCAAGAACCCGCCGAATGCGATACGGCCTTCGCGATAGCGTCAGAGCGCCATTGTCCAGCGCCTCGGTCATCAGAAAGCGATCCACGAAACCGGACAGCGTCGCCGCATTGCCACGAATCAGCGTCAGCCGCTGCGCATCCTTGGGCCGCATGCCCGGTGTATTGAGTTGCACCATTTGAGCGGCACGGTCGATGGCCGCCAGCGGGTTGCCGAATTCGTGAGAAAGCATGGCGACAAAATGCCGCTGCTCCTCAGCACGCCGGGTGACGATGGCAATCTCCTGTTCCGCCGAAGTCTTGTCATGCTGCAGCTGGCGCAGGCGCAGCGCCAGGCCATAACTCATGACCAGCACATGCACCAGCGCGGCGATCTGGTAGAAGTACGCCGTCGCTGTATTCCAGGGCAGGATGCCTTGATTGGTTGTCGTGTTGACCAATGCGCCGAGGGCAGGAATGATGAAGGCAATCAGGTAGATCATCCATTCCGCGCGATGGCTGCTACGCCAGGCTTGGAGCAGCAGATACATGGCGATAGCGAAGTTCAGCACATTGAGATAGTTGGCCAGTTTCACGACCAACAGCGTTTCGCTTGTCACCAGCGATGGTTGCAGCGCGAAGAACAGCAGGGCCAGGTTCAAGGCCACGGTGAACAGGTATAAGAGATGGACGCGCGGATGGGTGGCCTTGAGGTTCAGCAACTGGTCCCACATCAGCACAATGGAAGCGGCCCCGCCTAGCCAGCCGATGCGAGGCAAGGCGTCCATGAGCCAGGCAGACTGGCCGGCCAGCAGCACCGGCAGATAACCTGTCGAGCCAAGGTGGAACAGTAGTTGCGACGCCACATAACCCGCATAGGCCGCCATCACCGCGTCGGGCAAACGCGCGCCTAGGATGGCATACAGCGCGACCGCGATCAACAAAATGCCAAAGTACAGGCCATGGAAAAAATTACCGCGTGTCTCATCGCTGGTAAAAACGTCCGCTTGCAAAAGCTCGGCATACACGTTGATGGTATTGGTTGTGCGCACGCGGAAATAAATATGCATGCCGGGGAAAGTCTCCAGCGGCAGCACAAACAAGCGCGCCAGCGGGCGGTTTTGGTAGGAACGGTGATAGCCTAGCGCATGAGCGTCGAAACTACCGTCCGTGCGCTCTACCCATACATCCACCTCTTCCAGTTCGGGCGAACCGATGGTAAGCATGCGGTGTGAGGATCCGTCTGCATGACCCAGCTCGACATGGAACCAATGCGCTTCAGTGTCATAACCCAGGCTGCGAAACTCCGGGAGAAGAACGAAGTGAGATCGGACGAAATCTGCTTGCGATACCGTCTCGAAAGGCAGCGCGCCGCTGGCGTCCGCGAAATGTTCCAACCGGCCTTCCAGTGAAATTCGGGGAGCGTTGGCGCCCGGCGAAAAAGTCGGCGCCGATGTTGGTGCGCTTGCCGGCATTGCCGCCAGCATTGGGGGCAAGCAAAGCAGGGACAGCAGAAAGAGCAATAGCACGGCGGCGGGAACAGCCCTGTCGTACCCCCGTCTCACGGTTCTATCTCGCAATGCGCGGCGAAGGTATAGCCCTTGCCGTAGCTGGGCCGCAGCGGCAGTTCCAGGCCGCACGCAGCTTGCACTTTGCGCCTCAAGCGACTCGCTGTGTTGTCCAAGTTACGCAAGGTGAACAGTGTTTCCTGCTTGTCCAGATGCACAAGCAAAGCCTCTCGTGGGACGGTTTGCCCTGGCATTTCGCACAGTGCGCGCAGCAATCTCACCTCGGCATGCGTCAGATCCAGCGCCATGCCATTGGGTGCATGCAGCCGCCAATCTCTTGCATATAAACGCCAGGACTTTCCCGTGTGGACGGCTGGGCTGTCAGCCCCATGTCGGCCTAGACGGCGCAGTACACCATAACAGGCCGCCTCAATGACTTCCAGAGAGCTGCGTTTGGAAAGATACACGTTGGCACCAGCATTGAAGCCCAGCACCTGATCGTCATTAGCATCCAACGCAGTCAACATCACGATGCCAGTTGTGTTGCGCGCGTCTTGTGCCCGCACCCATTGCGCGACTTCCAATCCGCTGGCACCCGGCAAGGCCACGTCCAATAACAGTAAATCGAAAAATGTTGTCGACGAGGCCGAGAAAAATGCCTCCGCACTATCGAAACCGCACACAACGAAACCACGCAATTCAAGGAATTCCACAAGATCCGCCAGTAATCCAGGATTGTCTTCAACGACAGCTACGTGGTGGGAGGGGCGCATTTCAGAGTCAAAACCGATGTCAGATGGTTGAATTTCCAGAATTATGTCGCGCAATCGGTGAGGATTGGTAGGTTTTGACAGCATTTGGTAGAAATGAATCGACCCGCCCATTCGCAGTGATTTCTATACTTATGCGCTGTTCTTACATATTAAAACAATTTAACCACATCACCTATCTTGGCCGTGTCGCGCGGGGTCACGCAGGGGCTTTCCTGCATAACTCAAGCGTTTCGCTGTTGCGGGATAGGGAAGGCGACGCATGAAT
This sequence comes from Pusillimonas sp., assembly GCA_049672825.1. Classification (GTDB taxonomy): domain Bacteria; phylum Pseudomonadota; class Gammaproteobacteria; order Burkholderiales; family Burkholderiaceae_B; genus Pusillimonas_C; species Pusillimonas_C harenae_A. The sequence continues at coordinate 15,325 of JBATWU010000111.1, forward strand.
CACATTTATCGATTGATCTGGAACCACACGATCCATGCCTGGGTAGTCGTTTCCGAAATCGCTCGCAGCCGCGGTAAACGCACTTCTGGCGTGGTGCTGGCCGTCGGCCTGATATCGACACCCGCGTTCGCGTTCGGCAGCAACGCACTGCCCAGCGGCGGCAGCGCAATACGCGGACAGGCGTCAATCTCTCAATCTGGTTCACATCTGCAAGTGAGCCAAGCCTCGAAAAATGCCGTTCTCAATTGGAACAACTTCTCCATCGGCAAGGGTGCAAGTGTGCATTTTGACAACGCCAACGGAGCCACGTTGAATCGGGTCACAGGGAATTTGCCATCGTCCATTGACGGCAGGCTCTCGGCGACCGGCTCGCTCTATCTGGTCAACCGCAACGGCGTCATTGTCGGTTCCCAGGGCACCATCAACGCTGCTGGCTTCATGGCCACCACACTGGATGTACGGGATGACGAGTTCATGGCAGGCGGCGGCCTGCGCTTCTTCGGCGACAGCCGGGCCGGCATCCTCAATCTCGGCAGCATCCATGCAGCCAGCGGCGACGTGAGTCTGGTTGCCCACACCGTGCGCAACGACGGCACGATCACTACCCCCAATGGTTCCGTGGATTTGCTCGCGGGACAGGAAGTCTTCCTCGCTTCTCCCGATTCGCCGGCTTTGTTGGTCAGCGTGGGTGGGAGCAGCGCCTCCGCTGTTGACACTGCCGTCACCAACACCGGCCTGATCGAAGCGGCACAGGCACGCCTAGAGGCGGCCGACGGCAATCTCTACAATCTGGCCATCAATCAGAGCGGCGTCATTCGCGCCACCGGGGTCAGTGAAAGAAACGGGCACATCGTGTTGACCGCCGATGGCGGCACCGTCGTTCAGGACGGCAAGCTCAGCGCAAGAAATGTTGGCGGAGCGGGAGGCACCATTCTCGTCGGTGGCGACTACCAAGGCAAAAATCCCGCCGTCGCCAACGCCACCAAGACCGTCGTGACCGCCAATGCCAGCATGGATGCCAGCACCACGGCAGCCAAGGGCGACGGCGGCCGCATCATCGTATGGGCCGACCAGGACACCTCGTTCGCGGGCGGTATCGCCGCGCGCGGTGGCGCACAGGGAGGCGACGGCGGCTTCGTCGAGGTCTCGGGCAAGCACACGCTGGACTTCCGGCCCAGTCAGGTCATCGATCTCTCCGCCAAGGCCGGCAAACCCGGTACCGTGCTGCTGGACCCGGACGAAATGACGGTGGTGAATACCGTCACTGGGGCCAACCAGATCGCCACCGCCACCGTCGAGTCCGGCCTGGCCAGCGCCAACTACCTGATCAGCACCTCCAACTTCAATCCGGAGAGCGGCAGCGGTGATATCACTATCAGCAACGACCTGAGCTGGGCTACCGCCAACACGCTCAGGCTCGAATCCGGCAATGCCATCAACATCGAAGCCAACATTACCGCCAGCAATGGCGCGCTGGAACTTTATGCCGCGCGCGAAGCCGAGGCACCGGGTGAATCGGGACTGCCCAACATCTATGGCGGAGCCACACTGGCTGAGGGCAAGATCATCGAGGTGGACCGGCTGCGCTACGGCGTCAACGCCAACAGCCAGCCCCAGGGCGACTACAGCGTTAAACCAGAGGCGCGCACCGAGCCATTCTGGATTGAAGGCAACCTGCGCGTCAACATCCTGGAGCAGGATCTGAGCAATGGCAGTGCCGGCTTGAGTACCTATGGCGACAACAATGCCATCGGTGCCTTCCGCACCCTGGGCAACGGCCCAATGGATTGGGTGGAAATTGTCAACCACAGCGGTGATCTCAGCCTGTACCTCAACTCCCCGGATGCCGATGGCCTGCAGATCGTCACGCCGGGTGATCTGACTATGGAGGCCGGCAGCCAGCTGACCTCGACCTGGGGCAGTTTCGTGCTGGCCTCTACCAATGGAAATTTCACCAACCAGGCCGGCAGCAATGCGCTGAGCCTGAGTGGTAATGCGAGTTTTCTGATCTATACCGGCAGCCAGGCCGGCACCCGGAAAGGCGGGCTGGCGGGCACCGATGAATTCAGCCGCACCTTGGCCGGCAACCCGCCGTACGACTATAGCGACAACACCAGCCGCTTCCTGTTCCGCGATGCGTTTTCGCCCATCGTTCAGGAGCTGACCTATCGCGCCGACGACTTGTCTCGCTTCTATGGCAGCGCCAATCCAGGCCTGAGATATACCGTCGGCGGCTTGCAGAATGGCGACCTGCTGGCCAATGTGGTCACTGGCGCGCCGCTGCTGTACACGGCAGCCACCTTGCAATCGGGCGTCGGCCAGTACGCCATCAACATCAGTCAGGGGACGCTGGCCTCCAGCAGCTACTCTTTCCTGTTCATGCCCGGCACACTGACGGTTAATCCTGCGCCAGTGAACGTGGACATCGCCAATCTGAACCGCTTCTACGGAGACCTCAACCCGGCGTTCTCCGCCACGGCCACCGGGCTCAAGAACAGCGACACCTTGGCCGCCGCCATGGCTGGCTGGAGCTTTGCCACCAGCGCCACCCGTGCCTCCAGCGTGGGAGATTACGTCATCACCGCCACCCGCAACGCGAGTGACGCCAACCCAAACTACAGCCTCACGTTCGCCCCCGGAACACTGCACATCAATCCGACGCCCATCACGCTCACGCTCGGCCCCACCGCCATGGTCTACGGCGGTGCGCTGCCGGACTTCCGCACATTCGCCACACTGGCGGGCACCTACAACGGCGATACCCTCGCCACCGCCTTCCCCAGCGCCAGCTTCGGCACGCTGGCAACCTCGGCGTCCTCGGTGGGCAGCTACGCTGTCAATGCCATCAGCGGCTTCAGCAACCCCAATTACCTGCTCACCCTTGGCAGCCTGGGCGCATTCAACATCACCAAGGCTCCTCTGGTCATCAACGCCAACAACGCCAGCCGCGTATACGGCGACGCCAATCCGGTGTTCACGGTCGCTTCGGTCACGGGCTGGAAGAATGGCGACACGCTGGCTTCGATTCTTCCCGGCCTGGAGTTCGTCAGCAGCGCCACGGCTAACAGCAACGTGGGCGCCTACGCCATCGTACCTGCGGGCAGCGCCAGCAACTACGAGTTCGTCGCGGGCAGCGGCCTGCTCGCCATCAACAAGGCTCCGATCGATGTGTTCCTGAACGCCGCCACCCGCTACTACGGCGATGCCGATCCACAGTTCAGCGCCACCTATCAGGGCCTGAAAAATGGCGAAACCGCGCTGCCCGGCCTGAACCTGTACAGCGCCACCAGCGCGAAAACTCCTGTGGGCAACTACCTTATCCTGCTCGGCGGCTCTGGCACCTTCCAGAACTACGCCCCCACTTTCCATGGCGGCCTGCTCACCATCGCGCCGCGCCCGCTCACGGTCGCCGGCAACAATGCCGCGCGCACCTATGGGGAAGGGAATCCCGCGCTGTCGGTTGCGGTCAGCAATGCCATGTCCTGGGACACCGCGCAGGCCGCTGCCTACTGGATGGCCCGCACACAGGCGGACCAGCGCTCGGATGCGGGCAGCTATGCCATCACGCCCGTGCTCAACCCTTACGGCAACCCCTTCGACAACCTCTCCAACTACGCCGTCAACTATCAGCCCGGCACGCTCAGTGTGCTGCGCGCGCCGCTGGCCGTGGTGGCCCAGCCGATCTCCACCATCTGGGGCGACGGCAGGCCGCCGCTGGCATACAGCGTCTCGGGCTTCATGCCCTGGGACAGCGCGGACACGGTTGGCCGGGTGCTGCTGACCTCGCAGGCCGGCGGCACCAGCGTAGCCCCCGGCCGGTACGCGATCACGGTGGCCGATGCCAATGTCGGCAACAACTACCGGGCCGAGCTGCTGGGCTCGCCCATGGTGCGGGTGCTGCCACGCCCCATCGTCATCGTAGGCAACTACGCAGCCCCGCTCCCGCAGATTCAGCAGATCAATCCCGGCCAGATCGATCCCTTCACGGTCAAGCGTTACGACGGCAACGGCAACGAACTCTCCTACCAGGCGACTGCGCCGCTGGCTGGTGGTCCGCAGTTCAGCGTGCTGGCCAGCTCGGATGGCACGCGCGGCGACGGATTTGCCACCTATGTGGGCATGCCCTTCATCCAGCCGGCGGCAGGCACCAGCCTGGCCGAGGTGCTGCGCTACTACGACGTGGTGTCCAAACCCGGCATCGCGCAGGCCACCACGCTGACCATGGAGAACGACAACATCATCAACCGCAACTGGATGCCGCCTGTGCCGGCGCACATCGTCATCGATCAGCCCGACACCAAGCTCAACGTTCAAATACAGGAGAGGTTGGCCCCCAGCGAGGCGCCCTCGTTGGGCTTTCTGGTAGGCGACGCATTTCCTGACAACCGTGTGTTTGCGGATGAGCTTCAGGCGTTGCTCGCTTTGGCCGGCGGCAGCGGCCCGGACGCCGATGCCGCCAAGAAGCTTGTGGACGCGATGCCGCGGGAATTCATGGCATACCTGAACGAGGCCATGAAGAACGAGAACGCCTACAACTGGTATCGACAAACCATTGCCGATACCGAGGCGTGGATCGCCGACCTTTCCAGCACGCGGCCGCGCCCTGCGAACCACGATGCTCTGGTAGCCAGCGCGCAGGCGGACCTTGCCAACTGGCGGGCCGAGATGGACGCCATGCCCAGCCTCGACGCGTTGCGCCAGAAGCTTGCGGCAGGTGATGCAACCACCGTCCAGGCGCTGATGCCAGTCATCACCGCCAAGCTGGTCAGAGACCAGAAAAACGGCGCGCTGTCGCCCCAAACTCAGGACGCGCTGGTCCGCCTGATCAACGAACAGCGCGCCCACACCATCGCAGCGGCCGATGCCAAATAC
>JBATWU010000112.1:0-9842 GCA_049672825.1 Pusillimonas sp.
GTTCAGGCCAGCCTGGCGGGGATGCAAGTCCGCGGTTGTGTGAGCCCGTCGGGTGTCGGGCCACTGGCCCGACCGGGCGAGTTCCGCGGACGCCCCGCCAGGTTGGCCTGAACCGGGTACCCCTGGCAAGGCCAGGGGCGTAGCGCGCGAAGCCGGAACAGCCCGTGCCACACCCGACTTTCTAAAGAACGAAGCCTGGTCCAAGCGCCAAGTCGGCCAAAAACTCCCTATCGCAATGTTGGCGCAAATGTGGCCTGGATTTCCAGCGGATCAGCCTGAGCCTGCTTTCTTTTGTAGCCGGCCAATTACTGTAAACACTTGAAGCGAAAATGCGCTAGCCGCCGTGCCCGGCCTGGCTTCCCGCAGCTGAACAAGCGGCCCGGCCGGCGGGCTCAGTTTTGCGGAGCGCAGGCGTATTCAACGATCAGCTGGGCCGAGGCCATGCCGTTCCACACATTCAAATCCAGCCGATAGGCCATGTCCACATGTTCCGGCAGCATGTCGGCGTGGTTGAACCAGATAGCGTCGAAACGCTGGTGCCCGCGCTCCAGGCTCAGCTTCAGGTGTTTTTCCTTGAGCAGGCGCTGCTGTCGCACGTAGAAAGTGTCGCGAAAGATCGGCGCGGGAAAGCCCGCGCCCCACACTTGCTGCTGCAGCAGTCCGGCCACTTCAGCATTGGCGTAGCCGGTTTCCAGCGAACCATCCGTCTCGATGACGGGGTCGAAGCTGGCTTTGCCGCTCAGTTCCCTGACCGCGCCGTCGAAACCCTGGATGAAGAGCTCGTAGGCATCTTCGCGCAGCGTCAAGCCGGCGGCCATGGCGTGGCCGCCGAACTTCAGGATGATGCCCGGATGCCGCTTGGAGACCAGGTCCAGCACATCGCGCAGATGCACATCGGGTATGGAGCGCCCCGATCCGCGCAGCTCGCCCGAGTCGGATCGTGCGAAAGCCAGGGTGGGGCGCCAGTAGGTTTCTTTCAGGCGCGAGGCCACCAACCCGACCACGCCCTGATGCCATTCGGGGTGATACACGCAGACGCTGGCGCCAATGATGGGCTGCGAGGCTTCGATGGCCGTCAGGGCTTCTTCGCGCATGGTAGCTTCAATGCCGCGCCTTTCCTGGTTCATGGCATCGAGCTGCCGCGCAAGATTCAATGCCTCGCCTTCGTCATCAGTGATCAGGCAATTGATGCCCAGACTCATGTCGGCCAGGCGGCCCGCCGCATTGATGCGCGGCCCCAGGGCAAAGCCAAGGTCGAAGCCGCTGGCCTGGCGGGGCTCGCGCCCGGCCACGGCAAACAGGGCGCGAACGCCGGGCTGCATCCGTCCGCTGCGCATTTTTTGCAAGCCCTGGGTGACCAGCAGACGGTTGTTGGCATCCAGCTTGACCACGTCCGCCACGGTGCCCAGCGCCACCAGGTCGGCCAGGTTATCCAGGCGCGGGCCGCCATCGGCGCTATAGACACCACGTTGCCTGAGCTCGGCCCGCAAGGCCAGCATCAGATAGAAAATCACGCCCACGCCGGCCAGGTTCTTGGATGGAAAGCCGCAGCCGGGCTGATTCGGATTCACAATGGCCAGCGCCGCAGGCAAGATATCGCCCGGCAGGTGGTGGTCGGTGATGACGACCTCCATGCCCGCCAGCCGGGCCGCTTCCACGCCGTCGACGCTGGCAATGCCGTTGTCCACGGTCACCAGCATATCGGGCTTGCCCGCCGGATGCCGCTCGGCCAGGCTGACCACGGCCGGCGACAGGCCGTATCCGGTTTCAAAACGATTCGGCACCAGGAAGTCGACGATGGCGCCCATGCTGCGCAAGGCGCGCAATCCCACGGCGCAGGCCGTTGCGCCGTCGCAGTCGTAGTCGGCCACGATCAACAGCTTCTTGCGCGTCTGTATGGCATCGGCCAGTACCTTGGCCGCGCGCTGTACATGGGTCAGTTGCCCCGGCGGTATCAGGGCGGCCCAGGCCAGCCGGGTTTCGCCGGCGTTCGTTACGCCCCGGGCGGCCCACAGTCGGGAAAGCAGGGGATGGATGCCGGCGGCCTCGAGCGCCTGGGCGGCTTTGAAGTTGGCCGGACGGGTGCTTAGTTTCGGGGTGACCACCATTGACTCCATGCGTTGCGGCCGCGGGGCAGCCATTGGGCCCATCGGCCAAGTGCCGTGGGCGTGAGTTCGACCACGCGGTCGCTGCCTGTGAGAACAAGCTGGGGCGCGGCCCCGTCAGCCAGGGGAGCGAAGACGCGTGCTTCCAGCTGGCCCAGCGCAGCCAGCCAGCCGCCCCAGTCGCGCGTGATGCTGAATGTATGCAAATCGTTGTAAACGCGGGTGTCCGGCAGCGGGGAGGCGCTGGCAAGCTGGCTTGAGCATGCGCCGCCGAACAGCCACAGGCTGTTGACCGGCGCCAGGCCTTGTTCGCCGCGCGCCTGGTTGACCGGATGATCGAACCACAGCATTTGTACTTCGTTGGCCAGGCGGCGCCAGGGCCGGGAGGCGATGTCTTGCGGCCACCAGTCGTTGACGGAGGTGATGGCGACCAGGCCTGGGCTGGCGCTGGCCGGAGCGTAATCATCGGGCAGCGTGATGCGCCAATGGCAAGTGCCGGACGGGCTTAGCGGGAAGCCCGCTTCGGAAAACATCGCTTGCACCGAGTCGAACAAGGCTACACTCTGTTCTGGTGTGATGGCCAGTTCTCTGGCGGGCAGCAAGGCGGCGCCATCGCGCGCGGGCGACACATGAACTAGTTCGGTAAGCCAGACGGGCTGGTCTTGTTCTGCAACATCTTGCGCCCATAAGGGGCCCAGGCCTGTGGCAAAATTCTGTTCGCCATTGACGCGAAAACCGTGGGCCATCAGTTGCCACAGTTCGTAGGGTGTACAGCCGCTGCGGGCCGGATCGGCATCAATGACCCGGGCGCGGGCCTGCCCCAGCCAGCCCAGCAGCGTGGGTGCGGTGGTTTGCAGGTGGGGCGTGAGTTCGCGCGCTTCGCGAGGGTCGGGCAAAGCGCCTGGTAGTACGATTCGCATTCCTGAATTGTAGTGTTTATAGGAAACGGTGGCTTTAACGATGTCTTATGAATTGTGGATAGGGGCCCGTTACGCCGGCCTGGTGCGCGCCAGGCGCCGCGGAGGGCGTGGCGACCGCTTTGTGTCGTTCATTGCCGCAAGCTCCATGGCCGGCATTGCGCTGGGGGTGGCGGCGCTGATCGTGGTGCTGTCCGTCATGAACGGATTTCAGACTCAGGTCAGGGACCGCATGCTTTCCGTTCTGCCACACATCGAGCTGTATGTGCCGCGCATGGCGCCCGATCAGGTGCTGTCCGAATGGCGCCAGATCGCCGATAGCGCAAGACAGAATCCCAAGGTCCAGGGAACCGCGCCTTTTGTCGCGGCCCAGGGCATGATTGTTCGGGGCGAGGCGCTCAGCGGTGTGCAGATCCGGGGCATCGCTCCGGATCTGGAAAGCGAGGTATCCGATGTGGCCGGGCAAATGATCTCGGGCCGGCTTGAAACGCTGGAATCGGGCAGCTTTGCCATCGTGCTGGGCAATCAGCTTGCCAGTTCGCTGGGTGTCGGCGTGGGCGACACCGTGCTGGTGCTGGCGCCGCAGGGGTCGATTTCACCAGCGGGCTTCACGCCCAGGATGCGGCAGTTCACGGTAACCGGCCTTTTCTCTTCGGGCTATTACGAATATGACGCCTCGCTTGCTTTTATTCATTACGAAGATGCCGCCAAGGTGTTCCGCGACAGTGGCGCCAGTGGCGTTCGCCTGCGTATTACCGACATGCAGCAGGCGCCTTTCGTGGCGCAGGAACTGCGCTCGGTATTGCCGGGGTTCGTGCATGCACAGGACTGGACCCAGAACAACCGCACCTGGTTTGCCGCCGTGCAAACGGAAAAACGCATGATGTTTCTGATTCTGGCCCTGATCGTGGCCGTGGCCGCCTTCAATCTGCTCTCGTCGCTGGTCATGGCGGTGAAAGACAAGCGCTCCGACATTGCGATTTTGCGCACCCTGGGCGCGGGCCCGGGCGAAATCGCGCGCATTTTCCTGGTGCAAGGCTCGCTGATCGGCATCGTGGGCACCTTGCTGGGCGTGGGCTCGGGCATGCTGCTGGCCTACAATATCGATGTGATTGTTCCCTTCATCGAGCGCCTGCTGGGCGTGCAATTCCTGCCGCAGCAAATCTACTTCATCAGCGAGCTGCCTTCCAATCCGCAAATCGCCGATATCGCCGTCGTGGCGGCGACTTCGCTGGTGCTTTCCCTGCTGGCCACGCTGTATCCCAGCTGGCGCGCGTCCAGCCTGCAACCCGCACAGGTGCTTCGCCATGACTGATGCCGTCGTAGTACATGCGCTCAGCGCCCGCAACCTGGTCAAGACCTACCACGAGGGCGGCCAGCCCGTGCACGTGCTGCGCGACGTCAGCCTGCATGTGGACAAAGGCGAAATGGTTGCCATCGTGGGGGCATCGGGTTCGGGCAAAAGCACCTTGCTGCATACCCTGGGCCTGCTGGACGAGGCCACCTCGGGTTCCGTATTCATCAATGGCGAATCGGCCGATGGCCTGAACGAGGCGCAGCGCAGCCGCCTGCGCAATCGCCACCTGGGCTTCGTCTACCAGTTCCATCATTTGCTGCCCGAGTTTTCGGCGCTCGACAATGTCGCCATGCCCTTGATTGTGCGCCGTGAAAAGCGCGGCGCCGCGCGCGAGCAGGCACAGATCGTGCTGGAACAGGTGGGGCTGGCCGAACGCATCGACCACTACCCCGGGCAGTTGTCCGGCGGCGAGCGCCAGCGGGTTGCGCTGGCGCGCGCACTGGTGACGCGTCCCACTTGCGTGCTGGCGGACGAGCCGACCGGCAACCTTGACCGCTACACGGCCGAAAGCATGTTCGAGCTGCTGGTGCGGGTGAACCGCGAGTTCGGCACGGCCTTCGCCATCGTGACCCACGATCCGGCGCTGGCTGCGCTGGCGCATCGGCAGCTGTCCATGGACAAAGGCCGTTTGGTTGATGCCGAGACGCCGCCGCTGACCCCGGCCTGAGCGGGGGGGGGCGGCTTGCCGCCGGACGGCGAGCAACAGGAGGGCTTATGCTGATAGACACACATTGCCACCTGGACGCGGCGGAGTTTGCCGCCGATCGCCAGGCGGTCATCGAACGGGCGGGCGAGCAGGGCGTGGGCGCCATTGTCATACCCGCCGTGTCGCGTTCCAATTTCGAGGTCGTGCGTGATCTCGCCCACTCCTTCCGCGGCGGCCTCTATGCCCTCGGCATTCATCCCATTTGCGTCCCGCAGGCCCAGGAGTCGGACCTCGATGCTTTGGAGTCGCGGATACAGGCGTCGCTGGATGACCCCCGTTTCGTGGCGATAGGCGAAATCGGGCTGGACTTCTTCTTGCCACAGCTCAAGGAGCCCGCGATGCGGGATAAACAGGAAGCGTTCTACGCCGCCCAGCTCGACTTGGCGGAGCGTTACGGACTACCTTTGCTCTTGCATGTCCGGCGCTCGCAGGATATTTTGCTGAAGCATCTGCGCCGGCGAGGGCCCATCGGCGGAATTGCCCATGCCTTCAATGGGAGCCTGCAGCAGGCGCGGCAATTCATCGATTTGGGTTTTGCGCTGGGTTTCGGCGGCGCCATGACGTTCACGCGTGCGCTGCAGATCAGGCGCCTGGCTGAACAATTACCCCTGGAGGCATTGGTGCTGGAAACCGATGCGCCGGACATTCCGCCCGCCTGGCTGGGCGGTCCAGGCAAGCCCGTTGCGCGCAACGAGCCCGCCCAGGTGGGACGCATTGCACAGACGCTGGCGGAAATCCGGGCGGTGGGCCGCGAGGGCATTGTCTCCGCCACGGCCGAAAATGCCAGAAGAGTATTGCCCAGACTGGCAGGCCATGCGATGCCCACCGGTGTCTGCTGACGAGCGGCGGCGGGAGCGCTGGCGGCGGCGCGGCGGCCCGCCGTTTGGCCGGTCAGTCCACTTTGCCCATTTTCTGCACGGCCCGCGCGATGGACTCGGAGTCGGTCTTCCAGTAGGCGTCGAAATCGGCGGCATTCTGGAAATCCAGCGGACTGCCGGTGCCCAGCATGGTTTTCTGGAAATCGGGCCTGGCCGCAATTTTCTGTACGGCGGCGCTCAAGGTGTCAATGGCTTCCTGTGGCGTGGCCGCGGGTACGAAGATGCCCGACCATTGGATGAATTTGGCATCGTATCCCTGCGAGCTCAGGCTGGGCACATCGGGCATGGAAGCCAGAGGCTTTTCGCCCCAGTGCGCCAGGGCGCGCAGCTTGCCGGCCTTGATCTGTTGCAGGGCGCTGGCCGGCCCGGTGGCCAGAGCCTGGACATGGCCGCCAAGCAGGGCGGCCACCGCCGGGCCGGCGCCGGTGTACGGAATATGCGCCAGCTTCACGTCGGCTGACTGCGCGAGCATTTCCATGGGAACGTGCATGGTTCCGTATATGCCCGAGCTTCCGTAGGTGATGCCGCCCGGATTCTTGCGCGCGTCTTCAATGAATTCCTGGGTGGTTTTCCAGGGCGCGTCGGCGCGGACCACAAGCACGGTGGGGTCGGCCGTGATGCGGCCGATGGGCTTGAACTGGTCAAGCTGAAACGCGGCTTTGCGTTCAAGAATCTTGTCGGCCTCGGGAAGGATGGAAATGGACGAAAGGCTCAGCAGAATGGTATAGCCGTCGGGTTTGGCGTCGGCCGCGTGGCCGATGCCGATGGCGCCGCCCGCGCCGGCCTTGTTTTCGATGACGACCGGCTGGCCGAGTTCTTTGGACATGGCATCCGCCACGGGGCGGGCCACGGTGTCGGCCACGCCGCCAGGCGGGAAGGGCACTACCATGGTGATGGGGTGATCGGGATACTGCGCCAGGGCCGGGCCCGACAGCGCGAGCGCGGCGATGGCGCAGAGCATTTTCAGCCTTCTCGCGGTGCCGGCCTTCTGGGTGATGGGCGATTTATTCATGTGTCTCCTCCGGGTATGGGGCGTGTTGTTTATTTGAATGTGTTTTCCAGGACGCCGATGCCATCGATTTCGATACGCACGACGTCGCCGGTTTTCAGATACTGCGGTGGGTTCAGGCCCATGCCGACACCGGCGGGCGTGCCGGTTGCTATGATGTCGCCGGGATAAAGCGTGATGCCCCGCGAGCAGGTTTCGATCAGGGTGGGCAAGTCGAAAATAAGGTCGGGCGTTGCGCCGTCCTGGCGCAATTCGCCATTGACCCAGCAGCGTACGCGCGTATTGCCGCCGTCGAGCTCATCGGCGGTGACGATCCAGGGGCCCATGGGGCAGAAAGTATCGAAGGATTTGCCCATGTCCCACTGCTGGTGGCGGATCTGCACGTCGCGGGCGGTGACGTCGTTCACGATGGTGTAGCCAAAGACGTGGCTCATGGCCTCGGCGCGCGAGATATTCTTGCCGCCCTTGCCGATGACAATGGCCAATTCCGCCTCGTAGTCGATTTGTTCAGAGATGCCGGCGGGCAGCTCTACCGTGTCGTTGGGCCCGACCACGCATTCGGGGACTTTGGTGAAGACGATGGGCCAGGACTGCACGTTCTGATCGTTGTCTTTGAAGACGGAGCTGGAGAGTTCCTTGGCGTGCGCATGGTAGTTGCGGCCGACACAGAACACGTTGCGCAATGGGCGCTCGATTGGAGCCAGCAAGGAGGCCATGTCCAGGGGACGGCCTTGCTGGGTGGCCTGGAGCTTGGGCTGGATTTCGCTATAATTCTTAACCAATTGGTTCATGTCTTGAGCTAGGCCTTGCGTCAGACTTTCAAGTGTCCAATATTGCTTTTTGTCAGAATCGACCAAGCATACTGTAGGTTTTCCGTTAATGGCGAGTGTTGCGAATTTCATCTTCCTTCCTGTAGGGTGAACCAATTTTTCTAATTTATCATAAAAAAAGAACCAAATTGGATCTTTAAAATCAAGATTTTCATGGATTTTTAACCAATTGGTCTTGTAAAGTAGAATGATGGCTATTCCATCCAGGGAGCAAATTGTGGACGAGGGCTTGGCCATGCGCGGGGTGCGCGCGGAAGGCATGCGTGCGCTTTCAGATCATTTGTTGGCGGAAATGTCCGAGGGTGGCTTGCGCCAGGGGGTCAAGCTACCGCCGGAGCGCGAACTCAGCCAGCGCTTCAGTATTTCGCGCGGCTCTGTGCGGCGCGTGCTTGCGCATTTTCGGGACCGGGGCCTTATCACTCAAACCGTGGGCAGCGGCACCTTTGTCTCGATCCAGGCGGAGTCCTTGCGTCGGCCGCAGGTTGAGCCGGCCCCGGTGCATACCAGCCCGGCCGAACTCATGGTGGCGCGCCTGCTGATCGAACCGCTCATGCCCGGGCTTATCGTTCAGAACGCCACCGCGGCGGATTTCCAGCATATGCTTGAATGCCTGGACCATTCCGAGTCGGCGGATAGCATCGAAGCATTCGAGCACTGGGACGAAGCGCTGCATCGATCTTTCGCGCATGCCACGCATAATAGTTTTTTTGTGCAGATTCTTGACATGACCAACAGGGTCCGGGAGCAGGGCGAATGGGGCAGGCTGAAGCGTATCTCGCTTACGCCCGAAATCCGCCGCCAGTATGAGGCCCAGCACCGGGGCATCGTCGAGGCGCTGAAAGACAGAGACGCCGCCCTGGCGCGCAGATGCCTGATCGAGCACCTGGAACAGATACAAAGCAATCTGTTTTCCCGGTCTTAGATTCGCGGGCGCGTGCCTTGAAAAGCTGGGTTTTGTGATGCGCACGGATTCCACCGTGAATAAGCGCGCGCACGCGCTGGCACTGACAGGGGCGCGATAAGGCGGGGTTCGCCGCAATCCGTTCGCTACGGCTGCGTATTTTCCGGGCAGGCTGGTTTTGACTCGCTAACGAGCTTTTGCGCCCGCGCCGCCATTACGCTGACGGATTTGGGGAGCGTCTTCGAATGACGGGGCGCATCAGTCTATTGGCGTTTGTTGCGGCCAGCGGGGCAATGCATGGCATGCCGTACATGCCGGGGTGGGCCTGCTGCCTGAGTTTGGCGGCCGCCGCGACACTGGTTACCGGCATGGTGGTGTGGCGTTTGCCGCGCCGGTGGCGCAGTCGCGTGCTGGCGCCCTTATGGATGGCCTTGGCAGGCATGCTGCTGACGGTGGCGCGCGTTGAACACCGCTTGGCGGATCACCTGCATGTCGATAACGAAAACAAGGTCACGCGCGTGGTATTGAGGGTGGCTGGCCTCCCCAAGCTGGACCCGGACAGCCGGCAGTTCGAAGCTGAAGTCATCTCGTCCATGCCCGCTGGCGTTCCGTCCCGCATTCAGGTGACGTGGTCCGCGGCGCAGTGGGCCGGGCCTTACGGCCGCGCCGATCGCGCACCGGCATCGTTTCCCGAACTGGTTCCCGGCCAGGTGTGGCGCATGGCGCTGGCGCTGAAGCCTGTGCATGGCATGCGCAACCCGCATGCCTTCGACTATGAGTCCTACGCCTTTGCACATGGCATTCGTGCCCTGGGCAGCGTGCGCGGCAATCCCCGCTATCTGTACGATGAACCCTGGGCAAGCTTGCCGGTGGCGGCGCAGCGGGCCCGGCATGTGGTGCGCGCCGCCATGCAGCCGCACCTGGAGGGCAAGCGTTACGGGGCGGTGCTGCTGGCCCTGGCGATTGGCGACCAGGCCAGCGTGGATGCCGCCGACTGGACGATTTTCAATCGGACCGGCATTACCCATCTGGTTTCCATCAGCGGGTCGCATATCACCATGATAGCGGCCCTGGGTGGTGTATTAACTTTTGTCATATGGCGACGCTTGCGCTGGCGCGGCCGGGCCCTGGCCGAGCGC
>JBATWU010000113.1:0-5284 GCA_049672825.1 Pusillimonas sp.
CGCCTGGCCTTTTCCTGCGCGGCCAAGGCCGCCTGGCGAGCCTGCTCCGCCTTGCGGGCGGCCTCGGCACGGCGCTTTTCTTCGGCGATCCGGGCCTCTTCACGCTGTTTGGCAATGGCTTCTTCCAACCCGGTGATCAGATTGCCCAGGCGCTCGTCGTTCTGTTTCAGGCGCGCGGCCTGGCCACGCTGCGCCTTGAGCTCTGATTCGATACGGCCAAGCACTTGCTGCCGCTCGGCCTTTTGCGTCTCAAGTTTGTTTTTTTCTTCTATTGTTTCTTGCGCCAGTTGCGCCAGCGCCTTCGTGTGCGCTTCGGACTGCGCCTGGAGCACGGCCAGCCTGTCGAGCGCCTGGTCGACGGCACTGACTGCATCGGCCTGGGCCTGTGTGATGTAGCCCAGATAGCTCAGGTCGCGCCCAATTTCCTGGGGATTGTCGCCCGACAGCAGGGCCGTCCAGGGCGACAGGCCGCCGGCATACTGGGCGCGCAGCTGTTCACCCAGTTCGTGCTGGCGCTGGCCCAGTTGCTGCTTCTGCCCGACAATCTGCTCTTCGATATCTTTCAGCTCCCGCTCGGCTTCGAGCTGGCGTTCCGCCAGCTCGGCCAGGCGGCGGTTGCTGGCGGAAATTGCCGACTCTGACGCTTTGAGCTGGTTGGCGGCATCGCGCCGCGACGACTCGCTGCGGTCGATCTCGGCCTGCAAGGTGTCGATGCGCGCGCGCATCTCGGCCTGCTGCCGCCGCGCGTCCGCCTGCTGTTGCGTCAGTGGGGGCTCTGCCGCGCAGGCCCATCCGGCCCACAGTGCCAGCACCAGACAGCCGAACGCGCGACGCATGCTTATTTCCTTGCCTTGCCCTGGTTGGCAACCGCGGCCATCGCGGCTTCGATTTCAGCCGGATCGCCAAGATAATAATGGCGAATGGGGCGCAAATCGTCGTCCAGCTCGTACACCAGAGGCTGGCCCGTGGGGATATTCAGATGCACGATGTCGTCGTCCGATACGCCATCGAGGTGCTTGATCAGGGCTCGCAGGCTGTTGCCATGCGCCGATACCAGCACGCGGCGGCCGGCCCGTATCGCGGGCGCGATGGACTCGTTCCAGAACGGCAGCACTCGCTCGACGGTATCCTTCAGACACTCGGTGGCGGGAAGCTTGTCGGCCGCGACCTTGGCGTAGCGCCGGTCGAAGCGCGGGTGGCGCGGATCATCGGTATCGAGCGGGTCAGGTGCGATGGCGTAGGCGCGCCGCCAGATCAGTACCTGTTCGTCGCCAAATTTTTCGGCCGTCTCGGCCTTGTTCAACCCTTGCAGCGCCCCATAGTGGCGCTCGTTCAGGCGCCAGCTGAGCCCTGTGGGCGTGTGCATGGCATCCATGGCATCCAGGGCTATCCAGAGCGTGCGTATGGCGCGCTTGAGCACCGACGTATAGGCAAGGTCGAACTCAAACCCTTTTTGCTTGAGCAGTTCGCCGGCCAGCCAGGCCTGCTCGCGTCCCGTGTCCGTCAGGTCGACGTCGGTCCAGCCGGTGAAACGGTTTTCAAGATTCCACTGGCTTTCGCCGTGGCGCATCAGAACAAGTTTATGCATGATAAAAATCGCCCAAAAGTTGAAATTCGCCGTCCATTTTATAATCCACGGATTCTGCCTTTTTTCCAAGGGCGTTTTCGGGATACAAAGTGGACTTTTTTCTAGACCAGAACAACCTCATTTTCCTATTCGTCGCCATTGCGTCCGGCGTCATGCTGCTATTGCCCAATCTGCTGAAGGGCGGCGGCAAGACAGTCAGTGCGCAGCAGGCCGTGCAGCTGGCCAACCAGCAGCAGGGACTGTTCCTGGACATACGCAGCCACGAATCATTCAAAACTGGCAGCATACCCCAGGCGCGCAGCCTGCCGGCCGCCGATCTTCAGGCTAAACTGGGTTCTTTACCCAAAGACAAGCCCATTATCGTGGTTTGCGACCAAGGACGCGACTCGGTCCGTGTCGCAGGCAATCTGCGCAAGCAGGGTTATGATCAGGCCGTCAGTCTGGACGGCGGCCTGAAGGGCTGGGTACAAAGCGGCATGCCGCTATCCAGAAAGAACTGATCATCCGCAAGGAAACCATGGCTATCGTAACAATGTATTGCACCGCCGTGTGCCCATATTGCGTCCGCGCCGAAATGCTGCTCAAGCAACGGGGCGTGACCGAAATCCAGAAAATCCGTATCGACCAGGATCCCAGCCAACGCTCCATCATGATGGAGCGCACCGGCCGGCGTACCGTACCGCAACTATACATAGGCGAAACCCATGTGGGCGGTTATGACGACCTGGCCGCGCTGGACCGCGCCGGCCGCCTGATGCCCTTGCTCAACGCCGAAGCCTGAAGGGCTTCGATTCACCCTTATATTTTTTTGGAAATCACATGTCCGAACAGAAGCAGAACAACCAAGCCGAACAAGGCAGCCAGGACCCCAGCTTCAGCCTGCAGCGCACTTATGTCAAAGACCTTTCCCTGGAAATGCCCAATGCGCCGCAAATCTTCCTGGAGCAGGAAGGCCCCACCGTCGAAGTCTCCATCAATGTAGGCGGCCAGCGCCTGGCGGAAACTGTCTACGAAGCCACAGTCACAGCCACAGTCACCACACGTATCCAGGACAAGGTCCTGTACCTTGTCGAGGCCACTCAGGCCGGCATCTTCGAAGCCGCCAACATTCCCGCCGACCAGCTCGATCCGCTCATCGGCATTGTGTGCCCCACCATGCTGTACCCCTACCTGCGCGCCAACGTCGCCGACGCCATCAACCGCACGTCGCTGCCCGCCCTGCATTTGGCAGAAGTCAATTTCCAGAGCCTGTACGAGCAGCGCATCGCCGAACTGGCGCAGCAGCAAGGCGGCAAAGACGACTCCGGCCTGATCCTGCCCCCCGGCGCCACGCGCCAGTAAAGGCAGCTCATGAGCGGCCCGCGGCGTCCGCGTGTATCGGTACTGGGTGCCGGCAGTTGGGGCACCGCACTGGCCGTGCTGGCCACGGCGCGGGCCGATACCCTGCTGTGGGCGCGCAACCCGGACCTGGCCCATGCCATTGAGCAGAATCACGCCAATGCGCGCTACCTGCCCAATGTCCCCCTGCCTGCGGCACTGCGCGCCACCGCCAATTTTCAGCAAGCCATCGACCATGCCTGCGGCGAACCCGACGGCGAAGGCCTGATTATCCTGGGCGTCCCCGTCGCAGGCCTTGATGGCCTGTGCCGCGACCTGGCCCGGGCGCTCGCGGGCGCCACGCCTGACAGGCTCAGCGTGGTCTGGACCTGCAAGGGCTTGCAGCCAGATACCGGCCTGCTTCCACAGCAGGTCGTCCAGCAGGCGCTCTCGGCCCTGCCCGGGCTGGGCCTGGGCGTGCTGTCGGGCCCATCGTTTGCCCATGAAGTGGCCCAGGGCCTGCCTGTGGCGCTTACCATCGCCACCCGGCACGACAGAACCGCGCAGGCCACGATAGCCGCCCTGCATGGCCGCAACGCACGCATCTATACCAGCACCGACATCGTTGGCGTTGAAGTGGGCGGCGCGCTGAAGAACGTCATGGCCATTGCCTGCGGCATTGCCGACGGACTCAAGCTGGGCACCAATGCCAGGGCCGCCCTGATTACGCGCGGACTGGCCGAAATGCAAAGACTGGGCCTGGCCATGGGCGGGCAGGCTCCCACTTTTGCGGGCCTGACCGGCCTGGGCGACCTGGTGCTGACGGCAACCGGCGATCTATCTCGCAATCGGCAGGTCGGCATTGCGATTGGCCAGGGCAAGAAGCTGGACGACATCCTGGCCGGCGGCATGACTGCCGAAGGCGTACGTTGCGCCCGGGCGGCTCTGGCCCTGGGCCGCCAGCATCAGGTCACGCTACCCATCACCGAAGCGGTATGCAGAGTTTTGTTCGAGGGGCTTGCGCCCGAGCTGGCCGTATCCGACCTGCTATCGCGCGAATCCAGGCCCGAATCCCCTGTTTCCGATTGATTTTTTGTATTGTGCTCAAGGAACTTGTCATGACTGGATTTTCTATCGCGGGCCGACGGCTACATGTGTCGGCCTTGGGCCTGATTGGCGCCGCCCTCCTTGCCGCCACTTCTGCGGTCCAGGCCGCCTGGCCCGAGCGGCCTGTCCAGATGGTTGTGCCCTTCCCCGCGGGTTCATCGCCCGACATTCTGGCCCGCGCCATTGCCGAGCCTCTGGCCAAAGACCTGGGGCAGCCGGTCATCATCGACAACAGGCCCGGCGCGGGCGGCAATATCGGGACACGCTTCGCCAGTAAAGCCAAACCCGACGGCTATACCATTCTGCTGACCATCAACGGGCCCATGGTCACCGCGCCGACTCTGTACAAGAAGACGCTGGGCTACGATCCCCTGACCGACCTGGCGCCCATCACCCTGGTCGGCACCAGCCCGAATGTGCTGGTGGTGCCACAGGACTTCGAGGCGAACACGGTGCAGGAGTTCGTCAGCCTGGCCAAGGCCAAACCGGGCGAGCTGAATTACGGCACGGTGGGCCCGGGCAGCTCGTCGCACCTGGGCATGGCGATGCTTGAGCATCAGGCGGGCATCAGCCTGCAGCAAATTCCGTATTCGGGCTTCCCGCAAATCATTACCTCGATTCTTGCCGGTGATATCCAGGCCGGCTTCATGGTGCCTGGCATTGCCATGGCGCAAGTCAAGGCGGGCAAGGCGCGGGCGCTGGCGATTACCAGCCTGGAGGACAGCGATGTGCTGCCCGGCATCCCCACCATGGCATCGCAGGGCTATCCCGGCTTCGAGTCCATTTCGTGGGATGCGATATTCGTGCCGGCGGGCACCCCCGACGAGATCGTCACCCGCCTGAATTCTGCCATCAACGGCATCCTGGCGCAGGACGATGTGAAGCAGAAGATGGCCGCGCTGTATTTCACCCCCGCGCCGTCGACGCCGGAAGGCCTGACCGAGCTGGTCGTGAATGAGAAGAAGCGCTGGGATGAGGTGATTGAACGGCTGAACCTGTCGCTGGACTAGGCTGAACCTGTCGCTGGACTAGGCTGATCCTGTCGCTGGACTAAGGTTTGAAAGAGGAGTTGGGCTTTGTGTTCTCAAGCTCTCGGTTCCAAGCCCTTATTTCTTAAGCAAGGCTGGTGTGGCAGGGGCTGTTCCGGCTT
The DNA here is from genome assembly GCA_049672825.1 of Pusillimonas sp. Classification (GTDB taxonomy): domain Bacteria; phylum Pseudomonadota; class Gammaproteobacteria; order Burkholderiales; family Burkholderiaceae_B; genus Pusillimonas_C; species Pusillimonas_C harenae_A. The sequence continues at coordinate 5,163 of JBATWU010000113.1, forward strand.
CGCGCGCTACGCCCCTGGCTTTGCCAGGGGTTCCCGTTTTGCGCCGCCCCATCGAGGCGGCCGCAGAACTCGCCCGGTCGGGCCAGTGGCCCGACAATCGTCGGGCTCACACAACTGCGGCC
>JBATWU010000114.1:0-17014 GCA_049672825.1 Pusillimonas sp.
TCCCGGCCAAAAACTCCCTATCGCAATGTTGGCGCACATGCTGATTGGATTTCCACCGCATCAGCCTGAGCCTGCTTTCTTTTGTAGCCGGCCAAGTACTGTAAACACTTGAAGCGAAAATGCGTTAACGCGGGCGATAGACCACTCAATGTTTCAAGCGCCCGCGCCGAACCGGGCGGGGTGCAAAGCGGCATGCCGGGCCAGCAAGGCGGCCTGTTTCTGCGCCTCGCCCCCTTTCGCCGCCATCCAGGTATCGAGCTGCCTGTCCGCCGCGCAGCGCCCGCCCGCCAGGACGAACTCCGGATATGCCAGCCAGCGCCTGTCGTCATCATCCAGCCCCGACCTGGCCACCGCCAGCACGTCAGCGCACAAAGCCTTGACGCGCGCATCCTCGATGCCCGCGCGCATCGCCGGCAGGCGCAGACTGCCCAGCTCCCGCCAGCCCGTATCCGTCACCAGCCGCCAGGCCTCGTCCAGATTGCCCAGCAAGCCTGCCTGCAGCGCCGACGGCGACAACAGCGCGCTGCGCGCGACGTCGACGCCCGCCTCTTCAAGCAGCGCCGCATCGGCAAAAATCGCGCCCGGCGCCCGCGCCTCGATATAGGTTTGCGCCCCACTGGTCAGGAACAGGGACTCCAGCCCGCCTTCGCGCCGCCAGGCCCGCATGATGTCTTCCAGAGCCGGAAGGCGACCCAGGCGGTAGCGCAGGCGGGCATCCAGGAACTGGCCGATTTGCGAGTACTCGACATGCTGGGCCTGCGGCTGCAAAGAGACGGCCTCCCCCGTATCGGCGCGCCGTCCGGGCCATTGCGGAGACTGCAGGAACTCAAGCAAGCTGGGAGCGCCATCAAGGATCACGACGGGCACGGACTTGTAGTCATAAGAAGCTTGCATGGGCAGGCCGCGCGTAACGGTGCCACGGCCGAACATCCATCCGAAAAAATCCGCCAGATCATGGAAAGCGCGCGCGGGATACGTGCTCAGGAACAAATCGCCGGGAAAATGCGCAGGCCCGAACATTCTTGGCCACAGCGTCATGCGGTTTTCCTTGTAGCCCGCTGGCTGCCCCGACTCCAGCGGGCTGTTGGCGAACAGCGCGATACTTGCCGACGCAAGCGCAACCGCCACATTCAACGCCCGCACCGCCTGCTCCACCGGCACCGAAGTATTGGCGCCATTCTGGGCCTTGGCATCGATGCCTTCCCAGTGATGCCAGCCCCTGTGGCCGCGCAGCTCATGGTAAATAGGCCGGGGAACACAAACACGTTCGTACCAGCTATTGTCCCGGGCGCATGCCGGGTGCTGCGACGCATTCAGCACGCAGGCGCCATCCGCCTTCAGGGCCTGCAGCGAGTCCGCCAGTTCCTGATAGGACGCGCGGGCCAGGCGATCCAGCCCGCCACGCCCGCCTTGCACCGGCGCCAGGGCGGTTTCCAGCAAATTGAATCCGTTGTCCAGGCCGCATTCGGCCTGCCGCGTGCTCACGCCCACGCAGCGCCCTGCAAGAAAGATGGGCTCGCCCGCCTGGCCGCGGGCCCGCTTGATGTCGAGCAGTGTGTCGAAATAAGCCTGCACGGGAAGGCTGGCGCCAGTGATGGCATCGACCGGCACCATTTCCATTTCCAGGCCAAGGAGGGGTTGATATGAAAACGTCTCCTTCTCGGCGGCCCCGGCTTTCAGGGCGGCGTTTTCCGCCTGGGCGGCGCCAGGCGCCTGGCTAGAGAAAGAGTCGGTAGGCGGGGTTGTCACTTTCGTTCCAGTACGGATAGCCCAAGCCGTCCAGGAAAGCCCTGAATTCTTTCTTGTCGGCGGGCGGCACCTGGATGCCTACCAGAATCCGGCCGTAATCATCCCCTTGATTACGGTAATGAAACAGGCTGATATTCCAATCGGGCCGCATGGCGCCCAGGAATTTCATCAGCGCGCCCGGCCTTTCGGGAAACTCGAAGCGGAACAGCACTTCGTGCTTGGCCAGGTCGGACCGCCCGCCCACCATGTAACGCAAATGCGTCTTGGCCATCTCATTGCTGGTCAGATCCAGCGTGCCGAAGCCCTTTTTGCGGAAGTTGTTGGCCAGCTTTTCGATCTCGGCCTCGGCGCGAATCTGCAGGCCCACATAGACATGCGCCTGCTCGGCATCGGATATCCGATAATTGAATTCCGTGACACTGCGATCGCCCACCGCTTCGCACAGGCGCAGGAAGCTGCCCCGTTGCTCCGGTATGCTCAGGGCGAACAGCGCTTCGCGCGCTTCGCCCACGTCGGCGCGCTCGGCCACGAAACGCAGCCGGTCGAAGTTCATGTTGGCGCCGCTGGCAATGGCCACCAGGTGCTTGTCCTTCCATTTGTTCTGGGCGGCGTAGCGCTTGGCGCCCGCCAGTGCCAGGGCGCCGGCGGGTTCGAGCACGCTGCGCGTATCCTGGAAAACATCCTTGATGGCCGCGGCAATGGCATCGGTGTCGACCAGGACGAAGTCATCGACGTACTCTCGTACCAACTTGAAATTTTCCAGTCCCACCTGCTTGACCGCCGTGCCATCGGAAAACAGCCCCACGTCGTTCAAGGTAATGCGGCGGCCCGCCTGGACGCTGCGCGCCATGGCATCGGAATCGACCGTCTGCACGCCTATCACCTTGATCTCGGGCCGCAACTGCTTGACGTAGGCCGCCACACCGGCAATCAGGCCGCCTCCGCCGATGGCAATGAAAATGGCATCGATGGGGCCGGGACGCTGACGCAGGATTTCCATGCCTATGGTGCCCTGCCCGGCAATCACGTCGGGATCATCGAAGGGGTGGACGAACGTAAGCTTTTCTTTTTTCTCCAGCTCCTTGGCATGCTCGTAGGCATCGGAAAAGCTTTCCCCCACCAGCACGACCTCGCCGCCGAAACCGCGCACGGCATCAACCTTGACCTGAGGAGACGTCACGGGCATGACGATGACCGCACGGCAGCCCAGCTTACTGGCCGCCAGCGCAACACCCTGGGCGTGATTGCCCGCCGATGCCGCAATCACACCGCGTTTCAGGTCGGCGGGGCCGAGATTGGCCATCTTGTTATAGGCGCCGCGCAGCTTGAAGCTGAAAACGGCCTGGGTATCTTCACGTTTGAGATACACATTGTTGTGAATGCGGGCCGAGACCTGGGAGGCGAATTCAAGCGGCGATTCGACGGCAACGTCATAGACCTTGGACGTCAGGATGCGCTTTAGATAGTCTGTTGACATGAGGCAAGAGGGGGGGTTGTAGGCCGCGGAAGGGCTGGAAATGTAAGTAAAAACGAGCAAACAGAATACCATAGCGCACTTTCGGCTATACACTAGCGCGCTATGGAAGCATGGTTGCAATCATCGGTACACTGGCTGCTCCTTACCCTGGCCCTGCCCAGCGTAGGGCTGAGCGCCATTTTCCTGGTCAGCCTGCTGTCCGCCACCCTGCTTCCCCTGGGTTCGGAACCCGCCGTATTCGGCTATATCAAGCTGGCGCCCCACATGTTCTGGCCCGCGGTACTGGTAGCCACGCTGGGCAACACGGTGGGTGGCGCCATCAGCTACAGCATGGGCCTGGGCGCCGAGAAGGCCTACGAACGCTGGCGTGAAAAACACCCCTACAAGCCGCACAGCAAAACCGGCGGGCGCTGGCACGATTACGTCAGCTACTGGCTGCACAGGCTGGGGCCCTCGGCACTGCTGTTTTCCTGGCTGCCCCTGGTTGGCGACCCCCTGTGCGCGGTGGCCGGATGGCTGCGGCTTTCCTTCTGGCCCAGCATGTTTTACATGGCCGTGGGGAAGTTCCTCAGGTATCTGGTCATGACGGCCGCCTTGTTGTGGTTTTTCCCCGACGTGCACTGAAACGCCCTCCTCCCAGAGATAAACTTGGCGTTATCCCTTACACTAATGCTTTAAGGGCCCTCCTTTTTTTACAAGACATGAACGCCCCCGTAGCCAGTCATCTGCTTGCCGTCCAGGCTCCCGCCACCACATCGCGCCTGCGCGAAATCCCTTATAACTACACGTCTTACTCCGACCGCGAGATCGTCTTACGCCTGCTCGGAGAGCAAGCCTGGCAAATGCTTTCCGAGCTGCGCGGCGAGCGCCGGACCGGACGTTCGGCACGCATGCTGTTCGAGGTGCTGGGCGACATCTGGGTAGTGAAGCGCAACCCCTATCTGCACGACGACCTGCTTGACAACCCCAAGCGGCAGCAATTGCTCATACAGGCGCTGAACCACCGGCTGAACGAAATCGACCAGCGCCGCGACACCAACGCCACCGAACGCGATACCAAGGTGGCGCGCCTGCTGGGCGCCGCCCGGACAGCGGTCGCGGCTTTCGAGCACGAATTCGCCGCCACCCGCGACCTGCGCAAGAAAGCCCTCAAGCGCCTGGGGCGCATTACGCATAAAGACAACATCAAGTTCGATGGACTGTCGCGCGTCTCGCATGTCACGGACGCCACCGACTGGCGCGTCGAATACCCCTTTGTGGTGCTGACGCCCGACAGCGAGAACGAAATCGCCGCGCTGGTGCGCGCCTGTATCGAGCTCGAACTGACCATCATTCCGCGCGGCGGCGGTACCGGCTATACCGGCGGCGCCATTCCGCTGAGCGCGCAATCGGCCGTCATAAACACCGAAAAACTGGACGCCATCGATGCTGTGCGGGCCATCCCGCTTCCCGGCGTCGCCCATCCCGTACACACCATACTGACCGGCGCGGGCGTGGTCACCCGACGGGTGGCGGAAGCGGCCGAAGCGGCCGGCCAGGTCTTTGCCGTCGATCCCACGTCGGCCGATGCCTCCTGTGTGGGCGGCAATGTCGCCATGAACGCCGGCGGCAAGAAAGCAGTGCTGTGGGGTACGGCGCTCGACAACCTGGCCTGGTGGCGCATGGTCGATCCCGAGGGAAACTGGCTGGAAGTGACGCGGCTGGACCACAATCTGGGCAAGATTCACGATGTCCAGGAAGCCCGCTTCGAGCTCAAATGGTTCGATGGCAAGGCGGCGCCGGGCGCCGTATTGCTGCGCAGCGAAATCCTGACCATAGCCGGCTCCCGTTTTCGCAAGGCCGGCCTGGGCAAAGACGTTACCGACAAATTCCTGTCCGGCCTGCCGGGTGTGCAAAAAGAAGGTTGCGACGGCCTGATCACCTCGGCCCGCTGGATTCTGCACCGCATGCCCGCCCATACGCGCACGGTCTGTATGGAGTTCTTCGGCCAGGCGCGCAACGCGGTGCCGTCCATCGTAGAGGTCAAGAACTATCTTGACGGCCCGGGGCGCGAACAGGGCGCCATCCTGGCAGGCCTCGAGCACCTGGACGAACGCTATCTGCGAGCCGTAGGCTACGCCACAAAAAGCAAGCGCGGCGGCCTGCCCAAAATGGTGCTCATCGGCGATATCGTGGGCGACGATGCCGACGCGGTGGCACTGGCCGCCAGCGAGGTCGTGCGCATCGCCAATACCCGCCATGGCGAAGGTTTTGTCGCGGTCAGCGCCGAGGCACGCAAGAAATTCTGGCTGGACCGCTCGCGCACGGCCGCCATCGCCCGCCACACCAATGCGTTCAAGATCAACGAAGACGTAGTCATTCCCCTGAACCGCATGGGCGAATACACCGATGCCATCGAACGCATCAATATAGAATTGTCCACGCGCAACAAGCTGCGGCTGCTGGACGCGCTGGAGTTCTTTCTGCAGGGCGACCTGCCCGTCGGAAAAATCGAAGACCACGACGACGCCGAACACACGCGCGAAGAAATACTGGCCGAACGCACCCGCGACGCGGTGCAGTGCCTGCAAGCAGTGCGCGCACGCTGGCTCTGGCTGCTGGACAATCTCGATACGCCGCTGGTCCAGGGCCTGCAGCCGCTGCACGCCCTGGGTTTGCATGAACTGGAAACCGTGCTGGCCGAACGCCTGGCCCAGCAGCCCGACGCCACGGTATTCGATATCGTCCAGGACCACACCATACGCATATCCTGGAAGACCGAAGTCCGTTCGCAAATGGAACGCTATTTCGCCGGTGCCGACTGTGCGGCCGTGCTGGCCGAAATCCAGGCCACTCACGATCGCATCCTGAAAAGCCGCGTATTCGTGGCCTTGCACATGCACGCGGGCGATGGCAATGTGCACACCAATATTCCCGTCAACTCCGACGACTACGAAATGCTGCGCGAGGCCAACGAGGCGGTGGCGCGCATCATGCAGATCGCCCGCAGTCTGGACGGCGTCATCTCGGGCGAGCACGGCATAGGCTTGACCAAGTACGAATTCCTGACCGACGAAGAGCTGGCCCCCTTCCAGGACTACAAGCGTCGCATCGACCCGACCGGCCGCTTCAATGCCGGCAAGCTTCTGCCGGGCGCCGACCTGCGCCACGCCTGGACACCCAGCTTCAACCTGCTGGGGCACGAATCGCTGATCATGCAGCGCAGCGAGATCGGTTCCATTTCCAACGCCATCAAAGACTGCCTGCGCTGCGGCAAGTGCAAGCCGGTATGCGCCACCCACGTACCGCGCGCCAACCTGCTGTATTCGCCCCGCAACAAAATACTGGCCACCTCGCTGCTGATAGAAGCCTTCCTGTACGAAGAACAGACACGGCGCGGCGTCAGCCTGAAGCACTGGGAGGAGTTCGAAGACGTTGCCGATCACTGCACGGTCTGCCACAAGTGCTATAACCCCTGTCCGGTCGATATCGATTTTGGCGATGTGTCCATAGAAATGCGCGCCCTGCTGCGCCGCATGGGTAAGAAATCCTTCAATCCCGGCACCACCGCCGCGATGTTCTTTCTCAACGCGAAAGATCCGCGCGTGATCAAGTCCACCCGCAAAGCCATGATAGACGTGGGCTACAAGGCGCAGCGCCTGGCGCACGACGTCCTGGCCGGCTCGTCGCGCAAGCAGGTTGCACAGCCGCCCGCCACGGTGGGCAAAGCGCCCATGCGCGAGCAGGTCATCCATTTCATCAACAAGAAAATGCCGGGCGGCCTGCCCAAACAGACTGCCCGCAAGCTGCTGGACATCGAAGACACCAACTACGTGCCCATCATCCGCAATCCGACCGCCACATCGTCGGATACCGAGGCGGTGTTCTACTTTCCGGGCTGCGGTTCGGAAAGGCTGTTTTCGCAGGTGGGGCTGGCTACCCAGGCCATGCTCTGGCACGCCGGCGTGCAAACGGTGCTGCCGCCCGGCTATCTGTGCTGCGGCTACCCGCAACGCGGCAACGGCATGACCGACAAGGCCGAGAAAATCATCACCGACAACCGCGTGCTGTTCCATCGCATGGCCACCACCCTGAACTACCTGGACATCAAGACCGTGGTGGTCAGCTGCGGCACGTGCTACGACCAGTTGGCCGGCTACGAGTTCGACAAGATATTCCCCGGCTGCCGCCTGATAGACATCCACGAATACCTGCTCGAAAAAGGCATTCAGCTTCAGGGCGTGCAAGGCGTGCGCTATATGTACCACGACCCCTGCCATACCCCCATGAAGCTGCAGGACCCCATGAAAACGGTCAAGTCGCTGGTGGGCGACAGCGCCATCAAGACGGATCGCTGCTGCGGCGAATCGGGCACCCTGGCGGTTTCGCGTCCCGACATCTCCACGCAAGTCCGGTTCCGCAAATCCGAAGAACTGGCCAAGAACACGGCCACGATACGTTCGGACGGCTACGACGGCGAAGTCAAGCTGCTGACGTCCTGTCCCTCATGTCTGCAGGGTCTGTCGCGCTACGAGGGCGAAACCGGCATGGACGCCGACTATATCGTGGTGGAAATGGCCCGCCATATATTGGGCGAGAGCTGGATGCAGGATTACGTGCGCGAGGCCAATGCAGGCGGTATCGAACGCGTCCTGGTTTAATTCCCTTCCTATATCAGGCGTGCACTTTGTCGGCTTCGCTTGCCTTACACCGGTAAGGCAAGCGCTTCGCTTTCGCGTTCACGCTTGATCCAGAAAGGGAGTCAGGGCGCGCCTTCGTCAAAGCTACAGACGGTGTAGATATCCAGGCCCGTGTCTTTCAGTGCGTGAGACCCGCCCAGGTAGGGCAGGTCGATAATGGCGGCGGCCTCGATCACATTGGCGCCCAGGCGCTGCAGTAGTTTCGAGGCGGCAAGCATGGTGCCGCCGGTGGCGATCAGGTCGTCGATCAGCAGCACCCGCTGGCCGGGCCTGACAGAATCCGTATGCATTTCGACGGAAGCATTGCCATATTCCAGCGAGTATTCTTCAGCCACCGTCCGGAAGGGCAGCTTGCCCTTCTTGCGCACAGGCACAAAACCCAGATTGAGCTCGTAGGCCAGCACGGAACCCAGGATGAAGCCACGCGCATCGACACCCGCCACCAGATCCAGCCGGTGCCGCATATAACGATAAACAAAAAGGTCGATCAGCACCCGGAATGAGCGAGGGTCTTGCAGCACAGGGGTGATATCGCGGAAGGTCACGCCGGGCTTAGGCCAGTCAGGAACGCTACGAATCGTGTTGCGTACATAAACGGCGGGGTCAATGTGCATGTAAATCGCCAAAACAGAAGAACTCGGGAGCAAGGCACGCAAAGCGCGCCATGCCGCCCCCGCTTGCCCCCGACCAAACTCGGAGGGGTGGTGACACACAGGAGTTTACAGGATTGCGCCCCCCCTTTCACAAAGAACGTCGCCTCCGGGCCGCCTTGTCGTCCATTCATATTCCTGTAACAGGTGGCAAGTACCCAGTGTGCGTTTAAAATCCACAGATGGATAAAATACCCTCCGATCCCGGCCAGAACGGACTCGCTTCCGCTCACCGCACCTTTTCCACTGAAATCAAGGCATTGCAGGCGCTGGACGCGCGCCTCGACGCCTCATTCCAGCAGGCGGTGTCCATGGTGCTCGCCTGCCAGGGACGCATTGTCGTCACCGGCATCGGCAAGTCGGGGCACATTGCCAAGAAAATCGCGGCAACCCTGGCATCCACCGGCACGCCCGCCTTTTTCATGCACGGCGCCGAGGCCATACACGGCGACCTGGGTATGCTGACCCGTCAGGATATCGTGCTGGCCATCTCGTATTCCGGCACGGCGTCTGAACTTTTAACGGTGCTGTCGGTCATTAAAAGGATGGGGGCACGACTTATTTCCATCACCGGCAACCCGCAGTCCGAGCTGGCACGCAATGCCGACCTGCACCTGGACGCCCATGTCGAACAGGAAGCCTGCCCGCTCAACCTGGCTCCCACGGCCAGCACGACAGCCGCGCTGGTACTCGGAGACGCCATCGCCGTGGCCTGTCTGGAAGCCCGCGGTTTCAGCCGCGAAGACTTTGCGCGTTCGCATCCTGGCGGCGCACTGGGACGGCGCCTGCTGACTTTTGTGCGCGATGTCATGCGCCAGGGCGATGCCCTGCCCATTGTGCAGGCCGGCACGCCCGTCCCCGAGGCCCTGGCCGAAATGTCGTCCAAGGGCATGGGCATGGCTATTGTCCTGAATGGCAGCCGCGCACCGGTGGGTATCTTCACCGATGGCGATCTGCGCAGGCTGATCGCCCGGCACGGCGACATCCGCCCCTTGAGCGTCGCCGACGGCATGAGCCGCCATCCCAAAACCATAGGCCCGGGCGCCCTGGCGGTCGAAGCCGCCACCCTGATGGACGCCGGCCGCCTGAATCAGATGCTCGTTGTGGACGAGGGCGGGCTATTATTAGGCGCTTTACATATGCACGACCTGCTGGCTGCAAAGGTGATCTGACCATGAAGCTACCCAATCTGCCCCACCCCGCCGAAGCCCTGATTCTGGCCAAAATCGCCCCCGCCGTCATCGAGCGGGCCCGCCATGTGCGCCTGATGGCCTTCGACGTCGACGGCATACTGACCGATGGCCGCCTGTGGTACGGCGAGCACGGTGAACTGGTCAAGTGCTTCAATGCGCTGGACGGCCACGGCTTGCGGCTGATGAGCGACAGCGGCATTACCGTTGCCCTGATCACCGGCCGCGAGGGCCCTATCGTGGACCGCCGTGCGGCCGACCTGGGTATATCCCTGGTTCGCCAGGGCGTACGCGACAAGGCCTCGGCAATCAGCGCGCTGGCGCAGGAGCACCACTGCACGCTGGCCGAAGTCGGCTATATGGGCGACGATATCATCGACCTGGCGGCGCTGCAGCGCGTCGGCTTTGCCGCCAGCGTGCCCACCGCGCCAGCCTATATCGCCCAGGTAACCCACTGGGTCTCGACGCAGCCTGGCGGCTCGGGCGCGGTACGCGAGTGCTGCGATCTCATCCTGGCCGCGCAAGGCAGGCTTAGCGCCTTTTTCAATCCCGGCGTCAAACAGTGACATGAGAGAACGCGCTCCCGCCCTCATCGCAGTGCTGCTGCTGATAACACTGGTGGCCGGCACATGGTGGGCAGCCGAGTACGCCCAGCGCGCCATCCCCATCGACCCGCCGCGCCGGGTCACCCACGAGCCCGACTCCTGGGCCCGGGATTTCGTCATGATACGCACCAATCCGCAGGGTGTGGCCATCAATCGCCTCGAGGGCGTGCGCATGGAACATTATCCCGACGACGACTCATATGAAGTTACCCAGGCCAAGGCTACCGGCCAGCAGCCGGGCTCGCCCATCACCATCGGCACATCAGACCTGGCCGTCATGGACCAGGATGGCGCGCGCATCGTCATGAAAGGCAACGCCCATGTCCATCGCCTGCCAGCGCCAGACCGGTCGGCCATCGATGTGAGCAGCGACCAGCTTACCCTGATGCCCGACGAAGACATCGTATTCACCGACCTGCCCGCACTGGTCATCAATGGCAAATCGACCATGAACGGCAAGGGCATGCGTTACGATAACAACACGCGGCAGCTACAGGTCTTTTCCGCCACCGACGTCAAGATTTCAGGCCAGGAATCCCGGCCCAACCGATCCACCACTACTACCGGCACAACAGAAAAAGAACCATGAAAGCACAACGCCTCTCTTCCCTGGCCGCGTGGCTGATTGCCACAGCGCTGACTTGCCTGGCCTTGCCCGCGCTGGCGCAAGCACCCAAAACCGCCGATGACGGCGCGGCCCCGCCTGCGGCGCAAGCCTCGGAGAACAGCGGCGAACAATCCGCCGACGAGCCCGATACGCTGATTCTTTCCGACACGCTCGACTACGACGACGCCAAGAAGGAAAGCATCTTCACCGGCAATGTCATCATGACCCGCGGGCTCATGACGCTGCACTCCGACAAGCTCGTCATGCGTGAAGACGCCGAAGGCTTCCAGTACGGAACAGCCACTGTGGAACCGGGCAAGCTGGTCCAGATTCGCCAGGAAAACCCCGAAAAGTTCGAAGTCATCGACGCCCAGGGGCTGCGCGGCGAATACAATGGCAAGGCCGAAGAGCTCGAAATGATCGGGCAGGCGGTCATTACCCGCTATGTCTGTGGCAAGCCGTTCGACAGCATCAAGGGCGAACGCGTCATCTACAAAGAAAAGAGCGACACCTACCAGGCCTTTGGCGGCCCCAATTCAGCCGCGGCCGGCGGCCGTGTACGCTCGCTGGCACAGCCCCGCGCGAAAGCCGACAAGGCCGCCGCCGAGTGCCGCCAGAAATCCCAGCAGAACGCCCAATAACCCCCCCAACAGGCTGGTCTGCCGTCTATCCGGAAACACCCACTCTATGCTCCCTAACCCCAAGGCCAAACATGCAGCCACCCGTTCCCCGAATTCCGCGCACGGCAGCCTGCACGCTACGGGCCTGCGCAAAACCTACGGCAAGCGCACTGTCGTGCACGATGTCTCCTTATCGGTGGATAGCGGCGAAGTCGTAGGGTTGCTGGGCCCGAACGGCGCCGGCAAAACCACCAGTTTCTACATGATCGTGGGCATCATCCCCACCGACGCCGGCCGCATCGAAATTGACGACACGCCCATAACCAGCATGCCCATGCACAAGCGCGCCCGCCTGGGCCTGTCTTATCTGCCCCAGGATGCATCGGTATTCCGCCGCCTCACCGTCGAAGAAAACATACGCGCCGTCCTTGAGCTGCAGGTGGATGAAGGCGGCCGTCCGCTGACTTCGGCCAAAATAGGTGAAAACCTGGAGTCGCTGATCGACGAGCTGCAAATTGGACACATACGCCGCAACACCGCCATCTCCCTGTCGGGCGGCGAGCGCAGGCGCGTGGAAATCGCCCGGGCCCTGGCCACGCATCCCCGGTTCATCCTGCTGGATGAACCCTTTGCCGGAGTCGACCCCATCGCGGTCATTGAAATCCAGCGCATTGTGCAGTTCCTGAAAAGCCGCAATATCGGCGTGCTGATTACCGACCACAACGTGCGCGAAACGCTGGGCATCTGCGACCGCGCCTATATCATCAGCGAAGGCAAGGTGCTGACCAATGGCCACCCCAACGAAATCATCGACAACGAGGCGGTCCGCAAGGTCTATCTGGGCAAGAACTTCAAGATGTAATTAAGCACTGAATTTGATCTGGCTCACTTGATTTACTGCTCATAATCTATACACTGAAATCATTACGAACTTATTAAGGAGGTTGTTCTATTTCACGAACCGCGCATATGCGCAATCTTTTTTCTTGCAAGGAGAGCCCAATATGAACCTGAGCATTACTGGTCGTCACCTGGAAGTAACCCCCGCCATCCGCGAATACGTTATGAACAAAATGGCACGAGTCTCTCGACATTTCGATAACGTCATCGACACACAGGTCATACTCTCAATAGACCGTCTCAAGCACTGCGCCGAAGTCACCATGCGCCTGCGCGGCAAAGACATTCACTGCGAGGCCGTCGACGAAAACCTCTACTCCGCCATCGACCTGCTGGCCGATAAAATCGATCGACAAGTCATCAAGTACAAAACCAAGGTGCAAAACCACGCGCACGAGCCTGTAAAGCGGCAGGAACTGCCCGCCACCGAGTAACACGCTACCCGATTTCGCCATGCCCGCAGGGCCAAGAACCCTGCCACCACAATGCATCCGGCGCATCGGTATCCGGCCTCAATCGCCCCGTGTGATTGGGGCCTTAGTTATGCTACTTTTATATGTTGGCAGCAAAGCCCATATAATGTGTCCTATGAACTTATTGTCGCGTATCTTGCCGCTGTCGAATGTTGTGCTTGATCTGGCTGTTACCAGTAAAAAGCGGGCATTTGAACAGGCAGGCCTGCTTTTCGAGAATCACCAGGGCATTGCCCGCACCGCCGTCTTTCAAAGCCTGATCGCCCGGGAGCGTCTGGGGTCAACCGCGCTGGGGCATCATGTGGCCGTCCCGCACGGCCGCATCAAAGACCTGAAAGAACCGTGCGCGGCGTTTATTCGCCTGGAAGACCCTGTCCGTTTCGACGCCACCGACGGCCGCATGGCCAGCCTGCTGTTCATCCTGCTGGTTCCCGAAACCGCGACGCAACTGCACCTGGACCTGCTGGCGGAAATCGCCCGCCTGATGTCCGACGCCAGCCTGCGGCAGGCGCTGAACACAGAAACCGACCCGGCGGTCATACATCAGCTTCTGACCAGCACGCCTGAATAAGGAACTGTGATGCTGACTATCCAGGAACTCGTCAGTGACAACGCAGACAAAATTCCGTTCACCTGGGTAGCCGGCCTGAGCGCAGCGCACCGGCTTATTCCCGACCTGGGCATGTCCGGCGCCGACCTGGTCGGCCACCTGAATCTTATTCACTCGTCGCGCATCCAGGTGTTCGGCACCGCCGAACTTTCGTACTACACGCGTTTCGATGTCAAGCGCCGGGTGCATCACCTCGAAGATCTGGTGGCGGGCGGCGTGCCGGCCATTTTGCTGGCCGAAAACATGCAGGCGCCCGACGATCTGCGCGAATTCTGCAACCAGCAGCAAATCCCCTTGTTGTCGACATCCATAGATGCCGCGCAACTTATTGATTTACTGAGAATTTATCTAGGCAAGCGGCTGGCGCCCAAAACCACGGCGCATGGCGTATTCATGGACGTCCTGGGCCTGGGCGTACTGATTACCGGCGAGTCGGGGCTGGGAAAAAGCGAGCTGGCTCTCGAGCTGATCTCGCGCGGACACGGGCTGGTGGCCGACGACGCGGTCGAACTGTCGCGCACCGCACCCAACATGATCGAAGGCCAATGCCCGTCGCTGCTGCAGAATCTTCTGGAAGTCCGGGGATTGGGCCTGCTCGACATCCGCACCATTTTCGGCGAAACCTCGGTGCGCCGCAAAATGAAGCTCAAGCTCGTCGTGCAACTGATACGCTCGACGCCCGAGGCTTTCGAGCGCCTGCCGGTTCAGGACCAGACCGAAGAAATATTGGGCATTCCCATACGACGCGTTATGCTGCAGGTTGCCGCCGGCCGCAACCTGGCGGTTCTGGTCGAGGCCGCCGTGCGCAACACTATCCTGACCCTGCGCGGCATCGACACCATGGGCGAGTTCATTGAACGCCAGGCCATTGCCATCATGGAGAGCAGCCGTCAGGATCAACCCTAGTGTTTTCAGCAGTACACATCAGCAGGACCCCTCAGCCATGTTCAAAATAGTTCTCATCACAGGGATTTCAGGCTCGGGCAAATCCGTTGCCCTGCGCTTGCTCGAAGATGCCGGTTATACCTGTGTCGACAATCTCCCCGTTCGATTCCTGCACGAATTTATCGCCAGCACGCGTGAGAGCAAGCTCGAGCGTGTCGCCGTGGCCATCGACGTGCGCTCCCCCGGAGAACTGGCCGAGCTGCCCGACGTCATTACCGGCCTGCGCGCCATGGGCACGGCATTCAGGGTGATTTTTTTGGACGCGAACGACCATACGCTCAAGCAGCGCTATTCCGAATCCCGGCGCCGCCACCCCCTGACCGACCGCCTCCAGCAAGGCGGAAAATCACCTTCGCTGCAGGAATGCATCGACACCGAGCGCGAACTGCTGGCGCCGCTGCGCGAACAAGAACACGTCATCGACACATCCGACCTGACGCCCGGCCAGTTGCGCGCCTGGGTGCGCGACCTGGTCCAGGCCGATCGGGCGCCAGTCGTTCTGACTTTTGAATCCTTCGCCTACAAACGGGGCGTACCTGGCGATGCCGACCTGGTGTTCGATGTACGCTGCCTGCCCAATCCCCACTATGACAGCAGCCTGCGCCCGCTGACGGGGCGCGATGCGCCCGTGGCGCAATGGCTGGCGCAGTTCGGCAGTGTCGAAACCATGATCGAGGATATCGCGGGTTTCATCCGGCGATGGCTGCCTCTGTATATGCAGGATACTCGCAACTACCTCACGGTCGCCGTAGGCTGCACCGGAGGCAAACACCGATCGGTCTACGTCATCGAGCAATTGGCGCTGCGGTTTGCCGACCATTCGCCACTACTGATCCGCCATCGCAACCAGCCCCCGCCCGATATCCCATGAGCCGTTTGCGCTCTGCAATCGTCATGCTGCTGGGCCTAGCGCTGCTTGCGCTGGCCGGCTGCTCGGGGCCGGGCGGCTCCGGATCCGGCGCCAGCCGGGGCGGCGGCTACTACAAGGACGACGGCCCGGGCAGCAATATTCCGGCCGACATCGAAGCCATCCCCGACGCCGTGCCCCGCATCGAAACGCATGCCCGCGCAAACTTCCGGCCATACGTCGTGTTCGGCAAGCGCTACGTCCCGGTCAGCGACGAACAGCCGTTCCGCCAAGAGGGCACGGCATCCTGGTACGGGCGCAAATTCCACGGAAAAAAAACGGCCAACGGCGAAACCTACGACATGTACGCCATGACCGCCGCCCACCCCACCCTGCCTCTGCCCAGCTATGCGCGTATCACCCGCGCCTCGACAGGCAAATCGGTGATTGTGCGCGTGAACGACCGCGGGCCCTTCCACAGCTCACGCATCATCGACCTGTCATACGTGGCCGCCGCCAAGCTGGGGATCATCGGCCCCGGCAGCGGTCAGGTCATTGTCGAGGCCATCACCAACCAGGACATCCGCGCCAACAACTTCAAACCGCAGCCCAAGCCCGCGCCCATCCCGGCCGCGCCGCCGGCGCCGCAACCCCTGCTGATAACCCAGGCGGAACCCGAGCCTCTCAACCAGCCGGCCATACCCAATGCACTGGACGCGCTGCAGCATGACGAAAGCCTGCGGCACGACGCCGAAACACCCCAGCAGGCCGGCGCCCCCACCGCCCCGGAACCGGCCAGCGCATCGAGCGCCGCATCCGCCGGCAATATCTACCTGCAGTTCGGGGCTTTTTCGGCGGCGCAAACCGCCGACAACCTGGCTCAAAAGCTCAATGCACAAATCCGTGGCATAGAAACCCGGCCCGTGCATGTACAGGCATCCAGCAATCTGTACCGCGTGCAGATCGGCCCCTACCCTTCACGCACGGCGGCGGTCAATGCCGCGCTGCGCATACAGCAGGAAACCGGGCAGCCGTCCTCAGTCGCCTTGCGCTGAACCCTGGCGCGCCAGCGCCAGGGCGTACAGGACATCACGCTTGAGTCCCGACACTTTGGCCGCCACGCGCGCGGCGTCGCGCACCGACATGTGCTCCAGCAAGGCATCCAGCAGCCCCGACGTCGCCGGATCCACCTCCGCCTCCGCCACCGCGTGGTCATCTTCATGCACGATCAGCACGAACTCGCCCTGGCCATGGTGCACGTCCTGCGCAAGCCAGTCGGCCGCCTGGCCCGCCCGGACGGTATGCACCTGCTCGAAACGCTTGGTCAGCTCGCGCGCGATCGTCAGCCTGCGGTCCGGCCCGCACACCTGGACCAGGTCCCTGATGGCAGCGGCCAGGCGATGCGGCGATTCGAACATGACAATGGGCGCCGGCACCGCGCACCATTGCTTCAGCCATTTTTGCCGCGCGCCGGCCTTCGCGGGCATGAAGCCGGCAAATACGAAAGCAGGATTTTCATCGGACGTGACGCCACTGGCCATCAGGGCGGTGATGACCGCGCTGGCGCCGGGAATGGCGATTACCGCATAGCCCGCCTCGCGCACCGTCCGCACGATACGCGCGCCGGGGTCGCTGACCGCCGGGGCGCCGGCGTCGGAGACC
>JBATWU010000115.1:0-8422 GCA_049672825.1 Pusillimonas sp.
TTGGAGCCGGCCTTCGAGCAGGCCATCCACCAACTGGAAGAGGAAACGCAAATGACTTACGTGACCAGTGTCGAGCGGGTGCGGCTGCAGCGGGCGCGCGACGAGGCTTTGGAGCAAGGCATCGAAAAAGGCGTTAAAAAGGGCCGTGAAAAAGGCCAGCTTGACGGCGCGGCCACGGTGCTCGCGACCCAGATTGCGCGCAAGTTCGGTGCGCTGCCGGACTGGGCGCGGGTACGCATGAACCAGGCCGACGAGGCGGCGTTGAACCGCTGGGCGCTGCAAATACTGGATGCCCAGCGCATCGAGGATGTGTTCGCCTGATACGGCGCGCCGAGCGTTGTGAGCACGTGAACCGAAAACGCCAGCCGTGCCAGCTGGCCTTAAAGGACGTCGTCCAGCGCGATGTTTTCCAGATGTTCCGTCAGTCCCCAGGCCAGCGCGTTCCAGCGACCGTCTTCGCTGATGGTGAAGTGATTGATGCTGGCGTTCAGGATGGGGGCGTGCCGCGCCGCATCCAGCGCGATATTGCTGGTCTTGCGCCAGGCAATGTCTATGACGCCGCCGTGCGAAAACACCATGATATTCCGGCCGCGGTGGCGCCGCGCCAGCTCTTCGAATGCGCCGATGATGCGATCGGCAAAGACGGACAGGGTTTCACCTTGCTCCACGGCTTGCTCGGGGTTGCGAAAGTCCAGGGTGCGCAGGCTTTCCAGGCTGGCCCAGTCCCGCCCTTCGTACACGCCGTAGCAGCGCTCGCGCAGTTGCGGATTGCGCTCGATAGGCAGGCCGAAATGCCCGGCGGCCGATAGCGCCGTCGTGTAGGCGCGGTCAAGATCGCTGCTGATCAGGACATCAATGCGCGTATTGAAGGAGGGCGTGCGCAGGTACTGCCCCAGGCGATCCGCCTGCTCGATACCCACGGCGTTAAGCGGTATGTCCAGGCTGCCCTGAAGGCGTCTTTCGGCGTTCCATTGTGTTTCGCCGTGGCGGATCAGCCAGAATTGAGTTGTGTTCATGTCGGAAATTTGCGTCGGGCGCAGCGTATAAAGGTTGCTGAGGGTTGTACTGAACCCCAGAGTATATGAATTATGTTGCGGTTCCATGCATCGTAACCTTACACTTTCGCCTCAGCACTACTCCAATTTTAATAAAAAGGCGTATTTCCCCATGTCGAACACCTATTTTCCCCGTTGGCGCAAGATACAGGGCGGCGCCAACGGCGTTGTCGTGCAGCCCGACGAATGCATGTCGTGGCCGCAAAACATCGCGATGGGCGCGCAGCATGTCGTGGCGATGTTCGGGTCCACGATCCTGGCGCCCTTGCTGATGGGCTTCGATGCCAATGTGGCCATCCTGATGTCCGGCATAGGGACGCTGATATTTTTCTTTTTCGTTCGCGGCAGGGTGCCCAGTTATCTGGGGTCGAGCTTTGCCTTCATTGGCGGTGTCATTGCCGTGACCGGCTATGCCGGGGCCGGGCCCAACGCCAATATCGGCGTCGCCCTGGGAGCCATCATTGCCTGCGGTTTCGTCTACACGCTCATCGGCCTGCTGGTGTGGTGGATGAACGCCCGGTCCGGCGGCGCCGCGCAGTGGATCAATAACTGGATGCCTCCGGTGGTAACCGGCGCCATCGTCGCCGTCATCGGTCTGAACCTGGCGCCCATTGCCGCCAAGGGCGCCATGGGCGGCTCTACGTTCGACGCACTGATGGCCCTGATGACGGTGCTGTGCGTGGGCGGGGTGGCGGTCTACACGCGAGGCACGGTTCAGCGCCTGCTGATTCTGGTCGGCCTGCTGCTGGCCTGCGTCGTCTATGCCGTCCTGGCCAATGGCCTGGGCCTGGGCGCGCCCATTGATTTCAGCGGCGTGGCGAACGCCGCCTGGGTGGGCCTGCCGCAGTTCTCGGCCCCCGTGTTCGAACTGCACGCCATGAGCGTGATCGTCCCGGTGGCGGTCATCCTGGTGGCCGAGAATCTGGGCCATATCAAGGCGGTCAGCGCCATGACGGGCCAGGATCTGGACCGCTACCTGGGCCGCGCCTTTGTGGGCGACGGGGTGGCCACCATGGTGTCTGGCGCGGTTGGGGGCACCGGCGTGACGACGTATGCCGAAAACATCGGCGTCATGACGGTAACCCGCATTTACTCGACCCTGGTGTTTGTCGTAGCCGCCTTCATTGCCATTCTGCTGGGCTTCTCGCCCAAGTTCGGCGCCTTGATACAGACCATACCGGGCCCCGTTCTGGGCGGTATGTCGGTCGTGGTGTTCGGCCTGATCGCGGTGGCCGGCGCCCGCATCTGGGTCGTCAACCAGGTTGACTTCAGCGACAACCGCAACCTGATCGTGGCCGCCGTGACGCTGGTGCTGGGCGCGGGCAACTTTTCCGTTCAGTTCGGCGCATTCAAGCTCGATGGCATCGGTACCGCCACCTTCGGGGCCATCATCCTGTATGCCTTGCTGCGCATGGGCTCCTCGGCGCGCGCCGGCATCAAGACGTAAACCGTGCGCGCCAGGGCCGCGGGAGGCCCATCAATGTCCCGCGTGACGTATGGGAATGGTGTTATGCACGGTTTTTCCCCGTGCATCCACCGCCACGACAACCGGCATGTCGCGCACCGTGAATTCATAGATGGCTTCCATGCCCAGGTCCTCGTAGGCCAGCACACGGGCCGAACTGATCGTTTTCGAGATTAAATAGGCCGCGCCGCCCACTGCAATCAGGTAGGCGGCGCCGGCCCGCCGTATGGCTGCGATGGCCTCGGGGCCACGTTCGGCCTTTCCTATCGTGACCAGCAAGCCCGTTTGTTCAAGCAATGCGGGCAGGAATTTATCCATGCGTGTGGCGGTTGTCGGGCCCGCCGGACCGACCGCCTCGCCGGCTATGGGGTCCACGGGGCCAACGTAATATATGCCGCGGTTGCGCAGATCGACAGGCAGCGGCTTGTCTTGCTCAAGGTTTTCCGCCAGGCGCTTGTGGGCCGCGTCGCGCGCCGTCAGCAAGTTTCCCGACAGCAGCAGGGTTTCACCCGCCTGCCATTGAGCGACCTGTTCCGGGGTCAAGGCATCGAGATTCACGCGCCTGCCATGCTGCGCTGGAAGGCCCTGCGGAATATCGGACCATATATCGGGATCGGGCGGCGTGAATGCGGCCGGGCCGCCGCCATCAAGCTCGAACGAGATGAAGCGCGTCGCCGCGCAGTTGGGGATGATGGCGACGGGCAGCAGGGCGGCGTGCGAAGGCGCGTGTTCGACCTTGACGTCCAGTACTGTCGTGTCGCCGCCCAGGCCTTGCGCGCCTATGCCCAATGCGTTGATGCGTTCGAAAAGCTCCAGACGCAAAGCCTGGGCGGCGTCTTGCGCGCCCTGATCCTTGATCTGGTGGATGTCGATAGGGGTGAAAAGCGAGCGTTTGGCCATCAGCATGGCTTGCTCGGGGCTGCCGCCCACACCCACGCCCAGTACGCCAGGCGGGCACCAGCCCGCGCCCATGGCGGGTATCTGGCTGACGATCCAGTCGGACACCGAATCGCTGGGATTCAGCATGGTGTAGCGTGCCTTGACATCGCCGCCCCCGCCTTTGGCGGCAACCGTCAGATGCAGTTTGTCGCCTTCCACCCACTCGGCATGCACGATGGCCGGAGAGTTGTCCAGGGTATTGACGCGCAGGCCCAGGGGGTCGCTGACCATGGACGCCCTCAAGGGATTGGATGTACAGAGATAAGCCTGCGCGACAGCGCGATTGGCCAGCGCCTGGAAGCTGGGTGTGACAGCGCTGCCCCGCTGGCGGATGCGAACATCCATGCCGATACGGGCAAAAATATGGACGACGCCTGTGTCCTGGCAGACCGGGCGGCGGCCTGCCGCGCTGAGTTTGCTGTTGACAAGAATCTGCAGCAAGGCATGGCGGGCCGGCCCGTGGGTTTCCGCGGCCCAGGCCCTTTTCAATGAAAGAACGAAGTCGGCTGGATGGTAATGGCTGATGAACTGCAGGGCATCAGCGATGCTGGCAATGATGTCATCCGCCTCGATGGTTCGCGTAGCCATGCCCGGGGCCTCTGCTTACTTCAGGCTGATGCCTGCTTCCTTGATGACTTCGGCCCAACGTTTGCCTTCATCGATCGTATGTTGCTGAAAGGCCTTGGGGCCGTATTCAGCGTCAGGCAAAAGGAGTATGCCCTGGTCCGTCATGCTCTGGGTGAACGCCGTGTCCTGAAGCACACGCTGGTAGGCGGAATACATGGTGTCGATGACTTGTTGCGGCGTCCCCTTGGGCGCGTACAGGCCGTACCAAGTCGACACCTGGAAGCCGGGAACCGCGCCTTCTTTCATTGTAGGCACATCGGGAAATTGCGGCATGCGTTCGGCCGACGTCAGCCCAAGGGCCAGCACCTTCCCGCCGCGCGTCTGCGGCAGCGCGGTGTTGGTCTGATCGAACATGGCGTCGACCTGTCCACCCATTAAATCGTTGAGTGCCGGGCCCGCGCCTTTATAGGCAATGAATTCAACCTTGATCTTTGCCTTGCTGGCGAACATGGCGGCGACCAGGTGCGATGTGGAGCCGACTCCCGCATTGCTGAAGTTCAGTCGAGCGGGATTGTCTTTTCCGAACTGCACCAGTTCATCGATGGTCTTGTAGGGCGAGTTTTCGCCCACCAGCAAGACCAGTGGCGTGTCGGGGAAGCGGAATACAGCGTCAAAACTCTCGACCGGGTCGTAATTCAGTTTGGTGTACAGCGAGGGCGCCGCAGCCATGTAGCCGATGTGTCCCACCAGGAAGGTATAGCCGTCCGGCGCCGAGCGCGCTGCCTTGGCTGCGCCTATGGTGCCGCCTGCGCCGGGCGCGTTCTCGACGACGATGGTTTCCTTGAGTTCCTGTGAAACCTTGTTGGCAATATTGCGCGCCATGGCATCGGTCGGGCCGCCAGCTGAAAAAGGCACGATCCAGGTGATCGAACGGTTGGGGTAGGACTCGTCAGCCGCGACGGCGGGGGTGGATAAGGAAGCCGCCAGCAGGCTGGCAGCCAATACAGCGATCGATTTATTCATGGGTGTCTCCGATTTTATTTCCCGTGTGGGGTCTGTTTAAATTTGAGTTGTGCCAAGCATGCGGTCAACCATCTGCGGCGCGCTGCCCAGATAATTGGAGGGGTCGCACAGCCGGTCTATTGCCGCGCGATCCAGTTTGGAAGAAACCGCGGGTTCTTCGTGCAGCACATCCGCGAGCACCGAGCCGCTGACAGCGGCTTTGCGGCAGGCGTTGTAGACAACGTCGTGGGCGGTTTGACGCCCAATATGCGGAGCCAGTCCCATCATTACCGCTTCGGCAACAATCAGACCGCCCGACAGGTTCAGGTTCTTCAACATGCGGTCGGCGTCGACCTCGAGGCCGGCCAGCATGAATTTGGCTTGTGCCAGAGAGCCCGCAGTGAGCACAAATGACTCGGGTATGGCGCTCCATTCCAAGTGCCAGGGACCAGTTGCACGCTCAAAATCGACCAGCATGGCGTCCAATGCCAGGCCGGCATGCTGCCTGACCGTCTTGGAAGCGCTCCACATGAGCTCGCAGGAAATGGGATTGCGTTTTTGCGGCATGGTGCTGGAGGCGCCGCGTCCGCTGACGAAAGGTTCGAATACTTCGCTGAACTCGTTGGCCATCATGATCATGACGTCGTAGGCGATTTTCCCCAGCGACGAGGCGACCAGGGCAAGGAATTGCACGGTTTCAGCCAAGCCGTCGCGGGCGACATGCCAGGTGACCGGGCTGGCGCCCAGGCCCAGTTCTTTCATCAGGGCGGCGTGCACTTCCAGGCCGTCTTCGCCGAGCGACGCCAGGGTGCCGGCGGCGCCGCCGAACTGGCCGATCAGCACGCGGGGCTTGAGTTGCTGCAGGCGCTCGCGGTGACGGCGGATCATCAGCAGCCAGACAGCGGTCTTGTAGCCGAAGGTAATGGGCAAGGCGTGCTGCAAATGTGTGCGCCCCGCCATGGGCGTGTCGCGATGCCGTTCCGACAGGCTGCTCAGCAGGGCGTCGATGTCCGCCAGATCTGCCTCGATAATCGCAAGTGCCTCGCGTACCTGCAGTACGGTGGCGGTATCCATGATGTCTTGTGTCGTGGCGCCCCAGTGGAGATATTCGCCTTCCGGCCCGCAGATTTTCGCCAGCTGGTGAACCAGGGGCAGAATGGGGTAGCCGACGATCTCTGTTTCCGCTTTCATGGCCTGCATGTCGATTTTCGAGGCGTCGGCATGCCGTGCGATGGCTTGAGCCGCGGCATGCGGGATGATGCCCAGCCTGCCCTGGACGGACGCCAGCGCGACCTCGGTTTCAACATAGCGCCGCACTGTTGCGGCATCGTCGAATACCGCCCTGATGGCAGGGGTGCCGAACATGTCTTTGTACAGGGATGATTCTAAGGTTGAAATCGACATTTTATGTACGCTCAATTAAAGTTGTCCGAACATATTATTCTCGTTTGAAAAAGGTGTCAACGATGTTTTCCGAGGCTGTTCCGGCGCTGCGGCATGCAAACGGCCGGGGCAAGCTAAAATTGGCGGGCCGTCGCTTGGCTTGCGGCGTGACTGCAAAGGAGTTTCATCAGTGGCTGGTTCAACCTGTTCTTTTGGCGCAACATGACTGCTATTCGCTACACTGAAATTGCCGCGGTGCTGGCGCGGCGCATCGCCGAGGAACGCTATCCCATCGGTTCCTTCATGCCCACCGAAAAGGAATTGACGCAGGAATTCAATGCCAGTCGCCATACCGTGCGCGCGGCATTAAGGCAGTTGCAGGACGCGCGCCTGGTTTCCCGGCGGCGCGGCAGCGGGACGATGGTCGAGGCGAAAACCTCGAACTCCGGCTTTGGCCAGTCCCTGTCCTCGCTGGAAGATCTGGTGTTGCTTGCCGCCAGCAGTCCGCGTCAGTTAATGGCGGTAAAAGAAGTGGTGGCCGACCTGGAGATGGCCCAGCTGCTGAATATTGGGCCGGGAACGCGCTGGATCAGGTTTACTTCCACCCGGGCTTCCGTACAGAATGAGCCCATCGTCCTGACGGACGTGTATGTTGATGCGCAATACGGGGCAATAAAGAAAATTGTGCAGCAATCGCCCGATAGGCTTATTTCAGAACTGATAGAAGAGTATTACGGGCTTCGCATCGTATCGGTGAAGCAGGACATCACTGCTTGCGCTCTGCCGCCGGCGGCGGCCAAGGCCCTGAAGACGGCGCCGAACGCGCCCGGTTTATTCATTGCCAGGCAGTATCGGGATGCCGCGCAAGCCCTGGTTGTGGTGTCGTCGTCGTATCATCCCGCTGGAAAGTACAAATTTTCGACGATGCTCATCCGGCAGAAATAAGGTCGATTTCAGGGCCTGAAAAATCCCGCGCCATCAGGCATTTCCAATTGGGGGACGCGGGACGCGTCCGGCTTGCACGGGCAGAAAAACCAGGGGCTTGCAATTTCCCTGAAGTTTGCCGACAATAGATGCACATCCCCGGTTTGTATCCAGGCCGGGGTTTTATTTTGAGCCGGGCACCATTGCTGTTTACAGCTATAACAAACCAGCGATTCCTTAGGCTCAAAGCGTAGGGCGGTAATCTCCGGCCCAGGCAACAATTTTATTAGGCGCTCCTTCGTGGGGAGCGTCTTTTTACTTTTTACTCAGGAATACCTATGTCTGCGATACCGTTGACAGCACGCGGCGCTGAGCGCTTGCAAGCAGAATTACATCGTTTGAAAACTGTCGAGCGTCCCGAAGTCATCAATGCCATCGCCGAGGCTCGCGCCCAGGGCGACCTTTCGGAAAACGCCGAATACGACGCCGCGCGCGAACGCCAGGCCTTCGTCGAGGGGCGCATCCAGGAGCTCGAAGGGACCTTGTCCAATGCGCAAATCATTGATCCGTCCACGCTGGATGTCGACGGCAAGGCCGTGTTCGGCGCTACTGTCGAGATCGAAGACCTGGCATCGGGCGAGCGAGTCAAGTACCAGATCGTGGGCGATGTCGAGGCCGACATCCGCTCCAACCTGATCTCTGTTTCCAGCCCCGTTGCCAGGGCACTGATCGGGCGCGGGGAGGGCGATGTCGTAGAGGTCAAGGCTCCGGCCGGCATCCGCGAATACGAAGTGCTCAACGTCAGTTATTTGTAGGCGCCCAGCCATTCACGCCTAGTGGACGCCTGCCGGTCCCGAGGCCTGGCGGCTTGTCATGAATAAAGCCCATACGCAAGCATGCGATGGGCTTTATAATTTAAAAAGCAAGCCGGTGTATAAAAAGCAGCAGCCGAAGCAGCCAGAGCGGCATGGCACCAGGCAGGCTGTTTCGTGGCAGTCAGGGCTTGCCGCCGCTTCGGCCAACATTGCGCCGGGCGCCGGCGCGCAAAGACAGCGCGCTGCCCGAGCGGCGCGGTATGCCATGAGCG
>JBATWU010000116.1:0-1671 GCA_049672825.1 Pusillimonas sp.
GTCTTCGGCAATGGCGGACCGTTGGGCCAGCGCCACGGCCTGCACCCAGGCACTGGCGATGCCGGCCGACACCTCGGGCAAGAGCGAAGCCCCCGCGATGCGCGCGCTGGCCTGGGCCTGGCGCACCCGGGCCATGGCGGCGGCAATGTCCTGACTCTGCGCCTGTGCCTGCATCACGAAGCCGTCCAGCTCGGCGTTTCCAAAGCCGCGCCACCAATCGGCACTCAGGCTGTCCCGAGCCGCGCCGGCCTCGATTGTGTCAGTTATTGCATCGCCCGCCGGCCCCGCAAACGATGTCCATTGCGCGGGCAAATCGGGCGGCAAAGCGTCCTGCACCGGTGCCACCGCACACCCGGCCAGCACCAGCGCGCCGGCCCAGGCTAAGATTCGCCCCAGCAAGAGTAGCCATCTTCGCATCCTCACTCCCCTGCCAGCGCCACGACCGGGTCCAGCCGGGCGGCCGTGCGTGCCGGCATGAAACCGAACAGCACCCCCGTCAATAAAGCGCAGACAAACGCCCCCGCCATGGCAGTCACCGAGAACACCAGCGGCACGGAAAGCGCGATCAATACCGCACCGATCACCAATCCCAGGATCAGCCCCAGCACCCCGCCCGTGACCGTGAGCAGCATCGCCTCGGTCAGGAACTGGCGCAGAATGTCGCGCTGGCGCGCGCCGGTGGCCATGCGAATGCCGATTTCGCGCGTCCGCTCCTTGACCGTCATGAGCATCACATTCATGACCCCTATGCCGCCCACCAGCAGCGACACCGCCGCGATCAGCCCCAGCATCATCGTCATGCTGCGCCGGGTTGCCACCTCCGCCTGCAGGCGCGCGGCCGCATTGCCTATGCCGAAGTCCTCGCGTCCGCCGTGCCGTGTCAGCAGCAATTGGCGCACGGCTTCTTCAGCGGCCAGCACCCGATCGGAGGACGCCGCCTCCATCACCACATAATCGGGCTGCGTCTGCGCCTGATAAACCCTGGCGCGCCCGGTCCGATAGGGAATGAACACCATGTCGTCGTAGTCCTGTGCGCCGGAGTCCGCGCCGCGCTCGGCCATCACGCCGATCACCTCGAAGGGCGCGCTGCCGATCAGCAACTGCTTGCCCAGCGCGTCGGCCTCGCCAAAGAAGTGCCGCCTGGCCTTGGCGCCCAGCACGACGAGCGGTGCCAGGCCGCGGTCTTCCGACTCTGTATAGAACCTGCCCAGCGCGACAGACCAGTGATGGACACCCGGCATATCCTCGTCAGCCGCGAAAACATAGACCCCCCGGCTGGCGTTGCCATAGCGCACGGTGAGCGGATCGCCAATCACCGGCAGCACCTTTCGAATGTCAGGCAGTTCTTCAATGGCGGCCAGGTCTTCTTCCGTAATGATGCCCGCCGGGCCGCCCGTGGGCGGCGTGCGGCTGCCCAGGTACATGATGGTTGTGCCCAGCGTCCCCATTTGGGCGATCACGCGCTGACGCGCGCCTTCTCCAATGGCGAGCATGACGATCACCGACGCCACGCCGATGATGATGCCCAGCAGCGTCAGCAAGGTGCGCGAGCGGTTGATGCGCATGCCGCGCCAGGCCGTGCGCAGCGCTTCGTGCAATTCGGCACAGCCAGCGCCGGCCTCTCGCTGTGCGGCGCCCAAGTCCAGCGCAGGCAAGACCGGGGGGCGGCAC
>JBATWU010000117.1:0-67217 GCA_049672825.1 Pusillimonas sp.
TAGGGACTACCCGTCCGTAGGCGCGGCTTGACGAATGGACGGTGGGAACAAAAAAGCCCTTGGGAACAAGGGCTGGGGAATGTGGCGCGGCTGGCGGGGATCGAACCCACGACCCTTGGCTTCGGAGAGCAGAAAACACCATGTATAGCTTTCTTCTTTACTCCGCATAAATCCACATAACTCGTTGTTTTTTATAGATTTCCAATGTGCAGCACATACTTGTTCTCTTTCAGTTCTGCGCTGATTTGCACATTTTTATTGTTTCCCCTGTGCGCTTGTCGACACGAAACACACCACGAGGAATGACCATTGGGCCGCTTGGAAGGTCCCGGGACATCCGATGTGAATACCTCCAGCCGGGCCGTGTTTCACCGCATTGAGGAGGATGTGGCGGCACGCAGTTTTGCGCGTGATTTCAGCAGTGAGGTGATTTGCCGCTGGCTGCACAACGGCTGACCGTTCATTGGGCCAATGCTGACGTTGCCTGCGGCCAAGGAGTCTAGGCCGCCCGAGTGTCCGCTGACTGATCTGTCCAACAGGCGCTGCCGACCCAAACCGGAAGTTCGTCTTGCACCAAAGCGGTCATTCAGCCCGTACCCGGCGCCCACAAAAAAGCACCAAGGACATGACTCCCTAGTGCTCTAAAAAGCCAGCGGCCATCAATTACCGCCAGCTATAGGCGCAGCTTTCGCTGCATTGCAATCGTCACGCCATCACTAGCGGCGCATGTACAGGCCGAGCGCTGCAAAGCCCAGCACCATCACCGACAACAGCAGCCGCTCCCACAGTTCGCCAAACAGCGGCACCGGTGTGGGAGTTGCAGGAACCTCCACAGCCGCTGTCACGTTAATGCTTTAAGTCTGTACCACTGTGGGCACTCATGGTGAACTAAGCCGCCTCCGGCATGAAGACTGCCTACGTCCAAGTTATTGTTCTGGCCTCGTTATGGGCAAACGCATTGCCACTCGCCGCTCGACTGGGAGGCCGTGAGCAGCCTCGGCATTCAGCGCATCTCGAAGATGCAGGACGGGGTTCATCACGGGTTTGAACCCGAATTTTGCATACGCCGGCGCACCCCACGGAACATCTTTAAAAGTCGTCAGCGTCAGCGCAGCCAAGCCGGTCTCCACCGCATATTGGTAAGCGCTGCGAAGCAGTCCCGTGCCAACACCTTGTCGTTGCCAATCGCCATGAACAGAAAGCTCCCAAATGTGAAGCTCATGATTCAAAACTTCGGCATTCAAAAATCCGACCAGGTTGTCCTGCGATGTCTCAGCGACCCAAACGCTTCTCTTGAGAATGAGCCGCTCATGTTCAGCCCGCGCGATGACCTGGCCAGCTGCCAGCCAATCCAAATGGGGGATAGCTCGATAGAGCTCGCTGGCGGACTTTTCGATTCGCGGCAAATATGCCGCGTCCTCAAGGGTGGCAACACGAATGAACATGTGGGCGGAAATGACCGGTCAATTGGAAGGCTGCACCCGCGCCAGTGAACCAGGCACTTTAGTGAGGTGCAGTCCTCCACAACGATTGTGGGGTAGCATCTGCACGCAAACTGTACAGATGCTCTTGGTCAGTCTATCGCTTGACCGCACTCAGATAACGGAAGCCGCCGCCTGCAATCTGCAAGCCATCTCTGCGGCCCGCGAAATAGCGGGCGTTGAGTTCTGCCGGCCCCAAGTCTTCATCGACTTCAAAGCCCGCAAATGACAGCAGTTCACGCATGCGCTCCGGCGTGCAAGATGATTGCCACGGCTCGCCTCCCGCAGCCATCATGCTGGCCGTGAACTGCATCATGACTCGCTCCACAGGATGCAGTTGGGCCTCATCCAGGCGGTAGTCCAGCGTAACGGTGGAGCCTGGAGCAAGTTGCTGTAACGCAGCAATCTCGCGCTCAACCACATCGTTGCGAAGGTAGACGAGCACCCCCAGCACAGACAGGCTGACAGGCTTGGCAAGGTCTGCTCCACCTGCGAGAAGACCATCAACACTGGTCATCTCCCGCAAATCGGTGGCTACATAGCGCAGGCTTGCGGG
The DNA here is from genome assembly GCA_049672825.1 of Pusillimonas sp. Classification (GTDB taxonomy): domain Bacteria; phylum Pseudomonadota; class Gammaproteobacteria; order Burkholderiales; family Burkholderiaceae_B; genus Pusillimonas_C; species Pusillimonas_C harenae_A. The sequence continues at coordinate 2,038 of JBATWU010000117.1, forward strand.
CTGAGCCCATCCGTTGTCTGTATAAAGGTCTGTCTTCCATTTCTGCATTGAAGGCTGGTCCAGTTCAAACGTGGTGACAGCAGGAAGCGTGGACGCACTGCGCAGTGCCCATGTATCCAGACCTGCCCCGACTACGCCGTATTGCACAGTCCCGTTGGCAATGGCTTTCAGCAAATGGTCTTCCGCGAATCGTGCGCGGGCTACGATGCCCGCCCGCATGGAGCGTGACGGGACATCGTTTTGCACCATTGGTTCGCGCATCAGTGATGCAGCATTGGCACTTCCCAAAGACGCTATGGCGAAGGGGTCCTTGAATACCAGGTCGCCTTCGAGAATCTGGTGCGCTGCTCGTGAAGTGGCGACACGCATGGCCGAGGGGCTTGGACAGCCAGTGAATTTCATTGGAATACTCCTGTTGTTAGTTCAACGAAAGGAGTACTTTCAGGCCTGACGTAACGTCAGGGTCAAGAGGCAGCAGCTTCGAGGTACGCCCTCAGCTGTGGACCAACAAAGTGACCGAGCGCCAATATGGGCTCCGAGGTATAGGCCTGCTTCAGCTTGACCGCAAGCGACATATCCTGCGCTACGGTTCTAAGCGAGAGTTCGCGATATCGCGCCACCAACTCGCGCGCAGCCTTTGTCTTTGGAGAGACTCTATTGGCGAGCAGCCTCTCTCCTTGAGCCGCAAATGTCTCCCACTCAGGCCCTGTAGAGCCATCCAGTCTGTTAAGTTCGTCTGGCGAGAGATGACGGCGCAATGCTTCCAGGCGCAACTCGATGGCTTGTTCAAGGTATTGCATGAGGTCTGGCTCAAGTCCAGCGTGCCGCGCCGTCTCAGGCGCTTCCCGATGCATTCGCGCCCAATCAAGGATGGCGCCCAGCCGTCCTCCGAAAACAGACATTGCGATGTTCATCCACCGTTGTGCGAGCAACTGCGTTTGCGCTGCATCGACCGGAACAGCGTCGCTTCGGCATGCAAGCAATTTTCCGGCAACTGGCTGCCATCGGGCCTTGGCGCGACGCCAGCGCGCAAGCAGCCGCCGTACGTCCTCTGAGGGAAGGTACAACTGATGAGTCTCAAGGAGGCGAATGCCGTCGAGCAAATCACCGGCCGATGCGTTTTGGCGAGAGACAGCGTGCTCCAGAAACAGCAGCTTTTCTTTGAGCTCCTGGATTTCCACCAGCTTGCGCGTAGCATCTTCTACCTGGCGACGCAGTAACACTTGAGGTGTGACTTCACCTCCAGTCAATGTTGCCGCAATCGCTTCGAGGCTGAGTCCTAGTTGTTTGAGGGACTGAACGGCATGCAATCGCTCGATGTCGTTGGCACTGTAGCGGCGATACCCCGACTCGCTTCGAGCACTGGGGCATACCAATCCGATATGGTCGTAATGATGCAGAGTACGTACAGTGATACCCGCACGCTTGGCGACTGCTCCTATGGTGAGATGAATGGCGTCCACGGTTTACACGGTTTGTCAGATTTACCACGATTGTCTGGTAAAGGTCGAGCCTGTAGGGGGTAACCGCCCTAAAGCGGGCTTAGCGTTCTTTCAATTGCCGGCATGGCGGGTTAACCTAAGTCTGCGACACACGCTCAAGGCCATCCGAAGCTTCCGGCCCGTAGGTGTCAAACGACAACTTGATGCCGCGCTGCGCTGGTGCAAGCATGTTCTCGGGTGAAAGCTCCACGCCCTTGCTATTACTGTCCATGAACCATCCGCAGAACAGGTCAACACGAAACCGAGTCACGATGTCACCCTAAACCGCTAGGTCCGACGTGACTTGATCAAGCAACTCCGAGACCTGACCATCCAAGTCTTCTGGCTCGTTCTCCTTCGCCCTTAGACGCCACATGCCAGATTTCTTCGTGCCAATGCGGCCCGATGGGCTCGAAGGAATCTGCGGCCCTTTCACATGAGCTGACGTCGGCATTGCACTGAGTAGCCTCGAAATTTCCTCAGGCACTAGTTCATCACCCATGATGCGCAACGTTGCCACAGACCGTTCGAGATGAACCATTAGTGAAGCCTATTCAGATTGACGAAGGACCGTTGTTGGCTCCATTGCGCCCGTGGAGCGAATGTCGGGTCATGGACGAAAGTACCAGTTTGGCCCAGCGCCACATTGCAGCCGTTTAAGACGGCCAACCCCCAGCGGCGTGTTTTGCATTCGGTTCGCACTTGCATGTTGCGCATACAGAAAAAGTGGCAAGGCGCTTAGATATTGAAGTCGTAACGACCAGCTACGGTGTGAAGAATGCAGCTGACAAGGAACTCGTTCGAGTTGCAAGAACACTGTGGCCAAATCGGAGCAACACAATCGTCGTGGGGTCTGGGGATCGCGGGTATTTGAAGTGGCTTCGAAATCTAAGAGCTGATGGGCTTAGATTGGAGTGCGTGGCGCGCGACCATCAGATATGCAAAGAAGCCCAAGCGAGTTATGACGCTCTCTATCGGATGGATGCCAAGAGGATGAACCTTCCGACACCTGCGGATCTGCGGCAGGCAGTTATCGACTGCATCCCGCAGATTCAGGCCGGCCCTGTTTTGATGGAGGATGCGACCGGAATTTTGAGAGCGAGCAGGATTGTCCCTAGAAATACCCCAGGCCCCGTCTTTTTCGACAGGCACGCCAACTTGTTCATGAAAGCGAATGGTGGCCGCTATGTCGGACTTCTTTAGATTGAAGGAAAACATGTAATTCGCCAAGCTGCTTGATGATGCTGGCAGGCCTGTGCGAGAGCCTTTGGCGGTGCCAGGGAGCGTGTCGTTTGACGCGAGAGAGGGTGTTGCACAAGCCTGGGCCGCTGACGGCCGCACGCTTATCGCGGAACTGGTGAAAGCCCGCGTCGTTTGGATGGGCGCTGCAGGCACACGTCTGGAGGGCATGGAGCCCTTTGAAGGCCCAGCGGGCACACAGTACCGCGCGATGGAATGGCAGCAGATTTACTGAGAGGTACGAGAAATGCCAACGCTTGTCTGGTACTCGCCGCGCTAGATGCGCTTGGTTGCGGCTGCAGCCACTCAACGGCCCTGGTGCAGCGGCTGGAGCGAGATGGTTTCGATCCCGCTGCAATTACTGTTGCAGTTAATGCAGCGCTGGCTGAAGGCGTGCTGGTGCTGGATGCGTGCATTCGCAAGGCATAGCTTTACCGAAGGAAAACGCCTATGCAGGTGTTCAGTTCTCCCTGAGGGAAATTAGACGCACCAGGATCTTGCAAATTGCGAGAAGGCGATGGAGGGGCGTACACGGATCAAAAAGCGCAAGGGCGCGGATAACCAGAGGATGCAGATCTACACGACGGGCACTGCAACCGCTATGAACACCAGTACGATTTGGTGGATCCGCGACACGCGCTTCTACGAGCGGGGCACCCGCACCCGGCTCAGTGATCACAGGACCCACGACAGACGTGAGTTTTTCCTGATTGCCCCGCTGTTCACTGTGACTTCGAGGTTGCCGACACTCTCGCCCGAGCTTAGACGATCTTCAGGTGCTGATTGAAGGGCAGGGCTTTGCAGGCCTCAATGAGGCTGAACCACTGCTCTTTGCCTGCGTTCTTGGAATCCTGGGACAGCATCAGCCTGCGCGCTTCCGCTGCGACATCGCTTCGCGCTCTATCCAAAATCGCATCGTCTTTGGCATTGATGACCAAGACATTGGCAGCCCCCCATGCGATGGACTGGCAGCAGAGGTAGCCCGCTGTCATTCTCGCCTTGTCGGCATTCATCTGCGTGATGATAGAGCGCAACCGTGCGATTTCCTTCTGAGCGTTCCGCGTGATCGCTTGTTCATCACTGAGCTGACGTTTAAGCCGGTCAGCTTCGGCCCACCCGTGGGCTGCTGAACTTTCGGCACCTGCGGCGCGACTCTCCAACATTGCGTCGGCTACTCCACGTGCGAATCCCATGGTGACCTTTCTATTTGAACTGAGCAAAGGTTGCATTTTGCCGCGCGCATGATGGCTTGAGAAGGCTATTAGGGATCACCTCCTCGCCCCTGGGAGGGATTGTCTACCGGATGGCATCCAGCTTGTCTTGGGAGAAGCGAAAACTTCCGAGATACAGGTTTGTGTAGACCCTCGACACGACGCCAGATCACTTCAATGAGGTGCAGCGCGTGAATTGCGACGCAACCTCCCTCTGTCTCGTAGCGCTTGAGAAATTACTGGGGATGATTTGGCCAGTGCCGGAATAGCCATCACCGAAATGGATGAGCGCAAGCTGTATGAGCCCCATCAGCACGGCGAGGACATCAGAGCTAAGCGAACATGAATAGCAACTTGTCGTTGTTGCCTGTGCTTCGTAGCGTTACACTATACGCTCAATGATCATGAGCTTCGCACACAAGGGCATTGAGGCCTTCTTCAAAAAAGGTGCAAAAGCCGGTATTCAGGCAGAGCACGCTCCCAGGCTAGCCAGGCAGTTGGCACAGTTGAACCGGGCTCAGGCGCCAAGGGACATGAATCTGCCTGGCTGGAAGCTGCACCCACTGTCTGGTGAGCTTGAGGGGTACTGGGCTGTAATGGTTGGCGGCAATTGGCGGCTGACGTTCCAGTTTGATGATGGCGATGCAATCCGGGTTTGTTACCCGGACTATCACTGATGAACAAGATGAGTAGGATGCACAAGCCCCCCCACCCTGGGCTCACACTGCGTGACGACGTTCTGCCCGCCTTGGGTTTGAATGTCACTGACGCAGCAAAAGCCTTGGGCGTAACTCGCCCGACGCTATCGCGTGTATTGAATGGTGCGGCATCGGTATCGCCCGAGATGGCATTGCGACTGGAGCGCTGGCTGGGCGTGGAGCATGGAGGGCGTGCCGATGTGTGGTTGGGTCTGCAAGCTGCCTACGACCTGTGGGCTACGGAGCAGAAAGCCAAAGCACTCCTTCGCAAGGTGAAACCGCTGTCGGCAGCTGAATTGTCAGACGCTTAGATCCGGAAAGAAGAGAGCTATGGACCAACAAAACCCAGAAATCGGAATGCTCCGCGTGTGGCATATCCCGCAAGTGCCAGGGGAGCCATTTCATGTCCCAGTGGCGACGCCGCAGGAAGCCCGAAAGGTCCTGGATGTGCTGGCTCACTACGACCTGTTCCAGTTTCAAAACGGCATCAAGGGTGACTACTGCAACATCGCAGGCCTGGAAGTCTATGAGGCGGACAGCGGCGACGGTGAGCCGGGTTGGTCCGAGTGGTGCAGCGTCGATGGCGACAGCATTCAGGAGGCCATTTTCGAACCTTCCGAGATCATCTAAGTCAACATGGAAAGTTGCTCGTGCACCTCCGCTCAGCTCTTCGACTAGCCATTCCTTTTGCGATCCGGGATAGGCTAGATCTTGCGCAGGCCTATGGAAATGAAGGCGCTGAGGCCGAAGAGGCTCGCAAGGCGTGTGCAGGCCTGAAAGGCCTTGTCGGATTGAAGCCCTCCAAGTTCGAGCCAAGCCAGCTTGAGATCGCTCGTCTTGCCCTTCTGTGGGGGGAGCAGTACCTGGACGGCTACATCGACGCTATTGGAACTACGGATAAACAGGAACTAAAAATTTCGATTCGACAACGCCACCAGATTCGCAGCGCAAGGTTCAAGCATTTCGGGAAGACCGGCTTGGAGGTCATGTGCGAGAACGCTGTGCTGGTCGATGCGCAAGCCTATATGCTCGCGCGCATCAAGGCTGGCAGAGATCTGAAAGGAATCCAGCATGCCTGAGAAGCTGAGAATTGAGCTGCAATAAATCGCCCAGCAGCCGCAGCGCCAGGACGGCATCACCGAGCGGCTCCGCGATCTGCACGCTTTCGCGGTTCGTCTAGCGCTGTATGACGCTGCAGACCTCATCAAGACGATGACCACCAAGAACTGATCGGAAAGAAATGATTACGAGCACACACCGAAATGGAGCATTGTCCTTTTATTCTGGGTAATTAAAGTCGTAAACACGCAAATAAAGTCGTAAACAAGCCTCCAGCATTCATGCGGGTTTGCGGGGTGGTCATTTGTAACGGTAAAGTCGTAAACTCGAACTCGGCAGGTAAAGACGACCTCGAAACACGAAGCAAACCGCATCTCTGTTTGGATTGGTTGCTATATAAAAAGGCTCTGTCACCTAATCGTGTTGAGTGGTTAGCCCTGCCGAGCCATACGCCCCTGCACGGCTGACTGAATGCGGACCTAGTAGAAGGCTCTCAGCTGAGCTACGAGGGGCCTTCGCCCCATCAAACGTAAAGCATTGCGGACAAATAATCTCTCTTTGTCTATAATGCTTTACAAATGCCAGCATCCGTCGAAATCTCTTCAGCACTTGAGCGGCAACTGCTCCTGCAGTTGGGGCAGCGCTTGAAAGCCGCGCGCCAATCCAAAGGATTGACCAGCACCGAACTAGCAGCCGCCGCGGGACTGTCGCGTATGACGCTCAGCGCCATCGAGTCGGGAGAGCCTTCGCCGACCATGGGCAGCTATGTGCGCGTAATGGGAGCCTTGGGCTTCGGTGCCGACCTAGCTCTCCTGGCCAATCCGGCAACCCCGGCGCAGGACTCGCAGACTGCTGCGGCGCAGGCCAGTACGCGAGTGCCCGTCTCGCACCACCAGCTGCAAGATTTGCAAAGCCTGGTCCTGCACCAGGAAGCGGTACGCTTGGTCAAGCGAGATGACAAGCTGCGGCTCAAAGCCTTGCAGACGCTCGAGAGTTGGCGCGCGCAGCCAGGCTCGCGCTCGTCCCCGCTGTGGGATGAGTGGTCCGTTGTGTTGCACCGAAAGCAGTGGAGACGCGTATTGGCCAGCACGCAACGGTCCAACGAGCTGCGCCAAGCTTCGCCCCTGTTGTGTGTGCTGCCCGAACAAGTGCGCCAGAAGGTACTGGAAGACATCAAGAGCCTGAAATCTCAGGCAAGCGCCTGAGGGAGTCCTTACGTGGAACGCGAGCAACTTGAGCACCTCATCCGCGCAGCCGCGCAAGTCACCCACGAGTATGAGTTCGTCATCGTAGGTAGCCAGTCCATTCTGGGCCCTGTGCCTAACCCGCCACAGGAACTCAAAGCTTCCATGGAAGCGGACATGTACCCACTGAACGCCCCTGAAAAGGCCGACCTGCTGGACGGCAACATCGGCGAGGGCTCCTGGTTTCACACCACGCACCAGGTCTACGCTCAAGGGGTGGGGCCGGAGACCGCGGTGCTGCCCAGTGGCTGGGAACTGCGGCTGCACAAGGTTCAGACTGCCCAGACAGACTTGAAAATTGGTTACTGCTTGGACGCGCTGGACTTGTTCATGTCCAAGGCCTGGGCGGGCAGGGAGAAGGACCGCGAGTTCTGCATCGCGCTGCTGCGACACGGGTATGTGCATCTTGATGCGGCTGTGCAAAGGGTCGCAGACATGCCATTGACTGACGGGCAGAAAACCAGCCTTCGAGCCCGCATTCGGCGCTGGGCGCAGCACGCAAAACCTACCGCCAGCGACCCCGACGCGCAATAGGCGAGCTACCGCTGTGAAACTGCGGGGCGAGTGAGCTATTCAGATGCACCTTGCGTGGGCGCCAAGGAGATTGATGCGACGCCCACGCAGGGCATGGACAGAATGACCGGAACAAGCCGCAAGGGTGCCGATGTGCGGCGCGATGAACACAACGCCGCGATAGCAAATGCGCTCAAGCCATTGACGGGAATGACACCCGATCAGTACCGGGTGCACAACCGCCGATTCAAGCTCAGCCCGTCGAACAAGGCTGAGTGCTCACGCCTGGACAACAGCCGTCCAGGACTGAAGCAGCGTGCCGCCACAGCCCCCATCCGATGTGAATACCTCCACCATCTCAGACTCACCTGCCTACGTAGACACTCACTCCATTTTTTGAGAGTTCAACTGCAACGACCGACGGGATGGCAGCGCTGCCTCTGCCACTGATGTTTCCATGCCCCCCGCGAATTCAAGAAGCTACGTGCATTCCTTGTGCGCGATCCTGACCTCTTTTGACGGTAGCCGGGCGTTCTTCTGCTCGATTATGAAAACCCGCCCCCTCTCTTGCTGCACAGCAAGGATGAGCACTCCCCCCCTCGGCCTTGCTGCTTGCCAACGGGGAAACCATCGGTGATATTCGCAATTCGCGAATACCTACTAATGGATCTCAAACCCCCAAACCTGCTGGTATTGGTACTATTAAGTAGTGGCACACCTGCCGCAGCATTGAACATATGTCGCGCCGAGCGAAGCGCTGGCTATGAGCGCATCCGAAACGCACGCGAGCGTGAAGCGCGCGCTGGCGTCTGACCTGACGGTGCGGCCGCAATCAGTCTGAAGCGGGCTTACACACCTCCACAGGCCCACGCATCCCGTTACTCCTCAGGGGAATGTCCGCGCAAATCCTTGAGCAACGCGTGAGCCCGATCCACACGCACATCTTTTTCTTGCCCCATCAACCGTGCGACTTGATCAATTTCTGGCCCAGTCGCACCCGACAGGATGGCTATATTGCGCGCATGTAACGCCATGTGGCCCCGCTGAATGCCCTCGGTGGCCAGGGCGCGCAGCGCAGCGAGGTTCTGTGCCAGTCCTACGGCCACGGCCACTTCGCCCAGCTCCTGTGCGGTGTGCACTCCCATGATCTTCAGGGCGATCCGCGACAGGGGATGGGTCTTGGTGGCGCCGCCCACCAGCCCCACGGGCATGGGCATCTCCAGGCTCCCTACGAGCCAGCCGCGCGCGTCCTTTTCCCAGCGGGTAAGTGATCCGTAATGCCCCTTGCGGCATGCCCAGGCATGGGCGCCGGCTTCCACGGCCCGCCAGTCATTGCCTGTGGCCACGATCACCGGGTCGATGCCGTTCATGATCCCCTTGTTGTGGGTGGCGGCGCGGTATGGGTCCACGGCGGCGAACTCGTAGGCGTCCAGGATTCGCTCGATGACCTCCTGGCCTTCATATTCGGGCGTGGTGAGCACCTGCGGTGATAGGGCCACGCGGGCACGGGACAGGCGCAAATCCGCCAGGTTGGACAGAATGCGCAGCCGCACCTGGCCGCCGGTGATTTCCTCGACGAGCGGCGAGACCGACTCCGCCATCGTGTTGACGGTGTTTGCGCCCATGGCATCGCGGACATCCACGATCAGGTGCATGACCACCATGGGGCCGCGCCGCGTGTTCTCCAGCACATGCACTTCGATGTCGCGGCACCCGCCGCCCAGGCCAATGAGCACTTTGTCGCGCTGGTTGGCGAGGTCGATGATCTCGCGGCTGCGGCGCAACAGCGTCTGGCGCGCGCCATGCGGGTCCGAGAGGCCCAGGACCTGGACCTGAGCGCGCATCAGCGGCGGGGTGCTGGAGGTCTCGAAGCCGCCGCACTCGCGCACGAGCTTGGCCATGAACGAAGCAGCCGCCACGACGGAGGGTTCTTCCACCGCCATGGGAACGAGTACGTCCTTGCCGTTGAGCTGGAAGTACCCCGCAACGGCAAGCGGCAGCTCGAAGGTCCCGATGACGTTTTCAATCATGCCGTCCGCCAGTTGGCGGTCCAGGGCGCCGCTGTTGTCCAGCAAGGCTGCCTCGTCGGCATTCAGTCCCGCAGCGGCAACGATGTGCTGGAGGCGCTGCTGTGGCGTCAGGGAGCGGAATTGGGGCAAGCGGGAGTCGATGGGTTGCATGGCGTGTGGAAGGAGCGTGGGTGAAAGGAATGCGTGCGATGGCAGCGGGATCGCAGGTACAGTTCCTGCGCATGAAGGTTCGTGCAACGGTCTCCACCTCGCCCCCGCTGTTTGTCGCGCTGGCCGATTCGCTCGAGCGGCAGATCCGCGAGGGCGTGTACCAGGCAGGTGAAAAGCTCCCCTCGTTGCGCGAGATCGCCGCGCTGCGCAGCTACGGCAAGAACACCGTGATCTCGGCGTTCGAGCTGCTGGTATCGCGCGGCCTGGTGGAGCCGCGGCGCGGTTCGGGGTTTTTTGTCAAGGAGGGCCTGCCTGAGGGCAGCGAGGTGGAGGACAACAGCTCGCTGCACCGCGCCATGGACATCGTCTGGCTCATGCGCATGCAGCTGCGCAACGAGCCGGGGCAATTGACAGTGGGGGATGCCTTCCCCCCCACGGAGTGGCTGGCCGGCGCACGGTTGGACCGTATTCACCACAAGGTGGCGCGTGGGGGCCTGGGGACGCTGTTTCGCTACGGCGACCGCCTGGGCTACGCGCCGCTGCGCCACCGCCTGGTGCGACATCTGGCCCACCTGGGCCTGGACGCCAGTCCGCAGCAGATCGTGCTGACCCACGGGGCCAACGAGGCGATGGATCTGATCGTGCGCTACTTCGTTCCGCCGGATGCGGTGGTGCTGATCGACGACCCCGGCTATTACCCTTTGCTGGGCAAGCTCCACCTCGTCGGTGCCCGAACCGTGGGGGTTCCGCGGCTGGCGGACGGCCCCGACCTGCAGGCGCTGGAGCGTTTGCTCAAGACGCTGCGGCCTCGCGTCTTCTTCACCCAGTCGCTGGCACACAACCCTACCGGATCGGATCTGTCGCCCGCCAAGGCAAAGGCAATGCTGCGTCTTGCCGAGCAGCACAACCTGCTGCTGGTGGAAAACGATGCGCTCAGCGACTTCCGCAGTGCCAAGGCGCCGCGCCTCTCGGCCATGGACCAGTTGGAGCGCACGCTCTATGTGGGCAGCTTCTCCAAATCCCTCTCGGCCGCCTTGCGCGTGGGCTTCGTGGCCTGCAGCCCGGATCTGGCCAACGACCTGGCCAACCTCAAGATACTCACCGGCGTCAGCAGCTCGGAGTATGCCGAGCGCACCGTGGACACCCTGCTGGCGGAGCGCCACCATGGGCGGCATCTGGAGCAGCTGCGTGACAAGCTGGCCGAAGCCACGCAGCAGGCCTATGAACTGCTCGACACCATGGGAGCCCGGCTGTTCGTGCGCCCGCAGCACTCGCTGTTCATCTGGGCACGCTGGCCCGAGTTCCCCGATGCGCATGCGCTGGCCCAGGCCATGCTGGCCAAGAACATCGTGATGGCGCCTGGCAATATCTTCAGCGTGAACAGCCAGGTGCTTTCGCCCTGGTCGCGGTGCAATCCCCATGCGGTGCTGGACCCGCGATTTCGCAAGGCCTTCGATCAACTGCGTCCCTGAGTCCCGGGCGGCTGCCGCAGGGTCACAGGGCGGCAGGCTGGGTGGCGCGCAAAGCATGGTACGGGCCTGCGGAATTCAGGGGCGGCGGGTGCCTGGCACGGCTGCGGTGCTGCCGGCGCGCTTCTTCCATGCGCGCAGGTCGTGCATGCCCGGCATGCTGCGCGGATCGCCGTTGGCCCCGAAGATGGCGTGCTTTTGGATCTTCTGGGTGCCGGTGGTCGGGATCTGTGCGGTGAACCATATCCATCCGGGCGCCTTGAAGTAGGCCAGGCCCGCGCTGCAGTGCTCGAACAGGGAGCGCAGCAGCGCCGCTTCCGTTCCAGGCTCGTGCAGGGTGGCCGCTGCGTCCGGCTTGAGAACGATGCAGGCCAGCACCTCTTCCTCACGCACTTCATCCGGTACGGCCATCACGGCGGTCATCTCCACGGCAGGATGCGTCAGCAACCATGCCTCCACTTCTGCAGCGGCGATGTTTTCCCCCGAGCGGCGGATGATGTTCTTGCGCCGCTCGACGAAGTGCAGCATGCCGGACGCATCGCGCACCACGACATCGCCGGTGTGGAACCAGCCGCCCCGCCATGCGGCCTCGGTGGCGGCCTCGTCGTCGAGATAGCCCGAGAAGAAATCCTTGCGCGGGGTTGCCTCGGAGTAGCGGATCAGCATCTCGCCCGGCGTTCCGTCGGGCAGGTCGCGACCGGCATCGTCCACCACGCGCACCTCGATTCCGGGCGTGGCCCGGCCGAAGGCCCGCGTTCCTACCTGTCGTGGCGGCATGTTGTCCACCAGGATGCGGACGTTTTCGGTCATGCCCCACAGCTCCAGCAGCGGAAACCCGAAACGCTCTTCGAAGGCCTGGTGCAGTTGCGGCTCCACACCCGCGCCCATGCCGAAGCGCACGCTGTGGTTGCGGTCGTCCGGACCGGGAGGCTGCGCGCACAGCATCTGTACGATCACCCCGAGGTAGTGCACGACCGTGGCCTGCGTGGCACGCACCTCGGACCACCAGCGCGTCGGTTGGAAACGGTCGGTCTGGATCTGGCAGCTGCCGGTCAGCAGCGCGGCATAGAACGACAGGATGGACGAGTTGACATGGAAGAGGGGCAGCGGGTTGTAGATGCGCTCGCCCTCGGGGCGAAAGTCCACCAACCCGCCGCGCGTCGCGTAGTAGGCGCCTGCGGCCAGCTCGTAGCGGTGGGAGAGGACGCAGCCTTTGGGCCGGCCGGTGGTGCCCGAGGTGTACAGGATGCTCGCGGGGGTGTCGCACGCGGGCTCCCAGGCTGTAGCCGGCACGCGGGCGGGCGCCAAGGTTGCCGCGAATTCCTCGAACACTGTGCACGGTGGTTGCCATGCAGCCTCCCGGGAGGCCGCGTCCCAGTCGGTCTGGCGCGTGGCCAGCACCACGGCCAGGTCCACGCGCGCATGGTCGATGAGGTAAGCCAGCTCGCGGGGGCGGTAATCCGGGTTGACGGGGACGCAGCAGATACCCAGGGCGTTCAGCGCCAGCTTGTGCAGCATGTGCTCTAGCCGGTTCTCCAGCAGCAGCGCAACACGGTGCCCCATGCCGTAGCCGGCCTCGCGGTAGCGGCGCATGAGTGACTGGACGGCGGCATGCACCTCGGCGTAGGTCAGGGATCGCCCCTGCGGGTCATAACTGCGGCCAGGGTTGGGAGGTGCAGCCAGCAGCGGGCGCTCAGAATACGTGGCGGCAGCCTGTGCCAGGATGGAGCCGATGGTGGCCTCTTCGGGCAACGCGATCATGCGGGGTTCCTCATTGCGGATGGAGTGGCTGCGCCTGGGCCGCGCAGCCCCGGATCAGGTCCGCGGCACGCTCGCCGATCATCATGGTGGCAGCACAAATGTTGGCCGATGGAATGGCGGGCATGACCGACGAATCGGCCACCCGCAACCCTTGCAGGCCGTACACGCGCAACTGGGCATCGACGACCGCTCCCGTGTCGGCCGACGGCCCCATGCGCGCCGTGCCGCACAGGTGGTAAGACGAGACGCCAAAGCGGCGGATGAACTCCAGGAGGGCGTTGTCGTCCTGGGTGTCGGATCCTGGCATCGACTCCGTGTCGTAGAACGGGGCCAGGGCCTGGGTCTGCAGCAGCCGGCGGGCGAGCCGCACCCCTTTCGTAAGCACGCGCACATCTTCCTCGTGCCCGAGATAGTTGGGCTGTACCAGCGGTGCCATGCGCGGGTCCGGGCTGCTCAGGCGCACCTCACCCTCGCTGCGAGGCCGGTGGGCCCAGACGCCACAGGTCATGCCGGGGTAGGTATCGAGCTGCCCTACATAGCCCTCGCGGTAGCTCGCGGGCGTGAAAACGCCCTGCAGATCGGGCCGCTCGCTCGTGCCCACGCCGGAGTTCCAGAAGAAATGCACGAGCGAGGGACTCAGCGCCAGGATATTGGGCCGGCCCGTCAGCCACCGTGCGGCTTGCCACCAGAGGCGCGGTGGGCGCGCCAGCTCATTGATGGTGGTCGCCGAACCTGGGCGCACGCGGGCCACCACGCGCACCGAGAAATGGTCCTTCAGGTGGGAGCCCACGCCCTCCAGAGGCTGTAGCACAGGCAGGCCCAGGGCTTGCAAAGAGGCCCCGGGGCCGATCCCCGACAGCTGCAGCAGCTTGGGCGTGTTGATGGCACCTGCGCACACCACCACCTCGCTGCGCGCGCCGATGGTGCTGCGGCCCGCTTGCTGGTCGGCCATGTACTCCACCCCCGTGGCGCGGCGCCCTTCAAAGAGGATGCGCGTGGCCTGGGCCTGGGTGCGCACGACGAGATTCGGGCGGCGCCCCTGTGCGCGCAGGTAGGCGCGTGCGGTGCTCACGCGCCAGCCACGGTGGATGGTGCGCTGGAAGTAGCCAACCCCCGCCTGGGCTTCGGCGTTGTAGTCGGGATTGCGGGGCAGCCCCAGTTCGGCTGCGCCCTCCAGGAAGGCCTCGCATATGGGATGGGACCAGTCGATCGGCGTGACCGCCACGGCCCCGTTGCGGCCGCGCAGCGGGCTATCGCTCTGTCCCAGCCAGCGTTCGCTGCGCTGGAAATAGGGCAGCACGTCGGCGAATGCCCACCCCGGGTTGCCCAGTGCGGCCCAGCCGTCATAGTCCTGGGCCTGTCCCCGGTTGTAGATGAGTCCGTTGATCGCGCTGGAGCCGCCCAGCGTGCGGCCCTGGGGCAAGGGGATGCGGCGGCCCAGCGTGCGCTCGTGCGGCTCGGAGCTGAAGGTCCAGGTGTAGCCGGGGTTGAACAGCATCTTGATGAACCCCGCCGGCAGATGCAGGAAGGGGTGGTGATCCGGCGGACCCGCTTCCAGCAGGCATACCGTGACCGAAGGGTCTTCCGCCAGCCGGCTGGCCACGATGGCACCGGCCGTGCCGCCACCGACCACCACATAGTCGAAGCTCTCTGTGTAGCGCATGTCAGTGGGGGGCGGCTTGGCCACCGTGGGTGTCGCTCGGCATTTCTCAGTGCCCTCCCAGGTAGGCAGCGCGGACCTTGGGGTCGCGGCGCAGTGCTGCGCCGGGTCCCTGGAGGGTGATGCGCCCGGTCTCCAGCACGTACCCCCGGTCTGCCACGGCCAGCGCCTGGTTGGCCATCTGCTCCACCAGCAAGATGGTGACGCCCTGGGTACGCAGGCTGCGGATAGTGTCAAAGATTTCCTTGACGATCAGTGGCGCCAGGCCCAGCGAAGGCTCGTCCAGCAGCAACAGTTGGGGACGTGCCATCAGCGCGCGGGCAATGGCCAGCATCTGCTGCTCGCCCCCGGACATCGTGCCCGCCATTTGCTGCTGGCGCTCCCCCAGGCGGGGAAAACGCTCAAACTGGGCCTGGATGTCCGCTTCGATCTCGGTGGCACTGGCGCGGCGGTGATAGGCGCCGAGCACCAAGTTGTCACGCACCGTCTGATCAGCAAACACCTGCCGGCCTTCGGGCGACTGCGCAATCCCCAGCGCCACGCGCTTGTGACCCGGGGTGCCTGCGAGGTCTTTGCCCTGGAACAGCACGCGGCCGCCGGCCGCTGACTCCAGTCCCGAGATGCAGCGCATGAGCGTGGTTTTGCCCGCGCCATTACCGCCGATGATAGTCACCACCTCGCCCGCCTGCACGTGCAGGGAAACGCCCTTGAGCGCCTGCACAGCACCGTAGTGCACATGCAGATCCTCGATGCGCAACAGCTCATTGGACACGGGCACCCCCTTTTTCATCCTCTTCTTCCACGGGATCCTCCGCACCCAGATAGGCCGTAATCACCCGCGGGTCGTTCTGGACCTGCGCGGGCGTGCCCTCGGCGATCTTCTGTCCGTAGTCCAGCACGATGACATGGTCGGACACGGCCATCACCAAATCCATGTGGTGCTCGATCAGCAGCACGGTGATTCCCATGTCGCGGATGCGCAGGATCACCTGCACCAGCTCTTGCGTTTCTTGTGGATTCAGACCTGCGGCGGGCTCGTCCAGCAAGAGCAGGCGAGGGTGTGTCGCCAGCGCGCGCGCCAGCTCCAGGCGGCGTTGCACGCCGTAGGGTAGGCTGCCGGCGATCTCCTGCGCCTTGTCCCGCAGGCCCAGGGCGTCCAGGATCTGCAGCGCCTCGTCGCGTGCTGCCTGCTCGGCCCGGCCGCCGCTGCCCACGAGGCTGCCGAAGAAGCCGGTGGGAATATGTGCATGCAGGCCGAGCTTGACGTTGTCCAGCACTGACATGCCTGCAAACAGCTTGAGATTCTGGAAGGTCCGGCCTAGGCCTGCACGCGCGATGCGGTAGGGGGGCAGGCCCGTCACATCACGCCCCTCGAAACGGATGCGCCCGCGGTCGGGCGGTACGATGCCCGAGAGGATATTCAGCAGGGTGGTCTTTCCCGCGCCATTGGGCCCGATGAGGGAGTGCACGTGGCCAGCGCGGATGCGGATGTCCACCTCGTTCGTGGGCACCACGCCGCCGTAGGCCTTGTACAGACCCTCGGCCTCCAGCAGCATCTCCTCGGCATTCGCCCGCCCTCGGGGGCGCCAGGGCGCGAGCTGCGTGGGCAACGGCTCGGAGGACAGCAGGCCTGGTGCCCATTTGCGGGCCAGCGTCTTCAAGAATCCTGCCAGCCCGTCGGGCATGGCATAGAGAGCGAACAGCAGCAGCGCGCCATAGGTGAAGTGCTGCACGCTTGGCCAGCGCGACAGGAACGCATCCAGCAGGGTCAGCACGACGGCGCCCAGCAAGGGGCCATAGATCGACGGCCCGCCGAACAGCACCATCAGCAAGATGAAGACCGACAGGTTGAAGGTGATGAAGTCGGAGTTGATGTACTGGTTCTGCTGGGCAATCAGTGCGCCTGCCAGACCACAGGTGACGGCGCTGATGACAAAGGCTAGAACCTTGAAGCGGTAGACGCTGATGCCCACGCTCTCGGCCGCCACTTCGGCCGTGTTGACCGCCATGAAGGCACGCCCGAAGCGCCCGCGCAGCAGCAGGCGCAGCATCACGTGCAGGGCCACACCCAGCAGCAGCACGAACCACACCCAGTGCTTGGAGCTGAACATGGTGCCGCCCAGCGACAGCGGCAGCACGCCGTAGATGCCTTGCTGGCCGGCGAACACGTCCTGCCATTCCGAGACGATCTTCTCCACCACGATGCCAAACCCGATGGTCACCATAGCCAGCGCAGGCCCCTTGACCCGCAGCGCCGGCAGCGCGATGACGATGCCGAACAGCCCGGCCATCACGCCCGCTGCGGCGAAGGCAGGCCAGGGATTCCAGCCCCAGCGCGCGGTTAGCAGCGCCACGGTGTACGCGCCCACCGCGAACAGTCCCGCGTGGCCCAGCGACTTCTGTCCGGTGTAGCCGACCAGCACGTTCATGCCGGCGGCAGCGATGTAGTTGACCCCGATGAGGAACAGCACCCGCAGGTAGAAGTCGTTGTCCGTGAACAGGGGCACCGCCGCCGCCAGTGCGGCGACGAGGGCCAGCCCGAGGTAATGCTTTTGCTCGTCCGTCATACCTTCTCCACAATGCGCTGGCCCAGCAGACCCTGCGGGCGCACCACGAGCACGACGATGATGAGCAGGAAAATGCTGATTTCGCGCAGCTCTGCATGCCACAGGCCCACCAGCGCTTCAATCACGCCCAGCAGGATCCCGCCCAGCATGCAGCCGCGGGGACTGGTGAGCCCGCCGAGGATGGCCGACGAGAAGGCCTTCAGCGCCAGCGTCATCCCCATGAAGACCGAGGCGGTGGTAATGGGAGCGATCAGCAGCCCGGCCAGTCCCGCGAGACTGGAGCTGACCACGAAGGCCAGCACGACGATGGCGCTGACATTGATGCCCATCAGCGTGGCGGCACTGCCGCTTTGCGCCACGGCGCGCACGGCCTTGCCCAGCCGCGTGCGGCGCATCACCCAATCCAGCGTCAACAACACGGCCAGGCTGGCAACGAGCACCAGCACCTCTTGGGGCAGCACGCCCGCGCCGCCGATGCGGATCACGTCGTTGCCCAGCGGCGAAGGCATGACCAGCGGCGAGGGCCCCCAGATCGCTAGCGCAGTGTTCTGGATGATGATGCCGAAGCCGATGGTGCTCATAACCCACGCCATACCGCCCTGGCCCACAAAGGGCCGCACCGCGGCGTAGTACAGCACCACGCCCAGCAGCGCCAGCACCGCCATGGTGGCCACCAGGCTGAGCAGGTAGCGCGTCAGGGTCACCTCTGCAGGCAGGAGCGCGTCAGTCATCTGCTTGCCCGCTAGGAGCAGCAGTACCGACACGGCGACGAAGGCCCCGGCCACCAGGAATTCGCCCTGGCCGAAGTTCAAGGTCTTGGTTGTGTTGAACGTAATGTTGAAACCCACGGCCACGAGCGCATAAATGCTGCCCAGGGCCAGGCCGCTGAAAATTGCCTGGAGTATCGAATCGGCCATGCGCTGCCTTCCACTGCCACTGACGCGGTAGTCGTCAAAAAAATGAGCTGCCCGTACTTGCAAAACCTTGTCTTCAGCATGTTTCCATGCTGAAAACATTGCTAATCAAGCGCGGGCAGCTCTCATTTTTCAGAAGTAGATCCGCTCACTGTTTCAGATCGGCAGGCGTGATGGACTTGTAGATGTCGTCCTGGAAGCGCACCACTTCGCTGCCGCCCTTCCAGCGCGCGAGGTAGAAGTCACCCACGTGCAGGCCCTCGTGCATGGTCTTGCTGAAGGGCTTGTTGTATGTCTTGATCACGCCCTGCACGCCGCTCAGGTTCTCCAGCGCGGGCGCGACCTTCTCGCCATCGGTGCTGTTGGCCTGCTTCATCGCAGCGGACAGCAGCATCACCGAGTCATAGGCCTGCGCAGCGCAGGGGAAGCAGGTCAGCGTCGGGAAGTTCTTGCGCACGCGCTCGCCCAGTGACTTCGTCTTGTCCGACGTGTCCTCGGTGGTGGAAGCGGCCATGACCAGGTGCTCGGACAGTTTGGGGCCTGTCATCTTAGGGAACAGCGAACTCAGGTTGCCCCAAGTGCCCAGCGTGATGGGCATGTAGTTGATCTTCTCCATGCTGCGCACCACCTGCGCCGCGCCATCGGCGATGCCATAGATGATGACCGTATCCGCACCCGCGGCCTTAATCTTGTTGAGCTGCGAGGTCATGTCCGTGTCCTTGGGACCGTACTTCTCGACAGCCACGGGCTTGACGCCGTGCAGCGCCAGCACCTCGGTCGCGTCCTTGATGCCGCCCTGTCCGTAGCCGGTGGAGTCGGCCAGCACGGCGATCTTCTTGTCCTTGGACGCCTTGACCGCATAGGCTGCCAGCAGCGACACCTGCTCGCGGTCCACCATGGAGACGCGGAATAGGTAGTTCTGCGGCTCCTTCATGTAGCGCGTGGTGATCTCGGTGGCCGTGCCGATGGGCACCACCACGGGAATCTTCTTTTGCTGCGGAATGTGCAGCCAGGCCAGCGCATTGCCCGAGTTGGCGGGGCCGACCAGGGCCTGCACCTTTTCGCTGTCAATCAGGTCCTGTACCGTCTGGATGGCCTTCGGCGGGGTGCCCTGGTCGTCGCGGATCACGCCCACCACCTTGCGCCCCAGGATGCCGCCGGCCTTGTTGATATCTTCGATGGCGGCTTCAAACCCCCAGCGCCCCGCGATACCCAACTCGGCCACGCCGCTGCCGGACTGGTCGGCCGTATAGCCGATCTTGATCACATCCTGGGCGTGAGCTGTCACTGCGCAGGCCACGGTGAGGGCCGCGGCTGCGGCCTGGGCGATCTGACGAATTCCTGTCATGGCTTGTCTCCTGTTGTCGCCATTGCTGGCGGTGCGGATCTTGTGATCCATCTGTACCCGCTGCGGGCTCCGCTTTGTGGAACGGAACCCACTTGCGAGCGCCCACTGTAAGCCTGCTGTACCTATTGGAATAGGTACAGTTGGCGCTGACAGCTGAAGCGCCAGGGCGCTTCAGCCGACTAGGTTCGCAGCAGCATGTCTGCTGCCTTCTCCGCAATCATCATGGTCGGTGCCCCGGTATTCCCCGATGGCATGGCCGGCATGACCGAGGCATCGGCCACGCGCAGACTTTCCAAGCCATGGACCCGCAATTGGGAATCCACCACGGTCGATTCATCACGGGCCGGGCCCATGCGACAGGTGCCCATGAAATGCCAGGCCGTCCCCCCGCGCTGGCGGGCGTACTCCAGCAGGTCCTCATCGCTCACCGCGTGTGCCGGCGGCGCCTCGTCACGTTCCACGTAGGGCAACAGTGCGGGGGCGTGCAAGATGCGGCGTGTAAGGCGCAGGCCGTCGATCACCACGCGGCGGTCTTCCTCGCGCTCCATGTAGGAAGGCTGGATCTCGGGAGGGGCGAACGGATCGGTCGAAACCGCCCGCACGTGGCCGTGGCTGGCAGGACGCATCTGGTAAAAGCCCAGGGTCATCCCCGGGAAGCTGTCGAGCCTTCCGGCGATCCCCGAGGCGTAGCTGCCTGGGGAAAAATGAAACTGCAGGTCTGCCTCAGGCAGCCCCGGGCGGGATGGGGCAAAGGCATAGGCCACCGACGGACTGATGGCCAGCACGCTGGGCCGGCCCAGCGCCCACTTGCCCATCTCCAGGCACAGCCGCCATCCGCGTGCGGTGCTGTTGATCGTCGGGGCACCCTGCACGCGCACCACGGAGCGCACCATGAAGTGGTCCTGCAACCGCTGACCGACCCCAGCCAAGGCATGCACGGGTTGGACCCCCAGCGCGTGCAGCCACTCCAGCGGCCCCACGCCGGACAGTTGCAGCAGCTTGGGGGTGTTGATCGCTCCGGCGCACAGGATCACTTCACGTCGGGCATGCACGGTGGTCTGTGCGCCTCCTGCCTGCATGCGCACGTGCACGCCCACGGCGCGGCGACCCGCAAACACGATGGAGATGGCGTGCGCTCCCGTGCGCACTTCCAGGTTGGCGCGCCCTCGGGCAGGCTTCAGGAAGGCCGTGGCCGCGCTCACGCGGCGGCCCCGGTGGATCCAGCGCTGGTAGTAGCCGGCGCCGGCTTGGACGCCCAGGTTGTAGTCGCCCGCCGGGCCGATGCCCAGAGACTCTGCGCTGCGGATGAATCCGTCGCACAGCGGATGCCGCCAGTCGCAATCGGTGATGGGCAGCAGCCCCTCGCGGCCGCGGTGGGGCGCATCGCCGCCGCCTATGCGCCGCTCGGTGCGCTGGAAGTAGGGCAGCACCTCGTCATAGCTCCAGCCAGGATTGCCCATGGCCGCCCACCTGTCGTAGTCGGAGGCCGTTCCTCGCGTGTAGTTGAAGCCGTTGATTGCGCTCGACCCTCCCAGCGTGCGCCCCAGGCGCGTGGTGACACGCCGGCCAGCGGTGCCCCAGCTGGGCGCGGTTTCAAACGGCCATGTATAGCTTGGGTCATACCCCACCTTGATGAAACCCGCCGGGATATGGATGAATGGATTGCGGTCCGGTGGGCCGGATTCGAGCAGGCACACGCTGTGGCGTCCGTCTTCGCTGAGGCGATGGGCCAGCAGGCAGCCCGCAGCGCCGGCACCCACGATGACGTAGTCAAAAATGTCGGGCGTGTTCATGTGTATGCGCTCCACGATGCGGGCAGGGATACGGTAGGGCTCATGCTGTCGCCTCGCCGAATTCGGCGCGCAGCGCGGGGCCATGCTGGTCAACAGCGGGCACCGCGGTAAAGGCGCCCCGATCCCACTCCGTGGCGTAGGGCGGTGCGGGTACGCGCACGGTGGCTCCGTGCACGGGCATGGGCCAGGTGTGCAGCTGGGGATGCCGCGCCAGGTCGGGCACCGAGTTCACCGAGGCGAACGCCGTGTGCGCGGCCATCAACAGGTCGATGGCCTGTCCATGCGCCAGGCTGCCAAAGCGCTCCTGCACGCGAGCGTCGAGTTCCGCACGGTTCGTCAGCCGCTCCGGCAGGGTGCAAAAGCGCGGATCGTCCGCCATCTCCTCAGCATCCATGAACACTACGCAAAACTGTCGCCATTCACGCTCGTTCTGGATCGAGATCACGATGTCCCGACCATCCGCGCAGCTGAACGCGCCATACGGCGCAATGGTGGGATGGCGCAGCCCCACCCGCTGGGGAGGCTCGCCACCACACACGGTCTGCAGGAGCGGCACAGACATGAGTTCGGCCGCGGTGGAGAAGAGCGACACTTGCACCCCCGACCCATGGCCCGTGCGCGCACGCTGCAGCAGCGCCTGCTGAATGCCGATGAGCGCGTTCATGCCCGCATTGATATCGCACAGCGACACGCCGATGCGGCCCCATTCTCCCGGCGCACCGTTGACGGAGACCAACCCGCTCTCGGCCTGGACCAACAGGTCATAGGCTTTCATGTCGCGCAGCGGCCCGTCCTCTCCGTAGCCCGACAGATCGCAGGTAATCAGGCGTGGGTGGCGTTGGCGCAGTGCTTCGCTGTCGAAACCCAGGCGCGACGCTGCGCCGGGAGCCAGGTTCTGGATGAACACATCTGCACGCGCCACCATGGCATGCAGCAGTGCGGCCTCCTTCACATTGCGCAAATCCAGGGCAATCGATTCCTTGCCACGGTTGATCCAGACAAAGTAGCTCGACTCACCCTGCACGTAGCGGTCGTAGCGGCGGGCAAAGTCGCCTTCGGGCCGTTCGATCTTGATCACGCGGGCCCCGGCATCCGCAAGGCGGCTGGTGCAGTACGGTACGGCCACGGCTTGCTCCAGCGCGACCACCAGCATCCCACTCAAGGGGCCGGACGGTGCCGCGGCGGTGGGAGGGGCTTGTTCAGCCATGGAAATGCACCACCGTCTTGGTCACGCTCATTTCCTCCAGCGCTGCCATGCCCTTTTCACGCCCGTGGCCGCTGCGCTTCATGCCTCCGAAGGGCAGCTCTACGCCGCCGCCCGCGCCATAGCAATTGATGAAGAACTGTCCTGACTGGATGCGACGCGCCAGGCGTGCCTGGCGGTCCCCGTCGCGGGTCCATACCGCCGCAACCAGGCCGAAATCGGTGTCATTGGCCAGGTGGATGGCCTCTGCCTCGTCCTGGAACGGCATGGCGCACAGCACGGGGCCGAACACCTCCTCGCGGGCCAGCGGGTGCTGTGCGGGAACCGGGCCGAAGACGATCGGCGCTACGAACAGTCCTTGAGGAGGCAGATCCTCCGGCAAGGGCGTCTGCGCAATCACGGGGAGGCCATCGGCGCGGGCCTGGGCCACGAAGCGTTCCACACGCTGGCGCTGCGCTGCGTTGATGAGCGGTCCCAGATCGGCGTTCGCTTCTGGGGTCCCCATGCGCAGCGCCGCGAAGCGGCGCGCGAGCCGCTCGGCGAAGGCCTCGAAGACGGTGCGTTCCACAAGTACCCGGCTGCCGGCAGAGCAGGTCTGGCCGGCGTTCTGCACGATGCCGCGCACTACGGCGTCGGCTGCGCGTTCCAGGTCGGCATCGGCGAACACGATCTGAGGGGACTTGCCGCCCAGTTCGAGCGTGACCGGAACATGGTGGCGCGCTGCGGCGGCCTGCACCAGCGTGCCGACCTCGCTAGAGCCGGTGAAGGTGACCAGGCGCACGTCCGGATGTGCCGAGAGAGCCGCCCCCGCCTCTGCGCCCAGGCCGGTGACCACGTTGATGGCGCCTGGTGGAAAGCCTACCTCCTGCGCCAGCTCGACGACTGCCAGGCATGACAGGCAGGCATCCTCGGACGGCTTGAGCACCACGGCATTGCCCATGGCCAGCGCGGGAGCGAGCGAGCGCCCGAACATCTGGGCCGGGTAGTTCCAAGGAATAATGTGGGCCGTGACGCCGAGCGGCTCGCGTGACACGGTGACGGTGTAGCCCGGCTCAAACGGTATGACCTCGCCATGCACCTTGTCAGCGGCGCCGGCATAGAACTCCAGATAACGGGCCAGCACATGCATGTCGCCACGCGCCAGCCCGATAGGCTTGCCCGTATCGTGTGCTTCCAGCCATGCCAGACGCTCCACCTCTTCCTGCACCCGCCGTGACAGCGCCATCAGCAGGCGCCCACGCTGCGCCGCGCTCAGTCCGGCCCATACAGGTGAGGTCAGCGCGGCCTGGGCTGCCGTTACGGCAGCGTCCACGTCAGCTGCGGTGCCGCGGCTGATGTGGCCTATGAGACGCCCATCGGCAGGTGCGTGCATGGGCAATACGGCACCGTCTGGGGCGGCGCGCCAACTGCCGCCAATAAAGATCGTTTTCACATTGGCGTGAGGCTGATCGACATTCATGCCGATGGAAGACACGTTGCCTAGATGGGAAGAAGACATGGGCACTCCTGCGCTATGGCGCATGCGGACCCGCCCGTTAATTTCACGGGCAGTGGGAATGGGGAGGACGAGGGGGCGCGGCGTGTGATATCGCCGCCGCTGCAGCTAGTGCAACCTGGGAATCGTGCGAAGGGTCATGCGATGTCTCCTGATGATTTCTGTCATGGCGGGTCTGTGCCCTTCATCGCAGTATCGGCAGCCCGGCTCCACAAGAGAATGACCAATTGGCGAAAGCCGTGTTTCACAAATTCGTATGGTCGACCTTTGTCAGGTGGTCTATCAGTGCCTGCAACGCCGGAGATGGCTGTGAATTGCCGGCGCAGATCGACATCTGACGGACGGCCCAGGTATCGGACAACGGTACGACCTCCAGCCCCATCGCTACCTCAAAGGCCTGAGCGGCACGCAGCGGCAACAGCCCCACGCCACTGCCCACCTGCACCAACCTGCACACAGCCTCGAAACTCTTGACTTTTGCGCCCAGGGTGAAAGTCTGGCCAGCCTGGGCGGCTTTTTCGGCCAGTAGGCGCATCATGCTGGATCGGTCTTCCAATGCCACGAGGTTCTGCCCCATCAGGTCGACCAATGCGAGGCAATCTCCCTTAGGGGCCTTGCCTCGGCGAAAAACCGCAGCAATCCGATCACTGCGGTAGGGCCAAGTGGGTAAGCCCTTGGTCCACGGGCCCTCAAGGACAATGGCGAGGTCAGCCCGTGCAGCGCGCACGGTATGGGCGCACGCTTCGCTCCACTGCTCGTCCAGAACCAGTCGAATATCCGGGTGCAGGTCCTGGAAGTCAGCCAAATCCTGCGGCAGAAACT
Source organism: Pusillimonas sp. (assembly GCA_049672825.1). Taxonomy (GTDB): domain Bacteria; phylum Pseudomonadota; class Gammaproteobacteria; order Burkholderiales; family Burkholderiaceae_B; genus Pusillimonas_C; species Pusillimonas_C harenae_A. The sequence goes on from JBATWU010000117.1 coordinate 26,696, forward strand.
GGGCCATCGCTGATGTATTGGCGCATACGCGCAGTACCGCTGCCTGTCCAGTAGCGTAGTTTGACAGTTCGATTTGAGAGCGGTACACGGCGTCCAAGATGCCACGCACATGCTCCAAAAGACACGCCCCCGCTGAGGTCAACGTCAACCCACGCGGGTGGCGATCGAAGAGCTGCACTCGAAATTGGTGCTCTAGCAGCGCCAGTCTGCGACTGGCAGCTGGCGCCGCGATATGCAGGGTCTCCGCAGCCTTGGTGAGGCTACCGGTTTCTGCGGCGCGACTAAAGAGCAGCAAAGAATCGAGATCAGGAAGCATGGTGGCGATAGATGGACCCAGAGCTTACCGCGGCGTCCTCATCTCACCCGTTGGGTCATGCGAATGCATACCCCCAGATGCTATGAGGGTCGCAGATCCGGCGAAGGGGTTGGATCCACGCCCTGCTCCACAGCACAACTACGTTGCCGCTGCAAGGCACGCAGGAAGGCGGGACGCGCCTGCAGCCTCTGCCAGTACGCGGCGACCGCTGGCGAGAATTGTTTGTCTAGCCCAAGGTGCTGAGCCAGCTGTAGTGCATAAGCCACCGCAACGTCGGCTGCGGTAAACCGGCCAGCGCAAAGGAACTCGTCGCATTGCACAGCAGCATCAACGGCGCGCAGTCTCGCGAGGAACCAGCGTGCATAGTCAGCTGCAACCTGAGGCTGTCGACGCTCGGGAGGTTCGAAATGGGTATAGCGCAGCACTAATGTCTGCGGAAAGGTGAGCGTGGCATCGCTCATATGCAGCCAGTTAAGGTAGCTGCCGTAAGTTGCGTCGCCTGACGACACATCCAAACGCCCTTCGCCATAGCAGGTGGCGAGATACTGGCACATTGCGGCTGATTCCGTGATGCGCGTAGCGCCATCTATCATCAAGGGCACCGTCCCCAACGGATTGTCTTCAAGGTACTGCCGGGCATGTACTCGCGGAGGAAAAGGCAACACATGAAGACGGTAGGTAATGCCCAATTCCTCCAGCATCCATAGCGGTCGAAATGAGCGGGCACTTACGCAATGGTAGAGTTCAATCACTGATGACGATTGGGTCGCCATAGAGTTAACAAGCTCCTCGTTATGGGGACCGAAGCGCCCGCAGTTTGGACACTGCGCTGCTCAGCGGTCTTGGTCTGAGTCCCAAACTACCGGTCATGGACGTTTGGGATTGACTGTCGATGGAGCTTACCATCCAGCGAAAAGCCAGTAGCTGCACTCCCCTCCGGGAAACAGCCTTCTAAGAGCTGATGATTTGGTAATGCGGATAAAAATTTGGACCGCCTAAGTGGACGTAGTTTTGGTACGGGCGTGCACTGGAGGTACCTCCTCATGAGACCGCCAATGAGCATTGCCCACCTCCCTCATCGCGCCTACGCCGGCTGGATATTGCTGGCTCCAGTATGAGCACGTCATCGCTACCAATGCGATTAGGGGGCTACATAGCTCGCCCCCTTCGCTATGCGCACCTTGCTCTTTCGCCTTGCTGCTTGCCAACGGGGACACCATCGGTAATATTCGCAATTCGCGAATAACGAATACCCCTACTGATGGACCTCAAACCCCAAGATCTGCTGGTACTACTAAAGGTAGTGGCACACCCGCCGCAACACTGGACGTATGCCGCGCTGGGCGAAGCGCTGGCCATGAGTGCATCCGAAACGCACGCGAGCGTGAAGCGCGCGTTGGCCTCTGACCTGGCGGTGGCGCCTGCGCGCGGCGAGTGGTCACCGATCCGGCCCAACCTGTTGGAATTCATGGTGCACGGCGTGCGCTACATCTGGCCAGCCACCCAGGGGCCGGTCAAGCGCGGCGTGCCCACGGCCTTCGGCGCAGAGCCATTGGCCAGCCACTTGATGGTGCCCCCCGGCGAGATGCCCGTGTGGGCCTACCCCACCGGCAGCGTCAAAGGCCCCACCCTCTCGCCCCTGTACCGCACGGCCCCCCAGGCCGCGTTGGCCGACCCAGCATTGCACCGTCTGCTGGCGCTGCTCGATGCCTTGCGCGCGGGACGGGCACGCGAGCGCAATCTGGCAGTCACACTGCTGGACGCTGAACTGAAGCAGTTCGACACAGGAAGTACCAATGCAAGGCAATGACCCGAATCTGCCCCATTTGCGCCGGGTCGCCGAGGCGCTAGGTGAGCTGCGCGAGCGAGTCGTGTTTGTCGGCGGTGCGGTAGCCGGCTTGCTGGTCACCGACCCGCTGGCCGACAGCGTGCGCGCCACCCGCGATGTGGATGCGGTTGTGAATGCCAGCCGGGCCGTGTTTCACCGCATTGAGGAGGATGTGGCGGCACGCGGTTTTGCGCGTGATTTCAGCAGTGAGGTGATTTGCCGCTGGGTGCACAACGGCTGAAGACATTGATCCCAGCATAGATCGCGACAGCAAAGCTGTCCTTCATATTGGATCAAGTAACGAAAATTCCCGGACTCCACACACTCAACCCGTAAGCACCATGCGCAAAGCAGTTCTGGCACTGCAAATAGCCGGAGTGGCCGGCAGCGATCACGCAAGAGCGGCCCTCTTGCACTTGGCAAAGCTGACCAGCCGCATCACGTCTTTGGCTTTGTTGCTTCCCAATCTAAGCACAACTTGCCATCATTTGGTTACCGCCGGCTCTCTGAACATGAGCCGCGGCACAACTCACGTTCCCCCACTTGCTCACCACCTACCAGTAAATGCCTCGGGGGAGGCGAACCTTGCCGAATGGTTGCTCCTACATCTCGGCGGCGGCCCGCCGAGCAAAGGCAATGAAGGGCTTTGGTTAGACATACTGGCCATACGGTGGCTCCACTCAGCAGCCGTGCGATGCTTCGGGGACCAAATCCCCTATTACCGCCTCTCACTAGCCTCACCAAGCGACGACTACAAAGAGATCACCTCTAACAAGACAAAGCGCAATGCGCTGTCTGGGGGGGCGTCAGAAGCTGGATACCAATACTGGCTGGACCAGATTGCAAAACACGCCCCAAACTGTGGATTGCTGCGGGCCGTGTACGACCTAAAAGATGTCGTAGAACGCGACTTTTCCTTTGTCCACCACTATCATCCGAGACCACCCCCCCGGCTGAACGAGCGTCATCTCCTAGCGAATCATTGGCACTTCCCCCGTCCGCATGAGCGGGAGCAATTAACCAAACTACTCGAGCGGGAGTTAAGCGACGGGTTGCCTGATTACTGTACGGTAGGCTTTGAAGTAGCCACGGAAATTCCTGACGGCCCCATCGACGAGGTGATCCGTCGACGGCTTCAAACATGGCATCGCTTTGAAGCGGCGCTAATCGCGCTCTCTGTGCAATCCTGCCGCCCGATAAGGTCCATCTTGAGATGGAGGGTGTATGTGGATCCCGCGCCACCGTCAGCCAACGAAAAAGTCCAGCTTGTTCAGCATGGAAAGTTGTACCTCAAATTCGTCTGGATCAAAGGCACTAGAAGCGGACTGGCCGAGGTTAATCTTCACCACGGCGTAGAACAGTGGCTCAAGGCCATTCACCCGGGTCTGGGCGCGCCGACAATCGGTGAACTACTCCCATACTCTAAAAGGCCCTGGGACGTGCGCGCATACGAGCATCTGGCGAAATTGCTCGGTTGCACGCCTCAACGGGCGGAACTCATATGCCGCGATTTCGTCCCCCGCCTGCTCTATGAGGCGACAGCTAACACGGCTCTCGTCAATTTTTGGCGTAGCGACTCCAATAGCCCTGTAAGCCGACCTGATCGGCTCGCGCTGCCACACTACCTGCAACCCAATGGAAATAGAACCTGCGCATCCTTTGCAGAAGCCTGCAGTCAAGCCCTAGGGCCAGGCACATTTCCCTTTAGGAGTAAACATAGAGAGCCCGTGAAAGTTACCGGGGAGAAATATGCGCTTCCGAGTGCACAGCTTGTACAGATACGCGAGGCACTCCAACTGCGGTATGACAGCTCAACTGATGCAATTGACAAGCACAACTCGCTGACATATCTGACCCTATTCATTTGTGTCCTTGCAACTGGACACCGCAGGAGTGAGACACCTTTTCCTTTCCCTTGGGACTTCTTCCCTTCTGAAGGCCTGGTCTTCATCTGCGACAAGCTGATCACCGGCAGCGAGGCCCGGTTCGTCCCCTTAGCGGGCGCCCCTCTCGCACAGCTTCATGTCTATGCCCGACATTTGGAGCGCCTCCGGAACACGCGCGGCGTCAGCAGTGCGACACAGTGGTACGCAGATGCCACCTGTAAACTCCTGTCATTCGTAGCCGTACCGCCGAAGGAATCAAGGCGCAAGGACTTCTCACCTTGGGCCGGGGTTTTCTTCCTCCTGGACAGCGACGGGAATATTTCGAAACGGCGCTTATCCACTCGTGCCCTGGATGCTCATGTCGAATCGTTAACGGGAGTTCCGCGGCTGACGAGGCGACTTAGAGCTACTCTGGCCTCCCACCTTTGGGAGAGTGGTTGCAGCGGTCGGCTCGTCCAAGCTTTTCTGGGGCATCAGCCCGAGCTTCATGTTCATGGCCCAGCGTCAACGTGGTCCGTACACGATGTCGCGAAGCAGTTGAATCCCCACCTAGAGACCTTCTTTACCAAGGAGTTGGGATTGGTGTCACCGCCCCAACTGGTCTGCTTCTCTTCACCCTACTTCCCTCCGATCAACATTTGCGACCAAGGCACTAAAGGTTCCAGTTCAGTCGCAGCGCTTGGTTACGAAGCAAGGGCACGGGAAAAAAAATGGGCGCAATATCGAGTAGCTTCATTGATTCGGCAAGAGTTAGCCGCCGACCTCATGGACGCCCGCACAGAAGACGCCCCCTTGAGGTTCAACAATTTGGAGGACAAGGCACGGATTGAACAGCGCATCCGCGAGGAACTTTGGAACGATCCCCGAGCCTTGAAACTTGTATCGTCGGCGTTGGATGAGCAACTCGCAAAGTTCGGAAAAACCAGAGGCGCATTTCCAAACGGTCCACTAACAGATACGCCTGGTCCTATTGAGATTGGCTTTGCGAGATTGCTACGGTGTGCGCAAGTCTTACGCAGCGTTTGGGAACATTCCGTTGGCACTCCTATTGGAACCAAAGAGTTCGACGCTCTGGAGGCCCTCGCCCATCTAACCATTTCCCTAGTTTGCTTCGATGGTGTGGTGTCGAAGCAAAACCTCCAATCCGTTGTTGAGGCAGCAATGGATTCCGATCTTGAGGTGCATTTCGGCAAAGTGATCTTGCGCGGCCGCGCCCTTACTGCAACGCACGACTACGAATACGGCGTCGCCGTCGGCCCCATCTCTACTGCCCTGCTTGCCGGAGTGCGTCGTCGAGTCGAGCAAATAGAAAGGGAGAAGGGTGATGCAATTTCCTGGCCAAGCATTGAGCAGCGGGTTATTTACATTCTCCGCAAACTGGTCAATTTAGGAGAACAAGATCGCTGGACCGTTGCCCGTCTCCTGCTCGTCTTTCGTCCGTACTGGCTATTGCGTCTTCCAGGCGCCATGTACTCCGTCGCGATTGGTGAAAACAAAGGACCAGCTGCGGATCAGCAATCAGAAGCCCTTCTGCAAGGCAAGCCTCCCAAGAAGATCCCGCCCCGCGTAGCGGCAAGTTCAACTTGCTCCCGGACTAACGAGGACAACAGGCGGACAGCACTACGAGACCTCAAGCGATTGTTCAGTTATGCACGAGGTCAACGAGAGGCGGGAGAGCACAGGAAAAAGATTCAAAGAGCCAAACTCCGCTCCGCGGTCCGCGAAATGAGTGGGCAGCTTGACAATGGAAGTGCTGCGCCGCAAATCGTCGACTTACTGGTGAGCTTTATTGATCGTCTCCTGGAGCGAGGCGGCCCAAGAACAGCCCATCTTGCATTCTCGACCATGGAGAAGTACTTTGGCTCGATTGCCGAACAGCTAGTCATCCATGCATGGGACTTCGATTTTGAAAGTTCTGACACGCAATCGCTAGCGGAGCTTCTGGACCAGCTATCAAAGAAAGTAGATCCGCCTCACGGACCGATGATCCTGAATGAATTCGCCGCTCATGTCAGAGACACTTTCTCCGTTCCCTACTTTCCCAGATGGGCCGATCGCAGACAGCGTATTCGCGTACGTTCGAGCCTGCTCACGCCTCGCCAAGTCAGCCGTGCCCTCTCGTTTCTATTAGAGAAAGAGGATATCTATAGCCGGCATGCCGCTATTCTTATTGCGCTTTGCGCAGGCTATGGGCTTCGAAGAAGCGAGGCTTTTGGTCTAGCAAGAGATCGGTTTGATCAGTCCGACAAACTACATCTCTCTGTCACCCGCTCACGCATAAGCGACCTTAAGACGCGCTGCAGCAGAAGAGTTATCCCGTCGTTGCTGCTAGGGGAACAACTCAAAGAGATCATCGAAAACGCGCGAGAAATTGCGATCACTTCTCCGCACTTGCCGGGCTACCTATTTGAGTACACAACACGGGACCTACACATCTCCCAGACCGCAAGCGTCGCATCGGTTGCCATAGGCGCGTTACGTCAACATAGCGGACTCCCCACCGCCGTTTTGCATCATTTGCGCCACTCATACGGGACTTGGCTCGGTTTGGCCGTACTGGCTATGCCTGATCAGCAGCACGGTCTTTCGAAAATGGCAAAGCGGTTCTTAGGGGAAAAATGGGACAAGGTCATCAAGGAAATCCTTCCCGTCCCAACGGGATGGCCCTTCGCCATCGATGCGATTGCCTCCACCCTAGGGCATGCAAGCGTCAACACCTTTTTAGACACGTACTTTCATGCATCTCATCTGGTGATTTCCGAACGATGCCACCGCTGGCAACCTGAATCACTTACGCAAGAGCGCCTTGCAAGACTGCTTTTCGTAGAAAGGACGAAAGTCACCAAGCTCAAGAGAAAGCTGGAGGCAGTTCCAAATTCGCACTCCGTCACTCTGTGGGACCTTGTCGAAAAATTTACAAGCCCATTTGAGGAAGATTCCAGCCCTGGTGAAGCCGATAACGCAAAGGCACCAAGTACACCTCACGTCGAGCATTGGGCCTTAGTTTTCCGGGCATTGGAGTATCGACTTGCCAACGACCTCTCACTCAATGAGATGTGGCAATACGCCACCAAACACCTCGGCTATTCACCAGGGCGAATCCAGTTCTATGCCAGTCGCTACGAACATCTTGTGCATGAAACTGGACTGGATGATTTTGAACCAGCTTCGTCGGAGCTTGTCAACCCAGTCGTAAGTCACAGCCGCGGGATTTCGAGAGGGCGTTTCGAACGAGAGGCTTTCGTAAACAGAGTTCAGCAATGGGTCGAGGCCAAGCCCGAACGCCGCTCTGCGCTTAACGGGTTCATGGACATATGGTTCCGTCACGTCTCTCCCGTCCGTCCGCGGATCGTGTGTAAGTCGTTCGACGAACTAAGACTTGTGGTGAGTTTCTTGGAACAATTAGGCGTATCAAGACGGCAACTGTCTATAGAACTTCATGGTGATCCCAATGCCCCCCTACTCTGCGACGCAATCACTGTGCATCCACAGGCAGTTCGGTCATCCGGAAGATCGAGCCGCGGCAGCCGGCGGGTCAAAACTGTTGAGATATCTGTCGGAGTCGATCAAGCCGACGGCAGTCTTGTGCCCGACGGAAGAGATCTTCACCGCGCTCTTGTCGGCCTTTACCTGTTCCAGGATTTGAATCTGACAAGCTGTAGCTGACATCAGATTTCTGTGTCAGTCTCGCAGCGGAAGCAACCGTTGGCATTTCGGTCCGACAAGAGGCCGGTCGTAAAGTCCGCGTGGCTATTCATGCCTAGGTCACTCTTACACTCAAAGCGATATTTAACTAACTGACAAAGACAGGCGTTTCGGCGTGGATCTGTCGCATAGCCAAATTGATGGTTGGAATAATAATTGCGATTGCCTTGAAAATTTCTTTCCTAGTATTCATGTTGCGATTTGCTCAGAACTAATCGTTCAGAGAGAAGTTCTTGATGGACAAATCGCTATAGCCCGAAAGGCCGGGTCTATGGTCGTCGTTGGGAAATTAAGAAATCTCACTGCGGGGATTGGATTTTCTGCTCAAAGAGTATTTCTCTGGAACCCTGCAACCAAGAAGGTGGCGACGAAATGCAAGGGCGCTTTGCGCCCCTTTTTAAATCACCCTGGAGACTAGGATAGTCAGCCATATTGCGCAGCACATGCCGATGACCAGCAAGACGGCAGCGCTTCCTAGATCCTTGGCTGCCTTAGAGAGCTCATGATATTCGCTGCCCACTCGGTCAATCGCAGCCTCTATGGCCGTGTTCAACACTTCGACGACCAACACCAAAAGCACTGCACCGGCCAGTATTGCTCGTTCAAGGGCGCTTTGACCAAGCCAGAAGGCAGCTGGCAAGAGTATTGCTGAAAAAGCTACTTCCATCCTGAAGGCGGGCTCCATTAAGGCAATCCGCATACCGCACCATGAGTTCCCGAACGCGAACCAGACTCTGGTGAGCCCCTTTCTCCTTGGTGGAACCTGAGGGTAAGCAACTGAGTTCTTCATGAGACTGATATCAAGACTTGGCTTGAAGCAATGGCGGTTGAGGGAGGGGCGATGCTGTCGAGAGCACATCAAGAACTCGGAAGACAGGTTCATGTTCTGATTGTCAGGTGGATGTGAGTGCCACATCAGGAAGAATGCCGAAGGTGACGCAGATGTAATGTTGGTGATCGGTTCCTGTCGAGACTCGACTTCTACATTCAATACCTAGATGAACGAAGGATGTTTCTCAGATCGAGAGCGGCGTTCGTCGCTGAAGGAGTTGAATATGAACCGATCTATCTACACCGCTGTCCTGGGCCTTGGGTTGCTGATGTCTGCTGGCATTGCTAGCGCAAGCGGTCCTACTCTGCGTAACGGCGACTCCATTTATGGGAAGCCCGCTACTGCGGCCACTGCCGCGGAAGTGATCGATGTGAACACCGCGAAGAATCTTCGAGTGCCTTGCGGAAAAATCGTGACGTTCCGCAATGGCGAGAAGACTTTCAGCTGGAAGTTCGACGTTGCAGGCCACCGGCCCGTGAATCTGAATGAGATTGCCCCTGCGGGCTTCAGCGACAAGCCCTTTACTGTCTATGTCGCACGCAACGATCTGGAACGTTCCTAATCGGACTTGGCCATGGTCGCAATGGTCCGGCCATGGCCTTCGAGCTGCGCGTTTGCTCTTCGGCAGAGACGCCTAATAGTGCCCATAGTCTATTCAGCGCAATCCTCGTTAGCGCAGACACGTTGAAATGGCACCAGCGCATTAGTGCGCCCCATGCACATGACGGTGAATCGCCGCCTTGCCTGCGGTTGGGCCAGCACTGTCTAGTTCCTGCAGGATGCCGCACTCAGTGACTGTACGAGGGGATGTGCAGTGAGCACGGAGGTCCTTCAAATCCGTCTCCAGAGCTCTTAGCTCGCCAATCCGATGAGCCACATGTTCAATGTGCTCATCAAGAAGGGCATTGATATCACTGCAGTTGTCCTGTGGCAACTCGCGCAACTTGATAAGCGACCGGACCTCATCCAGCGTCATGTCCAGGCCACGGCACCTTCGAATAAACGCCAGACGCTCGGCGTGGGAGGGTTGATATGTCCTGTAGTTGTTGTCCGCGCGTGCTGGCGGTGGAAGCAAACCCTCTCGCTCATAGAAACGAATGGTCTCCACGGGCGTTCCTGTGGCTTCTGCCAATGCGCCGATCTTCATGAGCTTCACCTGCATTCTTGGAGACAGTGTCTTGACTCTACACCCACTACAGGGTTTTCAATAGTCACCAGATCACCAAGAGGTCCCAGAAATGACACATTCGCATGATTCCGAACATCACTCCCACAACACTCTGAGATCCACTGCTGGATCGTGCTGTGGCGAAGAGCCGACCAATGTGGCGTCTAGTACTACTTTGCGTGGCCAGAGCTTTCGGATCTCTGGCATGGACTGCTCCGCTGAGGAGGCTGAGATACGCAGAGCGCTAGAAAGCCATAGCGGCATTCGCGGGCTGCGATTCCAGCTGGGCCAGAGAGTGCTGACCATCGAGGCAAACGACGCTGCTATTGCTCCCGCATTAGAAGCTATCCGGCGGGCCGGATTTGATCCGCAGCCTCTCCTGTCTACACCCCCAGTAGATGGGCCCAGTGACGGTGATACTCACAACCACGAGGTTGTTCCTGGCAGCACTTCCAGGCTTGTCGCTGCACTTGGGCTTGCCATTGCGGCAGAGCTCGTCGGTTTCTTCGCGCCAGACACCCAAGTTTGGAGGGGTGTTGGCCTCGCCGTGGCAGCCGCCGCCATTTGGCTAGCAGGTTTCGATGTCTACAAGAAAGGATTGGCAGCGCTACGGCGCGGCCGACTCAACATCAACGCACTGATGACCGTGGCGGTGACAGGTGCATTCGTCATTGGTCAGTGGCCTGAAGCAGCCATGGTGATGGCTCTGTATGCCATCGCCGAGGCGATAGAGGCACGAGCGGTTGATCGAGCCCGGAATGCTATACAGGGCCTTTTGGCAATGGCACCCGAGCAAGCTTCCGTGCGTCAGGAAGACGGCTCTTGGGCCACCGTTCTTGTTGAAGACATCTCCGTTGGCTCCATATTGCGAGTGAAGCCCGGCGAGCGCGTGCCGATGGATGGACAGGTGCGCTCTGGACAGACGAGTATCAATCAGGCACCTGTGACTGGCGAGAGCATTCCAGTAGACAAGACGATCAACGATCTCGTCTTTGCCGGGACGATCAATGAATCTGGCTCATTTGAGTTTGAGGTTACGGCTCTCGCCTCTAACTCCACGCTCGCACGGATCATTCACGCCGTTGAAGAGGCTCAAGCGACACGTGCGCCTACACAAGGCTTCGTGGATCGCTTTGCCGCCATCTATACGCCCGCGATATTCGTTATTGCCTTGATGGTTGCGCTTATCGGCCCATGGGCGCTGGGGTGGACATGGATGCAGGCCATCTACAAGGCCCTTGTTCTTCTTGTGATTGCATGCCCCTGTGCACTGGTGATTTCGACGCCTGTAACGATTGTCAGCGGGTTGGCGGCCGCTGCGCGGCGCGGAATTCTGATCAAGGGGGGGATCTACCTTGAGGAAGCGCGCAAACTGAAGGCAATCGCATTGGATAAGACGGGCACGATCACCGAGGGTAAGCCAAGCCTCGTCGAATGGTTCACTGTAGACAAGACCGCAGACAACGCAGCAGTACAGCGTGTTGCAGGGTCTCTCGCAGGACATTCAGATCATCCTGTGTCCCGAGCCATTGCGGCAGGTCTAGTGTCTGGCGATGGCGTCATCTCGAACTTCATGGCATTGGCGGGCCGGGGTGTCCAGGCCGATGTTGACGGCACTTCGTACTGTCTTGGCAACCACCGCCTAATTGAGGAGCGGGGCCTGTGCACGCCGGCCGTTGAGGCTGAACTGAAGCGCAATGAAGAGTTGGGTCGAACGGTAACGCTTCTTGCCGATTCGGCGAAAGTTATTGCCTTGTTCGCAGTCGCTGACACGATCAAGGCATCCTCGAGAGACGCTATTGCAGCTCTGCAATCGCTCGGAGTGACCGCTGTAATGCTGACTGGGGACAACCAGGCTACGGCATCCGCCGTCGCACGGGATGCGGGCATTACCGAAGCACGCGGAAATCTGCTGCCCGAAGACAAGCTGAAAGCCATTAGGGAGCTGCAGAGGGATGTAGGACCAACTGCAATGACTGGTGATGGAATCAATGACGCCCCAGCGCTTGCTCAGGCTGATATCGGCATTGCCATGGGTGCGGCAGGAACGGATACCGCTATGGAAGCCGCAGATGTCGTGGTCATGAACGACGACCTGCGGCGTATTGCAGAGACAGTGCGCCTTTCTCGATCAACGCATTGGGTGCTGTGGCAGAACATTACGCTCGCTTTGGGGATCAAAGCGGTATTCCTAGTCCTGGCTGTTTTCGGCGACGCGTCGATGTGGATGGCTGTTTTTGCGGACATGGGAGCGAGCCTGTTGGTGGTGCTCAACGGAATGCGTCTGCTGGGGAAAGTCCAGAAAAACTGAGCTACTTCTCACTGTCGATTTTTACCCACCATCCGCCGGGCCCACAAAGCCACATTATTTCTTGTCGAACGGAGTACCAAAATGAGCTTCTTTAAATACATTCTCGGTGGCAGCCATCATCGCAGCGACAGCCACCACGGCAATAAGCACTACCGTAATCCAGCACCAGGAGGCTACTCTTCGTATGGGAATGCTCCACAAGACCCAGACATGCGCAGGTGCCCCAGTTGTCAAACCGGCAATCACGTCAGTGCCAAGTTCTGCAGTCAGTGTGGATCAGGTTTGACACCAGCTGTATGCGTTGGCTGCAACTCAGTCCTTCAGGCAGGAACAAAGTTCTGCTCTCAATGCGGTCGCCCTGCGACCTGAACAAACATGAAGTCTTGACCGAGAGGCGTGTGAGGGCGGAGGAGCGCTACCGCGCATTCATGGCCTGCTGTTAAGGCTTGAACCGTTCTTTTGTCAGGTTGCAGCGATAGAGAGACTGGCAAGGGCGCTCGAGTCACTCGAAGTTCAGCAGTGCAGGGCCAGTCTCATCAGAGCGGTTGCTCGGCCTGTAATTGGGCAAGGCCATGATAGCGCGGCATACCGCGCTTCTCTAGCCGGACGCGTTAGCACCTCTGACGTGGCGCGTAAACAGTGGGTTGCTAGCCCAGCCGATGAGCCAACAGAACCATCCAGTCCAGAGCGTGTGGCTCAGGAAATGTGCGCCACGTAGTTGTTGCATGATGCCTAGGAGCAAGCCAGCTACGACCGCGGCAAAGAGCCAGCGGCGGGCTAGCCTTGGTACATCTTGCTTCAAGGCGAAATAGCTACCGATAAACGCAAAGCCTGAAGATGCATGGCCTGCAGGGAAGCAGTGTCCTCCGCCACCATCGCCAGAAATCCAACTAGACCAGTGAGATGCATAGGAGGCAACACCTCCAAACTGAGTCAAGTCCCAAGGACAGCTGGTGTTGTTTGTTCCCTTAAGTAGCGCAATCACACCGGCCAGTATCAATGGCATTAAAGCAAGCTGAAGTCGGCGGGCTTTGGGGAGGACCGTGAATGGGCCCCATGGGCGGATAGCAGAGATCCCAACTGCTAGAACAAGGGCCCATGCTAGGTACTTCATTCCCCGATGCAAGACGGTCGAAAAGAGCCAGTGGTGTTGCCAAGGAAAGCCGTCAGGGCCCCCAGTCAATTGGGCAAGAGGTAGATCTAGTCCCGATAGATCCCAGGAGATCAGCGTCGCGAATATCGCGAGGGGTATATAAGCCTGAGTCCTGCTCTGATGTGAGAATGGTTTACTGGGCACTTGAAAAGATAATTTGATTTATTAAATATGGTCAGCGCCCTTGAGTGCCCCCGGTTGGTGTGATGATCTCAAAACCTTCGGCTCTTTCTCGCCTATGTAAATTTCACACGAGTAGGTTGTCAGAGTAAAAAGTCCATCATCACCTTCCATGAGAAGATCGTCACTTTCATACGTCACTACATCTGTTTCGGCTTGATAGTGCGCGTGAAAGTTCAATTTCTTATCGGTTATCCACTTTTTCGGATGACGGTGAATCGTTGAGAAGTACTCTCTGCATAGGCTTGGTGCATCAATAGAATCCCAAATGCAAGTCACATCGTCTTTGCACTTCTTGCTAATAGACCATTTATTTTCAGCTGCGAACGGACTATCTTCTTTCGAAGAGTTGAAGGCCGGGGATGCTACTTCGACTGCAACAGCTGTGATGATCAGTGCGACTGCAGACGCCGGAATTATTTTTCTGTAGTCTGTTGTGCGTAGTCGTACCAGCCGGCGCTTGAGCTTTGCCCACATTACGCTAAACCACGGGAGGATGTGTGAATTTCTTGAGAGGGAAGTGACTCAAAAATATTTGGATGGTTGAGATCCTTCCTCTCTGACGAGTCTCGGCAATCCTTAAATATGTCTAGACCCTCTTTGTAGATGGTGCTTTCTATCCCTAGGGCTCCAAGCACAGAGTGGGCGTAGTTATCGTGAGATATCCTCCTCTTAGACATTCGCTCTTTCATGCAGGCGATAGAGATTCTGCTTTCTCGCTGCATACGATTTGACATCCACACGAGCCAAGGAATTTGCTTTTGCACGTCAGGGGCAATTGCATAAGGCAGACCGTGCAGGTAAATATTGGCTTCTCCGAGTGACTCTCCATGATCAGATGCATAAATCATAGAGGTAGCACTACCTGGATAATGCCGCTCAAGCCAGCTGATAGTCTGAGAAAGAAAGAAATCGGTCTCGCGAATGCTGTTGTCATATGCATTGACAACATCCTGGCGATTGCACGTTTGCAGCGCTGAGTTTTTGCATTCAGGTTGGAATGGCTTTCTTTCTGGTGATGAGCGCTTGTAGTAGGCTGGGCCGTGGCTTCCCATCTGATGGAGAACGACCACTACGCCTTTTGCCCTTTGCTCTGGAGGCAAAGCTTCTATCCGCTCCTTGAGTCCATCCAACATTGCTACATCGAGACATCCCTCAGCCGTGCATTCCACGTGCGTATCAATGGGAGAGAAGCTTTGGGTCTCTATACGCGCGCATACACCTTTGCATCCCGACTGGTTGTCCAGCCATAACACGGCCAGGCCGGCCTTTCTTATCACGTCTAGCATATTCTCATACGAACCTTTTCTGCTTTGGTATCCATCTCTACCAAGAAAGGAAAACATACAAGGTACGGAGTCTGCTGTGCTTGTACCGCAAGACCAGGCATTCTGTGAAAAGAATAAGTCAGTTCGTGCCGCGAGATATGGGTTCGTCTCTCGTGCATAGCCATTGAGTTGGAAGCTCTCGGCCCTAGCCGTTTCTCCCAGAACCAGAAACAATAGAGGCGCTGCTCCATCTGCTGGCAATGCTTTGCGGGCATCGTTTCCCACGGGGATCAAGACTTTGTCATCACGCGCTAGTTTTCCCGCGCCCAAATTCGCGATCGCGTATATCGAATTGAGTGGGGTGATTAAGTAGCGTATCTGCTTGTGATTACGCATTGTTGATGCGAGCGGTTGATAAATCAGCAATATGCATATG
This sequence comes from Pusillimonas sp., assembly GCA_049672825.1. GTDB lineage: Bacteria > Pseudomonadota > Gammaproteobacteria > Burkholderiales > Burkholderiaceae_B > Pusillimonas_C > Pusillimonas_C harenae_A. The sequence goes on from JBATWU010000117.1 coordinate 41,779, forward strand.
CACGCAATGATTGCGCCAGAAAAAATTAAGAGAATCTGACGGCCTAATGCGCGCACTAAAGGCTCGGACTTTAACTCCACTCGCCATATCCAGCTAGCAGGTACAGCTGAGAATAAAAAAACTGCCAGGAAGAATCGCCGTCCAATGAGATCACCGGCTTCATTAGGGTTTGTTTGAAGTACATTGGTAATCATCGTCGAGTCAATCACGATCCCATATTCAAGCATGAAGTAGGCCGTGGATGCGGATGTCAGCACAAGCAGTGTCAACATGGGGCGCAGAAGTTTGCCCCATGTGAATAGCGAGAACACCAATGTGTTTAAAGCCGTTATGCCTATGATGAAGGCTGCAATAAACGGAATCGGATTGGAGGCGGCCGAGTCGTACTCAGGAAGTAGGACGATTTTAATCCATAGAGGAATATTTACAACAGCTGCTATCCAGAAGCTCACCGCAATGACGAGGGTATGGCTGGGGATAGAGGTGCTGCTCAATCTTGTTGCAATATTCAACCAACTAACAAGCTTGTTCATGTGATTGCAGAACCAAGGGGAAGAACGAGTTCGAGGATCACCTGGGCAGGTAATCATTCGCCAAAGATGATGGTTGGGCTATGGCGTAAAAAAAGCACTCGAACTTATTTTCGAGTGCTCTAATTGCGTAAATATCTGATCCCGAGAAGCTTGGAGATATTTGAGTTCGGAAATTTTGCGTGAATAGGCCTTATGCAGGGATTGCCGGAAGATGACAAATTCGTCATTAACGGTGTTTGACATGGGGTGGTCCGCTGTGTGATCAGGTCGAACCGCGCCATGCCGGGGTGTTGAGGTCAAGGCGCATTGAGTTGAACGCGAGGATCCTCAATGGAGTGCTCGCGACGCCTCTTGCGGTGGCCCTTGACTTGTTCGATTTCAGAGCAAGGACGCTCAAGGGTCTCACTCAGAAGTGCCCTGTTCTGAAGCTGTGGACACATTGCGGCTCAGAGATTTCGGCTGCGGTTGCACGCGCGGGGGCTCGCCGCTCTCCGTTGCCTGCCACATCTCGCCATTGCGTCGAGCCTCAATAGCTTCAGCTCGTACTTCTTCGCGAGTCTTGCTGCTCTTGAAATGGTCGGGGTGGACTGTCACACCAGACTCATTGTTGGCCGGGTGCCAGTAGCCACTTGCCGATGCAGCACCAGACAACATGAGCAACGACAGTCCGACTGCGCTGATGGAAACTTGGGTGATGCGTCGCACGGTCATGAGAATTCCTTTCGTTGGTTGGCTTGAACATCTCCGAAGTGAATGCCTGAGGAGATGGGCTAACTTTAGAAAGAGGCCCCCGACAGAAGGCGGACGTCAAAGTGACAAGTCGGTAATCTGAACGGTGAAGCTTGTGAAAAAAAGGCCGACAAGCGGGATGACTTGTCGGCCGTTAAAAGCAAGACTGCCCGAGCCTACGCGTTAAACGCTTTGACCCTGGTCATGTTGCTAACTCGCATGCAAAAAACGTAAGGGCTTAGAAGTTGTGGCGGATGCCGAACTCCATGCCTGTGGACTTGCCACCACCGGCCAAACCTGCTGCGCCACCTGCCAGAGCAAAATTGGCGCCACCTTTGTTCCGGATGTGGGCGAAGGTACCGTACACAGCAGTGCGGCGAGACATGTTGTGCACGTAGCCGATCGCGTACTTGTCAGCATCGGACTCGTTGTAAGCCGCGGAGCCGCCACGAGAATCCGTGCGCGTGTAGGAGGCGCGAATCTGATCATTGCCCACTGGCACGATAGCACCCAGCATGAAGCGATCCTCTGATCCGGCGGTCACGCCTGCGGAGCCGTACGCGCCAAACGGCAGCGTGTCACGTTGATACAGGCCACTCAGCTTGACCATGCCGAGGTCATAGGAAGCTGCTACGCCCGTCTGCTTCAGATTTGCGCCGGCAGCATTTGCCTTGGTTTGCCCGTAGGAGAGCGAAAGGCTCAGAGGACCGTTGTCATAGACCAGACGCCCGCCCGTGTGTTGACCCAGGTTGTCCGTCGTACGCTCATCCATTGCGTACATCAGCTCCACTTGGAAGCCTGCGTAGATGGGGCTGAAGTACTGAACCGCGTTGTCATGACGGTAGTAGTTCGCGAATGCGGTCGGCAGGCGGCTGGTGATGTTGCCGTTGGCCAGGCCGATCACGCTGAACGGATCAAACTTGGCGGGATTCTGGGAAGCTGGCGAGAAGTCGCGACCTAGGCGCAGCTCACCGAAATTACCCATCAAGCTGATGGTGGAACGTCGTTGAAAGAACTTGCCTGTAGAGCTGAAAGTGCCGGTGTCAGCATTGACATCGGATTCCAGCCAGAAGCCAGCCTTCAGGCCGCCACCCAGATCCTCGACACCACGGAAACCCAGACGCCCAGAGGACAGACCGCTGTTGTTCATCGTGATGTTGCTAGGCAGATCCGTGTTGTTGACATAGCGCACGTTCACGTCGACGACCCCGAACATCGTGACGGACGACTGGGCGTGGGCGCCGACTGCAGCTGCAGACAGAGCGGCCAAAGCGGCAATTTTGAATTTCATAGGATTCCTCAAGATGAGTAAAGGTGGTTTGATTGATGTCTCTGGATGTCTCGGGACACCAAGCCAATCCTAGAAACCAGGGTGCGCAATTGGGAGGGGCGGATGCGAACATGCTGGGGTTCGCAAGTGAAATGATTGTTCTATTGGCTTTTTTAGTTTCTCGCCGACAACAAATTGCCTGATGCCACTGTGAGAAAGTCGGGTATCAGAAATATCATTTTCAGGACAGCGGAGGGAGGGCTTGCGCTTATTAGGATAGTAAAGAGCTCGTTGGCGTCATGCCAGAGCAATGACTCCTTACGATTCACATGCGACGCGAAGACATTAAGCTCAGACTCTTAGCCAAGGCTGGAGATGCTAAAGCCCAGATCAAGCTTGGGGAGGCCTACCTCACCGGGACCACTCACATCCTAAGAAATCCGATCATCGGGTTAGGGTATCTCCGCGCCGCGTTCAAGCAGGATCCCGCTAAAGCAGCTGTGTGCATTGCCAAGTTTCTCCAGTTGGAGGAAATAATTGAGCACCAGCAGGGTGATGCTTTACTTGTTGCCTCTCACCATGAGGACACGGCCAGACTTAAGATGTCCGTGTGGCGACTGCTGAAGGGTGAGAGTTTCGCTGCTGTCGGATATTTGAGGCAATGCTCCCCGGAACTGCTTGAGCGCGTCCCGCAAGAGGCTCTTGACGGCGATATCGATGCCTCTGCTCTTTTGAAGGCACTTCTAAGTATTGCCGATTTCAATATCAATGAGATCGTGGTGCGTGAACTAAGCACTGCTTTGTCGAAGGGATCAATTTCATCTGCGATCCATATATTCGAGACTTTAGAGGGTAATGTTGCGGAGTCCTCTCTTCCTGTTCAAAGGCTCTTAGTTGACTTGGTCGAGCGAGTAGAGCTGAAGGATTTGGAGTTAGGTAGTATCGGTACTGTATTCATCGAGGAAAGTCTTGATGCAGTATCCGCGACTGGCCATAGTTATGCATGCTATGTACTGGGAAGGGCATACTCTGGGGAGCCTTGTGGAAATATTCCTGCTAAGCGACTTGTACAGTCTCCCAATCTAAGAAAAGCTGCGGCATTGCTATTGCGCGCAGGAGATGGAGGGATCGCCGAGGCTTGGCTGAGTCTGTGCAAAATATGCACGGATTACAGGAGCTCCGTCGCGAATCCTGCAATGGCACGCTTCTGCCTCGAGAAGGCAGCCCAGCACAGGCTTCCAGAGGCGGAGCGACGCTTGGGGGCCATCACCTTGAAGGATGCAACACACATTGATGCGATGGAAAAGGGGGTTGAACTCCTGCACAGCGCAACATTGCAAGGCGATGAACTTGCCGCGCGCCTCCTGCAGACGCTGGTTCAGCCCATAAGAGGCAATGAAGACGAGGCGAAGGCTGCGATCGAGGAGATTCAGCGTACTGCACCAGTTCTTGCGATGCGGCTGAAGTTGGCGAGGTCATTTGGTCTGACAAAGCTGGAGGCTCTCACGGCGAATCCGACAGTGGGGCGTCGACCTTGGGGCCTGATGGTCAGCCGAAATCCCTTTGTTTCTCAAATTAGGCTTGCTGAGCCCCGTGCAATTCCAGCCCCGGATGCGGATTCCCTTGGGTATCTGGAGCAAGCGGCTGTGATCTTTGCGACCAGTCCAGATGCCGGGATGACCCTTGAAGGCTCATTACGCGCACGCTCTTTGCAGTTAAGGCGCATCCTACAGACTTTTGATGTCCCTGAAGAGCTCTTTTTCCTGTCTGCGTCTTCTCACCAGCGAGATGTTCTGCGAGTGGGAACTAAATGGGCTCAGCAACAGAGAAATATTCTGCAGCTGGCATTAGCTTAGGGAATAATATTATTTCTCTTCAATGATATAGCCCATCCCGCGGATGGTACGCAGTAGTGGTTTGTCGAAAGGGACATCCATCTTCTGTCGTAGCCGTCTGATAACGACCTCTACCACATTTGTGGCACTATCGAAATTGAGCCCCCACACATGTGAAGCTAGGTCGGTTCTCGAAACTATGGCACCCTTGCGCTCGATCAGAAGTGAGAGGACATTAAACTCCTTGGTCGTCAATTCTATTTTTCGTCCACCGCGTGAAACGTGTCGACGCATCAAATCTACCTCGAGATCAGAAATCCGCACACGCGTTGTCTCTTGCGGGTTGTGTACAGATCTTCGGAGCAGCACATGTATACGTGCGACCAGTTCGGAAAAAGCAAATGGCTTCACGAGGTAGTCATCGGCACCACTTCTCAAACCTAGAACCCGATCTTCAACGCTGGATCGAGCAGTAAGAATAAGCACTGGAGTGGATTGCTTAGATCTAAGCGCCGCTAATATGGTCATACCATCTATGCTCGGAAGCATGCAGTCCAAAATTATCAGATCGTAGTGATTTTTCAATGCTAGTGTGAGTGCATCCGCGCCATCATGCACAACTGTTGAGTGGAATCCTTCTTCACGCAGCCCTTTCTCCAAGTGCTTGGCCAGCTTTACTTCATCCTCGACGATCAAGAGGTGCATTCGGAACCACTGCCTTTGTATTCAAACTCCTAATCGTAGTGAAATCCTCAGCGATTCATGCTGACAGCCGCATTACAAAAAAGTTATACACGCAAAAGCAATTAACGCGCTAGGCGGCGTGGATGGATGGCGCTGAATCTTACTTTTGATAGATTTCATTTTTTCTATATTTTCCATCTCGTGGACGAAAGATGACGGATTTGTAATCTTCGCGCCGGTTTAATGACGGGTTCCAATTTCTAGAATCCAGGCCTAAATAAGCGTCAGTCTGTGATCCAGGCAGCGCATTCCACACGACCGCCGTATCCGTCTAGAAATGCTCCGCCGAATCGTCCTCGTATTCATGCTGTTTCTACTGCCGCCGCAATGGGCTGCCGCGCAGGTGCATGAGTCGCGTTCCTATGCGGAATCGGCCATGCAGGGCGTAGCGGCTCCTGCCCAGGTGAGTGTTGGCGAGCCTCGAGGCAGTCACTCCCTGGAGGCTGTTGGAGCGCCTTGTAAGTTTCATAAGGTCGCTCAGCCATCTGCGCTAGCAGGCCTGTTCGATCAGCCTTCTGTTGACGCAGCTGGATCTCTTGCCTGGAGCGTTCCCGCAGATCTCAATCACCACAGTATCGGGGCAGCCAACGATATTGAGCGCCCCCAATGGCGTGTCCGCGATCCATCAACGGTGGACCGTCAGAGACGCGCCTAACTTGCGCTCTGCTGATCCACCGAAGTCTTTTCAACTTCGGAGATCCAGGTGTTCAACTCACGACCTTTCTTTGGAAAGGCCCGCCCCATCTTTCTGGCTGGCCTTTTCCTCGTCCTTGCGCCGGTCCATGCGCAAACCACGACGTCAGCTGCTCTTGCGCTCCATGAGCCAACCGCAGCGCCTTTGACTCTGGCGGAAGCCATCTCATTGGCTCTTGCGAAGAACTCCAGCATCGCAATTGCTCAACGGGAGCTGGATGCAACGCGTGGTGCTGCTTTGCAAGCTGGTCTGCTCCCAAATCCAGAGCTATCGGTCCAGCAAGAAGACTTCAAACGAGGCCGGCAGACCTCCACCGTTCAAGTCACTCAGACACTCGAACTCGGTGGTAAGCGTGCTGCACGCACCGCCGTGGCAGAGCGAGTGCGCGAACAGGCTGCAGCCGACATTGAGCAGGCTCGTGCTGAGGTGCGATCGCAGGTTGTTGTGGCCTTCTATGAAGTGCTGGTCGCACAAGAGCGGATGCGCTTGGCGCAGTCCTCCTTAGAGCTAGCCAGCGGCGATGCTGAGGCAACCGGCAAGCGGGTGCAGGCTGGCAAAGTCGCGCCCGTTGAAGAGACACGTGCGAAGGTTGCGCGGGCTGCGGCACAGGCGGAGTTGGCGCAGGCTGAAGGTAATTTGCGCTCCAGTCGCCAGAAGTTGTTTTCCCTCTGGGGCGATATGAGCCACAGCGCCACGTTGTTGGTCGGAACTCTGGGCTTGCCCGGCGAAGGCTTGGCGGATGAAGTTGTTTTTGCCCGAATGACGTCATCCCCTGTGCTCAAGCGTGCGAGGCTGGAGCTGGATCGGGCTCAGGCAGCCGTGGAGCTGGAGCGTTCACGCCGCGTGGTGGATGTCGCGGTTTCAGTTGGAGCTAAGCGCAGTCAAGAAACCGGGATCACCACAGCAGTTGTTGGCGTCACGGTCCCTCTTCCCTTGTTCAATCGGAATCAGGGAAACATTGCGGAAGCACTCAGCCGGGAAGAAAAGGCACGTGAGGAACTGGTCGCAACAGAGCTGCGTCTGACATCGGAGATTGCACAAGTTCGAGAGCAGCTTCGTTCCGCACGTGCAGAAGCACAGACGTTGCAACGAGATGCAGTCCCAGGCGCGCGTGACGCGTATAGCGCTGCATCGCAAGGCTTTCAGCTTGGCAAGTTCAGTTATCTGGAAGCGTTGGATGCGCAGCGCACTCTGGTTGCAACGCAAGCGCAGTACCTCCGCGCATTGCTCGATACCTACCGTGCCGCCGCAGAGCTCGAACGTCTGCTCAGCGTCGCTGACGCTTCTTCGGGTCTGCTCAATCCCCTCAAGCCCTAACCATTATGAAAAAGATCTTTGAAACCAGCTCTGGCAAGAGCCGATCCAAGCAAACGATCATCATTGCCGTCCTGCTCATCTGGGCCGTCTTTGCGGGATACCTGATTCTCCGTCCACCCATGCCCCCTAAAGGTGCAGAGAAGCCCGCTGCATCGGCGGATAAGCCTGCGTCCGAGGACGATGGGCATGGTCATGAAAAGGAAGGTCGCGAGAAGGCTCATGCCGATGAGAAGGACGGAGATGCTCACAAGGATGAGGGGGGCTCGGCGGACCGAACCCAAGGAAAGAGTGGAGTGGCTGGTGCCAAAGACGACGGGCATGGGCACGAGAAGGGGGAAGAAGATCACGAAGATAGCAAGGTCGCTTTCACTGATGATCAGCTTCGGACATCCGGCGTGGTTGTTGAAAAGAGCGGTGCAGGTGAGATTGAGACCAGCGCGCAACTGCCTGGCGAAATTCGGTTTAACGAAGACCGTACTGCGCACGTCGTCCCTCGTGTTGCAGGCGTCGTCGAGAGCGTTAGCGCGAACCTTGGGCAGCAGGTAAAAAAAGGTCAAGTACTGGCAATCATCTCCAGCGTGACGCTTTCTGAGCTGCGCAGTGAACTGCTGGCTGCGCAGAAGCGCCTGACGCTGGCCAAGACAACTGCCGATCGGGAACGCAAACTCTTCGAAGACAAGATTTCTGCGCAACAAGACTTCTTGCAAGCGGAGCAGACCCAACGCGAAGCTGAAATCGCAGTCGCAAATGCCAGCCAGAAGCTTCAAGCATTGGGCGCGACCACGGGATCGGGTGGGCTGGCGAAGTACGAGTTGCGGGCGCCATTCGATGGCATGGTCGTTGAGAAACACATCGCACTTGGCGAGTCGGTCAGGGAAGATGCGAACGTCTTCACCGTGTCGGATCTCACTACGGTTTGGGCGCAGATCAACGTGACGGCTACCAACCTACCGCTCGTGAAGGTCGGTGAGTCCGCACTCATCAAGGCCACAGGCTTTCAGCGCGAAGCAACGGGCAAGGTCTCTTATGTCGGATCGCTCATTGGAGAGCAAACGCGTACAGCGACGGCCCGTGTGACCCTTCCAAATCCGGAGATGGCGTGGCGCCCTGGACTGTTTGTCACGGTGGAGCTCATCACAGAAAAGGCCAAGTCTCCTGTCACTGTCTCCGCTGATGCGATTCAGACAGTTGAGAACAAGCCAACGGTCTATGTGAAGGTCGATGGCGGCTTCGAGCCGCGCACGGTGAAAACGGGCCGTTCTGACGGGCAGCGCGTTGAGATTCTGGATGGACTGCAGCCCGGCACAGAGTATGCCGGCAAAGGGAGCTTCGCCGTGAAGGCGCAGCAAGGCAAAGGCTCTTCCGGTCATGAGCACTGAGATCCAGCATGTTTGAGCGCATCATCAACTTCTCCATCGCACATCGATGGCTCGTGATGCTCGCTGTCGTCGGTATGGCGGCACTGGGGATCTACAACTACCAACGCCTGCCCATCGATGCTGTGCCGGACATTACCAACGTCCAGGTGCAGATCAATACGGCAGCTCAAGGCTACTCGCCCCTTGAAACCGAGCAGCGAGTCACATACCCAATTGAGACGGTAATGGCTGGCCTCCCTGGCCTCAAGCAGACCCGCTCCCTGTCGCGCTATGGGCTTTCCCAGGTCACGGTGATCTTCGAGGATGGCACTGACATCTACTTTGCGCGACAACTAGTGAATGAGCGTATCCAGGCTGCTCGGGAACAGATGCCAGAGGGCGTGAGCCCTGTAATCGGGCCCATTTCGACCGGCCTCGGGGAAATCTACCTTTGGACCGTTGAGGCCGATGAAGGGGCGCGACGTCCCGACGGCAATGAGTACACGCCGACTGATCTGCGAGAGATCCAAGACTGGATCATCAAACCCCAGTTGCGCAATGTGAAGGGTGTGACCGAGATCAACAGCATCGGTGGGTTCTCCAAGGAGTACCAGATCGCTCCGAACCCTGAGAAGCTTTACTCATACGGGCTGACCCTTGCCGACGTAGTCAGCGCGCTGGAGCGCAACAACGAAAACGTCGGTGCCGGCTATATCGAGCGTCGCGGCGAACAGTACCTGATACGCGCTCCTGGCCAGGTGCGAACGATTGAGGACGTTGGCAACATCGTTGTCAGCAACTCGGCAGGCGTTCCGATCCGGGTACGCGATGTTGGGGAGGTAATCCTTGGCAAGGAGCTTCGCACCGGCGCTGCTACGGACAATGGCAAAGAGGTAGTCCTTGGAACGGTCTTCATGCTGATTGGCGAGAACAGTCGTACGGTGTCGCAGGCCGTAGATCAGAAGATGCTGGAGATCAATCGCACCTTACCTGCTGGCGTGAAGGCCGTGACGGTCTACGACCGCACTGTGCTGGTCGACAAAGCCATTGCTACGGTGAAGAAGAATCTTCTTGAAGGTGCGATCCTCGTGATCGTGGTGCTTTTCGCATTCCTCGGGAACATCCGTGCCGCCCTGATCACGGCCATGATCATCCCGCTGGCAATGCTTTTCACCTTCACGGGGATGGTTTCTCAGAAGGTCAGCGCGAACCTAATGAGTCTCGGAGCACTGGACTTTGGCATCATCGTGGATGGTGCTGTGGTGATCGTCGAGAACTGCATTCGTCGACTAGCGCATGCCCAGCATGCTGCCGGGCGCGCCTTAACCTTGCGGGAGCGGTTCACCGAAGTGTTTGAGGCCGCACGTGAAGCACGGCGCCCTCTGATCTTCGGGCAACTGATCATCATGGTCGTGTACCTGCCGATCTTTGCGCTGACTGGCGTCGAAGGCAAGATGTTCCACCCGATGGCATTCACTGTGGTGATCGCCTTGTTGGGAGCCATGATCCTGTCTGTGACCTTTGTTCCGGCCGCAGTTGCACTTTTCATTGGCAAGCATGTTGCGGAAAAGGAAAACCGCATGATGTCTTGGCTGCGCGAGCGCTACCAGCCGCTGCTGGAACGTGTACTCGGTGCCAAGATGGTGATGCTCACGGCCGCTATGGTTGCAATCGTGTTGTCCGGGCTTATGGCGACCCGCTTGGGGACGGAGTTCGCTCCGAATCTGAGCGAAGGAGACCTTGCTATCCAGGCAATTCGCATTCCGGGAACCAGCTTGGGCGAGTCGGTTGCTATGCAGCAGAAAATCGAAGTAGCAGTGAAATCAAAGTTCCCAGAAGTGAAGCGCGTCTTCGCGCGGACTGGGACCGCAGAGATCGCGTCGGACCCGATGCCGCCCAACATTTCTGACGGGTACATCATGCTCAATCCGGAGAGTGAATGGCCCGAGCCGCGTAAGACACCAGCAGAACTGCTGGATGCCATTCAAGAAGAAGTCGAGAAGATCGCGGGCAACAGCTACGAGTTCTCTCAACCGATTCAGTTGCGGTTCAACGAGTTGATCTCCGGCATCCGAAGCGATGTGGCGGTCAAGATCTTCGGCGACGACATGGACGTGATGAACAAGGCTGCAACTGAAGCTGCCGCCGTTCTTCAGAAACTAGATGGCGCCTCGGAGGTCAAGATTGAACAGACTACGGGTCTTCCTGTTCTGACGGTCAGTATCGATCGTTCGAAGGCTGCGCGCTATGGTCTGAACATTGCCGATGTGCAGAGTACCTTGGCGACTGCTATAGGCGGTCGGCGTGCCGGCACCATGTTCGAAGGCGATCGACGCTTTGACATTCTGGTCCGTTTGCCCGAGAACATTCGAACCGATGTTGATGCGATCCGCCGGCTGTCCATTGCCCTTCCTAAGAACGGCAATGCAGCGACGGCATTCATCCCCTTGAGTGAGGTTGCGACCCTGGACATCTCGCCTGGTCCGAATCAAGTGAGCCGAGAGAACGGCAAGCGCCGGATCGTTGTCAGCGCGAATGTGCGTGGACGGGACCTGGGATCGTTCGTTTCCGAGGCGCAAACGGCCATCAGGCAAGTCACGCTCCCCTCTGGCTACTGGGTGGAATGGGGCGGTCAGTTCGAGAATCTGCAGTCTGCTGCGAATCGCCTGAAGATCGTTGTGCCAGTGTCTCTCGGTCTAGTGTTCGTTCTCCTTTTTGCCATGTTCGGGAACGTGAAGGACGGACTGCTGGTCTTCACGGGAATCCCGTTTGCTTTGACTGGTGGCGTTCTGGCGCTTTGGCTGCGCGACATCCCGTTGTCCATCTCCGCAGGCATTGGGTTCATCGCGCTGTCGGGGGTTGCTGTGCTCAACGGCCTGGTGATGTTGACCTTCATCCGACAACTGCGTGAGGAGGGCATGAAGGTCGCAGAAGCTGTGCGCAGCGGTGCGGTGCAGCGACTGCGTCCGGTGCTTATGACGGCCATGGTGGCTTCTCTTGGATTCATTCCGATGGCCTTGGCCACAGGGACTGGATCAGAGGTGCAGCGGCCTCTGGCAACCGTAGTGATCGGTGGTATTCTGTCCTCGACCATCCTCACCCTCCTGGTTCTCCCTCTGCTCTACAGCATCGCCCATCGCAAAGATGACCTGAACAGCGATGACTCGCCGAGCAGGCAGTCCAGTAATCCAAGCGTAGCGACGTAACGGAGACGACCATGTCCGCAGGACACGATCATGGTGCAAACGCAAATGAAAGGTCGTTGAAGAGAGCTCTGCTGCTCACTTCGACCTTTCTTGTGGTCGAGGTCGTCGGCGGCATCTGGAGCGGCAGCCTGGCGCTGCTTTCGGATGCCGCCCACATGTTCACCGATGCTGTTGCGCTCGGAATCGCTCTTCTTGCAATACGTATGGGACGACGTGCGGAGGACGACGCCAGGACGTTCGGTTATGCCCGGTTCGAGATTCTTGCGGCAGCATTCAATGCTCTACTGCTCTTTGTCGTCGCAGGGTACGTCTTGTATGAGGCGTATAGGCGCTTTTCAGAGCCTCCCGAGGTCCAATCTGTAGCAATGCTGGTGGTTGCTACGGCTGGCCTGATCATCAATTTCATCAGCATGCGCATGCTGACCGGTGGCAAGGACAAGAGCCTAAACATCAAAGGTGCGTACCTGGAGGTCTGGGCGGATCTTCTGGGGTCGGTTGGAGTGATCGTGGGGGCGATCGTTATCTACTTCACAGGATGGACGTGGGTCGACACCTTGGTCGCAGTGGCTATTGGACTTTGGGTGCTCCCACGCACTTGGGTTTTACTCAGTGAGAGCGTGAATGTGCTGCTTGAGGGTGTCCCCAGCGAGGTCGTCCTCCAAGATGTGCGTGAGCAACTGGTGAATCATCCAGGAATTACCAATGTGCATGACTTGCATGTCTGGAGTCTTTCTAATGGGAAAACCAGTCTGACGGCGCATGTTGTTTACGATTCCACGATCAATCCTCAACGTGCCCTTGAGGAAATCAGAGCCGGTCTTATCGAGAAGTTTTCCATCCGTCATTCGACGATCCAGATGGAAACGGAAGTCTGTGAGCTTGGTGCAGGCGCAAGTCATTTTTCAGACCCATCCACGGTAGAGAAAAACGACCATGTGCATTGAGGATGATGTTATGCGGTTCTACATGGCTGTATCCCTGAAGACGGTACTTGGGATCGCGTGCTTCACATTGAGGTTACGTTAGATGAAATTGCTACTGGTTGAGGACGAACTGAAGCTCTCCGAATATCTAAGAAAAGGGCTCGGGGAGGAAGGATTCGTTGTAGATGTGGCGCTGACTGGTGTTGACGGTCTGCACATGGCTTCTATGAACGATTACGACCTGATCGTCTTGGATGGAAACCTTCCTGGAATTGACGGGCTTGCTGTACTCACGGCTCTGCGACAGACGAAGCAGACTCCTGTGCTAATGCTTACCGCACGTGTACAAGTTGAGGATCGAGTGAAGGGCCTTCAAAGTGGGGCCGATGACTATGTGATCAAGCCTTTCGCATTTTCTGAACTAGTGGCTCGAATACACGTGCTCCTGCGCAGATCAAATGGAGCTCGGTCGATTAGTCAGGATGCGACCATTCTTAAGATCGGAGATCTCGAGCTCGACCTTATCCGTCGCAAAGCGGTGAGGGCGGGGCAGCGTCTAGACTTGACGGCGAAGGAGTTCAATCTGCTGAGCATCCTGCTTCGACGTCAGGGAGAGGTACTTTCCCGCACTGAGCTCGCAGAGCAGGTGTGGGACATGAACTTTGATAGTGACACAAACGTGGTTGAGGTTGCTATCCGTAGATTGCGGACGAAGCTTGATCAGCCGTTCGAGAAGGCGCTCCTGCATACAGTGCGAGGCATGGGCTACGTGTTGGAAGATCGGGCTCCGCAATGAGAGGATTGTGGTCCCCAAATAGCTTGCGCGGTCGTCTTTCTCGAGGGCTCGCTATCCAGACTACGCTGGGCCTTGGGATAGTCTGCGCGGCCGTTTACATCGTCATTTCGTGGACGTTGTCATTTCGACAGGATGAGGTGTTGATGCAGAAGAAAACTGCAATTCTTCATCTGTTGAAAGAAGGACGTTGGGCGCATGACTTGGAAGGAGTGCGTCACCTCCTAAACGACTTCCTTGCAGGCCATGACGAATTGTCTTTGCGTGTTGTCGATGGAAACGGGCAAGTGATTTTTGAAGATCAACGAAGGGCCCCGCCTCCTGGTGACGCAACTAAGCGCGTTGATTTTGAAGTGTCGGTTCCTGACTTCGCTGGTGGGGAGGCGAAGGCAACGCTGTTATTGGACACGAAGATCGACGATGACCTCCTGAGCCAACTAGCGTGGACACTGGTTTGTGCGGCGCTTCTTGGTGCTATTACTGTTGCTGCAGGAGGAGTTTGGCTTGTCGGACTAGGTTTAGCACCACTCAATCAGCTCGTAGAACAAACGAGGCAAGTCAGTGCCTTACGTCTTGATCGCCGCCTCGATGGCTCTGGACAAGCCGATGAGTTGCAGCCGCTTATTGCGCAGTTCAATGCGTTGCTGAGCGAGCTTTCAGTGGCTTATAAGCAGATGGAGTCTTTCAATGCGGACGTTGCCCATGAACTGAACACGCCGCTTGCGACGCTTATAAGCAGCTGCGAGCTTGCACTAAGACGACCACGTGGACCGGAAGAGTTGTGTGAGATTCTTTCTTCTAATCTGGAAGATCTTCATCGAATGGCTGGGATTGTGGGCGACATGCTTTTCCTGTCGAATGCAGAGCGTGGCGTAGCTGCAAGAAAGGTGCCGCAGGGGAGCCTATCCATTCTGGCTCAGGAAGTCATTGAATTTCATGACGCGGCGCTTTTGGAGGCCGGTGTCTCCGCAATCGTGCAGGGAGATGCGAGCGCATCTATTGATGCGCCTTTGATACGGCGTGCACTTTCCAACCTCTTGGGTAATGCAACTCGTTATGGACGGAAGGGATCAACCATCATTGTCCAGATCCGTGCACTTGCTGGTGGAATCATCGAAATGGCTGTTCAGAACGAGGGGCCTGAAATTGGTGCGGATCACCTTCCCCGGCTTTTTGATCGGTTTTATCGTGCTGATCCCGCGCGATCTGACGCAGACCGAAACCATGGCCTCGGACTATCTATCGTCGCCGGAATTGCGCGTATGCATGATGGAGAGACGTTTGTCGAGTCGCGCTTAGGCACTACGCGAATTGGGCTGCGGATGCCCGCTCTGTAGCAGATTTGAAGTTACGGAATCCATCGTGATGAGTCCGTGACGCGACTCTATTTAGAACGCAATCAACCTGTCACTTTTAAGATTGCCTTTCGCGTGAGCGGCAAGCGATCGAGCTTGAATAACTTAGCTTTCAGCTCCGGTACGAGCGCACGAGCGTCGTGATCACCACCAACCTGAGCTTTAGCGAGTGGGCCAATGTGTTCGGAGATGCCAAGATGACCACGGCGCTGCTGGACCGACTCACGCATCACTGCCATATTCTGGAAACCGGCAACGACAGCTACAGGTTCAAGAACAGCTCCGCACAGCAACCACCACAGACCACCAAGAAGGAGAAGGCGACCAAGAACTTATCCACAACGTGAGCATGAAGTTTACGAACCAGGGTGGGTCAGATCGAGATGGAAATGGTGGGTTACGGTTGCATGGAAATCAACATCACAGCCAAAGAACTCGCGCACCGGACTGGACTGTCATCGCTCGCGGTACGGCAGATCCTGTCGGGAAAGAGTGCGCCCCGGATAACCAACGCGATGGCGTTGGCGCAAGAATTGGGGCTTGAACTGGTACTTGTTCCAACGGCGGTGGCAGATGGCATTGAGCGACCGCTCAAGAAACCGGGGCGTACCGTAGTGACCGACATCGAGAGGATGCTGGGTGTCCAACCCGATGGAATCGGCGGATGAGACAAGGGACGTAGGTGGTCCGGTAGGGGCTCGCTTGCCTGAAGCAACAGCAGGCATGAATGCGTGCCTGCCCGCACCAGCAATGTGCAATTGGCCTTACTCCGCAATCTCCTTGCGCGCAGCACGCACCCCCATCTTGAGCACCTCACGCACCCGCTCCAGTTGCGCCGCCCGGGGCGTCACCTCGCCAGTTTCCCATTTGTAGACACTCACGACCGAGACGCCGAGCAACCGGGCCATCTCTTTCTGGGTCAGATGCAGCGCATGCCGTTTGGCAATCAGCGCTTCATGGCTGAAGGTGAATTTGCGTCCCCCCCGTCCATTGCCTCCTGCGGCTCCCTCAGCCTCTACCGTCGCCTGTTTTGGATGGCTATCAGAGAGCGCCTTGGATCGTCCTTGTGCAGCCTGCTGGCGCTCCGCGGTGGCGTCTGCCTTCTCCTGGGCCTTGGTCAGGATACGCACCTGGGTGGCAAGTGCCTTGAGGTCCCGCTTGAGTGCGGCGACCTCGGAGCGCTGTGCGGTGACCGTCTTGCGCAAGGTAACCAGTTCGCCATTGATCTCTTTGCGCGCAATGCGCATGACTTCGGAGCGGAACGCGTCGGAGAATGTAGTCATTGATTCAGCTCGGGTTTTGTCAACAGCGGCAAGCGTAGCAGGCACTCACAATAAACCGCCCCGCGGCAGCAGCACGCACGGCGGTCCGTGGATGGGGACGATGGCGCTGGGCTTACTTGCCCGCCTTGTTCGCCTTGCGCTTGGCGGCCTTGGGATCGACCACGGCCTTGAACTTGGCGCCGGGCACGAACTTAGGGACAGTGGATGCAGGGATCTTCAGGGCTGCGCCGGTGGCAGGGTTCTTGCCGGTACGGGCAGCCCGCTTGGAGGACTTGAAGGTGCCAAAGCCCACCAGTTGCACCGCGTCGCCTTTCTTCACGGCGGTCTGGATGGTCTCGATCAGCGTTTCCAGCACGGCGTTGGCTGCCGTCTTGGACAGGTCGTTCTTGGAAGCCAGGATTTCAACGAGTTCAGCGCGGTTCATGGTGGTGAGTGAGTGCGAGTAAAGCGCGATTTATAGCCGATGCGCGCTCCTGTCGTGACTTGGCGCAATCCAAGGCTGAGCCAGCACATAACGCGTTACGAAAGGCAGGTGTTTCTCCCGCTTACACCGGGGCCTTCCTGCAGCGTGCTTCAATCCATCGCTTTGCCTGTTTGTCGTGGGTTGGATTTCTTTTCGGGCATCGCTGCGCCCCGCCTTCGCAGCACTGGCTACTGCTGCCGCTGCCGCCTTCTGTCTTCTCGCCGCCAGCCCTGTAGAGGCACGTTCCAGTGCAAGTGGGTCACCCCGCATTGAGCTGCCGACGCGCTTTGCACAGTGCCCGCAGTTCTTTGCCCGTGCACAGGCTCCGCGGGTGCCGCCGCAGCCAGCGCTGCGCGAGCTTTGCTACGAGGCCTTTGCGGTGCTGCACAGCGGCCTGACACGCACTCCGGTATTCGTGGCGCAGCGGCTCAATCGCCGCCTGGTCGAGGATGCCGATGAGAGGCGTGCCAAGCGCTTCTTTGCCGATGCCCGGCTGCCGCGCAACGAGCGCGCGGAGCTCGAGGACTACAAGGGCTCGGGGTATTCGCGCGGGCATATGGCTCCAGCCGGGGATATGCCCACGCCCACGGCCATGGCCCAGAGCTTCTCGCTGGCGAACATGGTGCCGCAGAACATCCAGCACAACGGCGGGGCCTGGGCCAAGATCGAGCAGGACACACGCAAGTACGCACTGCGTGCCAGAGGCGATGTCTATGTGATCACCGGGCCGGTGTTCACGGCCGCGAGTGAACGCATTGGCCCCGGTGGGGTCCGAGTGCCCACCTACCTCTACAAGCTGGTCTATGACGCGACCACTGGACGGGCCTGGGCCCACTGGCAGGCCAATCGGGAAGGTGAGCGGGTGTCACAGCCGATCAGCTATGCGGAGCTGGTGCGGCGTACGGGGATTGAGTTCCTGCCGGGGCAGGCACCATGAGTCTGCGGGTGGCTACGCCGACAGCAGTGCATGGCAGCGCTGCAAGCGCTCCTTGAGTTCGCGCTGGACCTCGGGATTGGACAGCCCAGTCGCCCCGTGACACTCCACCACGTGGTGCCTGGTCGTGTCGGGCCAGCCCTCCAGGTCGTCGTCGAGGGCGATCCACTGCCGGGGCTTTCTGCGGAGCACGTCATCCATCACCTGTACACCCCGCGGCGTTGCGCGGAACATGGACAGGTTCCAGGGGTCCGCCCCATGCACCCGCTTGTGATACGTCCCACCAATGAACCGGGAGCGCAAGGATGGCGGAAGACGTTTGAGGGTGGCGCTATACCCGGGGCGTATGCACCAGGTGCTGCTCAGCACCAAGGCCACAGCCGGATACGGATCGAGTGCTGCCTCCAAAAGAGGGACCCACTCGAACAAGGCACGCCCGGCCGCCTCGTACGGACTCATGTGGATGCCGATACGCGGGTGCCAGAGCACGGCCTCGTGGTGCACCACGCCATCCAGGTCCAGGTACAGCACCACGTCCGCGCTGCGCGGAGTGGACGCAGGGAGATAGGGAGTGGTGTGCGTGGAGGCTATGGCGGCTTGGGAAGGGGGAGTACGGCTTGACTGTATGGACGGCAAGGTTGCCAGCTTCATGGCGGGGCGGCTCTTGTGCAACTCATTCCTCAAAAGGGTGGCGAGTGTTACCGAACTCCTCGTCGCGGTCGTGACGCGGCGAGATCGCGGTCAGCCACAACCCCTGGTGGATTGTGGCGTCAGATCCGTTAGGCACCCGGAACGCCGCGTTGTCCCACAGTCGCACGCCTCCCGGGCCAATTTGCCCGTGGAGGCAGCTCAGCAGCACTGATGGACTACAGAGAGCGCGGTAGTTGGCTGGGAAGGTAAAGCGGCAATTCAGGCGTGGATCACTATTGATGACGTTTGGCAGGATCAGACTGGAATCATCAACCCCGACGCCTACTCGCCATCCTCCGAAGTTGCCACGCTTACTCTCTATCGGCTTGCGGCTCCGCGCTTGCCATTTTTTCTCGCCTGTGATCCCACTTCAATCCCAGGGCACCAACATTGAGGAACACAGCGAGGGCGATCATGCCCACAAGGACGGGATCGGCGAGAACTTGACGTGCGATTTCAGGCATGCCTTTTTTATAAGGTAGATGCGCTGGCCGGTCAACGGCTCCCGGCAATGACAAGGCGTCCGGGCCGGCTGGAGCGCAGTACAGATTGGGGGAAACGGAACTGTACTGCTTGCTGGCCACTAGCGGCTGAGTTCTTCGACTGGGGCATTAGCCGCTTGTGCAGGTGCTCGCAGTTCGATGCGGATGCTGCGCGCCTTGACCTCTCCCTGCTCCAGCCGTTGCGCCAGAATTCTCAGGGCCGCAGCCTGCGCTTTCGCCATGGCTTCCTCGGCCGTGACTCCCCAGGCCCGTGCGCCCGGCACCTCCGGGACCATCTCGGCCAGAAACCTTCCATCACCGTCCCGTGTGCACTCCAACGTGTAGTTGGCAGCGCTGAGGCTGGGTTGCGTTTCGCGCGTGGCGAGATACACGCCAAACACGGTAATCAAGCTACCGATCACAAAAAAGGCGACTGTGCCTCCCATAGTGCATTTCCTTTCATCTTGTAGAGAACTACCAAACGGATCTCCTGCAGAACCGATCCCCCCATGCGCTGCGGTTTGGGGGAAGCGCAAGCGCAGCACGCCTCGTGGATGGACACTCTATTGTTGTCATCTGATGCCGTCGTCAAGCCTCGGGGGTTGCGGCCCATGCAGACGTCGACAGCCGCAGCCAGGGGCCCAGCGTTTCCTTCAGGCAGCTGAGGCACAGGTCGATATCCACCCGCGTTCCATCGCCCAGGGCTGAACCCCAGCCCACATCGAACCCCAGCTGCAGAAAGTTGTTCAGGCCGTCGCCCTCATCGTGTAGCGCTTGCGCTGCAAAGCGGTCACAGATGAGTTGCGCGACCACCGGTCATGTCCGCTCCTTCATCGATTGCTACGGCATTTGCATGCTCGCACTGCCAAGCGCAGCCTGTATGCGTGCTACCTGCTGCGGGTCCGCGGCGTCGTCCTGGTCGATGCCCAGCACCTGGGCCAGTGTGCTGCCCAGATCCGCATGGCTGCAGCGCAGTTGCCTGAGGGGCTCCTCCAGGAACGCCTTGTGCGCTGCGGCTATGCGGCTGCGGCAGGAGCGCATGGAGTGGATGCTCTGAGCAGAGTGCTGCCCCGTGGCTTGTTGGTGGACACACCAGTAGTAGCCTGAGGATTGCACAAAGGCAGCGACGGCAGCCAGTTCTCTTTCGTGGCGGTGCAGCAGTCCCGGGTAACGGCTCGCCTGGTTTGCTGCGCGCTCGCACAGGTCCAGGGGCATGATCGCCGGCTTGCCCGCAGGCGTTGCCACGGGATGCAGATAGGCACGTACCAGGTCATCGTCGCTGAACAGATCGCGCATGAAAGCGTTCAGCACGCCCTGTGCGGCATGCGGCATACGGGCATGGATTTCTTCGCGGTATTGCGTGACCGCGTCGCAGGATTGGTGCGACATGCGCTTTGGCATCAGTGCGCGCGGGAAGATGGGAGCACGTCTTTGATGTAGGTGAAGTGATGCGTTCATATCGAACTCATTGGCACTCGAGGTGCAGGTTCGGGAAATCGGGTTTGCGGGGAGGGTGCAGGCATGGCTGCGCCCTGCCCTGCGCGTTGGGCGTTTGGCGTGGGTTCAAAAAAGCGTGGTGGTCAGGTCGTGGTTGCCACTGCCGGTGAGGACTCAAGCGCCAGGATCACGGGGGTCACGTTCCCCGTGACGGGCGCCAACGAGATGTGCTGCTTGAGCAGGCGCTCCATGGCAGAGCCGTCGCGGCGCGTCAGGTTGGGCACATACCGGCTGTACACACGGAACAGCATTTCGGTACTGGTGTGGCCCAGTTGGCGCGCGATCCATTCCGGCGCCTCCCCGGCGGCGAGCCACAGCGTGGCTGCCGTATGGCGCATCTGATAGGCCCGGCGGTGCTCCAGACCCAGGTGGCGCAGCAGCGGTGCCCAGACCCGATTGAGAAAGTTCTGGTTGTCGATGGGCTTGCCACTACGCAGGCTGAACACGTACTCCGATTCCGGGTGCCGTGCCTTGAACTGTGCCTGCAGGGCCTCAACGACCATCTCGTTCATCTGGATGTCGCGCATGCTGCCGTCCGTCTTGAGCTCGTCTTCCTCGTTGAGCACGATGGATTCGCGCACCAGGATGAGGCGGCGCTCGAAGTCGATGTACTTCCACTTGAGGCCATGCACTTCGCCGGTTCGCATGCCTGTGAAGAAGCGCACGGTGAAGTAGTTGCGGTAGTCCGCTCTCACCGTGGTCAAGATGCGCTGCACCTCCTCCAACGTGAAGGGCATGACGTCGCTGCGTTTCATCTTGAGAGGTTTGATGTTGCGGAAGGCGGACGTAAACTCGAGGCGGTCGGCCGCTTCGTTAAGGATCTGTCGCAAAGGCTTCATGACGGAGTTGATGCGTCGGTTGGAAAGGGTGTTGCTGGATTTGCGGGCAGGAGCTTTGGCGAGTGATGCCCGAAAAGCCAGTACGTCTGCCTTGGTGATCTGGCCGACCTCCTTGTCCCCGAAGAAAGGGATGAGGTATTTGTCCAGAGCACCGCGTTGCGTGATGCTGTAGCTGCGCCTCCATGTCACCTCGGCTTCGGCGAACCACACCTCGGCGAAGTCGCGAAACAGCGGGGTGGTGCTGGGAGGCCGCTTCAACGCGCCTTGTGCAGGCCCGGCAGGCGTAGCCTCCTGCGGGGGTTCGATCTCCGCGACAGGCAGGGACTTGCCAAAGGTTTTTTGGTAGTCAAAGGCGCCCAGGGCGATTTCTCCTTCGATCCGGTCCAGGACCTTTTGCAGGCGTTTGCGGTTGGCGGGGGTGTCGGGGAGCGTGGTGTACTCGCGCAAACGCTGCCCGGCATATCGAAAGTCGAGAAACAGTGTGCCCTTGCTTTCGTGGCGGCGAATGCTAGCCATGGATCACACCTCCGCTGGCCAGCGGGATGCCATCGACACACACGGCCGAATGCTGGGCCATATCGGTTTCGATGTTTTCCCAGAGATAGAGGGTTTTGCGCCCGCCAAAAGGACGGATGTAGTGCCGCCCTTCCAGAAGGACACTGTCTTTGAGACGATCGCGAATCGTTCTGGCGTCGTACTTGATTCGCGCAGACAACTCGTCGGTAGTCAGGTAAGTACACGGGGTCATATCTCACTCCTTGCGTTGATGGGACAATCAGGATTCAAAAAATTCACGCAATGCGTTTTTTTGTCATCCTGAATGGCATTATGGGTGCCAAATAGCCCTTGTCAAGGGATTTTTGTCATCCTGAATGAAATTTCTACACGGAGAGTGCTTTGATCAAGTGCCATCTATCCCGACTCATGGGGGAACGCAAGCTCAAGATCAGCGACCTTGCACGGGACACCGGGCTTCACAGGAACACGATCACCCTGCTCTACCAGGAGACCGCCACTCGTGTTGATTTAGATGCGATCAACACCTTGTGCAATTACTTCGGCATTCCAGTGGGGGAGTTGTTTGAGCACGTCCCAGACGGATCTGCAAACCATCAGTGACGCTCCCTCTGTCAGAGATCACACATGGCATTTCTCCATAGCCGCGCACAGCCACACCCATGAACCAACAAACCCTCTCCGCCTTCATCTGGTCCGTGGCCGACCTGCTGCGTGGTGATTACAAGCAATCCGACTACGGCAAGGTCATCCTCCCCTTCACCGTGCTGCGCCGTCTGGACTGCGTGCTCGAAGCCACCAAGAGCGCCGTGCTGGCCGAGCTGGCAGCCAAGGAAAAGCTAGGCGTCAACCCCGAGCCCTTTCTGCGCCGTATTACGGACCTTAGCTTCTACAACACCTCGCCGCTGGACCTCAAAAAGCTCCTGGGCGACCAGGACCACATCGCGCAGAACCTCTACAGCTACGTGCAGGCGTTCTCGCCCGCCGTGCGCGACGTATTCGAGCGCTTTGAATTCCACACCCAGGTCGAGCGCCTGGCCAAGGCCGGGCTGCTCTACCAGGTGACCGAAAAGTTCGCCCAGATCGACCTCCACCCCGAGGTGGTCAGCAACATGCAAATGGGCCTGGTATTCGAGGAGCTGATCCGCAAGTTCGCCGAAATCAGCAACGAGACCGCCGGGGAGCACTTCACCCCGCGCGAGGTCATCCGCCTCATGGTCAACCTCATCTTCATTGAAGACGACGCCATCCTGAGCAAGCCCGGCGTGGTGCGCACCATCTACGACCCCACGGCCGGCACCGGCGGCATGCTCAGCGTGGCGGGCGAATACCTGGCCGAGCACAACCCCCAGGCGCGCCTGACCGTGTTTGGCCAGGAGCTCAACCCCGAGTCCTACGCCATCTGCAAGGCCGACATGCTCATCAAGGGCCAGGACGTGGCCAACATCGCCTTTGGCAACACCCTCAGCGACGACGGCCACGCGCACAAGCGGTTTGACTACATGCTTTCAAATCCCCCGTTCGGCGTGGAATGGAAGAAGGTCGAGAAAGAAGTGCGCAAAGAGCACGAGCAGCAGGGCTACAACGGCCGTTTCGGCCCGGGCCTGCCGCGTGTGTCCGACGGCTCCATGCTCTTCCTGCTGCACCTGATCGCCAAAATGCGCCCGGCGCAGGAGGGCGGCAGCCGCTTCGGCATCGTGCTCAACGGCTCACCGCTGTTCACCGGCGGCGCTGGCTCGGGCGAATCCGAGATCCGCCGCTACGTGCTGGAGAACGACCTGCTGGAAGCCATCGTCGGTCTGCCCACCGACATGTTCTACAACACCGGCATCAGCACCTATGTCTGGATCATCAGCAACCGCAAGCCCGCCGCGCGCAAGGGCAAGGTACAGCTGATCGACGCCAGCGGCATGTGGCAGAAGATGCGCAAAAGCCTGGGCTCCAAGCGCAAGGAACTGAGCGACGCCCACATCGACCGCATCACGCGTCTGTTTGGCGACTTTGTGGAGGCCAAGGAAGACGACGGCACCCCCATCAGCCGCATCTTCGACAACGAAGCCTTTGGCTACCACAGCATCACCGTCGAGCGCCCGCTGCGCGACGAAGCCGGCAACGTGGTGCTGGGCCAGAAGGGCAAGCAAAAAGGCAAGCCCCAGCCCGACGCCAGCCTGCGCGACACCGAGAACGTGCCGTACACCGAAGACGTGGCCGAATACTTCCGGCGCGAGGTGCTGCCCCACGCGCCTGACGCTTGGATCGACCCCGACAAAACCAAGGTGGGTTACGAAATTCCGTTCAACCGGCACTTCTACGTCTTCAGCCCGCCGCGCCCGCTGGCGGAGATTGATGCCGAGCTGAAGCAAACCACCGACCGTATCCTGGACATGATCAAGGGGCTGTCGGCATGACCTTTCCTCGATACCCGGAGTACAAAGACAGTGGGGTGGAGTGGCTGGGGGAGGTGCCCGCCCACTGGGATGTTGAGCCTTGTAGAGCCGTATTCACAGAGCGCTCGGAGCGAAACGACCCACTCGTGAACGAGGACTACTTGTCCCTCATGGCGAATGTTGGGGTAATCCCATATGCCGATAAGGGTGACGTTGGCAACAAGAAGCCTGAAGACCTCACCAAATGCAAGTTGGTCTTTACTGGTGATTTGGTAATCAACAGCATGAACTACGGGATTGGTTCCTATGGGTTGTCTAGTTACACCGGGATCTGCAGTCCCGTTTACATCGTATTGAAGCCAAAACTCGAACGAATTGAGGAGCGATTCGCCTTTCGGATTCTTGAGAACAAGGCGTTTCAAGGTTTCGCCCAATCACACGGGAATGGGATTCTCGAGCATCGGGCAGCTATCAACTGGGACATATTGAAGGGCATTGGCGTACCGCTTCCGCCTGTCCAGGAGCAACAAGCGATCCTTCAACTCCTCGACCACGAAACGGCCAAGATCGACGCGCTGGTGGCCGAGCAGGAAAAGCTGATCGCGCTGCTGCAGGAAAAGCGCCAGGCCGTCATCTCCCACGCTGTGACCAAGGGGCTGGACCCTAATGTGCCGATGAAGGACTCGGGCGTGGAGTGGCTGGGGGAGGTGCCGGCGCATTGGGAGATTCGTCGTGTACGCGCCCTATCCAGCTTTTTAACCAGCGGGCCGCGTGGGTGGTCGGAGCGCGTCAGCGAGGTAGGTTCCAAGTTCATTCAAAGCGGTGACCTGACGGACGATCTGTCCATTGCGTTCGACAATGCCAAACGAGTAGCGGTGAATGACGATGCTGAGGCAGCACGGACCAAGTTGGCCGACGGGGATGTAGTGGTTTGCATCACAGGCGCCAAGACAGGAAATGTAGCGGTGTGCGGTACGGTCGCCGAGGACGCCTACGTGAACCAACATCTGTGTCTGATCCGACCCCGACCGGACATACTGTCCGACTTACTGGCGATCTATCTGAAAAGTGACGCTGGGCAGAGGTATTTCGCGGTGGCCCAATATGGCTTGAAGCAGGGCATGAGCCTTGAAAACATCAAAGAGGCCCCGGTGCCTGTACCACCAATCGACGAACAGCGGCAGATCGTAGATGTTGCACAGGATGCATCGAGAAGCATTGGCGCCCTCGTAAATGAAGCCCGCACCGCCATCACCCTCCTGCAAGAACGCCGCACCTCACTGATCTCCGCCGCCGTCACCGGCCAGATCGACGTGCGCGGCCTGGCCGGCGCGTCAAACGCTCCTGATTCAATAGCTGTAAGCGCTTAACCATAAAGCGCCAGAGGCTTTTTGGCTCTTATTCTCCATCGCCCCATTGCCTGATGTCGCTTTAATAGCAACAATTGTCGCCTTATGAGCAACACACAGGACACCATGAACCTTCTGTTCCCCGCCCAGCGCCAGCAGGTGCTGGCGGCGCTGCTGCTGCAGCCGGGGCACAGCCTGCACCTGCGTGAGCTGGCACGGCTGACCGGCAGCCACGCCGGCAC
>JBATWU010000118.1:0-53627 GCA_049672825.1 Pusillimonas sp.
GGGCTGGGCCGAGTCCAGCGTGGCGCCAAGGAAGTGGCCGTCGCGCACCACTTTGGCGAACAGCCGGAGCTGGCCCACGGTGCGGCCGCGCTCGCCTTGCAGGCGGGCAAGCGGCAAACCGGTTTCCTGATGGGCGCGTTCAATCAGCGTATCGCCCAACGCCTCGATATTTTCAGCAATCGCCTCGAGCAGCGCGGCCCGCTGCGACAAAGGTTGTTGACGATAGTTGTCAAAGGCTTCGGCCGCGAGGCCGGCGGCCCGTTCCACCTCGGCGGCGCCGCCCTGGCCGAACTGCGGCGTGTCGATGGCCTGGCCGCTGGCCGGATTGATGGCCTGGAGAGTCCCTTCATCGCCATATGCCTCGGATGCTCCGATGAGCATGCTTCCGTTCAAAATCATGTCTTGGTCTCGCAATATTAAAGTCAGTGTTTCATTGGACGGTGTAGTCGACCGCCGCCCATTCGAAATAAGGTTTCAGGTCCGCTACCAGCGCCTGATGCAGGGGATGGAAGAGATAGGCATCCAGCGCCGCCTCGTCATCGACCTCCGATTCCAGCACATAGTGCCAACTGATGGGCCGCGTCAGTTCATTGGCGGCGACCCGCCAGGAACGTATTGCGGGAATGCTGGAGCCCAGTGCGCTCATGCGGTCGACCAGCTCGGCCTCGAGCCCGGCATCGTGGGCGATCCCCGGGAGCCTGCGGAACATCACGATGTGCCGGATCATGAGCCCGCCTTTGTTGCACTTTGCAGGTGGTAGCCTCTGTCGGCATAGGCGAAGTCCACCAGCTCGTTGATGGTGGCTGACGCGTCGGCTGGCGACGCGTAGTAGGCGCGGATTTCGGCGATCTTGCCCGTCTCGGGGTCAAAGTCGTACCACTCGGCGCCGCGCAGCGCCGTGCCGCTGTTGTTCTTCCAGTGGGTCCACTCGATCATGGCCTCCGGTGAGTTGTGGCTGACGATGATGCGCTCGATGGTCCATTGCGAGCCCAGCGTTTCCACGCACCAGACCCATTTTCGGGCGATGGTGTCGGCGCCGCGCCACGGGACTTCAGGGAGGCCGGCTGGAAAATAATGCACGGCATCGGGGGTAAAACAGTCGACCAGCGTATCGTAGTCGGCCGCGTTGCAGGCATCGAAATAGCGGCGGATGAGCGCCGCGTGCTCTTCGGGGGTAAAGGTGGGAGTTGTCATCGGTATCCTTGTTGGCTGTGTGCGCCGCGATCAACGGCTGCCGGCCGGCTTGGCGGCGGGAATGGCGGGGCGGCCGGCGGCCACCCATTGCCTGTATTGCTCGCGCGTGGAGTCGCTGGGAGGGTACAGGCCCCACAGCGCTTCGCCAGCCTGCACGCGCAGGGCCAGGTAGGCTTCGATATCGTCGCGTTTTTCGCACAGGTCGGCCATTTCTTCGGCCATGTGAGCCGGAATGACGGTAATGTTGTCGCCGTCTCCATGGATTACATCGCCGGGGTAGATGGCGACGCCGGCGCAGCCTATGGGCACCTGCAGGTCGGCCACGTGATGGTAGCTCAGCCGTGTGGTGGCGGTGACGCCGGTGCTCCAGATGGGGAAGTCCATCTGGCTCAGCTCGGTGCCGTCCCGGAACGTACCGTCGGTGACGACCCCGCGCGCGCCGCGCATCATCATCCGGGTAACGAGCATGTTGCCCATCGAGGCTGCCCGCCCATCCTGGTTGCTGTCTATGACCAGCACATGGCCGGGTTCGAGTTGCTCCACGCCCACCCACTGCAGGTTGTCCGCGCTGGGCGAGGTGGTGAGGTTCCCGTAGAAGTCGACATCTTCGCGCGCGGGAATGAAGCGCATGGTGTAGGCGCGCCCCGCGAACGGCTTGATCTTCTTGTTCAGCGGTGTCAGGCCGTGGAGTACCGGCTGGCGGATACCCTTGATATAAAGCTGTGTGGTCAGCGAACCGCTGGTGGCTTTGGCCAGCCGGTCGAGCACCTCGTCGGCTACATGGGGGGCGGGCGCCCGTTGCGGAATGGCGTTCAGGGGAGGGGCGGATTTTGTCATGGTATGTATCTCATACTGTGGGAATGGCCGGCGGGGCGTCCCGCCAAGCAGGCTAACTACCATCCTAATGATCTGGGCGATGAAATAGAATACCCTGACAATATTCCTTTGGCGCAACGGCCCGCTTAAGTACCGCTATCTGAGACAAAGCCCCAGTCCTGCAGCAATTGTTTCATGCTTGCAAGCTGTATGGGTGTCAATGGCCAGGCCGCAGGCGGCCTGGCGGGGCCGCAATCGTTGCCGATCAATTGAAGCGCGGCCTTTACGCCGGTGACGTTGGTCCCGTTGAGCTCTTCGGCGCGTATGGCTTCGAAGACCTCGATGCGGCGAACCAGTTGCATGGCATGGGCGTAGTCCGCGGCGCGCAAGGCCGCGAGGATGGCTACCGATTGTTGCGGCCAGATGTTGATGAGCCCGGAGGTAAAGCCCTGCGCGCCCACCGCGCATAATGCGGGTGCCCAGGTTTCCGCCAGGCCGCCCACCCAGATGACGTCGGGGTTGGCGCGTTGTATGGCTTTTGCCAGATTCATGGGGTTGGGTGTAGCCCATTTCACGCCGGCGACGGACGGAATTTGTGTCAGGCTGACTATGGTGTCGGTACCGATGGTGTCGTTGCGCAAGTACAGCATCAAAGGCAGGCCGTCGGCCGCGTCGGCGACGCGTTGTACGTAGTCGATCAGCCCCCTGGGCGATACGAAGGGATCGGGCGGCTGGTGCACCATAATGCCGTCGGCACCCGCCCGGCTGGACGCGCGCGCCAGCGAACATGCCTCTTTCACGCTGCGCCCCACGCCATTGATCACCGGCGCGCGGCCCGCTGCCATCTCGGTAACGGCCTCCATCATGGCCTGCGCCTCGGCTGGAAGAAGGGCGTAGAACTCGCTGGTATTGCCGTTGACCACGAGAATGTCCACGTTGGCGTCAATGGCCCGATCCATGACGGGCGCCAGCTTTCCGGGTTCAATCTTGTCGTTGGCGTCGAAAGGGGTGACCAGTATTCCGGAAATTCCCGTCAAGGCCTGGCGCAGTGTGTTCGGTATGTTGGTCATGATATTGCCTCAAGAGTAAGCGTGTGCGGCATTAAGTGGCGCGATCGTTTTCCCGCTGTCGGTTTAGTGGGCGGCACCGGGCCGCGGATCGGTATCATCCGCCAGTCTCATGGTGGGGGTGATCTGGCGTGGATCGACTTGCAGCTCCAGCAGTGCCAGGCCGCCCGTGTCTTGGGCACGCTTGAAAGCGGCCGGAAAATCGTCCGCATGGGTAACCGTTTCAGCATGCGCGGCGAATGCCCGGGCAAGCGCCGTATAGTCCGGCCCCTTCAGGCATGTGCCGCTGACTCGCCCTGGATGACGGCGCTCCTGATGCATGCGTATGGTTCCGTACATGCCGTTGTTGACCACCAGCACAATGATGGATGCGCCATATTCCGCCGCGGTGGCCAGTTCTTGTGGGTACATCAGGAAACAGCCGTCGCCGGCAAGGCAGACAACGCTGCGATTGCTGTGGCGCAATGCCGCGGCTACAGCGGCAGGCAGGCCGTAGCCCATCGCCCCGCAGGTGGGAGCAAGTTCTGTTCTGCCGGCCCTGTATTGGTAGTAGCGATGCAGCCAGACGGAATAGTTTCCGGCGCCATTGGTCAGGATGGCGTCGTCGGGCAAAGTGCTGGACAGATGTTGGATGACGGCCGTCATGTCCACGCCCCTGTGCCCGGTCGGCAGGGGGACTGGGGTGCTGAAGGCTTCGTGGTCCGCGCGAGCGGCCCGCGTCCATTCGTGCCAGGGCGCTTGCGCAGGCGGGTCGGTCCGGGCCAGCGCGGAAACCGCCGATTCTATGCCGCAATGCACGGCCTGGCTGGCTTGGTATACGCGTCCCAGTTCATTGATATCGGCATGTATGTGGATCAAGGATTGTGATGTTTGTCCGGGCGTCAGCAGGCTGTAGCTGTCGGTGCTGACATCGCCCAGTCTTGTGCCGATTGCCAGGATCAGGTCGGCCTGGAGCACGCGCTGCGCCAGGCCGGTGTTCATGCCCAGGCTCATGTGGCCAATGTAATGCGGGTCCCGGTTGTCCAGGATATCCTGACGCCGGAAGGCGCAGGCGACAGGCAAATTCCAGCTGTGCACGAAGCTGGACAATGCCTCTCGGCCAGCCAGACTCCAGTTCGAACCTCCCACCACCACAACAGGGCGCTGCGCCCGGGCCAGCGCGTCGGCAATCTGTGCCTGCGCTTGCGCAGACAGGGCGGGAACCTGAACAGGCGCGGCGGCGCAGTCGGATGCTCGGCAGGGATCAGCCAGCATATCTTCTGGCAGGGATACAACCACAGGACCCGGTCGACCCGATACCGCAGTGTGGAAGGCACGCGCAAGTATTTCGGGTATGCGATCGGCATTCGTGATTTCCACCACCCATTTGGCCAGCGAGCCAAACATGGCCTGATAGTCGACTTCCTGGAAGGCCTCACGCCCCACCTGGTCGCGCGCAATCTGGCCCACGAAGAGAATCATGGGCGTGGAGTCTTGCTGGGCGATATGCACACCGATGCTGGCATGGGTGGCGCCGGGGCCGCGCGTGACCATACAGATTCCGGGACGGCCGGTCAGCTTGCCGTCGGCTTCGGCCATGTTGGCGGCCCCGCCCTCGTGCTTGGCCACGACCAGTTCGATTTCCGGCGCGTCATGCAGTGCGTTCAACACTTCCAGATAGCTTTCACCGGGCACGCAGAATATACGATCTACGCCATGCATGCGTAACGCGTCGACGATGGCCTGGCCACCGCTGCGGGGAGCTGGCTCCATGCTTGCGTTCGCGGGTGCAATTTCGCTCTTCATCTGCGTTCTCCTGGAAAAATATACACATGTCTGCTGATCAGCGATGCAGTGTATAGAGCCGCTGGCGCTCGAGGTACGGTCTGCTGTTCATTTCTGATATGTAGAAATCGCATAGCTCAGGCTTGTTTCCAACACCTAGAATGGTTTCACTCACCCACCTTGGGGTGGGCCCAAGGCGCCGGCGCAGGGCAGCCAGTGGGAACAATACTCAGGAGACCTTGATTCATGAAGAGCATAAAGAAACCAATTTTGACCCTGCTTGGAACGCTTGCATTCGGCGTGGCGTGCGCCTCGCCGGCCATGGCCAACGAGGCGTGGCCGCAGCAGCCCATCACTTATGTCGTGCCGTTCGCGCCTGGAGGCGCAACCGATATTATCGGGCGCACGTACAGCAGCATCATCGGTGAAACGCTGGGCGAGTCTGTCGTGGTAGAAAACAGGCCCGGCGCGGGCGGCAGCCTGGGCTCCGCTTATGCGTCCCGGGCCAAGGCCGATGGCTATACCCTGGTGGGCGGTACGATCAGTTCGCATGCCATCAATGTCAGCATGTACCCGTCCATCGGCTATGATCCGCTCACATCGTTTACACCGGTCATCCTTACCGGCACCTTGCCCAACGTACTGGTTGTACGCGCCGGAAGCGACATCAAGTCAGTCGACGACCTGATCGCCAAGGCCAAGGCCCGAAAAGATGGCGTGACGTTTGGTTCGTCGGGCGTGGGATCGTCGCAGCACCTGGCGGGTGAGCTGTTCGCCAATATGATAGGCGCCCGGATGCTGCATGTGCCCTACAAGGGCAGCGCGCCCTCTCTGCAGGCGCTGGTTGCAGGCGATATTGACCTGCTTTTCGACAACATTACCTCCGCTTTCCCTTTGATCGAATCGGGGCAGTTGCGTGCGCTGGCAGTCACTTCCAGCACGCCCGCCGAGGCCTTGCCTGATGTAAAGCCTCTGAAGGAATTGGGCATGAAAGACTACGACGTCGTGTCCTGGCAGGCTGTGTTTGCGCCGGCGGGAACCCCCAAGCCTATCGTCGACAAACTGTACAAGGCGATGCATGCGGCACTGCAAACCCCGGCGGTGCAAGAGCGTTTCAAGTCGCTGGGCATGACGGTTTCCGGCGCAGGCCCCGAAGAGCTGGGCGCGTTCCAGAAAGCCGAGGTCGAGAAGTGGGCCGCCGTGGTAAAGAGCGCGAACCTCAAGGTAGAGAACTAGGCGTCCGGCTGCGGGGTGCCTGGTATTCAAGGGCTCCCGGCCAGCGTCCGCTCGATACCCGATCACCGATAACACGCCGTATATGCTGAAGAATGTCCCACTGCCCGACGACGGCGGGCCTATTTCGGGCGGTTGCAATGGCGATCTCCCGGATCACTTCGGGTTCCACCAGCCGCGCGGCCTGCAGTGTGCCTTGTTTCACTTCTTCGGCAACGGTGGCCAGCGGCAGTATCGCGCAACCTATGCCCGCCTGGACCAGGTTTTTGGTGATGGCATTGGATCCGTCCGATTCGACCTCAAGCTTCACGCGGGTATTGCAGCTTGCGGCCAGTCCTTCGGTCAGTTCGCGTACGCCGTGCGGCGTGCTGGGCAAAATAAGCCGGTGCTCCAGCATTTGCGCGACGGCGATGGTGGCGCCCAAGGGCGGGCGATTCGGCGGTGCAACGAAATACAAGGGTTCATGAAACAGAACATCGACGTCTACCAAGGTGGCCTGATTGGGCACATAGAGCAGGGCAATGTCGATTTTGCCTTCGACCAGCCAGTTGATGATTTGATGCCCCATGGTTTCGACCATGCGCAGGCGGGTTTCGGGAAATCGCAGGCGCAGCGCCCGGGCGATGTCGGCGAAGCTGCACTGGGCCAGCGTGGGCTGCGCCGCGATCACCAGTTCGGACGGCCCTTCGTCGGCCAGCGCCACCGCCAGCCTGCGGGTTTCGTCCAGGGCGTCGGCGACGGCGCGTGCGCGCGTAAGCAGAAGCGCGCCGGCGTTGGTCAGCACCACACCGCGTCCGCTGCGATGGAACAGCCGTACGTTCAGGTCGGATTCGAGCCGCGCGATGTGGCGCGTCATGGTCGATTGCTCTATGCCGAGCTCTATGGCCGTTCGGGAAATGCTGCCGAGCTCGGCAATGCGCACGAAGTACTCAAGCGAGGTGGGATTCACGTGGGATCGGGTCTCCTGTGCGGCGATGTTTGATGGGGAATAATATCGCTATTTGCATACCTATTGGTCTTGCGCCCGATGGCGGCGTGCCCAAGCCGTACGGGACTTGATGTTGCGTACCCGTTTTTTCGTCCGTAAATATTCTAGTGTTGCTTTCATGTCGAAACCCCCACGCGCCTTGCGCCGCATCTTTTCCCTGAACGATTTTGAACGTCCGGCTCGCAAGAGGCTGCCCCGTCCCATCTTCAGCTATATCTACAATGGCGCCGACGATGAGGTATCGCTTGCGCACAATCGCGCGGCCTTCAACGAGTACATACTGATGCCGCGCATGCTGACAGGCGTGTCGGCGCGCACCCAGACAACAGAGCTGTTCGGACATGCCTACGACTCGCCCTTCGGCATTGCGCCGGTGGGACTGAGCGCCATGTATGCCTACCGCGGCGACTTGCTGCTGGCCAACGCCGCCGCGCGCGCCAATGTCCCGGCCATCATGAGCGGCGCATCGCTCATCCCCATGGAAGAGGTGGCCCGGCAAGCGCCCAACACCTGGTTTCAGGCATATATGCCGGGAGACGAGGAGCGCGTGGTCGCATTGTTGGCGCGCATCAAAAAGGCGGGATTCAGAACATTGGTGGTGACGGTCGACCTGCCTGTCTCCGTCAATCCTGAAAATTACATCCGCAATGGCTTCAGTTCGCCCTTGCGGCCCAGCGCGCAATTGGCGTGGCAGGGCCTGAGCCATCCGCGCTGGCTGCTGGGCACGTTCGCCCGCACGCTGCTGCGCCATGGCATGCCGCACTTTGAAAACTGGCGCGCGGAACGCGGGGCGCCCATTTTGTCCGCCAGTGTAGAGAAGGACTTCCAGGCGCGGGATCATTTCAATTGGAGCCACTTGCGCCAGATTCGGGACAAGTGGCAGGGCCATCTTGTCGTCAAGGGCCTGGTGCGCTGGCAGGATGCGATATTGGCCAGGGATGCCGGTGTCGACGGCATCATTGTTTCCAACCATGGGGGGCGACAGGTGGACGGCGCCGTGTCGCCGTTGCATGTGCTGCCCGAAATCGTCAAGGCGGTGCCCGACGTCGCGGTGATGATGGACAGCGGCATCCGGCGCGGCAGCGATGTGATCAAAGCCCTGTCGCTGGGCGCGCGCTGCGTGTTTGCGGGGCGGCCGTACAACTACGCCGCCAGCGTGGGCGGCGAGGCCGGGGTGGAGCATGCCATACGCATCCTGAAAACAGAGATTCACCGCAATATGGCGCTGCTTGGCCTGAACCGGCTTGACGAACTCGATGACACCTTGGTGCGTCATGTTTCCAGTCTACGGCCCGCGCAGTAGGCAAGAACACGGCGGGCCTATATTCGGGTCCGGGAAAAACGTTGTGTTTGATTGAAGACAAAGGAAATCAGTATGCCGACCGTTGTGCCGCACACCATCAAGATGCACGAGAACGACAATGTGGCCATTGTGGCCAATGATGGCGGTTTGTCCGCCGGCGCCGTATTGCCAGACGGAACGGTATTGATCGAAGGCGTTCCGCAAGGGCATAAGGTGGCCCTGGCGGATCTGGCGCCCAACGACATCGTCTACCGCTATAACGTTGAGATTGGCCGCGCAAAAGACGCCTTGGCGCGCGGGAGCTGGGTCAATGAGCATCGCCTGCTCATGCCGCCGGCGCCGACGCTTGACGATTTGCCCGTGGCGTCGCAAGGTGTGGTCCAGCCTCCGCTCGAGGGGTATACCTTCCAGGGGTTCCGAAACGAGGACGGCAGCGTCGGCACGCGCAATATACTGGCCATCAGCACGTCGGTGCAATGCGTCGCGGGCGTGGTTGACCATGCCGTGCGCAGGATACGCAGCGAGCTGTTGCCCAAGTATCCCAATGTCGACAATGTGATTGCGCTAGAGCATGTTTACGGCTGCGGTGTTGCAATCAATGCGCCGGACGCGGTGATTCCCATCCGCACCCTGCGCAATATTGCACGCAACCCGAATTTCGGAGGCCAAGCCATGGTCGTGAGCCTGGGCTGTGAAAAACTGCAGCCCGACCTGCTTTTCCCGAAACGGGCCATTCCCATCCGCGATATTCGCCAGCATGAGGACCTGCAGGATGTCGATGTCGTCTGTCTGCAGGATGACGAGCACGTCGGGTTTCAAGACATGATCGACGCCATCGTCAATGTGGCGGAGAAAAAACTGAACATTCTGAATCAGCGGCGGCGCGAGCCCTGTCCGGCATCGGCGCTGACGGTAGGTGTGCAGTGCGGCGGCAGCGACGCATTTTCCGGCGTGTCGGCCAACCCCTTGGTCGGCTTTGTTTCCGATCTGCTGGTGCGGGCGGGCGCCAAGGTCATGTTCTCGGAGGTGACCGAAGTGCGCGACGGAATTGCACAACTGACCGCGCGCGCCGCCAACCAGGAAGTGGCTGACGCGCTGATCCGTGAAATGAACTGGTACGACAGTTATCTGGGCCGCGGCCAGGCTGATCGCAGCGCCAACACCTCGCCCGGCAACAAGAAGGGCGGGCTGTCGAATATTGTCGAGAAGGCCATGGGCTCCATCATCAAGTCGGGCTCATCGCCCATTGTGGGGGTGGTTCCTCCCGGAGAGCTGTGTGAGCGGCCGGGGCTCAATTTTGCGGCCACCCCCGCCAGCGATTTTGTCTGTGGAACCTTGCAACTCGCGGCCGGCATGAATCTGCATTTGTTCACGACGGGCCGCGGGACGCCTTATGGCTTGAAAGAGGTGCCCGTCATCAAGCTTGCAACGCGCAGTGATCTGGCCAGGCGCTGGCACGATTTGATGGACGTCAATGCCGGCCGCATTGTTGATGGGGAGGCGACGCTGCAGGATATGGGGTGGGAGCTGTTCCATCTGATGCTGGATATTGCCAGCGGCCGCAAGAAAAGCAAGGCCGAAACGCTGCAGTTATACAACTCCCTGGCGTTGTTCAATCCGGCGCCTGTAACCTGAAGGCGCCGGTTGACTTTGATCGCATCGGCATCTACGGCAATTATGTGATTCGCCTGTAGGCCGCTCCGTGGGCCTCTCTTGCATAGGTGTTTATACCTATAGTCGATCTGTCAAAGTGCTTATCTAATATATTAGTGTTTTACAAAGTGGGGCCGGCTTCGGCTTTCCATTATTCATTCAAGGAAGCAGTAGTCCCATAGCGGCGCTGACTGTCCCGGCCTGAGAGTGGTATGAACTACACCTTTGATTTCGCTTCTGTGCTTACGCATCAGGAACTGTTTTTATACGGGCTGTGGACAACGATAAAGCTGAGCGCGCTGGCAACGGTGCTGGGTTTCAGCGTTGGCACGCTCATTGCCTGTATCCGGCTAAGCAGGCATAAGCTTCCGCGCTTCCTGGCCGCGGCATACGTGGAGTTCATTCGCAATACACCGCTCCTGATCCAGGCTTATTTCCTGATTTTCGGCCTGGCCAGTGTCGGCGTCGATATGCCCATCCTGGTGGGCGCGGTGATCGCGCTTGTCGTGAACATCAGCGCCTACACAGCGGAAATCATGCGGGCCGGTATCGAATCGATCAAGAAGGGAGAACTGGAGGCGGCCGAATGCCTGGGCTTGGGCAAGGCGCAGACGTTCTTCCATGTGGTCCTGGCGCCGGCGATGGAGCGGGTATACCCCGCGCTGATCAGCCAGTATGTTTTATTGATGCTGGCCACCAGTATTTTGTCGGCGGTAGGGGTGGAAGAGCTGTTCGGCATTTCGGTCCGCATCCAGAGCCTGACTTTCCGCAACTTCGAGGTGTTCATTGTGCTTGGCGTGATGTACCTGGCGCTGTCTTTCGGCGTGCGGTTCCTGTTCACGCTGCTGGGCAAAGTGCTCTTCCCGCGCCAGCGCAAACTTGGCACGCCCTTGTAGGGCCACAGGAATCTCCAGCCATGAATATCCAGCAACTGATGTTTCTGCTCAGTGGTTTCAAGGGAACGGTCATACTCAGCATATTGACGTTTCTGTGCGGCGGTCTGCTTGGTTTCTTTGTGAGCCTGTTAAGGGTGTCGGCCAGAAAATCCTTGCGCACCCTTGCGTCAACTTATATTGCCGTGCTGCAGGGTATTCCGCTGCTGGTGCTCATGGGCGTAGCGTTTTACGGCCCCAGTTTGTTCGACGTGACGCTCGACCCGCTGTTTGCGGCTGTGCTGGCCCTTACCTTTTATGCCTCCGCCTACCTGGGTGATATTTGGCAGGGCTGCATCAAGTCGGTGCCCAAACCCCAATGGGAGACGGCCGAATGCCTGGGATTCAGCAGAACGCAGCGCATGCTTCTGGTTGTTCTGCCCCAGGCCGTCCGGATTTCCCTGCCGCCCACAGTCGGGTTCATGGTGCAGATCGTCAAGAACACTTCCATTGCGTCGTTGGTCGTGGGGTATGCTGAATTGGCTTACAACTCCAAGATCCTGAACAACTCCACATTCGAGCCTTTTTTATATTTCGGCCTCGCCGCATTGCTGTATTTCGCTATTTGCTACCCATTGTCCGTCGTAAGCAGGAGAATGGAGTTGCAGCTACAAAAACACTAACTTTCCGGAGACAGACCATGAAGAAAAGCCTTCTTTCTATTTGCATGACGGCACTGCTGGCAACGGGTTACACGGTTGCGCACGCCGATACCCTGTCGGATATCAAGGATCGGCAGTCCATCAAGGTGGCGATCGATCTGGGCAACCCCCCGTTCGGCCTGCAGACACAGCAACTTGAGCCGGGCGGGTTTGATGTGCACGTGGCGCAACTGCTGGCCGAGGACCTGGGAGCGAAGCTGGAAATCGTGCCGACCACAGGGCCCAACCGTATCCCGTTCCTGACGTCCAAGCGGGCCGACATCGTGATTTCGACTTTGGCCAACACGCCCGAGCGGGCCCAGGTCATCGATTTTTCGGTTCCTTACGCCGCCGTGCTGAACATTGTGGCGGCGCCGAAGTCCATGAGTATCACCGGGCCTCAGGATTTGGCGGGCAAGCGCATTGCCGCAACCCGCGGCACGACCAACGACGTAGAGGTGACCAAGGTGGCGCCTCCCGAGGCGCAAGTGGTTCGTTTCGATGACGAAGCCACGACGCTGACCTCGGTCACCAGCGGCCAGATCAAAGTGGTGGCGCAGAATCCGCAAATGGTCAAGTTGATGAACGAGAAAAACCCCAAGCTCGAGCTGGAGCAAAAGTTTGTATTGAAGCAGATCCAGTTTGGCATCGGCGTGCGCAAAGGCGACGACAGCCTGCGGGAATGGGTCGATGAATGGATCAAGACCAATCTGAAGAATGGCAAGCTGAATGCGCTGTACAGACAGGACATAGGCACCGATCTGCCGCCGGAAATCACCAATATTCAGTAAGCAGTCCGCGAGAATCACTACTATGCCAGCCATCGTCAGTCTTGACAGTGTCCACAAGCAATTTGGTACGAATCAGGTTTTGAAAGGCGTCAGCTTCGAGGTCGCCAAGGGAGAGGTCGTTGCGATTATCGGGCAGAGCGGCTCCGGCAAAAGTACGGCACTGCGCTGCATTGCCCGGCTCGAGAGCATCGACAAGGGCCAGATTACGGTTTGCGGCCATCACCTGGCCGGCAAGTCGCTTGATTTGAAGTCGCTGCGTCGCGACGTTGGCATCGTTTTTCAAAGCTATAACCTGTTTCCCCACCTGACTGTCGAGAAGAACATCAAGCTTGCCTTGAAGCATGTGCGCAAGCTTGGCAATGAGCAGGCCAACAAAATCGCCCACGATGTGCTGGCTCAGGTGGGCCTGTCCGAAAAAGCCGACAGCTATCCGGAGCAGTTGTCCGGCGGACAGCAGCAGCGCGTGGCGATTGCCCGCTCTTTGGCGATGGCGCCCCAGGTCATGCTGTTCGATGAAGTCACCTCGGCGCTCGACCCGCAACTGACAGGCGAGGTGCTGAAGGTGATAGAGGGACTGGCGGCCGAGGGCATGACGATGATACTGGTGACTCATGAAATGAGCTTTGCGCAGAAAGTCGCCAATAAAGTCATTTACATGCGCGACGGCCTGGTCTGGGAAACGGGTGGCCCCGAAATACTCGGCCAGCCGAAAACCCGGGAGCTTCAGGATTTTGTAGGCATTGGTTTGTAGCGGTGGTGGCGGGCCGGCGGAGCCCGCCGGGCTGTACGTTTCAGCTCCGGTCGGGCCAGCCGTAAAGCTGTGCCGCATTTCCAGCAAGGATTGCATCGAATGCGTCTTGATCCCCTACCCACAGCGCCAAATGACGGAGCGCCGATTCGTCGTCGATAGGATGGAACGGTTCGATTTGGCGAGGGTCGCGCGGCACGCCGGGCCAAGAGCCGGGGTGCGGCCAGTCCGTGCCCCATACCAAGCGGTCGCCGCGTCGCTGGACCAGCGCTTTCACCAATGGCGCCAAATCGGCATGAGCATCAGTCGACGAAGCGCGGTGGGGGGCCGACAGCTTGATATACACATTTCCGCCTGCTGCGAGATCGAGCAGTGCCGCCCAATTCGCCCGATAAGAGTCGGACTCAATGCGCAGCCCGGCGAAGTGATCCAGAACCACTGGAACCGGAAGCCGGTCGACGACATCGGCCATCCGCACAATAACTTCAAGGCTCGCATAGATCTGTATATGCCATCCATATGCGGCAACGCGTTCCGCGGTGTTCTTCAATATTCTTCGGGCCGTCGAGGCATCGTGAATCCCATGGGTTTCCAGGTTGATGCGTGTTCCGCGCGCGCCGGCGGCGTGCATATCGAGCAAGGATACGGGGCTCTCCTTCTCGTCGATGACGACCACGGCGCGGGCCAGATCGGCGCCGTTCACGTTGCGGCCGCGTACTGCGTCCAGTGTGCACCGATTGTCTGAGCCGTAGGGGCTGGGCTGAACGACGACGGCCCGCTCGATGCCCAGGCGGTGATGCAAGCCGCTCATTGCATCCATACTGGCGCGGCCAGGCGTGTAGCGTCGCTCGGCGGTGTAGGGATACCGCGATGGGGCGCCGAATATATGGGTATGGCAGTCGCAGGCGCCGGCCGGCATGGTCAGGCCGGCCAGGTCGATGTCGCCATGAGCCAGACTAGATGGGCTCATTGTTTCTCCATGTTGGTGCTGCGCATCACTTCGCCCCATTTCTCGATATCGTTGAGTTGCAGCGCGCGAACGGTTTGCGGGTCGCCATACTTGGCAAGAATTCCCAGGTCGATGTAGCGCTGCTTGACCTCATCCGTGGCGAGCACCTGACGCAGTTCCTGGTTCAGCCGCTGTATCACCTCGGTGGGGGTGCCTTTTTTGGCGGCGAGCCCATTCCATGCTTTGACGACATAGTCCGGCAAGGCGTCAGCCGA
Source organism: Pusillimonas sp. (assembly GCA_049672825.1). GTDB lineage: Bacteria > Pseudomonadota > Gammaproteobacteria > Burkholderiales > Burkholderiaceae_B > Pusillimonas_C > Pusillimonas_C harenae_A. Next base: position 14,355 of record JBATWU010000118.1, read on the forward strand.
GATCGGAGGCGTGTCGGGTAAACCGGGGAACACGCTGTCGTCGGTAATGCCGATTGCGCGCAGGTCGCCACTCTTGACTTGCGGAATGACTGGAGCGAGCGTTTCGACCGCCAGCTGTACGTCTCCGCTGCGCACGGCGGAAATCACGTCCCCCGAGGTGCGGTACGGCACGGTGACCGCTGATATTCCGGCCATGGACTTGAACAGTTCCGCGGCAAAGAATTGAGCGCTGCCCACCTGTACCGTGGCAATACTCAGCTTGCCTGGATTGGCGCGCGCATACTCGATCACATCCTTGACGCTCTTGAAGGACGAGTTGGCCGCGACGGCGAATGCGTAGCTGAACTCCGCTACCTGGGCCACCATGTCGAAATCTTCGACCGCATCATAAGGCAGCTTGCTCATCAACACGGGAGAAATGCCGAAGTTGCCGGTCGCCGCCAGCACCAGCGTATAGCCGTCCGCGGGCAAGGACAATGCCGCCTGAGAGGCGATGATGCCGCCCGCCCCCGGCTTGTTTTCAATAACGATGGACTGCCCGAGGCGTTCGGACAATATCGGCGCAACGATGCGCCAACTGATGTCGGCGGTGCCTCCGGCGGCGTAACCGATGAGCAATCGAACAGGTTTTGAAGGCCATGAATCGGCGGCATAGGCACGGTGGCCAAGCAGAGGTGCCGCGCCGCAGGCGAGTAGAAATTGACGTCTTTGCATTTCGGATGTCTCTCTGTATCTTTATGTGAAGGATGGCGTTGTGCGGTTCTAACGATGGCGACGAGTGTGGGTTTATTGCGTTGTTATGTTGGCATCTTTGATCACTCGTTCCCACTTGTCGTATTCCGCGGCGATATACGTGTCGAACTCGGCCGGCTCAAGTGGCTGCACGGTAAGCCCCTGGCCTTCCAGCTTCTGACGCAACTGCGGATTGGCGACCGATTGCTTGATGGCTTGCCCCAACTGCTGAACGATCTCCTGCGGTGTACCCTTTGGCGCCACGACGCCGAACCAGGTGACGGCATCAAAGCCGGGTACGCCGCTTTCCGCTATCGTTGGCAGGTCGGGAACGACCGCCGAGCGCTGGGCGCTGGAAATCGCCAGTGCGTGCAGTTTGCCCGCCTGAACCAGCGGCAGCGCGGCCGGCAGGTTGCTGAACATGATAGGTACGTGATTGCCCATGACGTCGGTCAGGGCCGGCTGTTCCCCCTTGTAGGCGATGTGCGTCAGCTTGATTCCAGTCTGCAGCGCCAGCATTTCCCCGGCCATGTGCGGCGAGCTGCCTATGCCGCCCGAGGCAAAGTTGACCTGGCCTGGGTCGCGTTTGGCCAGATCGATCAGTTGGCCGACGTTGCGCGGAGCGAACTGCGGGTTCGCCACGAGCAGCATGGGGGAGCTTGCAACCAGGCCGGCGCCGGCGAATGCTGTCTTCGGGTCGAAGCCGGGCGTCGAGGCAAGGATCGGAGCCACCGCCAGCGTGGTCTGGGTGGCCATCAGCAGCGTATAGCCGTCGGGGGCGGAGCGCGCGACGTGGTCGGTGGCAATCATGCCGCCCGCACCCAACCGATTCTCGACTACCACGGTTTCGCTCAGTTCTTCGCTTAATTGCGCGGCCAGCGCGCGGGCAACGTTGTCAACGCCACCACCGGCGGCGAAAGGTACGACCAGCCTGATCGGCTGGGCCGGCCAGGCGTCGGCGGCTTGCGCCGAAACACCTGCAAGGGTCAAGGCGCTTGTCAAGAATAACGATAAAAAGGTAATGCGTGGCATGGTCATCTCCTGTCTTCAGGCTTGCGCCGTGTTGTTTAATCCCGTGCGTACACCGTCGACCCATTGCTGGGCGGACGACATCAGGAAGCTGGCGTCAGTCTGCGTCGTGACAAACTGCGCGCCTCCGCGTATTGCTTTGATCTGGCGGTCCACATTCCGGTTGCCGCCGCAGCCGGCATACTTGCCATGCTTGCGGGCCACTTCAATGACCCGGGCCTGAGCGGCGACCACTTCGGGGTCGTCGAACTGGCCGGCTTTGCCAATATTGGCGGCGAAGTCATTGGTGCCCATGTGAATCACATCGATGCCGGGCACCGCGCAGATTTGCTCTATGTTGGCGAGGCCCTCGGGTGTTTCGATCATGCAGACCAGCAGGCAGATAGCGTCCAGTTCCGGTACGGACTGCGTCAGCGGCATCGAGCGATAGTTGAAGTGAGGATAGCCGCCCGAGACTGACCGTTTCCCGGCGGGAGCGTAGCGGCACACTTCGACGGCCCGCCGCGCCTCGTCGGCGGTATTGATATCGGGATAGACGATGCCGGTAACCCCATTGTCCAGCAGCAGCGATACGTCAGGGTCGTCGATGCTCTTGACCCTTACCACCGGGGCGATATCGATGGCCATGGCGGTTTGAGCCATATGGCAGATGGTTTCCAAATTGAAAATGGCGTGCTGGCTGTCGATAAAGAGAAAGTCGTGCCCCGTGGCTTTGGCGATGCGCGCCACATCGGCCGATCGAGACAGGCGCACGCTCATGCCTAGGGCAACATCGCCTGCCTGCAGGCGCTTCTTGACGGGGTTTACGGGAAGAATGTGTGTCATGGCGAATTCCAGGAATCAGAAGAAATGTGAAGGGCCGAGGCCTATAACGGTCATCAGGCGACGCGCGAGAATGGCGCGCCGCCCTCGACAAGAATCTTGAATAGCTCGCGGGCTACCATCATTGAGCTGCGCTCTTGCGTTTCGATGGTGCCTCCGCCGGCGTGCGGCGTGGCGATTACGTTGGGCAGGCTCAGCAAGGGATGGGTGGCCGCCGGAGGTTCAGTTTCCGTCCATACGTCCAGTCCCGCGCCGAACAGATGTCCGCCGGCCAAGGAGTCGTACAAGGCCTGCTCGTCGACAATGCCTCCCCTCGATACGTTGACGACAATCGAGCCTGGCTTGAGCGCGGCGAGCTCGACCGCCGAAACCATGTTTCGGGTGTTGTCGGTCAATGGCACATGCAGGGTCAGCACGTCGACCCGCGGCCACATGGCGGCCAGGTCATGCACGCGTTCGTGCTCGACAGCGGACCAGGGGTCGGTGCCGTCAACTGGTTTGTAGTAGGGGTCGTAAGCCAGGATGGTGCAGCCGAATGCCGACTGAAATTTGGCGGCGGCGCGCACGCCAATGTTACCCATGCCTATCACACCTACGGTTTTTCCCTGTAGACCCACACCCAGCAGTTTCGGACGCTCGATCTCGTCGCCTGAGCGGATCATGCGATCAAACTGACCGACCCGGCGGGCCACGGACAGCGCAAGCGTTATCGCCATTTCGGCCACCGCCTCGCTATTGACGCCGGGGGTGTTGGCGACAACGATATTGTTTGCGCGCGCGGCGGACAGGTCGATGGTGTTCACGCCCACGCCTTGCTTGACGACCGCCTTGAGGTGGCGAGCGCGCTGAAAATCGTCGGCGCCCAAAGGATGCATCCGTATCATCAGGCCGTCGGCATCTTCATGCCAATGCCTGGCGCGAGGACTTTTGAACGGAATGACTTCTATGTCCGGCTGCGCCGTCAGCCAGTCGACTCCCGCGGGATGGAATGCATCGAGTACGTATATCTTCTTCATGGATTCAAGGTTGGGATGGAAAGAGTAGAAAAGGAACCCGGGCCTGTTCGCAAAGTTGGCGAATGTTCCGGCGCAGCATGGCTGGTACCGGAATGCCCTGGTTTGCGCGTACTTCCCGCGAGCGGTGTTCGGGGTCGCCGTGTACTTGCACGGGGGAACAGGCGTCTGCTGGTTCGGTGGCGCGCAAGGTATCAATCAGCGCGTCGATATCGTCCAGAAACTCATCGGGGTCGCGGAAGACGGCAGGGTCTATGGCACAGAAAAAATGGCCGAGATTGTCGGGCTCGTCCGGTTTCTGCGTACGTATGCGGATGGGCGAGAACGAGGCACCGGAAAGTGTGCCCGCCAGGATGTGAACCAGCATTGCAATACCGTAGCCCTTGTGGCTGGACATGGCGGCCGAGCCGCCAAGCGGCGTCAGGCCGCCGCCCTGAGTCTTGGGACGGCGAAACAGGATGTCCATGGCTTGCGCCGCATCGGTGACGGGGGCGGAGTGTTCATCGACGACCCAGCCGGCCGGAATCGGCATGCCGCGCAAGTCGTACACCTTGACCTTGTTCGATGCCGCGCTGCTGCTGGCCATGTCCAGGACAAAAGGAGGATTGCGCCGGGCCGGAGCCGAGAAGGAGAGGGGGTTGGTGCCCAGCACGGGCACCCGCCCGCCGGTTGGAACGGTGTTGATGGTGCGCGTGGAACTCGCGCAAAGTCCGATGAAGCCGTCCGCGGCGGCTAGTCGCGTGTAGTAGCCGGCGGCGCCGAAATGATGAGAGTTCCGGACGGTAACCATGCCGACGCCGTGACGGCGGGCTCGCTCCATGGCTGCTTCCATGCCCATGACGGCGGCGGCGTGGCCGAGTCCGGCATCGGCGTCGATGACGGCCGTGACGCCGTTTTCCCGGACGATGCGTGGGCGGGCGTGCAGGTTCAATTTTCCCAGCCGGCGGGATTGGTCGTAGTCCATCAGCATGGACAGGCCATGGGAGTCGACGCCGGACAGGTCCGTGTCTATCATCACCGCGGCACTGGTGCGGGCCTGCGCATCGCTCATGCCCCAGGACAGAAACAGCGAGAGAATCTGCTCATGAACCTGCTGTGCACTCACATAAACAGGCTCCGCGCCTGCCGTGTCCGCTGCGCGGCTCATGCGGGGCTCTGGCTCAGGTCAATGATCCGGCACTCATCCGGATCGTCGCCCACGCTGACTTGAATGGCTGCCGAGTGCCGCTCCATGTAATGGATGCCATCTTGATCCAGCCGCAATGGCACATCATGGCCAGGTACGACGATGCTGCCGGGCTTGCGCTGCCAGTGCGCCCAAATCAGGTCGATGCTCTGGGCCGACTGCGTGGCATCCAGCGTGGCGTCGCAGCGCCGCGACGCCAGCTCGGCCCGGGTCTTGGCGGCATCGCCCAGAAACAGAATGTCGTGTTCCTCTCCCTCAAGAACGAAGAACAGGTGCCCGGGCGTATGGCCCGGGGCGGCATAGGCGCGCAGGTGGGGCAGGGCGGTGTCGCCATCCGACAGCCGATGCATCCGGGGCCAGGTTGCCAGCTCCTTCACATAGAGCTCGGGAACCGGTGTTTCTCCCCAGGGTTGCTGCAGCGACCAATCCAGTTCCGTGTCCCCGATGGCGATACGCGCTTTGGGAAACAGCGTCCAGTTGATACAGTGATCGTGATGCGCGTGAGTTAGCAGCACGTCGGTGACATCGCTGGGCGTCAAACCGTGAATGGATAGACGTTGTATCAACAGATTGCGCATTCCGATTGGGCCTGTATCGATCAGGGCGACCCGCCCGTGACCCCGCAGCAAGGCGATGGTGCTCCAGCCCAGGCCGCCGTGGCACACAGATTTTCCCGGAAAGCCCACGACAAGCAGGTCCAGATCATAGCCAGTCAACTTCATGTCATTCTCCATTTGACCAATCGATATGGTGGCAATTTGGTGTATAACTTTCCAATCAATATTTATGTGTATGTCATAAGGTTTTCTTATCTATGCTCACGTTGCGACATATCGAGGTTTTCCATGCCATCATGCAAACCGGATCGGTGACTGGCGCGGCGCGGCTGTTGAATGTGTCGCAGCCTGCCGTCAGCTCGGTGCTGAAGCACTGCGAGGCGCGGGCGAGAATTCCCCTGTTCAAGCGCACCGGAGGGCGGCTGATCCCGACACCGGAGGCGATAGCGCTTTTTCCTGATGTCAGCGCCATCTATGGGCGGCTCGACGCCATGGGCAGGCTTCTGCAGGATCTGGAGGGCGGGCGGCTGGGGGCGGTGTCGCTGGCCGCGTCGTTTCCGATCGCCAACGGCTATTTGGCCAAGGCGGTGGCCAGCTTTCTTGCCGAACGGCCGGGCGTCCGAGTCGCCTTGCAGTCGCTGACGTCGCCACAGGTCGTGGACCGCGTTGCCAGCCGCGAGGTCGAGCTCGGAATCGCCTACGAGGCGATGATCAACAATACGACAGTTGAAACGGAAGTCCTGGTGCGTTCGGCGGTGGCATGCGTGATGCGGGCGGACCACCCCTTGGCGGCGAGAGATGAGGTCAGGATGCGCGATCTCGCGGAACATCCCATCATCACTTACCTGCCACAAGCTTTATTGCGCGGGTATGTCGACCGGGCCTTCAGCGAGGCCGGCATGGTGCCGAACATCTCGGTACAGGTGAGCCTATCTTTGACGGGCATTATCATGGCTTATCACGGGGCGGGGGTTGCGCTGGTCGAACCATTCCTTCTTTCCTCCATGCCGCTGGAAGGTTTGGTGGCGCGCCCATTGCGTCCTCGCATCGAACTCAAGACCTTGCTGATTCGCGCCAAAGGCGCGCCCCAATCACAGGTAATGACTACTTTCGTGGCGCACTTGCGGAAAGAAGTGAAAAAGATGCCTGATGGCAGCCTCAGGGCGGACGAGTCTTATGGTCAACCTGCTTAAAATAAGCTTGCTCACAGAAACAAGCTATCTTGTCCCGACCGGGCAGAACCGGTACGGTCGGCCATTGCCTATGCGATGATTTACTATATTGGCATTAGCGGCACTGACTCTTCAAGATGCTCTCAACACAGCCTGGCGAAATGCCGATGAAAAACAGAACGCCCCCTTTACGAGACGCCTTTAAGGCGTTTTCGCCGATTGATACGCGATGGATGGATAATGATGTTTATGGGCACGTCAACAATGTGACCTATTATTCTTACTTTGATACGGCGGTGAATGGGTACCTGGTCGGCAGTGGCGTCCTCGATATCGAGAAAAGCCAGATCATCGGCCTGGTGGTCGAGACAGGCTGCACTTATTTCGCATCGGTGGCGTTCCCCGACAGGCTGGAGGTGGGCTTTAGGGTTGCGCATCTGGGCAACAGCAGCGTTCGATATGAACTGGGAGTGTTCAGGCAAGGCCAGGCGGCCGCGTCGGCAAGCGGCCACTTCGTCCATGTGTACGTCGATCGTCAAACCAGAAAACCGGCTCCGTTGCCCGTGGCCTTCAGGGATGCGCTGAAGCGGATTGCCTGAAGTGGCTTGTTAATTCGATCAATGCATGGGAACAATATTATGTGGCAGCCAAGCGAACGCTATCCAGACCCCAGAATTCAAAGCCTGCACCAGGACTTTGCCAAGTATCACCTGGCCAGCGCCGCCGTTGAAAGGCTGGCCGATGGCACCCGTTGGGGGGAAGGCCCTGTCTGGTTTGGCGACGGCCGCTTCCTGCTCTGGAGTGATGTGCCCAACGACCGGATCATGAAATGGGATGAAACGAATGGAGCCGTCTCGATTTTTCGTCAGGGCGGCAATATGGCCAACGGCAACACGCGGGATCGCTCGGGCCGCCTGCTTACCTGCGAGCACCTGAGCCGCCGAGTCACACGCACCGAATATGATGGCGGAATTACCGTTATGGCCGATTCATTCGAGGGCAAGCCGCTCAACTCGCCCAACGATATTGTCGTCAAATCCGATGGTTCCGTCTGGTTTACCGATCCGCCGTTCGGTATCACTGGTTTCTACGAAGGGCGCCCGGCCAAACAGGAGCTGCCCGCCAATGTATACCGCATAGATGGGCAGTCGGGAGAAATTGCCGTGGTCGCATCCGACATTGAATGCCCCAATGGCCTGTGTTTTTCGCCCGACGAGACCAAGCTGTATGTCGTTGCCTCGCGCGCGAAACCCAACCGTCTTATCTATGCCTACGACGTTTCACCCGACGGTAAAGCCATCAAGAACAGAAGCGCGCTCATCGATTGCGGCCCTGGAACGTCCGACGGAATACGCTGCGACGAAGACGGTAATCTTTGGTGCGGCTGGGGCATGGGCAGCGAAGAGCTTGACGGGGTGAGGGTCTTCAATAGCGACGGCGTGCCCCTGGGGCACATCCATTTACCCGAGCGCTGCGCCAATATCTGTTTCGGCGGAAAGAACAATAACCGCTTGTTCATGGCGGCCGGAAAGGCATTGTTCAGCCTTTACGTGAACGTGCGCGGCGCGGTGTAGCCAGCGGCTGGCACCGTAGCGGCTGCCTTGCCAGCCTTCCACATTATGCTTGCGCGGATTTGAATTGAAGGGCAAAAGGATATTGTATTTATTATTTACTAATAGTAAATAATATGTTACATATAGAATTGCCCCGCAGAGCTGTATTGTGAATAGCGTCATGAATGAACTGAACAAGCTTATCCTTACCGTGGCGCTTGCGTTGTCCGCACCAGCCTGTTTTGCCTACGAAAGCCACCTCGTCCATAGCGCCGACGGTCAGCCCATGCTGGAACTGCGCTTCTTCAATGTGGGCGATGGGGCCTTCATGCACGGCGACCCAACCCCGAGCGAGTCCACCTGGAATCTGAATGAAGGCCAGAAGGGTAAAGTATTGGAAGCCATGCAGTATTGGGCGGACGCTATCCAGCCCACGGCCGGCTTCTTGCCGGCCGTAGTCAATGTGGGCACCTATGACGTCGAGAACGCCGCGGGCTACAGCATGGTGTACGGCCCCGGCGTCGTCGCGCGAACGCAATTGCAGGCGGCGCTTCAGGGTTATGAACCCGGTCCGGTGTTCTTCGGCTCGCAGGCGCAGTTCCTTATGGGCACCTTCGATTTTGACAATGTGCCCTATATTCCTGCGCAGCTACCGCCGACTGGGCGCGTCGACATGATGAGCACCGCGCTGCATGAACTGGCGCACGGGCTGGGCATGGCCAGTTCCGCTTACGAAATGCATGGCGAAGGAACACCCTATTTCGCCGACCAGATCAGTACCTGGACGGCGCACTTGCGCGACGACCACGGCAGGCCGGCGCGGGCGGGGCAGGCCATTCTTTGCGGCCCCTGCCGCAATCCGTACAGCCCCGATGCCTTCGATTTGCGCAAGGACCAGGGCTACTTTTCGGGCAAGCATGTGGATGAGGTCCTGGCAGGCAGCATGCCCGGCGTGCCGGTCAAGATTCTATGGGAGGGGGGCGGCGGCATCGATGCCAACTATATGAGCCACAGCGAGCTGAAGAACAGCACGATGAGCCACCAAAGCTACGGCAACTATGCCGGCTTCATGGAGGCCGAGCTGGCCGTCATGCAGGACTTGGGCTATCACATCGACCGACGCAACTTCTTTGGCCGGTCTGTCTACAACGACGGCTTGAACATCGTCAACGAGCACGGTTATTTCCAACGCAACCCCCAGGGCAGCGCCTATTTGCCAGGCACCTACAATACCGCGACGCTGGGCCTGGGCCTGCATATCTATGGCAGCCGCAACATCATCCGCCAGCGCGCCGATCTGCTCACCCAGGGCCGGGGCGGGTCCGGCATCCGCGTGGACGGCCGGGACAACACTGTCGTCATCGAACCAGGCGTCCGCATCCACGCCGACGGGTTGAATGGACGCGGCCTGGCCTTCGCCTACGGCCGCGACCATATTTTGATCCAGCATGGCGAAGTCCAGGCCATGGGCGAACTGGGCATTGCCGCCAGCTTCGATTTCGGATCCAGCACGCTGGGCGACGACCTGGAGTACCGAGGCTCCTATTTGCGGCGCAGCAACGGTGCGCCAGCTCCTCTGTTGGACGAGCTGGACGGCCCCCTGGTCGAACGCTACGATCTGACCGGCCGTCTGGCCGGGCGCCAGGCGGCCATTTACCTTTCGCCCAATGCCCTGGTCAGGCACATTAACGTCATGCGCGGCGCGAGCATCCAGGGCGATATCGTCTCGCGCTATGAGCAGGTCGACGATGGCGGCAGTCCGCGCCTGACCCAGCTAGGCTTCGGCCAGCTGCCCGACGCCCTGGGCCAGGCTACCCGCCAGCCCGATGCGGATTTTTTTCTGCGCTATCGGGGCAATATTCAAGGCCCCAATATTGCCTTGTCGGCGCATGGCGGCCATACCTTCCTGAACGGACGGCATGATTTGAACAGTGTGCATGTGCTGCCTGGCGCCACTTTGGCCGGGGACAGCCACTACATTCTGCGGCCGGGCAATGCCTTCCTCAATGACGGTACTGTAGCGCCGGGCAGCTCGCTTGGCCGCATCGATATCGTGGGTGACTACCGCCAAGGGCCCCAGGGCGAGTTGGCGCTGGAGGCCGATGGGCGGGGCGAGCACGATATTCTGGCCGTCAAGGGCAATGCCGTGCTTGACGGCAGGCTGGCCATCATTCCCTTGCGGGACTGGTATCCTTCGAATTGGAACGTGCGTTTCGACCAGCTCATACAGGCTGACACCGTCGCCGGCGGCTTCGCCTCAGTGGTCGCCGAAGTCAACTCGCCGACCTTGGTTTTTCAGGTCTCGGAGCCCGGGCTGAACGTTGTGCGCCCAGATCAAGCCTACAGTCGCTACGCGCGCGATGCGAACGCGCGCCAGGCCGGGCGTGCCCTGGACCACATCGCCGGCATCGCACGGGCCGATATCCAGCCCCTGTACCAGGCGCTTGACTTTTCCGCGTCCGACGGCAGCACTGTATCCGATGCCCTGGAGCCCTTGTCCGGCGCCGCCTATAGCGTCTTGTTCGCCGGAGCCCTGCAGCGCGAGCAACAGATCGCCGACCTTGTCCGGCGCCATGCTGGCGGCGGCCCCGACAGCCAGTGGCGCGGCTATGCCGCACCCTTCGGCGCCGGCTTTCGGCAGCAGCGGCGGGGCGATCAACTCGCCTACGACGCCTCCACTTACGGGGCCGTGTTCGGCATTCAGACTCGGCGTCAGGACTGGTCTTGGGGCGTCTACGGCGCGCTCAGCGAACAGGACATCAAGCTGCGCGATCCGCAGCAAGCGAACGGAGAATCCACCGCTCTGCACCTGGGTCTACAGGCGCGCTATGCGCCTGATCGCAGTGCTGGCCCATTCGTGTTCGGATTGGGCCAGGCCGGCGTGGAACAGGGCAAGCTGGAGCGGCGGCTGGATATCGGCCAATACCAGGCCCGGCATCGCGCCGATTGGACCGGGTATAGCGGCGCGCTTGCCGTCGCAGCCGGTTATAACTGGGCGCTCTCGCCCACGGCAAGCGCCGGGCCGGTCGCTGCGCTGGGCTATACCTACCTGCACCGCCCAGCTTTGAGCGAGTCCGGTCCCGACGCCACACGGCTGGACTTGCGGGCGGCCAGCTTCTCGTCGCTGCGCGCAAGTCTGGGCGCCGGTGCCAGCCTGGATCTGCCGCTCAAGAACGAAGCTGTTCTCAAAGCGCGTCTGCTGGTTGCCTGGGAGCATGAGCTGCTGAATCGGCAGGTCACTCAGCAGGCCGCTTTCGCCGGCTATCCGCATCAGGGCTTCAGCGCCCGCAATACCGTGATGGGGGCCGATGCGCTGGCCGTGACGGCCGGGCTGGACTATGCGCGCAACGACAGGCTGGCCATTGGCGCCAGCATCTCGAGCCAGTTTCTACGCACCGGCTATCGTTCGCTGGCTGGAAACCTTGCACTGAACTGGCGATTTTGAACAAAACAGAACACTAGTGCACGATTTCAGACAAAAACTTCTTGGCCCGTTCGTGCCGGGGGTGCACGAAAAACTCCGCTGGCGGCGCGTCCTCCAGAATTTCTCCTCGATCCATGAACCACACTCGGTCCGCCACCTCGCGCGCGAAGTTCATTTCGTGCGTGACGCAAACCATGGTCATGCCCTCCGCCGCCAATGCTTTCATGACGTTCAGCACTTCGCCCACCATTTCCGGGTCCAGCGCGCTGGTGGGCTCATCAAACAGAATCAGGGTGGGGTTCTGGGCCAGCGCCCGGGCGATGGCGACCCGCTGCTGCTGGCCACCGGACAGATTGCCCGGCATGGCGTTCAGCTTTTCATGCAGGCCAACTTTATGCAGCAACTCGCCTGCCAGCTCATAGGCTTCTTTGCGCGCCATGCCGCCTACCTTGATCGGCGAGAGCGCGATATTGTCTTTGACTGATAAATGGGGGAACAGGTTGAATTGCTGGAAAACGAAACCAATGCCGGCGCGCAAACGATTAATATCCAGCTTTTCGTCGGTGATGTCTTCGCCCTTTACCCGTATCGTGCCAGTCTGGATTTCTTCCAGCCTGTTGATGGTTCGAATCATGGTCGATTTGCCCGAGCCCGAGGGTCCGCACACGACCAGCACTTCGCCAGTGCGCACCTTGCCGCAAATATTATTGAGCGCCTGGTATTTCTTGTACCACTTGCTCACGCCTTCAAATTCGATCATTTCCTTGTCTCCGGTCAAGCCGCCTGGGCGATAAGGCCCATCTGCTTGTTCTTCAAATGGTTTTCCAGCATTTTGGCCAGTTTGGACAGCAAAAGGCATAGAAAGAAGTAGAACAGCGCGAGGATCAGGTATGTCCGAAGCGCGCCGGTAAGCTCGATGCTGTTGATCTGCTGGGCGGAAAATGCGGCCTCTTGTACGCCTATGATGTAAACAATGGACGTTGCCTTGATGGTGGACACAAACTGATTCAGCAGCGAGGGAATCATGTTGCTGAGCGCCTGGGGAAGCACAACACTCGCCAGCGTTTGTGTTTTGCTCAGCCCTACCGCTCTTGATGCTTCAACCTGTCCTTCCGGAACAGACTGGATGCCCGCCCGGATGATCTCGGCCAGGAATGCTGATTCGTAAACAATGATGGCCGTCAATGCAATCCAGAATGGCGGCAGTTCCGTTCCCAAGAAAACAGGCAAGAGGAAATACGCCCAGAACACGATCATGATCAAGGGAATCGATCTGAACGTATAAACCCATAGTGTGGAGGCTAGCCGTGCAATGCCGCCGCCCGTGCGCGCAATTCCGACCAGCAGGGCGAAAGGGAAGGCGCCGGCCAATCCAAGGGCCGCCAGGATTATCGTGCCGGCAAAGCCGCCAATGGGTCCGTTGGGCCAGGAGCCGACCAGGAACATCAGGCCATAGGTATGCAGAAAATCGATCACGATGGCACCTTGAAATCGGGTGGGTACCTTCTTGCCAGTTGGGCTCCGAGCATGGCAATCAAAAGCGACAGGCATAAGTAGATCAAGGTGCAGGCCAGGAAAATCTCAAATGTCTGGAAAGTAATGTTTTCAATCTTTTTTGTCTGATAGGTCAGCTCTGTAACGCCGATCACCATGGCCAGGCTGGTATCTTTGAACAGGATGATGGAGCGGTTGATGAGGGGAGGGACGGCATATCGAATCGCCTGCGGCAATACGATGTAAATCAACGCCTGCCCCGCTCCCAGGCCAACGGACCTCGCGGCTTCGATCTGTGTGGAAACAATGGCCCGGATGCCTGAGCGCAAGTCTTCGTAGTAATAAGCGCTGACATTGAGGGACAAGGCCACCAGAGCAAACGAAAATTCCGTGTTGCCTTGATTGACCCATACGCGGATGGATTCGGGAAGTATCTCCGGCATGCCGAAATACCACACCATGATTTGCACCACCGTGGGAACATTCCGGTGGTATTCGACGTACAGGGCAACCATGCCGCGTATGATGCGGGACGGTATGAGATTGATGCCCGACAGGATAAGAGCCAGTGCAAAGCCGCATAACAACGCACCGGCAAAAAGCCTCAGCGTGATCATGGTCCCCTTGCCTATCATCCGCAGTATTTCCGGGTCCGACAGCAGTGCGAAAGAAATATCCATGCAGTAATGCCAGGGCGGCGTGCGCCCTGTTCCTTAGTTCAACAGCTACTTGGAAGCGTCTTTTTTGGAAGCCGCCGCAACATCCTCGACAGCGAAGTTGCGGGTCATCTTGTAGATGGACTGCGGTCCCATCCACTTGTCAAAGATCTGGGTCAGCTCTCCTGACTTATCCAGCGACTCGATCGCGGCATTGATCGCAGCCAGCAGTTCGGGCTGATCTTTCTTGATGATGATTCCAATGTGCTCGGTGTAGGTGGGCTCGTCCAGCAGCTTCATGGGTGTGCCGGCCTTCTCGGCGTCGTTCAGGAAGCGGCGTAACACCAGTTCGCCCGCCGTCATGGCCTCGACCTTGCCGCTTTGCAGGCCCAGGTAGCACTGCGAAATAGTCTGGAACGTGAGTACCTGGGCATCCGATAACACTTTTTCCGCAATTGCCGCGGAACTGGACCCCGATGAGGCGCAGACCTTCTTGCCGGCCAGGTCCTTCAACGACGCAATTCCGGCATCGTCCTTGACCAGCACCTTGATGGCGCCCTGTAGGTACTGCTTGCTGAAGTCCACTTGCTCCGCGCGTTGCGGCAGCCAGGCAACCGAGCCGGCGACCATGTCCACACGATCCAGCCTCACCTCTGGAATTCGGGCTTCCGTGGAAAGCGGCTTGTGCTCGACCTTGAGGCCCATTTCCTTGCCTATGGCCATGCAGACGTCGACGTCGTAGCCGACGTACTGGCGAGTGTTGGGGTCCTGGAAGCCATAGGGGCTGCTGGCGTTCTGCGTTCCGCAAATGAGGGTGCCCCTGGCCTTGATGTCGTCCAGCCGGTTCGCCGCCGCGCTGCTTCCCCACCCGAGAGAGAGTGTGGCGGCGCATAAAGCCAGGGTTTGTATGATTTGTCGTTTCATGCTTGTCTCCTTATGATTTGGTCAGTTTTCAATGAAAAATGTATTGCGTTCGCGCTCATCAATCTGTGAGACCAGATTGGTTTCCCATTCCAGATATTTTCTTGCGGCCTCCTTGTTGCCGTCATGGCGATCATGCACAAAAAAGAGGTAATCGATGCAGGACCCGTCAGGCATATGATCATTCGATACAGGCGGCCAGCCGGCCGCCTGGGGGAAGCTGTCGTCCACCACGCAGACATGTATGTCTGTAACGCCGTTGTCTTCCAGCTCGAGAGCGAGCAGGGACAAGCGGTCTTTGTCGGCGCCCAGTAGAACCACCGTGTGGGCGGCGTGCCAGGCAATCGTGGCCGGGACATTCGGGCGGATGATCCATCGGGCGCCGGGAAGGCTGGCCTTGCGAAACTGCAGGCTGGGGCGAGCGTCCAGCAGCAGGGCCTGGGGATGGGCGGCCAGGAAATCCTGCAATTGCATGTACTGAAGCTCCTGCGTATGCCTGAGGGCGGGTTCGTAACGCGGCGGCGCAGGCGTGTATTGCAGATTTTGGGCGTCCTGCAAAAGGAAAACTTGCCATCCCAGCTGTTTGAGCCAACTGGCGACGACAGGGGCCCGGATTCCGTCGATGTCGCACAGGACGATGCTTGCCTTGCGCACGCCAACGTACTGGTCGGTTGCCTGTATCAATTGCCCGCCTGGCGTATGCTGAACAATGCCTGGCAGGCCTGACCGGGCGTGCTCCTCGTCTGTGCGCACATCGCACAGGAATACAGAGCGCGTCGCGTCCTGGAGCCAGCGCTCCACCGTGGCGGCGTCGACCACCGGGATTTCAAAACGACGGCTCAATGCCTGGGAGCGCCTGCGCAACGCGTCCTGGTCCTGCGTGGCGATGTCCTGGGGGTAAAGGCGATTTGATTGATGTTCCAGCGGCAGGTCTGCAAGATACCAACCTTGCGTTCCGTTCTCCAGGGCATAGACCTTATTGGGAATCCCCAGATTGATCAATGTCTGTGCGCCAATAATGCTGCGGGTGCGGCCTGCGCAATTCACGACAATAGTCGTGTCGGGATCAGGCGCCAGTTCATCGATGCGCAAGGCAAGCTCGCCGTTGGGGCAGCAAATGGCGCCCGGTATATTCATTTTCTGGTATTCCGGAATCGGACGGCCATCCACGACCAGGATCTTCTCCTTGCCCTCGCTCAGCAGCGCATGCAAGGCGATGGCGGAAATATGCGGTGTGCCGTATACGTGCTCCGCGATTTCGCCAAAAGTCTTGCTGGGCAGGTTCACACCAGCGAAAGTCGCGTAGCCGGCCGCTTTCCAGGCCTCGATTCCGCCGTTCAGCATATAAACGTCGTGATAGCCAAGGCGTTCCAGGGCGCGGGCCGATGCCCGCACGGCGTGCTCCGTTGCCTGATCGCCGTAGAGCGCCAGCCTGGTTCCTGAACGGGGCACCAGGCGGCGGATATGCAGCTCCAGCTCGCTGTATGGCAGCGAGACGGCAAAAAACAGATGGTCTTCGCCAAACTGCCCGTGCTCACGGACATCCAGCAAAGCAATTTCATCGTGGTCGTGGATCCAGTCTTTCAGCTGCCGGGAGTCCACGTAGCGCGGGGTTGAATTCGTCATGCTCCAATCACTCAGTTGCACGGGGCAGGGCGCCCAGTAGTTTTTCCAGATCGTTCTTGAGGTCCTGCACGTCTTCCAGTCCGATATGAAGGCGAAGCAGGTAGCCTGGCGCCACCGCCGCATTCCGATAACGGGTGCGTGTAACATCCACCGGCAGGGCCAGGCTCTCGTATCCGCCCCATGACGCGCCGATCCCAAAAAGCCGCAAGCAGCCTATGGCTTGCTCGATGCTGTCAACGCTCAAGCGTGGGTCGAATTCAATCGTCACCAGCCCATTGCTGCCATGTGCGTCGCGTTGCCACAGGGCATGGTTGGGATCGCTGCCCAGCGCCGGGTGGAAAACGGTTCTGATCGCCGGCTGCGATACCAGCCAGGAGGCGATGGCCAGCGCGTTCTGCGCGTGGCGCTGCAAGCGTAGTTCCAGGCTGCGGATGCCCCGCAAGACAAGAAACGCATCATCCGCCGAGACGGTTTGGCCCAGGTTGATGCTGAGCTTGTCCAGTTCCGGAAAGCATGCCTTCCGGGTGGTTACCGACCCCATCATGACGTCGGAATGGCCGCTCAGATACTTTGTGGCGGCTACGATGGATACGTCGCAGCCCAGTTCCAGCGGTCGATAGATCAGCGACGAGCCCCAGGTGTTGTCCGCGCACAGCAGAATGTTTTTTGGACGGCAGACCCGGGCCATCGCCGGCAGATCAAGCATGTCATACAGAAGCGATCCGGGTGACTCCACGTAAACCATTCTGGTTTCAGGCTTCAAGGCCTTCTGCCAGTCTGGGTCACGCGGGTCGAAAAAACTGAAGCTCATGCCGTAATTGGACAACTGAGTCTCGCACAGCTGGCGGGCCGGCTGATAGACGCCCTCTGAAATCAGTACGTGGTCGCCGGCCTTGAGGTAGGCCAGAAACGTTGCCGCAATGGCGGCAAGCCCCGTGGGAAACAGTTTGCTGCGATGTCCTCCTTCCAGGGCGGTGATGGCATCCTCCAGCGCAAAAACCGTCTCGTTGCCGCGTGCGCCATAAGACAGAACACGTCCGGCCTCTCGCTGTTCTCGCGCCGCGCGCCATTGCGCGAGATTCTCGAACAGATAAGTGCTGCCCTTCACAATAGGCGTATTGGCCCAGCCATGGCTGGGGCGCCCAAGGCGCGTCAGCAGGGTGGATTGCGAGTCCTCGCGCCTCAAGTCCCGCTCCCCCGCGTTTTGACACCAACATCCATGATCTTGCATGTGCCGTTCTCAAGGTCGAAAGCTACGCGCCGATCGAGTTTTTCCAGTGCTAGGCCATACATGTGAAGGTGGCGGATGCTGTCATCTTCAATGCGCACCGCATGGATGTCGTCGGCCATCAGCGCAATGCCTTGGCCCGGGCCCACCGGCTGCATTCCGGTTTCCTTGAGCGTCGCGTGCCCAGGTTTGCTGCCGTCGTCCGTGCGTGTGTACAGATAATTGCTTTCGGTCCCTTCGACCGCCGCGATACAAGCCCAAGTCGTGTGGTTGTGAGGAACGATTTTCTTGCCTGGCTTCATCACGTTCAGGTACAGGGCATAGGTGCTGTCCGGTTCTTGATGGATCAAATAGCGTGCCTGAAGCTCATCGCCTTCCGGCGCCGGATAGTCTTCGTTGCGCCACCAGTCCTTTTGCGACGCCAGATCCACCAGCGCTTCTTTGATGACGTCGAGACCCTCGCGGCTCACATCCGCCCCGCCGTATTGCTTTGCCACACCGATGAAATGAGCGACTGCTGATTGCTTTGTACTGGGTTCTTGCATGATTTTCTCCGTATGTATTAAGGAACTATAGAAGTGGGATGCTTACGGCCACAAATTAATTGTTATAAGATATATATAAGTAGATCTTATTGATTGTCTATGGAAACGAGCTTTCCCGATGATTGCAAGCAAGGGAAAACCCTATGCAAAATTTAGACCTCGACCTGCTCCGAACGCTGATAACCATTGAGAAAACTAATACATTTTCGGGCGCTGCGGACACCCTGTTCCGAACCCAGTCCGCCGTCACACAGCAAATGCAACGCCTGGAATCGCAAATGGGCTGCCCACTGTTCCAGAAAAAAGGGCGCAACAGAGTGCTGACCCCCCAGGGGCAACAATTGGCGGACTATGCCCGCAGGCTGCTGGCCATCAACGATGAGGCCGTCCGCAGCATTGGCCGCAAGCAGGTCGAGGGGGAAATCCGCCTTGGCGCGCCGCTGGACGTGGCGGACACCATTCTGCCCCCGGTACTGACGCATATCGCCCGCCATGCGCCGCGCGTCCGTCTTGAAATACGCGTGGACCGCAGCCCTTTCCTGATGGACGCCCTGGCATCAGGTGATATCGACCTGACGATCTCCACGCGGCAGGCCTCCGATTTGCGCGGGTTTGCCTTGAGGACCTCTCCCACCGCGTGGATTTGCGCCGCTGACTTCGTCTATAACAGGCGAGTGCCTTTGCCCTTGATTCTGGCGGATGAGCTGAGCATCTTCCGCAGGATAGCGCTTGAAGCATTGAGCCATACACAGCGGACCTGGCACATCAATTATCTGGCGCCTACGCTGGTTGGAATCAAGGCGGCGGTGCGTGCCGGCCTGGGCGTCACGGCCCGCAGCTTGGAGTTTCTTGGCCCCGACATGCGGGTATTGGGCGATGCCGAAGGCCTTCCCCCGCTGCCGTCGGTGACTTACACACTCTGGACGCGCCCAGACACCATCAGCCCTCTGACCCTGGCCATCTACGAGATGCTCAAGGCGCAGTTCGAGCAGAAGTCCGGCGAAGCCAGTTGATCTCACGCTATGGCCAGTGGCGTCGCCGCCTTGCCGGGAAGGCGAGAGAGAGAGCCATGGATAGCAGGCTTTTTTTATTTTTCTGGATTATGGTATACCATAATACCTAATTCATTCCCGCGAATAGCAGTCTGCAAAGAGAGGAGCTCCTATGCAAGCAAACCGATCCAATTATTCCCATGCCGGCAGGGCGGCTGCGAGCCGGTGCGCCCGCTGGTTCCGCTGTGCTTTGGTCTCCGCCACGCTGGCGCTGGGCGCAACGTCGGCGCTCGCCTACCCCGATAAGCCGATTACCCTGGTGGTGCCGTTCGCGCCGGGCGGGAGTTCCGATACGATTGCCCGCACGATTTCTCCCATGCTGGGCGATGTGCTGGGGCAATCTATCGTGATCGAGAATCTCTCAGGCGCCGGCGGCGTGCTGGGCACCCAGAAGGCCGTCCGTTCAAGTGCCGATGGCTATACCATTTTGCTGGGTTCAGGCTCCGAGATACTGATCAATAAACTGATCAATCCCAAGATCGCCTATGACGGCCTGACCGATCTGTCGCCGGTCGTGTTCGTGGGAACCGGCCCCATGGTGCTGGTCGGCAGGCCCGACCTCCCCGCCGATTCGATATCCGACTTGCTGGCGCTTGCCCGAAAAGAGCGCGGCGCACTGAATTTTGCTTCGGCGGGAAATGGAACGCCCATGCATGTGGCGGGCGAGCTCTTGAACATGAAAGCGGATATCTCGATGGCCCATGTTCCCTATCGCGGTGCCGCACCCGCCCTGGTCGATCTGATGGGTGGCCAGGTCGATGTCAGCGTTTCCACGCTGACGGCGGCGAAACCGCACATCACGTCGGGCAAGATCAAGGCGTTTGGCGTGACCAGCGCCACGCCGTCCGAACTGGCCCCCGATCTGCCCGCGCTGGGTCAGAATCCCGAGCTGGAGGGCTTTGATCTTGGGGTCTGGTTTGGCCTTTTCGTTCCTCAGGGTACGCCGGACGACATCCAGCAAAAGATTCAGGCAGCGGCGCAGCAGGTGCTGCAAGACTCCGGCATCCGCGAACGGCTTGCCCAGCAAGGCGTCAGCGCATCGGGCGAGTCGGCCGATGTGCTGCGCGACTTTATGGCACAAGAGGTCGAAAAATATCGCGCTGTTGTCGAGACGGCAAAGATATCGGTTGAATAAGGCGCCCGGCCGGGCTGTGGACGCAGGAAGGCGGCCGCAGTCAGCCGGTATCTAACATACTAAGGAAAGAAGCAATGAGTACGGGCATCCGCAAGATAGTGACTTATTTCGAGGAAACATTGATAGAAGGGGGCAAAGCCGCGCCGCAGCCTTTGAAGATGTTTGGCGTTGCCGCCGTTGTGCGCAACCCATGGGCCGGACAAGGCTTCGTGGAAGATCTGAAGCCGCAGATCCATGCGATTGCGCCGATCCTGGGTGAACGGCTCACGGCCGAAATACTTCGCATGGCGGGGTCGGGCGACGCGGTGGAAGGCTACGGGAAGGCGGCAGTGGTGGGCACTTCCGGAGAAGTGGAGCATGCCTCGGCACTGATACACACGCTGCGCTTCGGGAACTATTTCCGCAAGGCGGTCAGCGCGAAAAGCTACCTGAGCTTCACGAATGTGCGTGGCGGCCCCAACTGCTCTATTGCCATTCCCATGATGCACAAGGGCGATGAAGGCATGCGATCACATTATTTGACCTTGCAGTTTGCCATCAACGATGCGCCCGCGCCCGATGAAATCGTGGTGGCGCTGGGCGCATCGATAGGCGGACGGCCGCATCACCGGATCGGCGACCGATACCAGGACTTGAAGGAACTGGGCAGCAATGAGCAAGTGTGAATTGCCTGAACCTGCCGCGATACAAACCGGCCGGATCGACGGCACGCAATACAGCGTATATGGTCGTGGCGAGCCGCTGGTCCTGATCCACGGCGTAGGGATGGAACAGCGCATCTGGCTTCCTCAACTTCACGCCTTGTCGGATCGCTACCAGGTCATTACCTACGATATGCTGGGTCACGGCGGCAGCCGCACGCCTTCCGAGGATGTCGTTCTGGCCGATTATGCCGCCCAGCTCCAGCATCTGCTGGATCAGCTTGATATTGACACTGCCGCGGTGGCGGGGCATTCAATGGGCGCGCTGGTGGCGCTGGAATTCGCCATCCGGTTTCCCGCCCGGGTGCGCCGCGTGGCGGCGCTCAATGCCGTTTTCATGCGCAGCGCGGCTCAGCAAGAGGCGGTCCGGCAACGCGCCCTGCTCTTGAAAACAGCCGGTGTGGCATCGACCCTCGATGCGACCATAGCGCGATGGTTTGGCCAGCCCATACCGCCTGAGCACGTATTGGCTGCCAACGACATCATAGGCATCATGAGGCGGGTCGATCCGACGGGCTATCAGCGCAGCTATCAGCTATTTGCGGAGTCGGATGCCGTGCATGCCGAAGCCCTGAAGACCTTGGCCATGCCCGCGTTGTTCATGACCGGGGAGCTCGATCCCAACTCGACGCCGTCCATGTCGAAAGCCATGGCGGATCGGACGCCGAACTCGACATTCGACGTGCTGAAGAACGCACGCCACATGATGACCGTGACGTCGGCATCCGAAGTCAATCAGCGTCTGAGCCTGTTTCTGGAGGGCAAGCCGGTAGGGCGCCAGGCCGCTTCTTGTAGTGATGCGTGACGCATAATGGTATAAAGCCTTGCTGGAAGCAGCATCGCGCCGACACGGCAGGGCGGGGCGGTCGATGCAAGGACATCCGGGGAAAATCTCTTTACCAGGAAAGCAATACAGAAAAATGGTCGCTCATTCGATAGGCACTTTGAAGGTGGCCCGTAATCCTAAAACGCTACGGGAACTGACGCTGGAAAAAATGCGTGAGGCCATTCTGACCGGCTACTTCAATCCGGGGGATCGCCTGGTCGAACGTACGTTGTGCGAACAGCTGGATGTCAGTCGCACCATTGTGCGGGAAGTGTTGCGTCACCTCGAAACCGAAGGATTGGTTGAGTCGGGTACGCACCAGGGGCCGGTTGTCGCCGTACTGGATGCCGGCCAGGCGGCGCAAATATACGAAATCCGCGGCCTTCTCGAGGGTCATGCCGCCCGCTTGTGCGCCCAGAAGGCGTCCGACGAGATCATAGCGGAGCTGGCCAATATCAATCATCGTATCCAGGCGGCATTCAAGACCGGAAACTTCCAGGATGTCCTGAAGCACACCACTGCTTTCTACAGTTTGATGTTCGAAGGCGGCGGGCTGACTGTTGCCTGGGATGTGGTGCAGTCGCTGAATGCGCGTATCAACCGGCTGCGCGCCGTAACCATCAGCTCGGCGGGGCGCGGCCAGGAAGCCGCAGGCGAGATGGAGGATATTCTTCGGGCCTTGCGGCAGCGCGATCCCGACGCCGCCGAACAGGCATCCCGGGCACATGTCCAGCGGGTGGCCCAGATTGCGGCCCACAAGCTGCAAGACAAGGATGCCCGACTCCAGGAACGGGGTCGGTAGATCGGCAGCAACAGTCCGGTCGAACGTTTCTACAGCACACTAAGCTTGCTTGGCCAGCGCTTCAGCCTGGTCCGGCCGGCTTGATTGCAGCAATGGCGAGCGCAGAATAATTTGCGCCGTGGCCAGAAGGTGTTGTTCGAGCTCCCGCAGGGCGGTGGCTTCATCGCGGCGCAACACGGCGTCCATCAGGCGCCGGTGCTCTTCACGCACATCCCTGTGGTCGGTATCCAGCGGCACGGAAAGCCTGCGATACCGTTCACTTTGTTCGTACAGCAGCGTGCGCATTCTGTGCAGCCAGGCGCTGGGACATGCGCTGACGAGCGCCTCGTGAAACTCTCCGTGCGCCTGAAGCCAGTTGTCGGTGACCCTGGCTTCGGGATCAGAGGCGGAGTGCTGCAGCCGCTCCATGCGATGCGCCGCGCCGACGATTCGGGTTTCCCATTCGACATCCCCATTTTGTATCGCCTGCCTGAGGCACAGCGATTCGATTTCGATGCGTGTTTTGGTCAGGTCCAGGAGTTCTTCAGCACTGACTGTGCTGACGCGGTAGCCTCGGTGGGCTTCCGCTGTGACCATGCCCTCGGCGCTGAGGCGCGAAAGCGCTTCGCGGATGGCGCCCAGGCTGACGCCCAGCCTGCTTTCCAGCGACTTGATGTTCAGCTTGGCGCCGGGCGTCAGGCGCCCGTCCAGTATTTCGGCGCGTATCAGGTGACGCACCGTTTCAGCCTGAGTCAGTTTTTGAGATGTATGCATGGAATCTATATTTTATACGGGTTTATTCTAATCCGTAAATAATATATTTTTGATTGATTAATAGATAATTGATGCTATAGTCCTTCCATCTACATAGGGAGGAGGTATCAAGATGAAGGTTTTCCGTTATTTGGCTGATGGCCGTGAAGGGTGGGCCGTCTGCAATACAACGACGGGTTTGTGGCATGGATGCACGGAAGCGAACGATCGGTATCCAGGCTCGGTGGATATGCAAATACGGAAGGGGCCGGATGCGCTGGCCGAGGCGGCGGGCGTGATGCGGCAGCAGCCATCCCTGGACCTCGACGCCGTCCGGCTTCTGCCGCCTGTCGGTCATCCGGCGAAAATCATTTGCGTCGGGTTGAACTATACGGATCATTCGGCCGAAAGCGGCTTTCAGCAGCCCACCTATCCGACTCTGTTTTCAAGATTCACCACCAGCGTGATCGCGCACGATGCACCGATGCTGCATTCGGCGCTGTCGGATACCCTGGACTACGAAGGCGAGTTGGCGGTCATTATCGGCAAGTCGGGAAAAAATATCGCCCGCGCGCAGGCGCTGGATCATGTCCTGGCCTATTCGGTATTCAATGACGGCAGCGTGCGTGAATATCAGTTCAAGTCGCCGCAATGGATGATGGGCAAGAACTTCGACGGCACGGGGGCCTTCGGACCCTGGCTGGTCACTGCCGACGAATTGCCGCCCGGCGCACGGGGCCTCCAGCTGGAAACCCGGTTGAACGGCCAGACTGTGCAGTCGGCCAACACGTCGGAGATGGTATTCGATGTCGAGTCGCTCATCGTCACAATCAGCGAGGCCATGACGCTCGAGGCGGGCGATGTAATCGTTGCGGGTACACCATCGGGCATCGGACACGCCCGCGATCCACGTTTGTACATGAAGCCCGGAGATGTTTGCGAAGTGGAAATAGAAGGTATCGGCCTGCTGAGAAACCGGGTCCAGCAAGCGAGCGCCGCCTGACAGGCAGCAACATTCCAATAATGATTATCCCAAGGAGACAACAATGAAAATCAAGCGCATCTTTGCCGTGACCGCTTTCGTGGCCATGGCGGGCGTAACGGCCGTTGGCAGCATCCAGGCCCAGGAGTTCAAGGCCTACAACGCCCGTTTTGGCCATGGCATGGCCGATAACCATCCGGCGGGCGAGGCGGCCAAGAAGTTCGCCGCTGAAATGAGCCAGGCCACCAACGGAAAAATGAAAATCACGGTGATCGCCAATCAGGCACTGGGGCCGGACCCGCAGATGCTGGGCGCCCTGCAGGGAGGCGTGCAGGAGTTCTACACGGGCAGCGCCCTGGCCATGCTGGGCCAGGTCAAGGAGCTGGGTTTTCAGGACGTCCCCTTTCTGTTTGAGTCGGAAGCCGAAGCGCATACGGTCTTCGATGGCGCCGTCGGTGACTACCTGAACGAAAAACTCAGTGCCGTGGGCCTGCACGTGCTGGGCTGGTGGGAGAACGGATTCCGGCATATCACCAACTCACGCCGTCCCGTGAATACCCTGGCGGATCTTGAAGGGCTCAAGCTGCGCACGCAACCCAATCCTTTGACGCTCGATGCGTTCAAGGCGCTGGGCGCCAATGCGTCGCCATTGGCGTGGTCCGAGCTGTTCGTCGCGCTGGAAACCAAAGCTTTCGATGGGCAGGAAAACCCCATCGTGCTGATGAACACGCAGCGCTTCTACGAGGTGCAGAAGTACATGACTTTGTCGGGCCACGTTTATTCTCCCCTGATCTTCGCGGTGTCCAAGAAGTTCTGGGATGGCCTGTCGCAGGAAGAACAGACGCTCATGACGGCCGCCGCCAAGAATGCAACCGTCTTCCAGCGGGAGCTTACCGCGTCCGAGGTTGACGTCGCCCTGCAGCATATGAAAGACGAAGGCATGCAGGTGACACGTTTCTCTGACGATGATCTGCAGAAGATCCGCGATCTTGTGCCGCCGGCGATCGCTCCGCATCTGGATAAGATCGGTCCCGAGTTCATGACGCTGGTACGCACCGAAATCGCGGCGGCGCGCGCAGGAAAGTAAGTCATGACACAGCAGTGCAAATTACCGGCCGGGTTCACCGGCCGGCTCGGCCAGATGCTGGGCTCACGGTTTTCCACCAGTGCCGCGGTGCGCGAGCACCATGGGCGTGACGAGTCGATCTTTGCCGCCATGCCGCCCGATGCCGTGGCTTATGCGCGCAATACCCAAGAGGTAGTGGATATCGTCCGCTTGTGCACACAGTTCGGCATTCCCATCATTCCCTACGGCGCGGGCTCGTCGCTGGAAGGCCATACGCTGGCGGTTCACGGCGGCCTTACCTTGAATCTGCAGCAGATGGATGCCGTGATCGCCGTCCACCCGGAAGACCAGACCGCTACCGTGCAGCCCGGCGTTACCCGCAAGGCGCTGAATGCCGTCTTGCGCGACACCGGTTTGTTCTTTCCCGTCGACCCCGGGGCAGATGCCAGTTTTGGCGGGATGTGCGCCACGAGAGCCTCGGGCACGAACGCGGTGCGCTACGGTACGATGCGCGAGAATGTCGTGAACCTGACGGTGGTCACGGCCAGCGGCGACATCATTACAACAGGGCGGCGCGCCCGGAAATCGGCGGCGGGCTACGATTTGACCCATCTGTTCGTGGGATCGGAAGGTACGCTGGGCGTCGTGGTAGAGGCCACAGTCAGGTTGCACCCTTTGCCCGAAAGCACCATGGCCGCGGTATGCGCTTTTCCGGATATCGATGCGGCCGTCAAGGCGGTCGTTCAGATCATTCAACTGGGCGTGCCCGTGGCGCGTTGCGAGTTCGTTGATCCTGTCGCCATCAAAGCGCTGAATCTGTACAGCAAGACGGGCCTGCCCGAGCAGCCTCATTTGTTCTTCGAGTTCCATGGCAGCGAGTCGGGCCTGACTGAGCAGATCACGCTGGTGCAGGATATTTCGCAGGAGCTGGGCGCGGCGGAGTTTTCGTGGTCCAGCAGCCCCGAAGCGCGCAGCAAGCTCTGGGAAGCGCGCCATAACGTCTATTTTGCGGCCTTGCAACTGCGTCCGGGCGCGCGCTCTATTGTTACCGATGTCTGCGTGCCCATTTCCCGCCTGGCCGATTGTGTCAATGAAACCGTCGAAGACCTGCGGCAGTCGGGGATAATAGCGCCCGTGGTGGGCCATGTGGGCGACGGCAACTTTCATGTGCAGATGCTGGTCGATGGAAGCGCCAGCGACGAGATCGATCTGGCCGAAGCCCTGAATGCGCGTCTGGTGGCGCGCGCGCTGGGCATGGACGGCACCTGCACGGGCGAACACGGCATAGGGCTGCACAAGCAAGCCTTCCTGGTCGACGAGCTGGGCGATGCGTCGGTGGAGGTGATGCGACGCATCAAGCAATCGCTGGACCCTCGGAATCTCATGAATCCGGGCAAGATATTTTCCTTGTGACGGCTCGCCGCGCAAACCGCCTTCAACCTCAACGGAACAATGACCAGGATGCCCAATATGAAAAAACTGACAGGCTGGTATTTCAAGGCGCTGGAACTCGTCATGGTGATATGCCTGGCCGCCATGTGCCTGATGGTGTTCGGCAACGTGATCCTGCGCCATTTCTTCAATTCCGGTATCAATATTGCTGAAGAACTGTCGCGCTTCATGTTCATCTGGCTGACCTTCCTGGGTGCCATTGTCGCCATGCGCGAGGGTGGGCATCTGGGTGTGGATATGCTGGTCAGGCACTTATCCGGCCGGTCCCGTTTCGTGGCGGTATTGATGGGGCAGTTGGTCATTCTGGCGTGTTGCGGAGTCTTGCTGTGGGGTCTGATCAGGCAGCACGCCCTCAATGTTGCAAACACCGGGCTGGTGACTGGCATTTCAATGAGCGTGGTGTACTCGGCGGCATACCTTTGTGCGGCATCGATAGGGGTGCTGGTGCTGTTCAATATCGTGCGGCTGGTGACGGGCAGAATCTCTGCCGCCGAGCTGATCCCGTCCGCCTACATCGACTAGGGCCCGGGGATACCGACATGCTGATTGCCGTTTTCGTTGTCTCGTTGCTGGCCGCCATGGCGCTCGGCGTGCCTATTGCCTTTGCGTTGATGGCCTGCAGTATGGCCATGATGTGGTACATGGATTTTTTCGATGCGCAAATCATGGCGCAGAACATGCTGTCCGGCGCCGATAGCTTTCCCTTGATCGCTATTCCCTTTTTTGTCCTGGCCGGCGAGCTGATGAATGCCGGGGGCATTTCCCGACGCATTGTCGATGTCGCCGGAGCGTGGGTGGGGCATTTTAAGGGTGGCCTGGGCTATGTGGCAATTTTTGCCTGCGTCATCATGGCGTCGCTTTCGGGCTCGGCCATTGCCGACACCGCGGCGGTTGCGGCCTTGCTGATCCCCATGATGCGGACGGCCGGCTACAACGTACCCCGCGCCTCGGGGCTGATCGCCTCCGGCGGAATCATTGCCCCCATCATTCCACCTTCCATTGGCTTTGTGATGCTGGGAGTGGTGGGCAATATATCGATCACCAAGCTTTTTATCGCGGGCATTGTGCCCGGCCTGCTGATGGCGCTGGCCTTGGTTGCCACCTGGGCCTTTCAGGCCAAGCGCGATGAAATGCCGCGTGGCGCGAAAATGTCATCGCGTCAGCGTTGGGCGGCGACCGGTGCCGGCTTCTGGGCGCTGCTCATGCCGGTGATTGTGGTGGGCGGCCTGAAAGGGGGCTACTTCACCCCCACTGAAGCGGCGGTGGTGGCTGTTTTTTATGCCCTGTTCGTGGGTTTCGTCGTATACGGGGAACTCAAGTTCCGGCATCTGTACAGCTTGCTGCTGGCGGCGGGGAAGACGTCCGCCATTGTCATGTTCCTGGTTGCCGCCGCGCAGGTTTCCGCCTGGCTGATCGCCGCGGCCAACATTCCCATGGCGGTTGCCGACATACTCCAGCCGCTGATAGACAGCCCGATATTATTGATGCTGGTGATTATGGGACTGGTCTTTGTCGTGGGCACGGTACTGGACTTTGCGCCGACCATATTGATTCTTATCCCCGTCCTGATGCCCGCGGTGCGCATGGCGGGCATTGATCCGGTGTACTTCGGCGTCTTGTTCATCATGAATAATGCCATTGGCCTGATCACACCGCCGGTGGGGACGGTGCTGAACGTGGTGTGCGGTGTTGCCAAGGTGCGCATGGAGCCGGTCATCCGCGCCGTCATGCCCTACCTGCTTGCGCAATCGGCCGTGCTGCTGCTGCTGGTGCTGTTCCCGCAGTTGGTGCTAGCGCCCTTGCATTTCATGACGCGTTAGTTTCAAGCCGGTAGACCAGGGTATCCAGATGGGTCAGCCCACGCTCGACAAACTTGGGCTCTTTGTCGAGGATGCCGCGCCGGTCGATCAGCCTGGCGCGGCTGTGGCCCGTATATAGTTGCTGCACCTCGGTGTCGTTCACCGAGAATGGCGGTCCGTCCATCTCGTCCTGGTCGTAGTCCAGCGTCAGCAGCAGGCCGCGATATGGGTTGGCCAACTGGCCGTATACGTGCGCGACATAGCGCTGGCGCATGTGGGCGGGCAGGGCCACGAGGGCGGCGCGATCGTAGGCTCCCGCGCAGGTGGCCAGCGTTGCCGCGTCGACGCCGAAAATATCGCCGCAGATCAGTTCGATATTGCCGCTGCGGTAGTGGGTGCCCAGGGGGCTTTCATGCTTGCTGGGCTGCAGATCGTTTTCGTTGAAGAATTGCTCGACCGCCTGCTGCGCCAGCTCTATGCCGAGCACCTGGTGGCCTTGCTGCGCCAGCCAGATCATGTCCAGCGATTTCCCGCACAAGGGCACCAGCACGCGGCTGCCCTGGGGCAAATCAAGCGTGGGCCAGTACTTTTGCAGTAGCGGCGTGACGCGTTGCTGATGAAAATGCGTGTGCTGGTCGCGCCAGCGCGTCAGCCAGAAATCGGGGTCCATGGTGTGTCCTTGGTAAGCCATGAAGCCGGCCGCCGCGGAGGTAGCCGTAGCGGCCGGCCGGTGTCAAAGTGTGTTTATAGCATTGCTGGAGCCGTGGGTTGAAGGCCGAAAAATTCCTGCGCATTGCCGGCGCTGATACGCTGTTTATCGGGTCCGGTCAGCCAGGGGCTTTCCGCGACAAGCTTGCCTATGTTCTGCTCGCCCAGAGGGAATGGGTAGTCGGAACCCAGCATGACGCGGTCGGCGCCCATGACATCGACCAGCAGCCGCAATGCACCCGTGTCGAAGACGGCGCTGTCCACGTAAAAGCGGTTGGTGTAGCTGGAAGGGCGCCGGGGGCAGTCCTGCCGCACAATGTCGCGATATTCCCAGGCGTTGTCGACGCGGCCCAGCAGAAACGCAAAGCTGCCGCCGCCATGCGCAAAGCACAGCTTCAGGCTGGCGGGGATGCGCTCGAAGGCCCCCGACAGTATCAGCGACAGAATACCCAGTTGAGTTTCGGCCGGCATGGCTACCAGCCAGGGAAGCATCCATTTTTTCATGCGGCCGTCGGTCATCATGTCCCAGGGGTGGGCCAATACCGGAATGCCGCCGTTGGCGCAATGGATCAGGAATTGCACCAGGTGCTCGTCGTCCAGGTCGCGCCCGCCGAGATGGTTGCCGATCTGCACGCCGAGGTGGCCGCTGGCTTTGGCCCGCGACGCCTCGCGGCAAGCCAGGTCAAGGTCTTGCAGCGGAACTTGCGCCAGTGCCTTGAGCCTGGATGGATGGGCGGCGCAGTGCTCCAGCGCCAGATCGTTCATGCGTTCCGCCCACGACGCCGTGCGCGCGGCGGGAAATTCGTAGCCGAACATAATGGGGGTGGCACAGACGATTTGCAGATCTATGCCCTGCTTGTCCATTTCTTCCAGGCGCAGCTGCGGATCCCACAACGCCCGGTAGACCGGCCTGAAGGGCTGCGCGCCTTTCATGATCTGGCCGGTTTCGCCGTCGCTGTCTATGGCCAGCCAGGGCGCTTTGTCCGGGTCGAGCCCGGCTGCCAGCGCCTGTGTGACCGGCGGGAAGAAATGCGCATGCATGTCGATTTTTTTCATTGTTTGGATTTCCCCGGATGCAGTTTGCCGCAGTTCGGACAGCGGCGTTTTTCTTCGGACTCATAAAAAGCGTTGAACAAGGGCGGCAGGTCTCTGACGATGCTCTGCAACTGGGTTTCAACACGGTGTACCAGGTGCCCGCAGCCATCGTCCGCCTCGCAATACCATTCGAAGCCATCTTTCAGCCCCTCGGGCCGTTGGCGTTCGATGACCAGGCAGGCGCTGCCGGTCTCGGGGCGCTGCGGGGAATGCCGGACGTGAGGCGGCAGCAGGAAGATATCGCCTTCCTTCAGGTCGACGCGTTCCCGCTTGCCGTCCACCCACAGATTCAGGAAGGCATTGCCGCGCAACTGATAGAAGAATTCTTCCAGCGGATCGTCATGGTAGTCGGTCCGGCTGTTTGGCCCGCCCACGACGGTGATCAGAAAATCGCTGTCCTGCCAGACTTGCTGGTTGCCTACGGGCGGCTTGAGCAGATGGGCGTGCTCATCGATCCAGCGCTCGAAATTGAACGGTTTGCCGTAAGTAAGCATATCAGTCTCCGGGTGGCCATGGGGATCAGTGTTGCGTGTGCTGGCGTCGCGCTCAGGCGGGCAAGGGAAAGTAGGCGATCGCCTTGATTTCTATCAGTAAATGGGGGTGGGGCAGCTGATGGACGGCCACTGTGGTGCGGGTGGGGCCATCGGCCGAAAAGAATTCGCCATAGACTTCGTTGTAGCCGCCGAAGTCATTCATATTGACCAGAAAGGCCGAGACTTCGACCAGGTGTTCGAGTCCGGCGCCTTCGCTGGCGAGAATATCGCGTATGTTTTCGATCACGGCGCGTGTCTGCACACGGATATCCAGGCTGACCGTGCCCATCGCGTCGGCCGACGCGCCCGCGAAACTATTGTCCGGGCGGCGCGAACTGGTGCCGGAAACAAACAGGAAATCCCCCGCGC
Source organism: Pusillimonas sp. (assembly GCA_049672825.1). Lineage (GTDB taxonomy): Bacteria > Pseudomonadota > Gammaproteobacteria > Burkholderiales > Burkholderiaceae_B > Pusillimonas_C > Pusillimonas_C harenae_A. Next base: position 45,565 of record JBATWU010000118.1, read on the forward strand.
GTTTGATGTGGGGAAAGGCGCCGCGTGGCTTGGCTTTGCCGGTGACGACGCGTGCTGTGCCGGGAGTGCTCATGATTGGCCCTTATGTGTTAAAGCTTGATGCAGATGGTACTGATTTCGGAGTAGAAATCCAGCGAGTAGCGGCCGCCTTCGCGCCCCAGTCCCGATAGCTTGGTGCCGCCAAAGGGGGTGCGCAGATCGCGCGTGAACCAGGTATTGACCCAGACGATGCCGGTTTCGAACTGGCTGGCGACGCGGTGCGCCCTGGACAGTTGGGTAGTCCAGACGCAGGCGGCCAGGCCGTAGGCGCTGTCATTGACGCGCCTGACGACTTCTTCCTCGGTATCGAAGGGGGACAGGTGGCAGACTGGACCGAAGATTTCCTCGCGCATGCAGCGGGCGGTATCGGGCAGGCCCGTCAGGATGGTGGGTTGCACATAAGCGCCCTGGTCGCGCTCGTCGCCGAATACCGGCACGCCGCCGCCGGCCACGATGGTGGCGCCTTCTTCGCGCGCCAGCTGGTAGTAGGACAGGACCTTGTCGCGATGCTGGTGTGAAATCAGCGGCCCCATGTCCACATTGGGGGCGTCCGGGTAGCCAACGACCAGCTGCTCGCAGCGGCGCTTGAGTTCGGCCACGAAACGCTTGAACAGGGGGCGCTCGATATAGACACGCTCGGAGCACAGGCAGACCTGCCCGGAGTTGGTGAAGCTGGAACGCATGACGCCGGTGATGGCGGCGTCGAAGTCGGCATCGGCGAAGACGACGGCGGCATTCTTGCCGCCCAGCTCGAAGGACACCTCTTTGACCCCCTCGGCGGCCGCCTTCATGATGGTGGTGCCGGTGCGGGATTCGCCGGTGAACGTGATCGCCGCGATGTCGGGGTTGGTGCTCAGGTATTCGCCGGCGGAATCGGGACCGAAGCCATGCACCAGATTGAACACGCCGTGAGGCAGCCCGGCCGCCTGGATCACTTCGGCCAGCAGCGTTGCGGAAGAAGGGGTTTCTTCAGATGGCTTGGCGACAACGCAATTGCCCATGGCCAATGCGGGCGCGACTTTCCAGGTAAGCAGCAATAGCGGCAAGTTCCAGGGGGAAATGATCCCGACGGTGCCCAAAGGCTTGCGCGTGATGTAGTTGATGACCTTGGCGCCATCGGGAGCGATGCCCTCGAACATATCGCTGGAGCCGGTTTTGATGAGATCGGCAAAGCTGCGGAAATTGGCGATGCCGCGCGCCACATCCAGGCTGCGGGCCTGGTGGACGGGCCGGCCGGTATCCATGACCTCGGCCTGGACGAAGTCATCGAAGCGCCGCGCGATGCCATCGGCTATGCCATGGAGCAGGGCGGCGCGTTCGTTGATGTTCAGGTGTTTCCAGGTGTCTTGCGAGGCGCGGTTTGCGGCCTGCACCGCACGTTGCACGGTTGCCGCGTCGGCCTCGCACACCTGGCTGACCAGTTGTCCATTGACGGGGTTGATATTGGAAAACCGGCGCGGCGTTTCAAGCCATTGGCCGTCAACGAAGCACCGTAGCAGCGGTACATCGGTCATATTGTCTCCGTGTCCAGGGTTGCCATGCCGTCCGGCGGCGCTGCGGAAAATTCGCCTGCGCCGTGCTCCGGAGCCCATCATGGCCACCGTTCTTGGTATGCGTCTATTCTATTTTATTTTGGGCAGGACGCATCGCGCCGCTGCAAGATCCCATGCCGCGCAGCCCACGGTCTTGAAGACGATGGGGGCATCGAAGCGCGCGCCAGCGATCAGGGCCGATGCCAATGTGCGGACTTGCCCCCAGTCGGCACCCGCCTGTATCAGGTCGCCGGCTTCGTGGCGCGACCCCTCGAGATCGTCGACAAATACCTGGCTGGCAAGCAGGGTGGAAGGAGCGATTTCGGCCAGTTCCGGCTTGAATGCGCCCACGCCGATCACCAGCCGCCCCGTCCGTGCCGCCTCGGTATAGACTGGTGTGGCGCTGGTGGTCAGGGTGATGACGGCCTCGGCGTGGTCGGGCACGGCGGCGTTCGCCGTCAGGTCAAGAGGCAATTGCCGGTGACGGTCGATGAAGCCCCGCGCCTTGTCCAGGCTGCTGCCCACCACGGCGACGGCCAGGCCCGGATGCAACGCGGCCAGGGCCTGCACGTGGCCGTCGGCCTGCGCGCCGGTGCCGATCAGCGCCACGCATTGCGGCTTGCCTGGAAGAAAGGTGGCCAGCCCCAGCATGGTGACTGCGGCGGTGCGCCGCGCGGTCACTGTGGGACCGTCCAGTATGCACAGCGCCTGCCCGCTGGCGCCGTCGTAGACGGCCACCACGCCATGAATGGTGGGCAATTGCCGGACCCGATTGCCCGGCACGACATTGACCAGCTTGTGGATGCAGATATCGGTGGCGGCGGCCGGCATCGATAGCATGACACCGCCCCGGGGCATAGGCACAACCTGGCGCTCGGGGGCGGTGATTGCGCCAGCCGCATGCTCGCGCACGGCCTGGTCCAGACTGGCGACCAGGCCGGGAAAATCCAGCAGCCCGGCGGTTTGCCCGGCCGTGAAAACCTCAGGCCTACTCAACCGCTTTCACCATGTCCTCGATGACTTTCTTGGCGTCTCCGAACACCATCATGGTCTTGTCCATGTAGAACAACTCGTTGTCCAGGCCGGCATAGCCAGCCGCCATGGACCGCTTGTTGACGATGACGGTGCGCGCCTTGTAGGCCTCGAGGATGGGCATGCCCGCGATCGGCGATTGCGGGTCGTTCTTGGCGGCCGGGTTGACCACGTCGTTGGCGCCCAGCACCAGCACGACGTCGGTTTGCGCGAACTCGCTGTTGATGTCGTCCATTTCGAAGACCTGGTCGTAAGGCACCTCGGCCTCGGCCAGCAGCACGTTCATGTGGCCCGGCATCCGGCCCGCCACCGGATGGATGGCATACTTGACGGTAACGCCATTCGCGGTGAGTTTCTCGGCCAGCTCCTTCAAGGCATGCTGGGCGCGGGCAACGGCCAGGCCGTAGCCTGGCACGATGGTGACCGATTCGGCGTTGCTCATCAGGAAGGCGGCGTCATCGGGGCTGCCCGACTTGACGTTGCGCTGCACCTGGTCGCCCGACGCGGCGGCGCCCGGTTCGGCCCCGAATCCGCCCAGGATCACATTGAAGAACGACCGGTTCATGGCCTTGCACATGATGTAGGACAGGATCGCCCCCGACGAGCCCACCAGCGAGCCGGCAATGATGAGCATGGGATTGTTCAGCGAGAAGCCGATGCCCGCCGCCGCCCAGCCCGAATAGCTGTTGAGCATGGATACCACCACCGGCATGTCGGCCCCGCCTATGGGGATGATGATGAGCACGCCCAGCACGAAGGCCAGCGCCGTCATGAGGATGAAGGGCAGCCAGGCCTGGGTGGCCATGAACCACAGGCCGCAGGCCACCATGGCCAGGGCCAGCAGCAGATTGACCATGTGCTGGCCGCGGAATACCACGGGCGCGCCCTGGAACAGGCGGAACTTGTATTTGCCCGACAGCTTCCCGAATGCGATCACCGAACCCGAGAAAGTAATGGCGCCGACAAAAGTGCCGATGAACAGTTCAAGACGGTTGCCCGCGGGAATGGGGGAGCCGGCCAGGGTGATGCCGAAAGCATGGGGTTCGGCCACGATGGCAACGGCAATGGCCACCGCCGCCAGACCTATCATGCTGTGCATGAAGGCGACCAGTTCCGGCATTTTGGTCATTTCGACCTTTTTGGCCATGATGGTGCCGACGCTGCCGCCTATGAGCAGGCCCAGCACGACCCAGCCCAGCCCAATGCCGGCCATGCCGTCGGTGGCCAGGCTGACGATAAGCGCGGCGGTGGTCAGGATGGCAATGGCCATGCCCGCCATGCCGAAGGCATTGCCGCGGCGCGATGTCGTGGGATGCGAGAGCCCCTTCAGTGCCTGGATGAAACATACCGAGGCAATCAGATAAAACAGGGTTACCAGATCGTGGGAGATCATGCCTGGCCTCCTGTGCTGGTTTTCTTTTCTTTCTTTTTGAACATTTCAAGCATGCGCCGAGTGACCAGGAAACCACCGAATACGTTGACGGCGGCCAGAGCGACCGCGAAAACGCCCATATAGCGGGCCAGGCTGCTTTCGGTCAGGGCGGCGGCCAGCATGGCGCCCACGATGACGATGGCCGAAATGGCGTTGGTGACGGCCATGAGCGGCGTGTGCAGGGCCGGGGTGACGTTCCAGACGACGTGAAAGCCCACGTAGACGGCCAGCACGAAAATAATAAAGTTGATCAGGGTGGGGCTGACTGCTTCCATCAGGCGCTCCTTAGCACAGTACCGTCCTTGCACATCAGGCAGGCGGCAACGATTTCGTCTTCTTGTTGAATGGCCAGCTCGCCTTCGGCGTTGGCAATCAGTTTCATGAAGTCCAGGATATTGCGGGCATACAGCGCGGACGCGTCGTGCGGCACCAGCGCAGGCAGGTTGCTGTAGCCGATCAGGGCGACACCGTGCTTTTCCACCACCTGGTCTTTTTCCGACAGGGGGCAGTTGCCGCCGCGTTCGACGGCCAGGTCGACGATGACCGAGCCTGGTTTCATGGCCTGTACGGTTTCGGCGCTGATCAGCTGCGGGGCGGGACGGCCCGGAATGAGCGCCGTGCTGATGACGATATCGGCCTGCTTGCAGCGCTCGGCCACCAGTGCGGCCTGGCGCGCCATCCAGGCGGCAGGCATGGGGCGGGCGTAGCCGCCCACACCCTGTGCGATTTCACGTTCTTCGTCGGTTTCAAAAGGCACGTCGATGAATTTTGCGCCCAGTGATTCGATCTGTTCTTTGGCAGCAGGGCGCACATCGGAAGCCTCGACCACGGCACCCAGGCGCTTGGCCGTGGCAATGGCCTGCAGCCCCGCCACGCCGGCGCCCAGCACGACCACGCGTGCCGCCTTGAGCGTGCCGGCGGCGGTCATCATCATGGGAATCAGCCGGCCGTACTGGTTGGCCGCCAGCAGCACGGCCTTGTAGCCGGCCAGGTTGGCCTGCGATGACAGCACGTCCAGGCTTTGCGCGCGCGTGATGCGCGGTGCGGCCTCGAGCGCGAATGCGGTCAGGCCCGTACTGGCGAGCGCCGCGATGCCGTCGGTATCGAAGGGATCGAGCATGCCGATGAGCACCGCGCCGCTTTTCATTTGCGGGAGTTCGCCGGCGTCGGGCGCCCGCACCTTCAGGACGAGTTCGGCGCCCAAGGCCTGTGCGGCGTCGACGATTTGCGCCCCCGCTTGAACGTAGGCGTCGTCGGGGAAGTGGGCGCGCGCGCCGGCCCCTGTTTCGACGACGACGGTATGTTTGGCCGCCACATACTTCTTGACCGTTTCCGGCGTCGCGGCCACGCGTGTTTCGCCCGTGAGGCGTTCACGTGGAATTCCTATTTGCATAAAGCTTCTCCACCTAGGGTGTTCATATTTTCTGGCAGTTACTATACCTGAACTGCTGACAGTTATTTGCAATTGGGCGAAGCGAAATCCGTTAGACTTGCATCGCTATCACATTAAAAGGAGGCACACATGGGATTGCTGGATTCTATTGTTTCCGCCGTGGGTGGCGACAACCCCCAGGCGAAAGACCAGGCTGGGTTGCTGCCGGCACTCATGGAGATGGTCAATAACTATCCCGGCGGTTTGCCCGGTTTAATACAAAAATTCCAGGAAGCCGGTTTGGGCGGCCTGGTGGCGTCATGGATCGGCACTGGTCCCAACGAGGCCGTTTCGCCCGGTCAATTGCAATCTGTACTGGGCGACGGCATAGTCGGTCAGCTCGCGCAGCGTTCAGGACAGGATAGCGGCTCGGTGCTCAGCGCACTGGCGGCCATGCTGCCCAAGCTGGTCGACCAGGCAACGCCCGATGGCGAAGCCAGCTTGCAACCAGGCCAGAACAGCAAACTTTTGGGAAGCTTGTCCGGCATGCTGGGCAAACTTTGATCTTGACGCGCTGATTCCATTTCTATATCAAGCGTGAACGCGAAGGCGAAGCGCAGACATTACTAGCGTAAGACAAAGCGAAGCCGACAACGGCACGCTTGATCTGGAAATGGAATGACATCCATGCCCAAAACAGAGCCCGTTACCGGGCTCTGTTTTCGTGGGGCTCAGGCCTTGCTGGCTTCAAGTGCTTGAGCAAGGTCTTCCAGGATGTCGTCGATGTGCTCCAACCCTATCGACAGGCGCACCATGTCTTCGCCGACGCCGGCGGCCGCGAGCTCGTCGGGGCTGAGTTGCCGGTGGGTGGTCGAGGCGGGATGGCAAGCCAGCGACTTGGCATCGCCGATGTTCACCAGCCGCAGTATCAGCTGCAGCGCATCGATGAAACGCGCGCCCGAGGCGGCCCCGCCCTTGATGCCGAAGGACAGAATGCTGGCGGGTTTGCCGCCCAGGTATTTTTGCGCCAGGCCGTGCTCGGGGTGATCATCCAGGCCGGCATACTGCACCCACGAGACTTGGTCGTGCTGCTTCAGGTATTGGGCAACCTTGAGCGCGTTTTCCGTGTGGCGGTCCATGCGCAGGGACAGGGTCTCGATGCCCTGCAGCACCAGAAAAGCGTTGAAGGGGGACAGCGCGGCGCCGGTATTGCGCAAGGGTACGACGCGGCAGCGGCCGATGAATGCGGCAGGCCCGAACGCTTCTGTGTAGACCACGCCGTGGTAAGAAGGATCGGGTTCATTCAGCATGGGGAAGCGTTCTTTGTGCTCGGTCCACGGGAATTTGCCGGAATCGACAATGGCGCCGGCAATGGTGGTGCCGTGCCCGCCCATATACTTGGTCAGGGCATGGACAATGATGTCGGCGCCGTGTTCGAATGGCCGGCATAGGGCGGGCGAGGCGACCGTGTTATCGACAATCAGGGGAACGCCATGCCGGTGCGCGGCGTCGGCCAGGGCCTGGATGTCGATGATATTGCCCGCCGGATTGCCTATGGTTTCGCAAAACACGGCCTTGGTCTTGTCGTCGATCAGGGCTTCGAGCGCGGCCACGTCGTCGTGCGGGGCAAACTTCACCGTGATACCCTGGCGGGGAAAGGTGTGGGCGAACAGATTGTAGGTGCCGCCATACAGCTTGGCCACCGACACGATGTTGTCGCCCGCCTGTGCAATAGTCTGGATGGCGTAGGTGATGGCGGCCATGCCCGACGCAACCGCCAGGGCGGCCACGCCGCCTTCCAGTGCCGCGACGCGTTCCTCCAGCACCCCATTGGTGGGATTCATGATGCGGGTATAAATATTGCCGGGGACTTTCAGGTCGAACAGATCGGCGCCGTGCTGCGTGCTGTCGAAGGCGTATGACGTGGTTTGGTAAATTGGAACCGCGACTGATTTGGTGTTGGGGTCGGGCTGGTAGCCGGCATGGATGGCAAGGGTCTCGAATTTCATGGCCTGTCTTTTTGGATTAATGTAATGAAAGAGGCTGTTAGCATACCGTCATCGCCAGGAAAGGGCGCGACTGTTGTCTAGAACATTGCCATATTTATATATTTCTTTTGGTAATAAGTCATCTGTCTTGCGCAACTTTTTGCTTCTTTCAGGTTCATAGGTACGACAGCCCGTCTCTGCCTGAATATTGGCGGCACTTGAGTTAGCATTCTAGATATTCACCGTAAATGGCTCGTAGGGGCGCTCCTGCAGTTTTAGAGGCCGTAAATGAAAGTTTGGTTGAAACGGGTACTGATCAGTCTCGTTGTGGTGGTTATTGTCGCCTTGGTCGGCATTGCAATTTTTCTTCTGACGTTCGACCCGAATGCCTATAAAAACAAACTGGAAGAAATTGTCTATAACCGCTATCAGCGCAGTTTGGCAATCAAGGGAGACCTCGAGCTATCGTTGTTTCCCCGTATAGGCTTGTCGGTACAGGATGTCTCCCTCTCGAATCGCAACAGCACCGATACCTTCGCCTCCATCGACAGCGCGCGCTTTGCCGTGGCCATCTGGCCCCTGATGTTCAATCGCCTGGTTGTCGATCACGTGGCGGTGACGGGCTTCAAGGCGTGGGTTACGCGCGACGACAAGGGGCAGTTCAACTT
>JBATWU010000119.1:0-12489 GCA_049672825.1 Pusillimonas sp.
CCTTGACGGCGCGGCAGATGCGCAATATGGAACGTGCCGCCTTGAGGCTGGATCGCGCCGTTGCCCTGCTGGTATCGCCGCAACAGCGTTTGCGGCAGCAGGGCGAACGCCTGCATGCCCTGAGACAGCGGCTGACGCAGGCCGCGGTGCGCCCGCATGAGGGCCGGGCGGCCAGGCTGGCCATGATCGCCACGCGGCTGACGTACGCCGAGCCCAGGCCGGACAGGCTGCGCAACGACGTGTCGACCCGGCTGCAGCGCCTTGACTCCGCGCTCGAGCGCGGGCTTGAACGGCGCCAGCAGCGCCTGGCGGCAACGGTGCAGACCTTGCAAGCGCTCAGCCCCCGCAACATCCTGGAGCGAGGCTATGCCATCGTGCGCAACCAGAGCGGGGAGGTAGTCAAAAATGCGTTAGACTTGAATGTTGGCGAGCCGCTTAGCGTTGAACTTGGGCGCGGCAGTGTGCGTGTGAGCGTTGCCCAGACGCATGGCCTGCTGTGAAGCCCGGGTTTTGTACGCCGAATGTGCTAATCCTTTGTGTCCCAACTGGTTTTTTTGAAGGAACTTGAACATGGCTTTTACCTTACCCCCGCTCCCCTATGCCCTCGACGCTCTGGCGCCCACCATTTCCAAAGAAACGCTCGAGTTTCACTACGGCAAGCATCACCAGGCTTACGTTACCAACCTGAACAACCTGGTGGCAGGCACCGAGTTCGAATCGGCTTCCCTGGAAGACGTCGTTAAAAAATCGTCGGGCGGCATATTCAACAATGCGGCGCAAATCTGGAACCACACGTTCTACTGGAACAGTCTTTCGCCCAATGGCGGCGGCGAACCCGGCGGTGCGCTGCTGGAGGCCATCAATGCCAAGTGGGGCAGCGTCGAAGCCTTCAAGGAAGCCTTCAACAAGTCGGCCGCCGGCAATTTCGGCGCAGGCTGGACCTGGCTGGTCAAGAAAGCTGACGGTACGCTCGACATTGTCAACACCAGCAATGCCGCCACGCCCCTCACCACCGCCGACACCCCGCTCCTGACCTGTGATGTCTGGGAACACGCGTACTACATCGATTACCGCAACGCCCGTCCGAAATACCTGGAAAGTTTCTGGGCCGTGGTGAACTGGGAGTTTGCGGCAGCCAATCTGGGCTGACCGTCTTTGCGCGTTCGCTGAAAACAGAACGCGGCCTCGCAGCACCTGACCGCCAGGCGCTACGGTATCAGGCCCATATCAGCCCTGGCAGTGCTTCCAGCCCTTGCCGGGGTTTTTTTTGCCCAGGATCCGCCCAGGCCGGCGCGAGGCCGCCGCCGGATATCCCCATGACGGACGGTTCTCTTTTTCGCCGCGGCCACGGGGTGGACAGCCGGAGGCGGGCCTCAAGAATGCGGCGGCGAATGCGCTAACATAAGTTGATTGCGCGGCCGCTCTGTGCGAGTGCCGTTTACGCGCTTACCTTTTTCGTTCGTTTTCCAAGGTCAACCATGACGACACACGCATATATTTGCGACGCGATTCGCACACCCTTTGGCCGCTATGGCGGCTCTCTGGCGCCGGTACGGGCAGACGACCTTGGCGCGATTCCGCTGAAGGCGATCATTCAGCGCAATCCCGATGTCGATTGGGCTAGGCTGGATGACGTCCTGTTCGGCTGCGCCAACCAGGCCGGAGAAGACAATCGCAATGTCGCCCGTATGTCGTCCCTGCTGGCCGGCCTGCCGGTCGAGGTTCCCGGCGCAACCATCAATCGCCTGTGCGGCTCAGGGCTGGATGCCATTGGTTCGGCGGCGCGCGCCATTCGGGCCGGCGACGCGGGCTTTGTGCTGGCGGGGGGCGTTGAAAGCATGAGCCGCGCCCCATTTGTCATGGGCAAGGCCGACACGGCTTTTTCCCGCAATGCCGCCATCTACGATACAACGATAGGTTGGCGCTTCGTGAACAGGGCGCTCAAGGCCCAGTACGGTGTCGACTCCATGCCGGAAACGGCGGAAAACGTGGCCGATCAGTTCAAGGTCAGCCGCGAAGACCAGGACCGCTTTGCGCTCTCCAGTCAAAGCAAAACCGCCGCCGCGCAAGAGGCGGGCTTTTTCCAGGCGGAGATCACGCCGGTGCACATCCCGCAGCGCAAGGGCGACCCGGTCGTGGTCGATACCGACGAGCATCCCCGCGCAACCACGCTCGACGCCTTGGCGCGCCTGAAGCCCATCGTTCGCCCAGACGGTACGGTTACGGCGGGTAATGCGTCGGGGGTCAACGATGGCGCCTGCGCCCTGGTGCTGGCATCGGAAAGCATGGCCCGCGAACAAGGCCTTACGCCGCGCGCCCGCGTCGTGGCCATGGCCACCGCTGGTGTCGAGCCCCGGATCATGGGCATAGGTCCGGCGCCGGCCTCCCAAAAGGTGCTGGGGCTGGCGGGGCTCACGCTGGAGCAGATGGATGTCATCGAATTGAACGAGGCGTTCGCCGCACAGGGCCTGGCGGTAACGCGACTGCTGGGCCTGGCCGACAACGATCCGCGCGTCAACCCCAATGGCGGCGCCATTGCGCTGGGCCATCCGCTGGGCGCCAGCGGCGCCCGCCTGGCCCTGACGGCCGTCAATCAGCTGCACAGCACGGGCGGGCGCTATGCGCTGTGCACCATGTGCATTGGGGTGGGGCAGGGCATAGCCCTGATTCTCGAGCGCGTATAAGCGGCCGGCCTTAACGCTTGGGCAGTTTGCTGACGAGCGTGCCGGCTTTGACCTGATGCCGCCGGAACCAGCCCTGTTCCATTTCCAGCGCAAACGCGATGGGCGCGGCCGGGCAGTGCGTGTCCAGGCTATGCGGCTGCATGTCGGCGATATTCACAATTACGCCCCTGGGATCGATAAAGGCAATGGACAGTGGCAGCGGGGTGTTTTTCATCCAGAAGCAGGGCGTGCCCAGGGTGTCGAACACAAACAGCATGCCATGGTCGGCGGGCAGGGAGGCACGATTCATCAGGCCGTAGGAGCGGCTGGCATCGGTCGCGGCGACCTCGGCCTGCACTGTGTGCGGGCCCACCTGTATCTGTGCCGTGGGCAGCAGCATGGTCTGCGCTTTGCCTGGCCAGGGGGCCAGGCAAATAGACAGGGCAAGGAGCCAAAGATAAAGCAAAGGTAGGAAGCCCCCGCAGCCCCCACGTTTGCCGTTATGCGACGCGGCGGCCCCTTGGCAAAAAAAAACAGGGCGTGGAAGCCCTGTATGGCAATACGATTTATGCATTGTTATTAACTGGTGCGTGCAGGCGAGCCTGCGTGCCGTCAGGCAGCCGTGATGTTGAGCGCTTGTTTGCCTTTTGGCCCCTGAGCGATTTCGAATGCGACTTTTTGACCTTCTTTGAGTGTCTTGAAGCCGTTCATCTGGATGGACGAAAAATGCGCGAAAAGGTCTTCGCCCCCGTTGTCGGGGGTGATGAATCCGAAACCTTTGGCATCGTTGAACCATTTAACGGTTCCCGTCAACTTTTGAGTATCCTCAGGCGCGGAGGTTACGGTTGAATCAGACATGCGGACTGCCTCTCGACTATAGTGTTAAATTGAAACTCGACTACAAGGGTTACCTTTAGCCTACGGATTCTGGCATGCGGCGTACTTCCAGACACTCAGAATACTACGATAATGCGCAATTTACCCTAACATAGTCAACTATGGAAACCACTAGTATTTGTCATGGCCACTCATATCGAAAACCAGCGTGATACGGTTCTTGATCGTCAACCCGCCAAACTGGCGCCTCCTCCCATGTATCAAGTTGTTCTTCTGAACGACGATTACACCCCCATGGAATTCGTGGTGAACGTGCTCCAGCGCATTTTTGGCAAGAATGAAGACGAAGCGGCCCGCATCATGCTGAAGGTGCACCACGAGGGGCGGGGCGTGTGTGGCGTCTATCCCCGTGATATTGCCGCAACCCGGGTCGAAATGGTCAGGCAGATGGCGCACGCGCGCCAGCATCCCCTGCAATGCGTAATGGAGCCGGCCCCCGAGGCCTGATGCGGATGCCACGCCGGCATTTTTCCGGAGGTGCCGCACAAACGGCAAGAAGTACAGGTATAGTAAAGTTATCGATAGCGTTTGCTGCTATTGGGTAACACCAAGATGACTCTTTAATTAATGTTGATACGCAAGGTCGATTTAGTCATAGAATAGGATTTATCGAATTGTTTGTCCGCTCCGATATGTGATGGAGGAAGCGTGATCTCCGAAGAACTTGAAGTCAGCCTGCACATGGCCTTTGTCGAGGCCCGCACCGCAAGACACGAATTTATTACCGTAGAGCACCTGCTGCTCTCGCTGCTCGACAACGCCGCAGCCGTCGAAGTGCTGCGTGCCTGCTCGGCCAATCTCGATGTCCTGCGCCAGGAACTACGCACCTTCATCAACAAGAACACCCCCGTCTTTCCCGGCGAGGACGAGGTCGACACGCAGCCCACGCTGGGCTTCCAGCGCGTCATCCAGCGCGCCATCATGCATGTTTCCTCGGGCAATTCCAACCGCAACACCGTAACCGGCGCCAATGTGCTGGTTGCCATGTATGGCGAAAAAGACTCGCACGCCGTCTACTTCCTGCAGCAGCAGGGGGTCACCCGGCTCGACGTCGTCAACTATTTGTCGCACGGCATCACCAAGACGCCCGAAGAGCCAGCCGCCGAGCCCATCAAGCCCGTCGCGCCCGAAGCCGAGCCCAAGTCGGACCAGCAAAAGTCCCCGCTCGAACTGTACGCCACCGACCTGAACGCCGAAGCGCGCTCGGGCCGCATCGATCCCCTGATCGGACGCGAACACGAGGTCGAGCGCGTCATCCAGGTATTGTGCCGCCGGCGCAAGAACAATCCATTGCTGGTGGGCGAGGCCGGCGTGGGAAAAACCGCCATTGCCGAGGGCCTGGCCTGGCGCATCACCCAAAGCGATGTGCCGGAAATCCTGGCCGATGCCGAAGTCTACGCGCTCGACATGGGCGCGTTGCTGGCAGGCACCAAATATCGCGGCGATTTCGAACAGCGCCTGAAAGGCGTGCTCAAATCGCTCAAAGACAACAAGAACGCCATACTGTTCATCGACGAAATCCATACCCTGATCGGCGCGGGCTCGGCTTCGGGCGGCACGCTCGACGCCTCCAATCTGCTCAAGCCCGCCTTGTCGTCGGGGCAGCTCAAGTGCCTGGGCGCCACCACCTATAACGAATACCGCGGCATCTTCGAAAAAGACCACGCCCTGTCACGCCGCTTCCAGAAAATCGATGTGCCCGAACCCACGGTCGAACAGACCATACAGATACTGCGCGGCCTGAAAGGCCACTTCGAGGCCCATCACGGCGTGCGCTATTCGTCCGCGGCCATTACCGCCGCGGCGGAACTGTCGGCGCGGCATATCAACGACCGCTTCCTGCCCGACAAGGCCATCGACGTCATCGACGAGGCGGGTGCCGCGCAGCGCCTGCTGCCGCGTTCGCGCCAGAAAAAAATCATAGGCAAGGCCGAAGTCCAGGCCACGGTCGCCAAGATCGCCCGCATTCCGCCGCAAAGCGTGTCCCACGACGACCGCAACAAGCTGGCCACGCTCGACCGCGACCTCAAAACCGTGGTGTTCGGCCAGGATGCCGCCATCGAGGCCCTTGCCGCCGCCATCAAAATGGCCCGATCGGGGCTGGGCCGCCCCGACAAGCCCATAGGCTCCTTCCTGTTCTCCGGGCCCACGGGCGTGGGCAAGACCGAGGTCGCCCGCCAACTGGCTTTTGTTCTGGGCATAGAGCTGCTGCGCTTCGATATGTCCGAATACATGGAACGCCACACGGTATCCCGCCTGATCGGCGCGCCTCCGGGCTATGTCGGTTTCGACCAGGGCGGCTTGCTGACCGAAGCTGTCAGCAAGCAGCCGCATTGCGTCCTGCTGCTCGATGAAATCGAAAAAGCGCATCCCGATGTCTACAACATCCTGCTGCAGGTCATGGACCACGGCACCCTGACCGACAACAATGGGCGCAAGTCCGACTTCCGCAACGTCATCATCGTCATGACCACCAATGCGGGGGCCGAAGCCCTCAACCGGAGCAGCATCGGCTTTGCCTCGCCGTCCAGAACCGGCGACGAAATGGCCGATATCAAGCGCTTGTTCACACCCGAGTTCCGCAACCGGCTCGATGCCATCATCGGCTTTACGCCCCTGTCGCGCGAAGTCATCCTGCGCGTGGTCGACAAGTTCCTGATGCAGCTTGAAGACCAACTTCACGAAAAGCGGGTCGATGTGGTGTTTACCCAGGAATTGCGCGACCATCTTGCCGAAAAAGGCTTTGATCCGAGCATGGGTGCGCGTCCCATGCAAAGGCTTATTCAAGACACCATACGCCGCGCCCTGGCCGACGAACTCTTGTTCGGCCGGCTGGTGGACGGTGGCAGCGTGCAGGTGGGAATGTCGTCCGAAGGCAAGGTGGAACTGATTTTTGCCGACAAGGGCGACAAGCCGGGAAAGGCGCAACACGACTCACCGTCGCATCCGGAACCCGAGCTCGTTGATTAACGGGCGCAGGCGCGTATGGCCGGCGGCCCGCTGATTGCTTGCCAGCATTGTGCAACATTACACGAACGTGTGTCCCTGACGCCGGGCTCGGCGGCAAATTGCGTGCGCTGCGGCTATGTGCTGTACCGCGAAAGCACAGTCTCGCTCAATGGCTGGATCGCGCTCGTTTTGGGCGCCCTGATCGTTTTTGCGATCGCCAACTATTTTCCCATTGTCACGCTGCGTATCCAGGGATTGACCACCCAGGCCTCGCTGCCCGGCGCCCTGTACCTGACCTGGCAGCATGGCCATAAAATGCTGGCCGTCATGACGGGACTGTTCTCGTTCTGGATGCCCCTGACCCAGCTGCTGTTCCTGTTCTGGGCTTTGCTGGCCATACGGTCACGCCGCTTGCCCGCCGATTTTCGTTACGGCATGCGCCTGCTGGAACACGCAGTGCGCTGGAGCATGGTGCCGGTGCTGATGCTGGGCATATTGGTGTCCCTGGTCAAATTCGCCGGCCTGGCCAGTGTACAGGCCGGGCCGGGCATTTGGGCCTTCGCCGGGCTGACTTTCCTGCTGACGGGCCTGAGCCGCCTGACGGCGCGCCGCTTGTGGTGCTACGCGGAAGACGCCGGCCTGGTCATGGTGGCCAGGGCGCGTCCCGGCCAACGGCTGCCGGCGGCCGCATGTTTGTCCTGCGGCTTTGTGCAGGACCTGGAAGACCCTGGGCAAGCGCAAGCATGCAGGCGTTGCGGTGAGACGGTGCATTTTCGCAAACCGGACCAGTCGTCCAGGGTGTGGGCCTTGGTCGTGGCGGCCTGGATTGCCTATATTCCCGCCAACGTATTGCCGGTAATGCGGATACGGACGGCGGCCAGCGACAGCATGCACACTATACTGGGCGGGGTGATAGAGCTCTGGGAGCTTGGCTCTTGGGATCTGGCTCTGATCGTTTTCATTGCCAGCGTTGTTGTGCCGATGACCAAACTGCTGGCGCTGATGGTGCTTATGCTGCGCCGCGGTTGGCGCGGTTCAGCCACACAGCGGCAGCGTACCCGGCTGTACGAGCTGGTCGAGTTTATTGGACAATGGTCCATGCTGGATGTCTTTGTGGTGATACTGATGTCGGCCATGCTCGATTTTCCCGGCATATCGCAGGTTCTTGCCGGACCTGGCGCCGCCAGTTTCGGCGCGGTCGTAATCCTGACCATGTTTGCCGCGATGAGCTACGATCCGCGCAACGGATGGGATAATCAATTCACTCATGTGTCTTCGCCAGCGCGGACGACGGCACCAAGAATAACGGACCTCAGTGGTGGCGCCCGGCGCTCCACTTGAAAAGAAAGGTATGACAGATCCGACCACCGCTCATGAATCCAACAATCAGGCCGCCGATGGTGGGCAGGACGCGAGTCCCGCCGGCCCGTATACGCCCCATCAGCGGACGCGCCGCGAAAGCCGGATCTCGTGGATATGGCTGTTGCCCCTGGTGGCGGCGCTGGTCGGAGGGTCCTTGCTGGTGCGCGGCTGGCTGCACATGGGCCCCAACATCACCATCAGCTTCGAATCGGCCGACGGCCTCGAAATCGGCCAGACCAAGGTGCGCTACAAAGATGTGGTGATCGGTGTGGTGTCCGATATCAAGGTGGCGCCCGATCGTTCAAAAGTCATTGTCAGCGCCGAGCTCAATCGCGAGGGCTCCGAATACATCACCCAGGAAGGCAGCCGCTTCTGGGTCGTGCGGCCGCGCCTGGGCATCAGCGGCGTATCGGGGTTGGGTACCTTGCTTTCCGGGGCTTATATCAGCGTCGATGCATCGGAATCCAACGATGGCGACGAGCCGGTCTATGATTTTGTGGGTCTTGAGAAACCCCCCGAAGTGACCAGCGGCAGGCCGGGAACGCGCTACACCTTGTTCGCACCCGACCTGGGTTCGCTCGAAATCGGCTCGCCCGTTTATTATCGCCGCATCGAAGTCGGCAAGGTCATCGGCTATAACCTGGACCCCAGCGGTCACCAGGTCAATATTCAGGTGTTTGTCGATGCGCCCAACGATAAGTTCGTGACCAAGGAGAGCCGGTTCTGGAATGCCAGCGGCATCGATTTGTCGCTCAATGCCGATGGCTTCAACGTGGAAACCGGCTCGCTGGTTTCCGTGCTGGCGGGCGGGGTGGCGTTTGCGCCCGCCCACGAGTTCCCGCAGGCTCACGAACTCGATACCGAACCGGCCGACTTGGGCGAACCGGCTCCGCCCGACAGCCGTTTCGCCTTGGCGCCGACCTACGACAAGGCGATGGCCGATCCGGACGGGCCGGCGTTCCCCATCGAGCTGTATTTCCATCAATCGGTGCGCGGCTTGAAAGTGGGCGCTCCGGTGGATTTTCGAGGGCTCGAGCTGGGCGAGGTAGTGGATATCGATCTGGAGTTCGATCAAGAGAACAAGCGCTTCTACGCGCTGGTCAAGGCCAGGCTGTACCCTTTGCGCTTTGGCGAAGTCTATGAACGCCTGATCAAGCTGGATCCTGGTTCAGACTATCCGGGCGCCGCCCTGTTGGGGCCTTTGGTGCAGCATGGGCTGCGTGGCCAGATACGGGGCGCCAACCTGTTGACGGGACAGCAGTATATTGCGCTGGATTTCTTCCCCGATGCCGAGCCGGCCGTGTTCAACGCCAAAAGCGTTCCCGCCGTCATCCCCACCATCGCGGGCAACTTCGACCGCCTGCAACAGCAGATCAGCAATATCGTCAACAAGCTTGAAGCCGTGCCTTTCGACGACATCGGCAACGAGCTGCGCAGCAGCCTTGCCAATATGACCAAACTGCTCGGACGCATGGAAGGCGAGATGGCGCCGCAGGCAACCGATATGCTGAAAACGGCCCAAAAATCCCTGGATCAGGTCAACAAGCTGTTATCCGATAATTCGCCCATGAACTCCAATCTCGAGCGCACGCTGCGCGAGCTCACCAGCGCCGCAAGATCCTTGCGAGCCCTGGCCGATTATCTGCAAACGCATCCCACGGCACTGATCCGTGGCCGGGAAGAGAGCTTCCCGGTGACTCCGTAGGAGACACTCTTTTGAATAGCCTGAAAATCCTCGTGTGCGGCCTGGCCTGCGGGCTGCTTGCAGCTTGCGCCGCCAACAAGCCCAGCCATTACTATTCCCTCACGTCCGTGCCGTCCGGCCAATCGGCAGCCGGATTGCCCGTTTCTTCCGGACAAACGGCGGGCGTGCCGCGCTATGCCATCAGCGTCCAGCCCGTGGAACTGCCTGATCAGGTCGATCGGCCGCAGATCGTGATCACCGATCCGGAGTCGACGCAAGTCATGCCACTGGGTGATTCCTTGTGGGCATCGCCCTTGTCGTACCAAATCCGCGATGCGCTGTCCGACGATTTATCGAGCCTGCTTGGCGTGCTCGATGTTTCGGCCACCGGCATTCCGGGATCGCTTCCGGTCTGGCAGGTGCTGCTGCAGGTGCAGCGTTTTGAATCCTTCTACAACCAGAGCGCGAAGCTCGATGCGACCTGGCGCCTGACGCCTATCAATCAGGGTGGCAAGGCCTCGATGATTTGCCGGGGCGCGGTGCAGGTTCCTGTTCAGCAAGGGATGTCGGCGCTGGTGGCCGGCCACCAGCAGGCTTTGCGTCAACTGGCAGGGGTGATCGCCGGCCAGATCCAGACCGGCCGGCCCGCTAGTTCCGATGCGCAGGTAAACCTGAAAGGTTGCACCTCTTCCTGATGGTTTTATACGAAGGTTAACTTTTTGCGCCGCACTAGGGTTAACCTTGGTGTAAAAAAAGGTACAACCTGTGTAATATTCCAGACTTTCCCGCCGCGTGGGGTTGTTTTCGCGCAGGCGGCACATAAGGCACTGGAATACGGAATACAGTCATGGCAACGACGACATTGGGCGTCAAGGTTGACGAAACGCTGCGCGAGCGCCTGAAAACCGCCGCAGCCAAGCTTGGCTGCACGCCCCACTGGCTGCACAAGCAAGCCATTCTTTCTTATATCGATGCCATCGAGCGCGGACATCTGCCTGCCGAGATTTCCTATCTGGGCGCGGGCGATGACGATAGGGGCGAGCACGAGTCATCCGTGCCCGAGTCCGCCGCACCCTTCCATGAGTTTGCCCACGACATACAGCCCCAATCGGTGCTGCGGGCAGCCATTACATCAGCCTACCGCCGCCCCGAAACGGAATGCGTGCCCATGCTGCTGGACCAGGCCCGCAGCGCCCGGCCCCAGGAAACCCACGATCTGGCGCGGCGCCTGGTCGAGGCCCTGCGCGGCAAGCGCAAGAGCGGGGGGGTTGAAGGGCTGATCCAGGAGTTTTCCCTGTCCAGCCAGGAAGGCGTTGCCCTGATGTGCCTGGCCGAGGCCTTGCTGCGCATCCCCGACCGCGCGACGCGCGATGCGCTGATACGAGACAAGATCAGTCATGGCGACTGGCGTTCGCACATGGGGGAGTCGCCTTCCTTGTTTGTGAATGCCGCTACCTGGGGCCTGATGCTGACGGGCAAGCTGGTGGGCGTCAACAGCGAACAGTCGCTGTCCAGGGCGCTCACGCGGCTGATCGGGAAGGGCGGCGAGCCCCTGATCCGCAAGGGTGTGAACATTGCCATGCGCATGATGGGCGAGCAGTTTGTGGCGGGGCAAACCATTTCCGCCGCCATTGCCAACGGCCGCAAGCACGAGGACAAGGGCTTCCGGTATTCGTACGACATGCTGGGCGAGGCCGCCACAACGGCCGCCGATGCCGAACGCTACTACACCGCCTACGTCCAGGCCATTCATGCCATTGGAAAGGCGGCCCAGGGCCGCGGCATATACGAGGGCCCGGGCATCTCGATCAAGCTGTCGGCCCTGCATCCACGCTATTCCAGGGCCCAGCGCGAACGGGTCATGGCAGAGTTGCTGCCGCGCGCCATTGAGCTGGCCAAGTTGGCCCGGCACTACGATATCGGCCTGAATATCGATGCCGAAGAAGCCGATCGCCTGGAGATCTCGCTGGACCTGCTCGAAGCCTTGTGCTTTCACGCCGACTTGTCCGGCTGGAATGGCATTGGCTTCGTCATCCAGGCTTACCAGAAGCGCGCGCCACTCGCGATCGACTATGTCATTGACCTGGCCCGGCGCAGCGGCCACCGGGTGATGTTGCGGCTGGTCAAGGGCGCTTATTGGGATACCGAAATCAAGCGCGCCCAGGTCGATGGGCTGGAAGGCTACCCCGTCTATACGCGCAAGGTTTACACCGACGTCTCGTATCTGGCCTGCGCCCGCAAATTGCTGGACGCCCCTGACGCGGTATACCCGCAATTCGCCACGCACAACGTCCACACGCTTTCCGCCGTGTACCACATGGCTGGGCAGAACTATTATCCCGGTCAGTATGAGTTCCAGTGCCTGCATGGCATGGGCGAACCCTTGTACGAGCTGGTCACGGGGCCGACGGCGCAAGGTGGCTTGAACCGGCCCTGCCGCATCTATGCGCCGGTGGGTACGCACGAAACCCTGCTGGCCTACCTGGTGCGCCGCCTGCTTGAAAACGGCGCCAATACCTCCTTCGTGAATCAGGTCGGCGATGACGATATACCTATTGAAGCCCTGATTGCCGACCCGGTCGCCAGCGCCGAACGCATACACCCGCTGGGCGCGCCGCACGACAAAATCCCCTTGCCGCGCGACTTGTATCGGCAGGCCGATGGCCGGCTCAATTCGGCCGGGTTCGACCTGAGCAGCGAACAGCGCCTCGGGTCGCTGTCGGCGGCCTTGCTTGGCAGCGCAGGGCATGCCTGGCGTGCCATGCCCAAGCTTGCAGACGCGGATGTGGCCTGGGACGACGCCCGCGCCAAGGCGGTGCTCAACCCGGCCGACCATCGCGACGTAGTCGGCTACGTCATCGAGGCCAGCGATTCCGAAGTCGCCCTGGCCGTGGCGGCCGCCGAACATGCCGCGCCTATCTGGGCGGCCACGCC
>JBATWU010000120.1:0-10607 GCA_049672825.1 Pusillimonas sp.
GCCTGTCGCACGTCCCGGAAAAACGGCCGCCAAGCGTGTTGCCGCTCCCGAGCCGGCAGTCGACGAAGAGCGCGAACGCGCCCGTCGCGCCGCCGAGGCCGAAGCGGCCGCGCTGCGCGAAATGCTCAGCCGTCCCCGCAAGGTGCTGAAGGCCCCCGAGCCCGAGGCCGGAAACCTGTCAGGCACCCTGCACAAGCCGGCAGGCGCCAAGGGCGCCAAAAAAGACGGCAAGACGGCCGACGTCAAGAAAGTCATCAAGGCTGCGGAAGTCTCCTCTTCCTGGACGGACGACAGCGGGCGCAAGAAGCCGGCGGCCAAGGCCGATGCGCCTCCGGCCAGCCCCAGCCGCGATGGCTGGCGTGCAGGCGGCAAGGCAGGCAAGGGCGCCAAGGGCGGCAATGCCCGTGGCCGTGGCCGCAATGCCCAGCCAGAGCGCAAGGAAGTGCAAACGGTCGAGTTCATTGCCCGCGAAGTGCACGTGCCCGAAACCATTTCGGTGGCCGATCTGGCGCACAAAATGTCCATCAAGGCGGCCGAAGTCATCAAGCATTTGATGAAGCTCGGCCAAATGGTCACCATCAACCAGGTCCTCGACCAGGAAACCGCCATGATCGTGGTCGAAGAACTCGGCCATATAGCGATTGCCGCCAAGCTGGATGATCCCGAAGCATTCCTCGATATGGGTGAAAGCTCCGAAGCGGAACAACTGCCTCGCGCGCCGGTCGTCACTGTCATGGGTCACGTCGACCATGGCAAGACATCGCTGCTCGACTATATCCGCCGCACGAAGGTGGCGTCGGGCGAGGCCGGCGGCATTACCCAGCACATTGGCGCCTACAACGTCAAAACCGATCGCGGCATGGTTACATTCCTTGATACACCCGGGCACGAAGCGTTTACCGCCATGCGTGCGCGCGGTGCCAAGGCAACCGATATCGTCATCCTGGTGGTGGCCTCCGATGACGGCGTCATGCCGCAAACCAAAGAGGCCATCCACCATGCCAAGGCGGCCGGCGTGCCGCTGGTGGTTGCCATTACCAAAATCGACAAACCCGACGGCAACCCGGAACGCGTCAAGCAGGAGCTGGTGGCCGAAGAGGTGGTGCCGGAAGAATACGGCGGTGATGTTCCTTTTGTGGGTGTCTCGGCCAAAACCGGCGAAGGCATCGATGCGTTGCTGGAAAACGTGCTGCTGCAGGCCGAAATCCTGGAGCTGACCGCTGCGGTGGACGCCCCGGCCAAGGGTATCGTGATCGAAGCGCGTCTCGACAAGGGGCGCGGTCCCGTCGCAACCATACTGGTTCAAAGCGGCACGCTCAATCGTGGCGATGCCGTTCTGGCTGGCGCCAGTTTCGGCCGCGTCCGCGCCATGCTGAACGAAAATGGCAAGCCGGTGAATAGCGCCGGTCCGTCGATGCCCGTGGAAATCCAGGGCCTGACCGACGTTCCGGCGGCCGGCGACGAGGTCATTGCCATGGCCGACGAACGCAAGGCCCGCGAAATCGCCCTGTTCCGTCAGGGCAAGTTCCGCGACGTCAAGCTGGCGCGCCAGCAGGCGGCCAAGCTCGAGTCCATGTTCGACAACATTGGCGAAGGCACGCAAACACTGGCGCTTATCGTCAAGACCGACGTACAGGGCTCGCAGGAAGCGCTGGTGTCCTCGCTGACCAAGCTGTCCACTGACGAGGTCCGGGTGCAGGTTGTGCATGCCGCTGTCGGCGGTATTTCCGAAAGCGACGTCAACCTGGCCATCGCCTCGCACGCCGTGGTCATTGGCTTCAACGTCCGCGCCGAGCAAAGCGCCAAGAAGTTGGCCGAGCACAACGACATCGATCTGCGTTATTACAACATCATCTACGACGCGGTCGACGACGTGCGCAATGCGCTGTCGGGCATGCTGGCGCCGGAGAAGCGCGAAGAAGTCATCGGCATGGTCGAAATCCGCGAAGTCTACAACGTATCGCGCGTGGGCAATATCGCGGGCTGCATGGTCACCGATGGTATTGTGCGCCGCGACTCGCAAGTCAGGCTGCTGCGCAATCATGTGGTGCACTGGTCGGGCTGGATCGACTCCCTGCGCCGTTTCAAGGACGACGTCAAGGAAGTCAAATCGGGCTTCGACTGCGGTATTACCCTTAAGGGCAATAACGACATCGAGGTCGGCGACCAGCTTGAAATCTTTGAAATCAAAGAAATTGCCCGGACACTCTGATTATCATGGGTCGCCATAAGTCCAAACCTAATCCGGGGCGCAATACCCGGCTTGCCGACCAGATCCAGAAGGATCTGGCCGGCTTGATACAGCGCGAGCTCGACGTCTCGCGCGCCGGACTCATTACCCTGACCGGAGTCGACCTGTCGGCCGACTATGCGCACGCCAAAGTGTATTTCACCGTCATGGGCGCCGAGCCTGAAGCGGCAAGCGCAGCCCTGGCCGAAAAGGCCGGCTGGCTGCACTCGCTGCTGTTCAAGCTTTTGCACATTCATACTGTTCCCACATTGCGCTTCATCCACGACGACCAAATGGCGCGTGGCATCGAACTGTCGCAACTGATCGACCGGGCCAACCGCCCGCAAGTCGAGCCCTTCAAGCCCTCGGAGCCCGAGGACCCCGACGAACAGCCTTAGGGGCTGTCGTTTTTGCATGGATTTATAAACGATGGCTTCCCGACGCGGGCAGATGCTCGATGGTGTCCTGTTGCTGGACAAACCTGAAGGTTTGTCCAGCAATCACGCCCTGCAGCGTGCCAAAAGGGCTCTGGATGCCCGGAAGGCCGGGCACACCGGCACGCTGGACCCATTCGCCACCGGCCTGCTGGTTTGCTGCCTGGGGCGCGCAACCAAGCTATCCAGCCATATGCTCAATGCCGACAAGGGCTATGTGGCCATTCTGCGCCTGGGCGAGGAAACCGACACGGGTGACCTGACCGGCAATATCGTAAGCCAGGCACCCCCCGGGTTCAAGGGCGTGGCTCAGGTGGAACTGGAAAACGTATTGCCACAATTTCGTGGTGAAATAGAACAGATTCCACCCATGTATTCGGCCCTGAAACGCGATGGCAAGCCTTTGTACGAATATGCGCGCCAGGGCATTGAATTGGATCGTCCCGCGCGGCAGGTAACGATTCATGAATTGGAGCTCTTGGCGTTCGACGGGTTTGAGGCCGAGATTTCAGTTCAGTGCAGCAAAGGTACTTATATACGCACGCTGGCCCAGGATATTGGCCGCCAGCTTGGTTGCGGTGCCCATCTGAAGGCCTTGCGGCGCACGCGTGTAGGCCCTTTCAGTCTTGATGATGCCGTTGGACTGGAAGCGTTGCAGGCCATGCCTGCCCCTCAAACCACTTTAATCGCACTCGATGCCTTGCCTGCCGGCCTGTTGCCAGCAACCACCAAACAAAAGGATGAACTATGAATCGCGCTCTGCGCAATGTGGCCATTATTGCCCACGTCGATCACGGCAAAACGACACTGGTCGATCAGTTGCTGCGTCAGTCGGGCACGTTCCGTGATAACCAGCAGGTTTCCGAGCGTGTCATGGATTCCGGCGATATCGAGAAAGAACGTGGAATTACCATCCTGGCCAAGAACTGTGCCGTCCAGTACGAGGGCACGCATATCAACATTATAGATACACCGGGGCACGCCGATTTTGGTGGCGAAGTAGAGCGGGTGCTGTCCATGGTCGATGGCGTGGTGCTGTTGGTCGACGCTGTCGAAGGCCCCATGCCGCAAACTCGTTTTGTCACGCGCAAGGCTTTGGCCCTGGGCCTGAAGCCTATCGTGGTCGTGAATAAAATCGACCGCCCGGGCGCACGCCCTGATTTTGTCATCAATGCCACTTTCGACTTGTTCGACAAGCTGGGCGCGACGGAAGAGCAACTGGACTTCCCCATCATTTACGCATCCGGCCTGTCCGGTTATGCGGGCTTGACGGAAGAGGTGCGAGAAGGCGATATGCGTCCCTTGTTCGAAGCCATACTCAAGTATGTGCCACAGCGTGAAGACGATCCCGATGCGCCGCTGCAGATGCAGGTGATTTCGCTGGACTACAGTACTTACGTGGGCAAGATCGGCGTGGGCCGCATCAACCGTGGCCGTATCCGGGCTGCGCAGGATGTGATCGTCAAGTTCGGTCCGGACGGCAAGCCCATCAAGGGCCGCATCAATCAGGTGCTGAAGTTCCAGGGGCTGGAGCGCGAACTGGTCGACGAGGCCCTGGCGGGCGATATCGTGCTGATCAACGGCATTGAAGACATAGGCATAGGCTGCACCATCCTGGACCCGGATCATCCCGAAGCCCTGCCCATGCTGCGCATCGATGAGCCTACCCTGACCATGAACTTCATGGTCAATACATCGCCGCTGGCCGGCCGCGAAGGCAAGTTCGTGACCAGCCGCCAGCTGCGTGATCGCCTGGATCGCGAGCTGAAGTCCAACGTGGCGCTGCGGGTGAACGACACCGATGACGATACCGTTTTTGAAGTCTGCGGTCGCGGCGAGCTGCATCTGACCATTTTGCTGGAGAACATGCGTCGCGAAGGCTATGAACTGGCCGTATCGCGCCCACGCGTGCTGTTCAAGGAAGAAAACGGGGTCAAGCTTGAACCGTATGAATTGCTGACGGTCGACGTCGAGGACCCGCACCAGGGCGGTGTCATGGAAGAGTTGGGCCGGCGCAAGGGCGACCTGCAGGACATGCAAGCCGATGGACGCGGCCGTACCCGTCTTGAGTACCGGATTCCCGCGCGCGGCCTGATCGGATTCCAGAGCGAATTCATGACGCTGACGCGTGGAACCGGCCTGATGAGCCATATTTTCGACAACTATGCTCCGATGCGCGAAGGCGGGGTCGGCGAGCGCCGCAATGGCGTGCTGATCAGTCAGGATGAAGGCGCCGCCGTCGCCTATGCTTTATGGAAACTGCAGGATCGCGGCCGTATGTTCGTATCGCCGCAAGAGCCTCTGTACGAAGGCATGATCATCGGCATCCACAGCCGGGACAACGATCTGGTGGTCAATCCCATCAAGGAAAAGAAGCTGACCAACGTGCGTTCGTCGGGCAAGGACGAGCACATCGATCTGGTTCCCCCGATTCAGTTGACGCTGGAATATGCGGTGGAGTTCATCAGCGATGACGAGCTGGTCGAAGTCACGCCCAAGTCGATACGCTTGCGTAAGCGCTATCTGCAGGAGCACGAGCGTCGCCGCGCTTCGCGCGAGTCCAGCTAACAGGGCGGGGCCGCGGCGCGTCTTTTGGCGCCGGCTGGCTGACTTAGGCTTCGGCCTGATTGGCCGGCAAGAAGAAATGCAACGGGCACTCTCAGGAGTGCCCGTTGCTATGGATGCTATGAATGGACGTGCAGACTTACATGCCGCCCAGGCACACGTATTTCATTTCCATGAAGTCATCCATGCCGTAGACCGAACCTTCGCGCCCCAGGCCCGACTGCTTGACGCCGCCGAATGGCGCGACTTCGTTCGAGATCAGTCCGGTATTGACGCCGACCATGCCGTATTCAAGGGCCTCGGCGACTCGGAAGATGCGCGCCACATCGCGGCTGTAAAAATAGGACGCCAGGCCGTACTCGGTATTGTTGGCCAGCTCGATGACGTGATTTTCGTCAGAGAACTTGACGACCGGCGCCAGCGGCCCGAAGGTTTCTTCGCGCATGCAAAGCATGTCTTCGCTGATATTGGACAACACAGTGGGCTGGAAGAAACGACCGCCCAATTGATGCGATTCCCCGCCAGTGGTGATCTTGGCACCTTTCTGGACGGCGTCCTTGACGTGCTCTTGCACTTTCTGGATGGCTGCGTCGTCGATCAGCGGACCCTGCGCAATCTTGTCGGTGAAGCCGTCGCCGACCTGCAGGCCGCCCACCTTGGCGGTGAATTTCTCTATGAAGGCATCATAAACCGACTCGTGCACATAGATGCGGTTGGTGCATACGCAGGTTTGGCCGGCATTGCGGTATTTCGCAACCATGGCGCCTTCGACGGCGGCGTCGAGGTCGGCATCGTCGAACACAATGAAAGGCGCGTGCCCGCCCAGCTCCAGGGACATTTTCTTGATGGTGGGCGCGCTTTGCTGCATGAGTATGCGTCCCACGGCGGTGGAGCCGGTGAACGTGAGCTTCTTGACCACGGGGCTGTCGCACAGGGCTTTGCCAATGGCGATGGATCGATCGCTGTCGGCGGCAATGATATTGAGCACACCGGCCGGAATGCCGGCGCGTTCCGCCAGTTCGGCCAGCGCCAGCGCCGACAGCGGGGTCTGTTCGGCCGGCTTGAGCACGACGGTGCAGCCGGCAGCCAGCGCCGGCGCCACCTTGCGGGTGATCATGGCGTTGGGAAAGTTCCAGGGTGTGATGGCGGCGCAGACGCCGATGGGTTCGCGCATGACCAGCATGCGATTGGCGCTGCTGGGCGATGCCATGATGTCGCCACTGACCCGCTTGGCCTGTTCGGCAAACCATTCGACAAAGGACCCGCCATAGCTTACTTCACCCCGGGCCTCGGCAAGCGGCTTGCCCTGCTCAAGGGTCATGAGCCTGGCCAGGTCTTCGGTATTGGCGATGATCAGGTCGAACCATTTGCGCAGGATGTTGGCGCGCTCTTTGCCTGTGCGCGCGCGCCAGCTTTTGAAGGCCTTGTCGGCCGCGTCGATAGCGGCTTTTGCCTGGTCGGCCCCCAGGTTGGCGACTTGCGCGATGGTTTCCCCGTTGGCGGGATTATCGACCGGGAATGTGCTGTTGTCGGTGGCCTGGACCCATTTTCCGTCTATGTAGGATTCGGTTTTGAAAAGGGTGGGATCTTGAAGCTGTATTGGCAGTTGTTGGCGTGTCATGTGTAGGCGTTTGAACGAAAGATTGCGGGAACGGATAAAAACCCATTGTATGCCTGTTGCGCTGGTCTTGCGTCGGCCTGTGCCTATTCAGGCAGGGCGGGCGCGGCCTGGCGCTCGTCGACAAATTCGGCGCAGAACGCTTCGATATGCTGCATCACCAGATCAAGGTCGTCGGTGAGCGTAAGCAGATCAATATCGTGCGGCGCGATGAGCTTGTTGGCCAGTGGATATGCCTTGATCCAGTCTATCAGGCCGGACCAGAATTCGGTGCCAATCAGGATAATGGGCGCCGGCGGCACCTTGCGGGTTTGCACCAGCGTCATGACCTCGAACACCTCGTCGAGCGTGCCGTATCCGCCCGGCAGGGCGATGTAGGCGGCGCTGTGCATGAAAAACGTAGCTTTTCGTGAATAGAAGTAATCAAAATTAAGGCTGTGAGTTTGATAGCGGTTATTCTTGGTTTCGTGCGGCAGCCTGATGTTCAGGCCAACGCTGTTGCCGCCCGCTTCGAAGGCGCCCTTGTTGGCGGCTTCCATGATGCCGGGCCCGCCGCCGGCGATGACGGTCAGGCCTGCCTTGGCAAGCCGGCCGCCCAGCGTTTCGCTCAGGGCATAATAGGGCGAGTCGGGACGAATGCGGGCGCTTCCAAAAACGCTGACGCCCCAGCCGATTTCCTGCAGTGTGTCGGCAGCAGCCTGTAACTCTGACATAATTCCGGGAATCTGCTGCGTTGCCGGCATACGAACTATTTTATTGTTTGACATGAAAAAAACCTTGTTGCTTGTTGATGGGTCCAGCTATTTGTATCGCGCCTATCACGCCATGCCCGACCTTAGAAATGCCAAAGGAGAGCCCACAGGCGCCCTGTATGGTGTCATCTCCATGTTAAGGAGACTGTTGCAGGATTACAAGGCGGATTACGCCGCGTGCGTTTTTGATGCGCGTGGCAAAACATTTCGCGACGATATCTACCCCTTGTACAAGGGCAACAGGCCGTCCATGCCCGATGAACTGGCTGCACAGATCGAACCCATACACCGCGCGGTGGAGGCCCTGGGCTGGCCGGTATTGGCCGTGCCGGGGGTCGAGGCCGACGACATCATCGGCACGCTGGCATGCCGGGCGACACAGGAAAATGTGCATACGGTGGTGTCGACGGGCGACAAAGACCTGGCCCAGTTGGTGAATGAACACGTGGAACTGGTCAATACCATGAGCGGTGAACGCCAGGATGTCGAGGGCGTCATCAAAAAATTTGGTGTGACGCCAGATCAGATTGTAGACTTTTTAATGCTCACTGGCGACACGGTCGATAATATCCCAGGGGTCGACAAGGTTGGGCCCAAAACCGCCGTCAAATGGCTGACGGAATTCAAAACCATCGATGGCCTGGTCGAACAGGCCGATACCGTCAAGGGCGTGGCCGGCAACAATCTGCGGGCCGCCATTCCCAATTTCAACATGACCCGCCAATTGCTGACCGTCAAGACCGACTGCGATATTCCCGAGCTGGTCCAGGGCTTGTCGGGCCTGGTCCCCAGGCCCGCGGACCGCGAGGCCTTGATCAGCCTGTACGATGAATATGGCTTTCGCAGCTGGCTGCGCGAGCTCAGCGGCGACCCCGACCGCATTCCCGAACAGGACAGCCGCCAGCCGGTGCAGTCGCCCGACGCACCCGCGCAACTGCGCTACGAAACCGTCAGCGACTGGAAAGATTTCGAGCGATGGCTCGAAACCATAGCATCCGCCAGCCTGGTGGCGCTGGATACCGAAACGACGTCCCTCGATCCCATGGTTGCCAGTCTAGTAGGCATATCCCTGTCGGTGGAACCGGGAGTCGCCTGCTATATACCGGTGGCCCATCGCGGCCCCGATCACGCGCCGCAACTGCCCAAGCAGGAAGTACTCGACCGTTTGCGCCCCTGGCTGCAGAACGCCGGCGCGAGCAAGCTCTTGCACAACGCCAAATACGACACGCATGTCTTCATGAATGAAGGCATCGCGCTGGCCGGAGTCGCTGAAGATACGATGCTGCAGGCTTATGTGCTGGAATCGCACAAGCGCGTCAACATGCAGGAGCTGGCCGAACGCTGGCTGGGGCGTGTCGGAACCACCTATGAGGACTTGTGCGGCAAAGGCGCCAAGCAAATCTGCTTCGATGAAATCGATGTCGAAAGCGCGTCGCACTATGCCTGCGAAGACGCCGATTTCACCTTGCAGCTGCATCAGGTATTGCGGCCCAAGGTGCAGGTCGACCCGGGCCTGGAAAACATTTATCAACTTGAAATCAAGACGTCGGCCATTTTGGCCACCATCGAACGTAATGGCGTCTCTATCGATGGGCAGGTACTGGCTGCTCAAAGCCACGAGCTGGGCCGGCAACTGCTGGCATTCGAGGAAAAGGCCTACGAACTTGCGGGGCAGCCGTTCAATTTGAACTCGCCCAAGCAACTGGGTGAAATTCTGTTCCAGCGCATGGGGCTGCCGGTCGTGCGCAAAACCGCCGGCGGAGCCCCGTCCACCGATGAGGATGTCCTGAGCAAGCTTGCCCGCGACTACCCGCTGCCGGCCTTGCTGCTCGAATATCGGGGGCTGGCCAAGCTCAAGTCCACGTATACCGACAAGCTTCCCAAGATGATCAATCCGCGGACGGGGCGCGTCCATACCCGCTATGCGCAGGCGGCGGTCATCACCGGGCGCCTGGCGTCGTCAGAGCCCAATCTCCAGAATATTCCGGTGCGTACCCCGGAGGGCCGCAGGGTGCGTGCGGCTTTTATTGCCGGCGACGGCCAGATCGTGTCGGCCGACTATTCGCAAATCGAATTGCGGGTCATGGCGCATGTGTCGGACGATGAAAACCTCAGGCTCGCCTTTGCGCGGGGCGATGACATCCACCGGGCGACCGCGGCCGAGGTGTTCGGGGTTGCGCAGGCCGATGTTTCAGCCGAACAGCGCCGCGCCGCCAAGGCCATCAATTTCGGGCTCATCTATGGCATGGGTGAGTTCGGTCTGGCTTCAAACCTGGGTATCACACGGGATGCGGCACGGGCCTACATCGACCGTTATTTTGCCCGCTATCCGGGTGTGGCCGTGTATATGGAACAGACCAAGCGCATGGCGCGCGAGCTGGGCTATGTGGAAACGGTGTTCGGCCGCCGTTTGTGGCTGCCCGATCTGCGCGGCGCCAAGGGGCCGCGCCAGGCGGCCGCCGAGCGGGCGGCGATCAACGCGCCTATGCAGGGCACCGCCGCCGATCTCATAAAAATGGCCATGGTGGCCGTGCAGGCGTGGCTCGATGCCCAGGGCCTGAAAACCCTGATGGTGATGCAGGTGCACGATGAGCTGGTGTTCGAGGTGCCCATGGACGAGGTCGATATCTTGCGCGAGCATCTGCCGGGCCTGATGTGCAATGTGGCCGAACTCAGTGTTCCACTGCTTGCCGAAGTGGGTGCCGGACCCAACTGGGAACAGGCCCATTAGCGCATTTTCGGTTCAAGTGTTTACGGTTGCTTGAAGCTGCGGCTGAGCAGAGCGCCAGGCGATGGCAATGGCAATGGCATCGATGGGGTGGGGTGCTGCTGCGGTGGAATTGAGCGGCATTGACGTCAGAGTTGTTCTTGCGACGTTGCCCGGGTGCTGGGCCGGCGCCGGGCTCCATCGCTGCGCCCCCTGCGGGGGTTCCCTTGCACGGGTTGCCAGGCGCGGTCGGCCGCGAACTTGCCTAAAACCGTCCCCCGGACGCTTTTAGGCTTCGGAC
>JBATWU010000121.1:0-31608 GCA_049672825.1 Pusillimonas sp.
GCCCACGGCCGCGCCGGCCAGCGCCAGCGGCCAGCTGCCGCTGGCGTCGGCGACGCTATAGCCGATATAGGCGCCCAGCAGGTAAAGCGAGCCGTGTGCCATATTCACGACACGCATCATGCCGAAGATAATGGTAAAGCCGCTGGCCACGATAAAGTAAAGCGCGGCCAGCGTGATGCCGTTCAGCATCGACAACAAAAATGGCTTCATGGGCAGGCGGGGTAGTCTCGGCTGGGAACGCCGCGCGCGGTGAACTCGGCGCGATCCTGCCCCAACACCTGGTCTACGGCGCTGATCTTGCGCACCATTTTGTTGTACAGCACGCCATCGTCGTTGCGCGCCACTTCGGTGACATAGATGTTCGCGATGGCCTGGCGGTTTTCGTCAAGCTCGACAGGGCCGAAAGCGGTGTCCAGTTTCACCTTGGCCAGTGCCTGCTGAAACTTGGCCTGGTTATCGGACAGATCCCCATTCACTTCGTTCAGTGCGGCCAGCACCGCCTTGCTTGCCACGTAATATCCATAATAGGGGGCCGACGGCGCGGTCAGGCCATCCGGGAAGCGTTTTCGGTAGGTTTCAACATATGCCTTGTAAGCCGGGTCGTCCAGCCCGTCGGCCACCATATGGGCCGATGGAATGCCTTCCAGGCGGCGCTGGAACGGACCCTTGGTGTTCAGCACGGTTTGTTCCACGGTATTGGAGCCGGCGATCAAGGGGGTGTCGGAGCCCGTCTGATAATACTGGCTAAGGAAGTTCACCGCGTCGGCTCCGCCCAACATGACATAGACGGCGTCGACGCTTTCAGGGATGCGGGCAATGGCCGAACTGAAGTCCTTGGTGCCATTGGGCACCCAGACTTTCTCCGGCACCTTTCCGCCCTTGGCGCAGAATTCGCTCATGAAACCCAGGACCTGTGTGTAGCCGAACGAGTAATCGCCCGACACCACGGCCACGCTGCGGTAGCCTTTGTCGTCGTACACATAATTGCCCAGGCCGGCCTGCCACTGCGCGCCGTCGGTGCTGAAACGGAAGAAATTTTCGGCGGGCGACACCAGCGTGGTTTCTTGGGCTGCCGAAAAACCATTGACAAAGGTCCGGCCGGGAACCGACTTGGCATATTCTTTGACCGCCAAGCCTTCGCCGCCAGAAACGGGGCCGATCAGAATGTCGACCTTGTCCTGTTCAATCAGCTTGCGGGCCTTGGTCAAGGCTACGTCGGGCCGTCCGTCGGACGACTCCCGCACCCACTCTATCTTCTTGCCGGCCACTTCGTTGCCCGCTTCTTCAAAAGCCAGTTCCATGGCGCGAAATGCCTCTTGACCCAGAACGGCGAAAGGACCGTCCAGGGTGGCCAGGCCACCAATGCGTATGGTCTCTTGGGCATTTGCCTGTGCCGCGATGACACCGGACATTGCCAGCGCAGCGGCCAGTTTGACGAAAGTCTTGGTAGACATAACTCCTCCTTGTTGCTTTATAAAGACGTGCCTGAAGGCAGGGTTTTGCCGGATGCTCGTCGTGTAAACAGCCTGCGCCACATTCCCACCAAACCATCCGGTGACAACATGACGATGACCAGGAACACGAATCCGACAAGGGTGTTGAAGCGGTTTGCGCCAACAAGATCGACCGCGAAATTCTGGATCAATACGTAAGCCAGCGCGCCGATGAATGCGCCGCGAGGGTGGCTGAGGCCGCCAATGACCGCCATGATCAGAATGCCAACCGTCGAAGTCATGCCGATGGTGCCGGGGGATATTCCCCCCTGGTACCACAGGTTCAATATGCCGCCGAGCGATGCCAGCAGGCCGGCGACGCCAAAGGCCGCCACCTGATGCAGCGTGACCCGATAGCCCAGTGACCGCATGCGCCGTTCGTCGTCGCGCGCGCCCTGCAGTGCCAGGCCGAAAGGCGTTTGCACCAGGTGGATCACCAGCAGATAGGCAATGCCGCCTATAGCCAGGCAGAGGTAATAGAAGACGCGAGGCTCGCGCAGCGATACACCCAGGATGGTGGGCGCCGCTACGCCCCGTATGCCGTCGAAGCCATGCAGCAGCGCCGTGTTTTGCTGTGCCAGGTAATAGAAAATCATTGCGATGGCCAGGGTGCTCATCAATAGATAGATGCCCCGGCTGCGCACGGCGACGGCGCCGATGACAAGGCCGGCAATGACACCGGCCAGCATGCCAAGCAGCAAGGCCAGCGGCCATGGCAGCACGTCGGCGCCAATATTGGCCGAGTGGCTGCCAAGAATCGCCAGGGTGTATCCCGCCACGCCGGCGGTGGCCATCTGGGCCAGGGACACCATGCCGCCGTAGGCAGCCAAGAACGTCAGACTCAGCGTGATCAGTCCCAGGACAATGGCCTGTGCGCCAATACTTACGACCCAGAAATCGGGAACCAGCTGTGGGTACGCAAGCAGTCCCGCCAGGCATAAGGCCCAGATCCATGCACGGGTCGTGCCTGCTGCCTTGCGCGGGCCCGACGTCATGCCCGGCATGAGTCGATCAGTCATCTCCTGTTCCTATTCTGTTTTATTTCTTCTTGCGTTGTGGATGGCAGGAAAAGCATATCCGCAACGCACGGGTAACCGTTAAATGGTAGGACCCTAAAATCATGATATCCATGTCCTTAAGCCACAAGTGCATAGTCAAAATACACATCTGTCTGCAGCCTGCGGTGGGTATCTCACTTGCCGGTGCCGTCATCACCGCGCGCTCCGGGCGCCGGCCGTCTTTGTGAGCCCCCGTCAGTGGCATCGATCCCCCGCCTCCGCATGGCTGATTTTCCACTTTACTTTCCTGCGGAATCGTCTACACTTTTAATTGTTTTTTTTAAATCAAAAAGACAAACTGATTTGGAGGCCAGCAATGCTTTCAA
This sequence comes from Pusillimonas sp., assembly GCA_049672825.1. Taxonomy (GTDB): domain Bacteria; phylum Pseudomonadota; class Gammaproteobacteria; order Burkholderiales; family Burkholderiaceae_B; genus Pusillimonas_C; species Pusillimonas_C harenae_A. Next base: position 2,878 of record JBATWU010000121.1, read on the forward strand.
AGTCAGCCATTGAATACAAACGGCCAGGGCCGATAAAAATCCGCTTCGCATCCAGGAGATAGCATGAGACTTGTATTGAAACTAACGGTTGTGGCGTTGCTGGGCGCAGCCACGCTAGGCGCTGTGTCGAACAGCGTCGCACAGGAATATCCCAGCAAGCCTATCGTCATGGTGGTCCCATTCCCGCCCGGAGGCGGAAATGACGCCATCGGACGCCTGATGGCGCAAAAAATGGGCGAAGGGCTGGGCCGGTCCATCGTGGTGGACAATCGCGGCGGGGCGGGGACCACCATAGGCACGGCTTACGCCGCGAAAGCGGCACCCGACGGCTATACAATTTTGCTGTCTTCGGTTACGTCACATGCTTTGGCGCCTCATCTGTACGATAAACCAGGATACGACGCGCTCAAGGACTTCGCGCCCGTTGCGCTGTTGGCCAGCACTCCCTACGTGCTCACGGTGGGCATCAGTCAGCCGTATCAATCGGTTGACGACATTATCAAAGCGGCCCAGGCATCGCCTGGTGAGCTGACATTCGCCTCCGGGGGAGTTGGCTCCAATACGCACTTGGCGGGGGCCGTGTTCGAGAGTCTGACCGGAACAAAGCTATTGCATATCCCCTACAAAGGCAGCGGCCCCGCCTTGACGGATCTACTGGGCGGACGTGTGACGATGATGTTTGACACAGCCACGGCGGCGACGCAGCATGTGCTGGCGGGTAAATTGCGCGCCTTGGCCGTCACCGGCGCAAGCAGGCTGCCCGACTTGCCACAGGTGCCCACATTCGCCGAGGCGGGTGTTCAGGGTTTTGATGCTGGTTCCTGGTACTCGATCCACGTGCCGGCCGGCACGCCCGCTCCCATCATTGCGAAGCTTAATGCCGAGATCAACCGGGTTCTGCAGCTTCCGGAGGTCAAGGAGCGTTTTGCCGCAATCAGCGCCGATCCCAAGGGCGGCACGCCGGAAGAGCTTGGCGCACTTGTCGACAAAGAATACGAGCAATGGGGAGCCCTCATTGCGAAGCTTGGCGTCAAGGCTAATTGAGTCCGGCCATGTTGATGCCAGATAGCGGTACTCCCATTCGCCGCCGCGCGGTAATAGTCGGTGGCGGGACCATGGGCGCCGGGGTGGCCGCAGTATTTATTGCGGCTGGATGGGGGGTGGTCGTAGTCGAGCCGCTTGCCAAAGCGCGCGGCTCGATTGCGGCGCGGGTAGGCCTGTTGCTCGACAAGGATGAAGCTGGATTGGCCGGCGTGTTGCGCCCGGTTTCATCGCTGTCGCAGGTGAACTGGAAGCGTGTAGAGATTCTTTCTGAAAACGCGCCGGAAGATCTGGCGCTGAAACGCCGGATTTTTGAATTGCTGGACGAATCCGCGCCGCGGGATGTAGTGCTTACCAGCAACTCTTCGACTTTTTCAATGCGCAGCCTGGCGCGGGGCCTGCACGGCTCTTCTCGTATGTTGGGTGTCCATTTCTTGATGCCGGCTCACATTGTTCCACTGGTTGAAATTCTGGACACCGGGCCGGCCTCCGGGCATGTCGTTGAGAAAGCCAGGAACATTCTGCTGTCTTTGGGTAAAAAACCGGTATGCCTGAAAAAGGAGGTGCCGGGGTTTCTTGCCAATCGGATGCAGGCCGCTTTGATGCGGGAAGCGCTTGCCTTGGTTGAGGACGGGGTCGCCACGGCACAAGATGTCGATGCCGCCGTGCGGTTCGGCTTCGGCTTCCGCTATGCCGCTTGCGGGCCTATTGTCCAGAAGGAGCATTCGGGCTGGGACATAAGCCACAAGGTTTACCAAACCGTGTTTCCGAGCCTGAATAACAGCGTCGAGCCGCCGCCTGTGCTCGATCGCCTGATACAGGCGGGAGCCTTCGGGATGAAGGCGGGATGCGGATTTGTTCAATGGACGGAGCCGGCTGCCCGGCATGAGCAGGCCCGGTTCAATCTCGCTATGCGGCGGGCGGTGGAGGTCGCTCGTGCCGATGGGGATGATGCGCCATTGGATTGGCGCCCACATCCCTAGGGCTGGCTGCCTGCCGTCAACTGTTCAAACATAAAGGGCAGGATGCCGCCATGGCGGAAGTACTCTGCTTCGATCGCCGTATCCAGACGGATCATCAGGTCGACGAGCTGCTGCGTACCGTCCTTGCGGGTGATGGTCAGTGTGGCCCGCGAGCCTGGCTGGATGTCGCCATGGATGCCATCGATAGCGTAGCGTTCGGACCCGTCCAGAGCGAGGCTCTGAACGCTGTCGCCGCTCAGGAACTGCAAGGGAAGTACGCCCATGCCTACGAGGTTGCTTCGATGAATGCGCTCATAGGTGCGGGCGATGACTGCCCGGACACCCAGCAGACGGGTGCCTTTGGCGGCCCAATCGCGGCTCGAGCCCGAGCCGTACTCATCGCCGGCAAAGATAAGGCTGGGGGTGCCTTCTTGCTGATAGCGCTCGGCGGCATCGAAAATAGTCATGGTTTCGCCACTGGGTTGATGCACAGTCCAGTTCCCCTCCCGGTGTGTCCCATCGGAATTGGCGGGTACCATAAAATTCTTGAGCCGGACGTTGGCGAAGGTGCCGCGGGTCATCACTTCGTGGTGGCCGCGGCGGGCGCCATAAGTGTTGAAGTCCTGAATGGGGACATCCCGTGCCTTCAGCCATTTCCCCGCTGGCGAATCTTTTTGGATGGAGCCGGCCGGGCTGATATGGTCCGTGGTGATTGAGTCGCCCAGAATGGCCAGGGCGCGGGCGCCTGCGATGGTGCTGGCGTTATCGCCGAAGAAGTCTGGTTTGGCAATATAAGTGGAAGATGGCCATTCATAGACCGCACCCGCTCCGGAAGGAATTGCGTTCCACAAATCATGATCTTTCGTCATGTTTTCGTATACTTGCTTATAGGTCTGAGGGTTGGTGGCCACGGCTGCATAGCTTGCAATCTCGTCGCGGCTCGGCCAGATGTCCGCCAGATAGACGGGGTTCCCCGATTCGTCCTGTCCCAGCGGATCCGCCTGGAGGTTGGTGCGAACCGTGCCGGCCAGCGCAAGGGCGACGACCAAAGGCGGGCTGGCCAGGAAGTTGGCGCGCAGATTGGGGTGCACGCGCGCTTCGAAGTTTCTATTGCCCGACAGTACCGCCGAGCAGACCATGTCATTGGATAACACCGTTGTTTCAATAGCCGCGTCAAGCGGGCCGATGTTGCCCACGCATGCGCCGCATCCATAGGCCGCCACGCCAAAGCCCAGTTGTTCAAAAGAGGACATCAGGCCCGCCTGCTCCAGATAGATGGCAGCCGAGCGCGAGCCGGGCGTGAACAGTGTCTTTACCCATGGCTTTGGTTTCAGGCCGCGCGCGAACGCATTGCGCGCCAGCAGTCCCGCCGTAATCAACAGCTCCGGATTAGAGGTGTTGGTGCAGGATGTGATGGCTGCCACCAGAATGTCTCCGTGGCCCAGGTCATCAAGGCCCGGTTTGCCGTTGTCCACGGGATAGCGCCGGTTGAGCAGCGCGTCAGGTTTGCCGTACCCATTCTGGGCGGGATCCAACGAAAATGCGTGATCGAAATGGTGGCCGAGGTCCGGCATGTCCACCCTGTCCTGAGGGCGTTTTGGTCCGGCCAGCGAGGGCCTGATACATCTCAGGTCGATGACAATGACCTGGGAGTAATCACAGTCGCCTGGCCGACGCGCGCCGAATAGGCCTTGCGCCTTGAAATATCGCTCGATCAGATCGACCTGCTGCTCTGTTCGGCCAGTGTCGCGGTAGTACTGCAGCGTTTTTTCATCCACGCTGAAGTAGCCGGTGGTGGCTCCGTATTCCGGCGCCATATTGGCGATGGTGGCGCGGTCGGGAGCACTCAGCGTAGTGGCGCCTTCGCCGAAATACTCGACAAGTTTTCCAACCACCTTGGCGCTGCGCAAGATCTGCACAATATGCAGGACGGCGTCGGTGGCTGTGACGCCGGGCATCAGTTCGCCCTGGAGCTCCACGCCCACCACATCAGGGATTAATTGATACACCGGCTGGCCCAGCATGGCCGCTTCGGCTTCGATGCCGCCCACACCCCATCCCAGAACGCCGATGCCATTGATCATGGTGGTATGGGAGTCGGTACCCACCAGCGTGTCCGGGTAGATAACACCATTTTTTTCGATCACCCCGCATGCCAGATGCTCAAGGTTGATCTGGTGGCAGATGCCGATGCCGGGAGGGATGACATTGAATGTCTTGAATGCCTGCATGCCCCATTTCATCAGTTGATAGCGCTCGTGGTTGCGGCGCATTTCCACCTCCATATTGCGGCGCAGCGCATCCGGCGTCCCCGAAAACTCTGTTTGTACCGAATGATCCACCACCAGGTGGACCGGCACGAGCGGCTCGATGGCGGCGGGGTCGCGGTTCAGCTCCCGGGCGCGGCTGCGCAGGGTGGCAAGGTCTGTGAGCAGGGGAATGCCGGTGAAGTCCTGGAGCAGGATGCGGCCGACCACGAACGGAACTTCATTCTCGCGCGGGGCCAGGGCTTGCCAAGCCGCAAGGTCATGCACATGCGACTCTAGAACCTTCTCTCCATCAACGTTGCGCAATACCGACTCGAGCATAATGCGGATCGTGACGGGCAGGCGGGAAATTCCCGCGTATCCCTTGTCTTCCAGGGCGGCGAGGCTGTAGTACTGAAGCGGCGGCGCGGCTTCGGGCGCAGGGAGTTGGCGCAATGTGCCGAAAGGATCAGGTATGGACATGGAAAATTCGTAGTAGGCAGAAAATGATTGAATACGGATGTTCAGAAGCGGAATAGTTTTTGGGGCGTATCGACCAGCACAATTCGGCGTTCGTCGCTGTCTGGCAGCCAGTCTGTTAGCGATGCGGTCATGCGCCCATAGTCCAGTCCCTTGCCTTCATGCCCGGTAAAGGGCCAATCGCTGCCCCACAGCAAACGCTCCGGGCCGAAAGCCTTGCGCAGCAGGGGGGCGGCCGCCCGGGCGACGGTAAAGCTGGAGCGGTGGGGACCGGACAGCTTCACCCACACGCTTCCTGTTGCGGCACAATCGAGCAAAAACCGAAAGCCTGGATCTTCCGTGCCCAGAGCGGTATCGGGTACGCCAAAATGATCGACGACAATGGCAACCCCGGCCTTCAGCAACGGCTTCACCGTAAGCGGGAGCCGGCAGGCACGATCGTTCAGTTCGACTTGCCAGGCGTGCCTGCGACAGGCGGCCAGTACCGCCTGCCAGTCATCGCTTTCGAAGTCCGGTATGGGCAAATCGCCGGTCAGGTTGACGCGCAGCCCGACCACACCCTGCTGGTCCAGCGCCGCGATGGCATCCGGGCCCAGCTTTGGGTCCATGGTGATGATCCCGCGCAGGCGCTGCCTGTTTTCGGCCAGCGTCTGTAGCAGGTAGCTGTTGTCGCTGCCCAGAACGCTTAGTGCGATCAGGACACCGTGCTGAATCCCGTGCCTGTCCAATAAAGCCAAATAGTCTTGCGGGTAGGCGTCGTAGTCGGGGGTGTAGCGGCGCTGAGGCGCAAACTGCAAATTGCGATGGAAGACATGCGCGTGCGTATCGACGCCTAGGCCCGGCGGCCCCAGATTGGCGAGAGACGTCATTCGTGAGAGTCCTTTGGTTTCGTGAGTAATGCGCTGCCTCAGCAACGGCCTTATTGTCTATTTTAGTTCAAAAAAACAATTTAAGCCATCGGAAACGGCTGGTCCCACTGCGGGTTCGCGTACGCAGGGAAGGCTGGCTAATGGGGGTGAGGATAATAAGGGGCCTGGTTGGAGCAGGGCGACTTATTTGGCGGAAGGCGGTATGTGAAAAATTCCGGGAATCGCTTTTTTCCGTCTCGCCGCGTCGATATGCGACCTTAGCAAGGACGCGGCGCCCATGTTGTCGCCGCTTTCGATGGCATCCAGAATCGTCAGATGTTCCTGAGCCAGCACTTTGCGCGGCAAAGCCTGCTTTTCCTGCCGATATTCCGCCAAGCGCCGCATGCGGTTGAGTCGGCGCAGGGTCTGAACGGCAAACTGATTTCCCGACCAGGAAACGATGGTTTCGTGAAAGCGGGAGTTCGCTGCCACGATTTCAGTGGCCATCATCACCTGATTGCCCGTCAGGATCAGTTCCTGCTCCGCCCGGAGCACTTGCAGCTCCGGCAGATTTGGCTTGAATTTTGGGTTGAGAATGCAGGCAGGCTCGATGGCGACGCGAAGCCAATACATATCGTCATAGGCTTCAAGCGAATCTATCAGGGGAAGAAACCGCCATCCATAGCCGGCCTCCTTTTCGATCCAGCCCTCATTTTGCGCACGCAATAAGGCCTTGCGCACATCATTGCGACTGGCATCAAACTGCCTGGCCATATCGGATTCGGTTATCGAATCGGACAGCTTCCCATCCAGTCTCGCCTCGGCGATGCGGTCATACAGGGAGACGGCAGGCTCCGTCGCGGCGGCAAGTACATCAGGCGGAACGCTCCGGGCGTCGATCGACAAGAAATATCCCCGGTTGCGGTCATAATCCGCAACGCCCTTTTCCGCCAGCCATGCCAGCACAACTTGCACGGGACTGCGGGAAGTTCCAGCCAGTCGAGCCAGCTTCCATTCGGGCAAGTGGGTTCCCGCCGGGATGTTCTCTCGACGGATATAGGTAATGATCTCTCGAAGAGCCGTAGACTGGCCTGGAGTGAAACTGGGCAATGGCTGACCCTGTTGATTTGCGATGGCAACGAGTTTATCACCGGCGTTGCGTCGACAATCCGTTTGCGACCAATCACGAGCCTGCCGCTTGGCTCAAACACGGACGGCATGCTACTTTGCGGGTCGGGTCGCTTGGCGAACTGAACAACCCCGTTATGGAGATTTAAGCCAATGAGTGCTGTGTTGCCGAAAGTGTTGTTGACGAATCCTATACAAAAGGCGGAGCAGGCCCGCCTGGCGGCCAGCGCGCAGGTCATTGTTGCGCCCAATACTGATCCGGACACCTTGCGGGCCCTGATCGCGGACGCCGACGCGCTGTTGGTGCGGGCAAAATTGCCCGACGATATTTTCGAGTATCAGACCCGCCTGAAAGGCATTGTCCGACACGGCGTCGGCCTGGACATGATACCCATGGAGCAGGCTACCGCGCATGGCATCCCCGTCGCGAATGTGCCTGGCTCCAATACCTCTTCGGTAGTCGAGTATTGCCTCAATGCCATGTTTTACCTGCTTCGCAATATGCAGTCGCTTGCGCTCACGGACCCGGTGCGCGATTGGGCATCTAGCCGGCCGCGCGCCGACAGCGCGCAGGAGCTCAATGGCCGGACGCTGGGGATTGTGGGGGTGGGCGCCATTGGCGGGGCTCTGTCCCAGGCGGCCCTGGCCCTGGGCATGCGGGTGCTTGGCCTGTCGCGACGGCCCGAGAGCCTGCCCGGGCAAGTCACTTTCGCCGACAAGCAAACGCTTTTTTCCCAAGCCGATATCGTGGTGCTGGCATGTCCGCTGACAGCTGAAACACGCAATCTGGCCGACGCTCAGGCTCTTGCCCTGATGAAGCGCGATGCCTTGCTGGTCAATGTGTCGCGGGGCCCGGTCGTCGACACGGCCGCCTTGATGGCGGCACTTCAGGAAGGGCGGCTGGGCGGGGCCGCGCTCGACGTGCACGACGTGCAGCCCATCCCGGACGGCCTGTATCCCGCAGGGCACGATCGCCTGCTGTTGACCCCGCATGTGGCCGGCAACACACAATCGAGTATGGAGCGCATGAGCCGTGGCAGTGTCGACGAAGTCCTGCGCGTGCTGCAAGGCCAGCGCTTCGCCAACCTGGTCAATCCTGAAGTCTTTGAGTAAGGGGAAGCGCCGGGCAAGCCTATAAGGAATCACTTGCCGGTGGCGCGCCCCTAAAAACGATAAAACGCGTGAGGGTTCCAGCGCAGTATCTTTTCCCTGGCTGCCGCCGAAGGCGTCCAGTCGTCCAGCAAGGCCAGGAGTCCGGCATTATCGGGACGTTGCCGCTGGCCTGGATGCGGCCAGTTGCTGGCCCACAGGCAACGCTCAGTGTATCGATGCGCCAGTTCGCGAGCCAGAATACCTACGTCGCTGTATTGCGGCGGTCCCTTGCGGGAGGTTTCGTAGGGGGCCGACAGCTTGACCCAGAAGCGCCCGGTGTCCAGCAGCTCGCATAAGCGCAAGAAACTTGCGTCAGTGGCGGGCACCGGTTCCAGGAACTTGCCGATGTGGTCTATGACGACAGGGCAGGGGAGGCTCAGCAGCAGATCCTGATACAGGTGGAGGTCGCGGCCGTCCAGTTGAAGGTTGATGTGCCAGCCCAGATCGGCGATTTCCCGCGCCACCAAAGGCAGCATGTCCCAGGTCACGATGTTGCCGCTGTTGGGCACCATCATGAAACGTACGCCCACGACGCCCAGGCTGTTCATTTGCAGAAGTATTTCTGGATCGGTGCCGGGCTGGAGCGCTACGATTGCACGCGCTGTGCCTTTCGATGCCGCCAGCGCTTCGAGCGTACAGCGATTGTCGAAGCGATAGCCCATGGGTTGCACGATAATGCAGCGCCCCAGGCCCAAGTCGTGCCGCAGGGCCAGGTAATCGGCCCAAGGCGCGGCCGGTGGGGCAAAAGGATGGGCTCGCGGCAGGGGATGGCTTTCCAGATCATAGATATGGATATGGCAGTCGCAGGCTGGCGGCGCGATGGTGTCAGGCGGCATGGTTGTCTGCGCCGGAGTCCAGGCGTCGGCGCAGCCGTTCAGTGCGCCATGCATCGGCGGCATTGAGCGCGCCGTAGGGTGTGCGGCCCGCGAGAATCGCTTCGACCTGCTTTACCGCGTCCATGGCCTGGTGCGCGGCGGCTGGCGGGGTCAGCCCGCCAATGTGTGGCGTGGCGATGACGCGCGGGTGCCGGGCCAGCGCTAGGCTGGGGCGCTGGTCGGCAGCCATGCCCACATCCAGCGCGGCACCCGCAATGATTTCATTATCCAGCGCATGCAGCAGTGCCGCCTCGTCCACCAATTCACCCCGCGAGGCATTGATGAAAAAGGCGGAGGGCCGCATTTTGGAGAATGCGGCGCCGTTCATGATGTGCTGTGTTTCAGGCGTGGCGGGCGCCAGGCAGGCAACAAAGTCCGCTCGGTCGAGAAGCGTGTCGAAACTGACTTGCTCGATGGCTTCGTCCTGTACGGAAACATAAGGATCGTGCACCATGACTTTCATGTCGAAAGCCAGCGCCAGGCGGCTTAGATACTGGCCTATGGTGCCATGGCCGATGATCCCCAGGGTGCTGTGCCGCAGTTCCCGCCCCATATTTGCGGGAGGTTCCATGCCCTGGTGATAAGCCGCGCCGGCGCGGCAAATGTTGCGGCTCAGCGCCAGCATGACACCGATGGCCCATTCTGCGACGGAGGGGCCGAACCCCGGTGTTGCATGGGTGACCAGGATGCCATGGCGGCTGGCCGCCGGCAGATCGATATTGCGCACGTCGACCGCGACGCGGCATATGGCTGCGAGCCGGGGAAGGCTGTCCAGTACTTGCGCCGGAATGGCGGGAACGCGGAATGCAACAATGATGTCGCAGTCTTGCGCGGCCTGTGCCAGGTGCTCGGGGCTGGGCTCGACATCGCCGCGATCGCGCAGAACGGTGCCCAGCGACTGCAGGCGGGCCAGCGCCGCATCGCCGAAGTACAGCGCGTGCGCCTGTGGGTCATGGGTCAGATAAATAGTAGGCATCACTAACCTGTGTTGCGCGAATGGCGTTTTTTATGTGACGAGGGCGGGGCGGACACGGACTGGCGTATGGTCAGGGTGGGGGTGAAACAGAATTGCTCAGCCTTCAGGTCGGGTTCTTCGATGCGCTGTATGGCCCGGTCGACCATGAGGAGCCCCATTTCGGCGACGGGCATGCGCACCGAGGTCAGTGGAGGCCACATATAGGCGGACAAGGTCAGATCATCCATGCCGACGATGGAGATGTCCTGGGGAATGGACAAACCCTGGTTGCGGATGCCCGCCATCAGGCCGACGGCCATCATATCGTTGACCGTCACGACACCGGTCGGACGCGGGTCGAGCTCCGCGATGCTGGCCGATAGTTCGTATCCCAGGCCCGCGAGTTCGGTATCGCCGAATTGTGTCGTCGATTTGCCTTCCACGATTCGCCCCGATACGCCGGCGCCGGCCTGGTCGATGGCCGCCATGAAACCTTCGATTTTCTGGCGGCGGCTGAAAGTGAGGCCTTTGGGCATGGCAAAGGCCAGGCGCTTATGGCCCTGCTCGATCAGGTGGCGGGCCGCGAGCATGCCGGCCATGACGTTGTCGGGCAATACGTAATCGTGCCGGGCGGGACTGTCGGGGTCCAGTGCCAGGTCGAAGCTGATGACCGCGAGGCCGCGCGCGATGGCGGCCTCGATGTGCTGCTCGTCGCTAAGGGATGAGACGACGATGACCGCGGCCACGCCAAAGGCGATCAGGTCGTCGAACATGGCGGCTTCCTGCTTTTTGTCGCGGTGCGTATTGCACAAGAGCACGCGGTAGCCGTGCCGTTGCTGCGCGTAGGTTTCCATGGCCATGGCGAGCTGGCCGAAGAAGGGGTTGGCCGTGGTGGGAACGAGCAGGCCCAGAATGGGGATGTGCCCTGTTTTCAGCTGCCGCGCCGCCTGATTCGGGCGGTAGCCCAGCTTGCGGATGGCATCCTGGATGCGCGCATAGGTGTCGGGCCGCATGCGGTCCGCCTTGCCGTTGAGAGCATTGGACACTGAGCTGACCGAGACATGTGCTAGGCGAGCTACATCCTGGATTGTCGTCACGCGGTATCCTTCCGATAAAAATGTATCGTTTTACTATATCGATATTTAAAGCTTGCGGCAAGACAAGGGTTTATCCTAGCAACGAATTGATTAATAACCGAAATATCACTATTGCGCTGGGCTGGCTGTTCGTGTTAGTTTTTAATAAATCGATTTACTAGAACGATAAACCAAGGAGACATCATGAAGCACGCACGCATATTTTGCCGGCGCACCGGTGTGGCAGCATTGCTTGGGGCGATTGCCGTGGCGCTTGCCCTGCCCGTCCAGGCCCAGGCCAAACGCGAACTCAAAATTTCGCATTCGGCACCCGGCGTACCGTCTTCCGAGCTGCACATGGCGGCCTGGGTATTCAGCAACTACGTCAACGAGCATTCCGGCACGGTGTCGGCCAAGATCTATCCGGCCAACGCCCTGGGCGAGGAACGGGCGGTATACGAAGCCATGCAACTGGGCGCCGGCGCATCATGCGCGGTCACGGGCACGGCCATTCTCAATAATTTCTCCAAACGCCTGGGTGTCATCGACTTGCCCTTTCTGTGGCGCGATTACGATCACATGAACACCACCCTCAACGGAGAGGTGGGCGAGGCGCTGGCGCAAGACCTGGAAAAGTCCGGGTTCAAGGTGGTGGCCTGGATGACCAACTGGGGTGCGCGCAACGTGGTGACCTCCAAAAAAGAGGTCAAAACGCCTGACGATCTCAAGGGTCTGAAAATCCGCACCATTCAAAGCCCGGTGTATATCGAGGCGCTGAATGCCATGGGTGCCAATGCCACGCCGATGTCCTTCGGCGAGGTCTATACGTCCATGCAGACGGGGGTGCTGGACGGCTTCGAGCACGGGTCCGCCATCGTGGTCACCCAGAAATTCTACGAGGTGGCCAAGCATATTGCGCTCACCCGCCACTTTCTGGGGCCTGTCGCCATGGTTTGCTCCCTGAGCGAATGGAATCAGCTCAGCGATAAAGACAAACAGGTCGTGCTGGATGCCGCGCAGCTTGCCGGCGATGTCAACTGGGCGCTGGCACCTCGCCGCGAGAAAGAAGCATTCGACTTTCTGCGCGCCAACGGCATGCAGATATCCGAGATCGATACCACCGTATTCCGCGAGCGCGCCGTGGCCATGCAGGACGAGTTTGCCAAAGAGCGGGGAGCCGACGACTTGCTCAAGCAAATACGCGCCTCTCAGGAATAACCCAGTTCCAGCTTGCGGCGGCAGGCGGCCTGACCGCATGCCGCCGAGCCACTTTAGCTACGGGAGCGCTCCATGCGTTATGCCAACAGGCTTGCCGAGGCCCTACTGACCATCCTGTTTTCAGCCATGGTCATTGTGGGTTCGCTGCAAGTGTTCAATCGATTCTTCATCAACGTGTCACTGAGCTGGAGCGAAGAGTTCCAGAAGTATGCCTTCATCTGGCTGGTGTTCATTGCCATACCGGTGGCGTATAACCGCTACGCCCACTTGCGTGTGGATTCGCTGATCGGCCTGTTTCCGGCCCGCCTGCGGCAGACGCTGGCCTTGGCGGTCGATGTGCTGTGGATGCTGCTGGGCCTGGCGCTTGTGGCACTGACCTGGCGCATCATGCAGGTGACCCGATTCCAGGAAAGCCCCGGCCTGGGAATCAGCATGTCGTGGGTGTATTGCGGCATGCTGGTGGGCGGCATTTACCTGATCATGTGTGTTGCGCACCGCCTGATTTCCAAGACTCGTGAAGGAAGCATTACATGACGTTGAGCCTGATCTTCCTCGGTATTCTGGTCCTGGTATTCCTGGGTGTGCCCATACTTCTGTCCATCGCGACAGTCAGCATGGTAGGCATCATGGCGACTCCCAATCTGGTGCTTGCCCTCATGCCGCAGAAGGCGTTTGCCATGCTCGACTCCTTCAGTCTGCTGGCGCTGCCTTATTTCATATTGGCGGGTGCCATCATGACGCGCGGCGGCATGAGCGCCGGCCTGATCGAGTTTTCTCAGAAGGTGGTTGGCCATATAAGGGGCAGCCTGGGGCACACTTCCATTCTTTCCTGCGTGGCGATGGCCAATATCTCGGGCTCGTCCACGGCCGAGGCCGCGGCCGTGGGCTCGATAACTATCCCACCCATGAAAGAGGCTGGCTATAAGCCGGGCTACGCGGCTTCCCTTGTTGCCGCGGCGGCAACCGTCGGCCCCATCATTCCGCCCAGCATGACCATGATCGTCTATGGGTCCATCACGGGGGTGTCCATAGGCGGACTGTTCGTGGCCGGTGTGTTGCCGGGCATTATCATCGCCGTGCTGCTCATGGCGCTGGTCTACGGTATGTCGTACTTGCCGTCCTACCCGGAACTTCGCCATACCCTGCCTCGCGCCAGCCTGCGCGAAGTGGCCCGCGCGACCGTCAGGGTCTGGCCCGCGCTGCTGGCGCCCGTGATCATCATGGGCGGGATTCTGGGCGGTGTATTCACCGCCACCGAGGCCGGCGTAGTGGCGTGCGCATACAGTCTGGTGGTCAGCATGCTGTGGTATCGCCAGTTGCGCTGGCGCGACCTGCCTTCGGTTCTGGTCGACGCGGCCGTGACCACCGCCATGGTGGCGGGGGTTATCGGCATGGCCGGCGTGCTGGGCTGGCTGCTCAGCTACCTGAATTTCAATGATGTCGTGCTGGAAGTGCTGCGCGGGGTCACCGAAAACGGGTTGTTGATGCTGTTGCTGTTGATCATCATCATGCTGATCCTGACCTTGATGCTGGATGGCCTGGCTGTCGTGGTGGTCATGGTGCCGACGATTGTGTATGTGGGCAACGCCTTCAATATCGACCCCTTGCACCTGGGCATACTGATGGTGATGATTACCCAGATTGGCGGCTTGACGCCACCTGTGGCGATCCTGCTGTTTGTCACGACGAGTATCGCCAGAATTCCATTTTCCGAAGGAGTGAGGGAGGTGTGGCCATTCCTGGGCGTGCTGCTGTTTACGCTCATGCTGGTGATGCTGGTGCCATCTATCGCGACCTGGCTGCCGGGGGTGGCGCTGGCCAAATAGACGATGCCAGCCGGGCGGCCAAGTATCAACAATGGATGCGGGGCTGCCCAGGGCCGCGTACGCCGGCTTGGCCCAGGGCATGGGCGTCTTCGATGTACAGTAGGCGTTTCCCAGCGCCTTGTCGAAACGCCCATGAACCTGTCTCTTCGCCATATGCGTGCATTCGCCGCCCTTGCCGCCATGAAGAACTTCACGCGGGCGGCGGAGCAGTGCAATCTGACACAGTCCGCCTTCAGTGCGCTCATTGCAAATCTTGAAACAGGACTTGGGCTCAAGCTGTTTTCGCGCAATACGCGCAATGTCGAGCTGACGGCCGAGGGAGAAGTTTTCTTCAGCATCGTCAATACGCTTCTGCCGGAAACCGAGCGGGCGCTGAGCGTGATGAGCGACCAGGCGTCATTGCGCCAGGGCAGGGTGGCCATCGCCGCGCTGCCCACGATTTATTCGGCCATCATGCCCAAGTTGATCGAGCGATTCATACAAGCGTACCCGGCCATAGAACTGGTGGTCGAGGACGTGGCCAATGCCAGCTGCGTGGATTTGGTCCGGGACAGGCGCGTCGATTTTGCACTGTGCGCGTTTGCGTCGGGCGGCCCGGATCTGGTCGTGGAGAAACTGGCCTCGGATACGTTTCATTTTGTGTGCAGGCAGGATCATCCGCTGGCCGACCGCCGCCAACTCACCGCCGCCACCGTTTACGGACGGTTTCCCATCATCGTGTACGAGAAGGCAAGCAGCATCCGTCAACACCTGGATGCCGCCATCTACCCGCAGCAATGGGGAAAATCGTTCGAAGTCCATAGCCTTTCGACCGCCGCAGGGATGATTATTGCGGGGCTGGGCGCCACAATAGTACCCACGCTGGGGTTGCCGCAATTTCTCGATCCGGTCCTGCGCATTATCCCGATCACACTTTCCCTGAATGAGCGCGATATCTGTTTGCTGCGCCTGAAAGACAAGACGCCTTCGCTCGCGGCCGAGGCCTTCATGATGCTGGCCAGAACGCATTGCGCAGCCGAGGTGGAACGCCTGGTTCCCGCGGAGCATTAGCCATTTCTCCATCGGCCTGTCGGCCAGCGCCGGCGTGCAGGCGTATTAAGTCAATATTTCGATCAATATAGATAAAAAATCCATCTATCAACTTACTGTGGATCGCTATCATCACTATGCCAATCAGTTATTACATTCAGGAGGCACGACATGAAGCGACTTTCAAGATTGTTCCAGATCAGCGCACTGGCAGCCATGACCGTATTGGGTTCAGTGGCGCATGCGCAGGAGTATCCGAATCGTCCCGTCAGCATCACAGTGGGCATGGCCCCGGGCGGCTCAAATGACACGATTGCCCGTTTGCTGGCCGCCCAGCTGCAAACTCGCCTGGGGCAGCCGTTTGTGGTCGAGAACAAGCCGGGTGCCAATAGCACCATCGCAACGGCCGACGTCAAAAACGCGGCGCCGGACGGCTACAGGCTGATGTTGGTCATTTCCTCGCATGTCACCAATACCATGCTGTATCCCAAGCTGGGCTACAAGCTCGAAGACTTCAAGCCGATTACCGTGGTGGCCGATACCCCGTTCCTGTTGGTTGCCAACCCCAAGTTCGAACCCAATACTGTGGGTGAACTCATCGCGTATGCCAAACAAGCCCAGAAGTCTGTTGATTTCGGTACGCCGGGCATGGGGTCAACCCAGCACATCGCCATGGAACTCATGGACCAGATGGCCGGAACCACGATGAATCATATTCCTTATAAGGGCGGGGCACCCGCGCAAACCGACCTGATAGGCGGAATCATCCCCCTGATTTTTGCGACGCCCACCCAAAGCCTGCCTTATATCGCGACAGGGCAGCTGAAAGCAATCGGCGTGACATCCAAGAAACGGATCAAGCAGTTGCCCGATGTGCCTACGCTTGATGAATCGGGCCTGCCAGGCTACGAAAGCAGCGTTTGGTTCGGCGTGGTCGCGCCGGCGGGAACGCCGGACGACGTGATCAACAAACTCAACAAGGAAATCGTGTCCATCATCAATAGCGATGAGATGACCAAGCGGCTGGAAGAGCTGGGGCTGAATCCGGTGGGCAGCACGCCGCAGGAATTCCAGACGCTCCTGGACAGTGAAAAAGCCAAATGGGCCGATGTGATCAAGACCGCGAACATCACCATGCAGTAAGTATCAATCAGTGCGAATATTCAGGAATTCAAGAGGAGTACCCCAGGAAATGCCAATTATCGAGTCGGTATCGGTTTGCGTCGCCCGCGTTCCGTTAAGCAATCCCGTCACTTTTTCCACGCGCCGCGTGACGGCGCGCGAATACTGCCTGATTCGCATCAGGTCCTCTGACGGCCATGAAGGCCTTGGCTATTGCTATGCCGTCAATAGTGCAGGCCGCTTGCTTGCCATGGCCGCCACCGAGGTGCTGGCACCGAAGCTGGTGGGCCAGGACAGCCATCGGGTTGAAGGGCTTTGGTCGGAGATGTACCAGGAAGCCCTGTTGCTGGGCCGGGCGGGCGCAGTCATGCGCGTATTGTCTGCCGTGGATACCGCCCTGTGGGACTTGAATGCCAGGGCGGCGGGCCTGCCGCTATATCGCCTTCTTGGCGCTAAGACGCTTGACCGGGTCCCGGGTTATGCCAGCGGCGGCTATTATCTGCCCGGCAAAACGCCCGACAAATTGGCCGAGGAAATGGCGGGCTATGTGGCAGAAGGTTTCAAGGCCGTGAAAATGAAGGTGGGCCTGGAAAGTGTCGCCAATGAACGCAAGCGGCTTGCCGCGGTGCGCGAAGCAATCGGCGACGATGTTCGGCTCATGCTGGACGCCAACAACGCCTGGAAAGATCTGCCCACGGCGCTTGAATATGCCCGCTGTTTCGAGCCCTTCAACCCATTCTGGCTCGAAGAACCGTTCTCGCCCGACGATATCGATAATCATGCCAGGCTGGCCAAGGCAACGCCCATCACCGTGGCAACGGGCGAGGTGGAGGCGGGACGCTGGCGCTTCAAGGACCTGATCACCTCGGGGGCGACCACGCTGCTGCAGACGGACGCCACCGTGTGCGGGGGAATTACCGAGTACCGCAGGATTGCCGCGACCGCGTCAAGCCACGGCATCACCGTCGAGCCGCATGCCTGGCACGACGTCCATATTCATCTTGTCGCCTCCACCCCCAACAGCACTTATGTCGAGTGGATGCCCGATGACCATATTGTGAACTTCCGCCGTCTCATCGACACACAGCTGGTCGCCGACAATGGCGATCTGCTGCTGCCCAAGGGCGACGGGCTGGGCTTTCAATTCGATCCGCGCGCAATCGAGGAATACGGCGTGGTGTATCCCGGCGAGAAGGATAGGTGGATCAATATTCAGTGAAGACCTCTTCTGCGCTTCCGCTCGGGCTTTTTATTTCCGATCGGGTCGATCGGAACAATGCAAAGGAAATTGACCGGCTCGCGGCGGAGGCCGGCGTCACGCTCCGGCGGTACACGTTTGAACGGCCTCCGATCCGGCCTGACCTGATCGATGCCGCCTTCTTTTCCCGTGACCTCTACGAAGGCAGTTCCTTGCGTAAACCGGGGCCGCTTTCCGAAGCATTCTTCCGGGTTATAGATGCCGCGCCCGGCTTGCGGTGGCTGCATGTCTGCTCTTCCGGCCTGGACCTTCCGCAATACCAGCATTCGCTTCGCCGGGGCGTAATGCTTACCGCCTCGCGCGGCAGCACGGCCCTTCCCATTGCGCAGACAGTGCTTGCCGCCGTTCTGGGCCAGGCCAGGGGCCTGGATCACTGGCTTGCCGCGCAAGCCCAGCGTGAATGGTCGCCCTTGACGGGGCAAGCGTTGCCCAGAAAGGTCGAAGATCAAGAGGTTGTCATCGTCGGCGCCGGCGCCATAGGCGGTGAAATTGCCCGCCTGCTCAAGGCGGTAGGGTTCCGGACCACGGCGGTGCGCCGCTCCGATACGCCTGCGCCCCATTGTGATCGCAGCGTTTCGATCGAGCATCTGGACAGTGTCCTTCCGGGTTGCGATTGGCTGGTGCTTGCCGCGCCCCTGACCGAAGAGACCCGGGGGTTGATCGATGCGCGGCGCATGAACTTGCTGTCCCCGCACGCGCGTATCGTGAATATCGCCCGGGGCGAGCTGCTGGACGAGACCTCCCTGATCGATGCCTTGCGCAATGGCCGCTTGCGGGGGGCCTACCTGGACACCTTCATCCAGGAACCTTTACCCGCCGACTCCCCGCTGTGGACGCTGCCGGGCGTCTGGATCTCTCCTCACAACAGCGCGGCGTCACAAGGCCATGAAGAGCGCGTAGTCGAGTGCTTCATGCGGGAACTGCGGACCTGGCTGGAGCGCGGGTCGAAAAGGGCGTGAGGGAAGCGGCCTGCCCTTGCAAGAACGAGGCGTATGCCCGCAGCTTATGAAGCAGATGCCGGTATCGATTTTTTGCCGGCATTCTTCAACGCTTTGAATGACTTGCCCAGTTCATCAAAAAGCCAGTCCTTGAATGCCACCATTTTGGGCAAATGCGCTTTGGATTGCAGGTACAGCAGCCGGTGAAACACCAGCACGGCCGGCTCGGTTCCCAGCGGCAGGACCAGCTTTCCGCTGGCGATTTCTCGCTCCACCTGAAGCCTGCTGTCCAAGATGACGCCGGTGCCGTCCACGGCGGCACTGATTGCCATGAATGACCGGTCAAATCGCGGGCCGAAGCGCATATCCGCTTCGGCCAGCCGGTGCTGCCTGAACCAATCTTTCCAGGTGATCAGGTTGAACTCCGACTGGATCAAACTGTGGTGCCGCAGATCCTGCACTGTTCTGATCGGATGTTCGCCGTTGGCCAGGCTGGGCGAGCACATCACCGCCAGGGGTTCTTTCGGGAACGGCACAGCGATGACACCCGACTCAGGGAAGATCGGACCGTAACGGACATCGAAATCAGCGGCTTCAGTTGCCAGATCCACTGGCCCCACCGATGCATTGATTCGTATGCCGATGTCTGGATAAGCAGCGCTGAAGCGAGATAGCTTGGGCATGAGCCATTGGGATGCGAAACTGGGTGCGCAATGTATGGTGAGCACGTCCTGCTTGCCGTGGTGCTGCATGTGGTGGGTGGCCGTGTCGATGATGCCCAGTCCCCGTGTTACGGACTCGGCGTAATGGCGCCCCGCGTCGGTCAATACGATGCCTCGGTGGATGCGATGGAATAGCGAGACACCCAGTTTTTCTTCCAGAAAGCGGATCTGGTGGCTGATGGCTGAAGGGGTAAGGTGCAGTTCGGCCGCAGCAGCCGCGAACGACCCCAGACGGGCGGCGGCTTCAAACGCCTGAATTGACTTCAGCGGAACGGCTAGGCTCATCATGGTCCTCACATTCAAGTGAATTCATTTCATCTGTATGGCGATTTTATTCGTTTGTCGGATAGATGTTCGGTTACTAGAATTCATCAATAAACAAGCGCCGCCACGGCACGATATAAAACGACAGAGGCAAGAATAATGCAAGGTTTATTGAACAAGAAAGTAGCCGTCATCACAGGCGCGGCTTCGCTGAACGGCATTGGCCGCCGCACGGCACAGCTCTTCGCCGAACATGGCGCTACCGTGGTCATCGTGGACCTGGACGCTGACGCCGCCGCTGCCGCGGCGCAAAACCTGGGTCCGGCGCATCTGGGCCTGGCGGGCAACGTCACGAGCCGGGAAGATTGCCAGAATGTGATCGATGCTGTTCTGGCGCGTTATGGCAAGGTCGATGTGCTGGTCAACAACGCCGGTATCACCCAGCCGTCCAAGATCATGGAAATAAGCGGCGACGATTATCAGCGTATCACCGATGTGTCGCTGCGGGGCACGCTGTACATGAGTCAGGCGGTGATCCCCGCCATGCGCAGCGCTGGTTCGGGTTCCATCGTCTGCTTGTCCTCGGTATCGGCGCAGCGTGGCGGCGGCATATTCGGCGGGCCTCATTATTCAGCGGCCAAGGCGGGTGTCCTGGGCCTGGCGCGCGCGATGGCCAGGGAGCTCGGCCCGGACGGTGTCCGCGTCAACGCGCTTACGCCGGGGCTTATCCAGACGGATATCACGGCAGGCAAGCTGACCGACGCCATGAAGGTCGAAATCCTCAAGGGCATTCCTTTGAACCGCCTGGGTGAAGCCGGAGATGTCGCCAATTGCTGCCTATTCCTGGCAAGTGATTTGTCGAGCTATCTGACGGGTGTCACGCTGGATGTCAACGGCGGCATGCTTATTCACTAATGGACGAACTATGACGACAGAACAATTGGCTGCGCTTGCGCATCGGGCATACCGGATCAGGCGCTACGCACTGCAAATGGGCGAAGTTCAGGGGCAGGGCTATATTGGTCAGGCACTCGGCTATGCCGACGTATTGGCCACCGCATACCTGCATGCCATGAATATTGATCCTTCCCATCCGGAATGGGAGGGGCGCGACCGCTTCCTGCTGTCGCATGGACATTACGCGATAGCACTCTATGCGGCGCTGATTGAAGCCGGCGTCATCGACAGCGAAGAACTAAGCAGCTATGGTTCGGACGACAGTCGTTTGCCGATGTCGGGAATGGCCAGTTACACGCCCGGCATGGAAATTTCGGGTGGATCGCTGGGGCAGGGTCTCAGCATAGCGGTTGGCATGGCCCTGGGGCTCAGGCAGAAGGGCGGAAAGCAGTTTGTCTACAACTCCATGTCCGATGGCGAACTTGACGAAGGCGCCACTTGGGAAGCCGCCATGTCGGCAAGCCACCATGGCCTGTCCAATCTGATATGCCTGGTCGACATCAATAATCAGCAGGCTGACGATCATTCCGGCAAAGTGCTGGGCTTTGAGCCGCTGGCCGATAAATGGCAGGCGTTCGGCTGGCATGTGCAGCGAGCCAACGGCAATGACCTGGCCGCGGTTGTGGCGGCTTTCGATCAGGCCAGAAATCATGACGAAGCCCAACCCAGGGTCATCCTGTTCGACACCCTGATGGGTAAAGGCGTTCCCTTTCTTGAGCAGCGCGATAAAACTCATTTCATCCGGGTGGAAGCTTCAGAGTGGCAGCAGGCCATCGCCATCCTGGATGAAGCCAACCTGGAAGAGTGCAAATCATGAGTACAGCTACTGTCAAAAAACCAAAGCTCACGACTTCGGCAATGATCGCCTCGATCGCGGCTGAAGGACAAGCCGTTGAGTCGGCACCGTTTGGCCACGCGTTGGCCGAGCTGGCGCATCGCCGGCCTGACATCGTGGGCATGACGGCCGACCTGGCCAAATACACTGATCTGCATATCTTTGCCCAGGCCCATCCCGACCGCTACTTTCAAATGGGCATGGCCGAGCAGTTGCTGATGGGGGCGGCGGGCGGCATGGCCAAAGAGGGCTTTACGCCTTTCGTTACCACTTACGCGGTATTCGGCACGCGCCGCGCTTATGACTTCATTCATCAGATCATTGCCGAAGAGCACCTGAATGTGAAGATCTGTTGCGCTTTGCCTGGCCTGACCACCGGTTACGGACCCAGCCATCAGGCTACCGATGATCTTGCCATGATGCGTGCGATTCCCGGGCTGACCATTGTCGATCCCTGCGATGCGCTGGATATCAAGCAGGCGGTGCCCGAAATCGCGGCGCATACGGGCCCGGTCTACATGCGTCTATTGCGCGGCAATGTGCCGGTGGTACTGGATGAATACGACTACAAGTTCGAGCTGGGCAAAGCCAAGTTGCTGCGCGACGGGACGGATGTGCTGATTATTTCCAGTGGCTTGCTGACCATGCGCGCGCTCGAAGCCGCCAAGGCGCTCAAGCAGGATAAGGTGGACGTGGCGGTACTGCATGTGCCAACCATCAAGCCTTTGGACCGCGCCACTATTCTCAAAGAGGCGGGGCGTTCCGGGCGCATGGTCGTCGTTGCCGAGAATCATTCGGTAATCGGCGGCCTGGGTGAAGCGGTAGCGGCGTTGCTGCTGGAAAACGGCGTACATCCGGCATTCCATCTGGCGGGCTTGCCCGATGCCTTCCTGGATGCGGGTGCCTTGCCCACCCTGCATGACCGCTATGGAATTTCAACAGAGGTGCTAAGCCAACGTATCAAGCAATGGCTGCAGTAGCAGGTAAAACCAGAGGGAATGGGAAGCACCCGCTTTCTATTTCCATAATTCAAAAATATAGAATATCAGGAGACAGTAGACATGAAGAAAATTCTATTGGGTGCAATGGTTGCGGTATCCATGATCGCGCTACCCGTTTCAGCGCAGCAAGTGCTGCGTTTGTCGCACAACGCCTCGCCCGGCAATCCCAAGTCCGATGCATCGCTGATGTTCGCCAAGCTGGTTGAGCAAAAAACGGAGGGACGGATCAAGGTCCAGGTGGGTGGCGCGGCGCAGTACGGTGAAGATGTCGAGTCCCTGACCAATATGCGCCTGGGAACGCTGGCTTTCAGCGCCAACTCGCAAGGTCCCACTTCGGGCGTGGTGCCCGAGTTCTCGGTGCTGGGCTTGCCGTTCTTGTTCCGCGACCTGGAGCACGCCTACAAAGTCATTGACGGACCCGTAGGTGAAAAGCTCGGAGAGCTCGCCGACGCGAAAGGCCTGGTGTTGCTGGCTCTATGGGATAACGGCATCCGTCATGTCAGCAACAATGTGCGCCCCATCAAGACCCCCGAAGATCTGGCCGGCATAAAACTGCGTACGCCGCCAGACCCCATTACCATGGATATCTTTACGGCATTGGGTGCGAATCCCACCCCGCTGGCATTCTCGGAACTATACATTGCGCTGCAGCAGGGTGTCGTCGACGGGCAGGAAAATCCGTTCATGAACATACACTCCAACAAGCTGCATGAAGTTCAGAAATACATCTCGACGACGGCTCATAAGTATGAAACGACGCCTTTCCTTGCCAGCAAGATTGTTTTCAATGGTTTTTCCAAGAAAGACCAGGATCTTGTCAAGGAAGCCGCCATCGAGGCCGGCCGCTATAACCGGGAAGCGTCGCTGAAGTCGGATGAAACACTTCGGCAGGCGTTCCTGGATGCGGGCCTGGAAATCAACGATATCGACTCCGCTCCTTTCATCGAAAAGACCAAGAGCGTCTACGACAAATGGAGCAAGGACTATCCCGAAATGGTTGAGCTGGTCGTATCCGAGGCACGACGTTAATGAACGGGGGCGACAGTTTGTTCTTGAGGACCGCCACCTCGCTGGATAAAGCCATCTATCTGGCTTCCGTGGTGGCGGCGCTGGGCTCGATACTGGCCATGTTCGTGGCTTTGCTGCTCGAGGTGGTGGTACGTTATGCCACGAACAGCGGCCTGGGATGGCCAACCGAGCTGCCCAATCTGCTGTTTCCCTGGCTGGTCATGAGCGGCGTCGTGCTGGCGGCGCAGCGCGGCCAGCATATCGCCGTCACCGCTTTACTGGGCATCCTGGGGCCGCTCAGCACTCGTATCCTGCTCATTGTCCTGCAACTGATATTGCTGGTGGTGTTCGTCTACCTGGCCGACGTGGGCCTGCGGGTCATTGAGGTGACCGGCTCCGAGACCTTTCCCGTAACGCGTGTGTCCGCCAAATGGGCTTATCTGGCCTTGATCGCGGGGTTCGTCGGGGTCGCGCTGACAGCGCTGACAACAATTGTTCAACTGATCTTTGCCGGTGATCCCAGTGCCGTTCGCGCGCACAAGGCGGAGGAAGACATATGACTTTCCTTATGTTGGCAATTTTCCTCTTGCTGTTGGTCATGGCGATGCCGGTCGGTTTCGCGCTGGTTATCAGCTCGGGCATCGCGGTGATCACGGTGGGCGGCATGCCCAGCGTGGTTGGGGTGGTCAAGCTCTTTCAACCGACTCAAAGTTTTCCATTGCTGGCCATACCCTTTTTCATCTTGTCGGGTAACTTGATGATGGGTGGTGTGCTGGGCCGGAAGTTGATTGAATTCGCCACCGCGCTGGTGGGGCGCTACCACGGCGGCCTGGGCCAGGTCAGCGTGGTGGGTTGCACCATATTCGGCGGTGTTTCGGGTTCGGCGGTGGCCGAAGCGTCCGCGCTGGGCAGCATGATCATCCCGTGGCAAAAGCGCGTGGGATATCCGCCCGCTTTTGGCGCGGCTTCCATCGCCTCCTCTTCGGTGATAGCCGGGCTCATCCCGCCGTCCATTCCGCTGATTCTGTACGCCACGGTGGCCAATGAATCGATAGCGTCGCTATTCTTGGCCGGTGTATTGCCGGGCTTGTTTCTGTGCGTGGGCTTTATGTTGGTCTGCTACTTCAGCGGGCGGTTGCGCAACTTCCCGCGCCTGGCGCAAGGGCTGACATACAAGGATGTCCTGCGCACGACGATAGCCGCTTTGCCGGCACTGGCCATGCCGATCTTCATCCTGGTGCTGTTGCGGGCCGGCATTGCCACCCCGACAGAAGTCAGTGTGGTGGCCGTTGCCTATGGCTTTGTTGTCAGCGCCGCCGTGTATCGCGACTTGAGCCTGAAGCGGGTCTACGACGCACTGGTTGGCACAGCTGTCACGACAGGCGTGGTCATGCTGGTGATTGCGGCGTCCAACTTGGTGGGCTACGTGTTGATCATGGAAGATGTCCCCAACATGGCAGCCAAGTGGGTGATGGAAGTATTGAAATCGCCCGAGCTGGTCATCATGATGATGAACATCATTATGCTGATTGTCGGGATGTTCCTGGACCTGCCGGCCGCAATTCTGCTGCTGGGACCGACCTTTGTGGCGATGGCCAACGAGATAGGCCTGAACACGGTTCAGTTGGGGATAGTCATGGCGATCAACCTGAGCATCGGCTTGTTCACTCCACCAGTGGGCACAACCCTGTTCATTTCCGCGGCGATCTCCAAGGAGCGCGTGGGAAGCATCGTGAAAGAGCTCTGGCCGTTCTATATGGTTGCAATACTGGCACTGGGCTTGTTCTCGTACATTCCGGCATTAACGCTGTACTGATATCAATTGCATAATTCAATGGCTGTTTTCCAGGAGCCGGTTGGTATCCCGTCCGGCTCCTGGTTTTTCACGGTGTGGAGTATTCCAAAATGAGCGTAGTGGCTTTTGTGGGGCTGGGGGCAATGGGCTTGCCAATGGCCAGGAATCTGTTGTCCCAGGGATTCGAGGTCAGGGGTGCCGATCTGAATTCCGCGTCGCTCGAGGCCCTGGCACAGGCCGGCGGCCTGCGCGCCGGATCGGCCGCCGAAGCCGCTCACGGCGCCGATGTGCTGGTGCTGATGGTCGTCAATGCAGACCAGGCTGCGCAAGTGCTTGCCCAGCCCGGCGTGCTGGACGGCCTCGCCGAGAACGGTGTCGTCTGCCTGATGGCAACCTGCCCATCGGCGGCGGTTCAGCGTTTGCACAAACTGGTGGCGGATGCAAACCGGCGCTTTGCCGATGCGCCTGTATCCGGCGGCGTGGCGGGTGCCGTAGCCGGTTCGCTGACCGTTATGGCGGCGGCGGACCAGGCCACTTTTGAGGCGGTTCAGCCCGTGCTGCGCGCTGTGGGAGAGCGTATTTTCCATGTGGGCCAGGAGCCGGGGCAAGGAGCCATGGTGAAGACCGTCAACCAGTTGCTTTGCGGCGTGCACATCGCGGTCATGGCCGAGGCATTCAGTCTGGCAAGCAAGGCGGGCGTTGATCTTGAGTTGTTGCTGGAAATCATGCAAGGATCCTCCGCGTCGAGCTGGATGCTGCATGACCGTGGGCCGCGCATGCTGCAGGACAACCCTGAAATCACCAGCGCGGTGGATATCTTTGTAAAAGATCTGAATATTGTGCTTGAGACCGGCAAGGATGTCCGTGCGGCGCTGCCGGTCGCCGCGGCGGCGCAACAGATGTTCCTGGCCACTTCGGGTCGCGGCGACGGCCTTGCCGACGATAGCCAGGTGATACGCAGCTACCGCGCTTTGAACAGCGCCGGGATCAACTAGGAGGAAGAAGAATGTTGCAGCCCACAGCGGTATTCCAACCCATGCCGCGCGTTGTGCAGGGTACTGGAATGCTTGCGCAAAACCTGCCCGCGGAGCTCGCCCGGTTCAATGCCAAAAAGATCCTGATCGTGACCGATCCGGGCCTGATTTCTTCGGGCATCCCAGGTACAGTGCGAGATCTGCTTGCATCCGAGTATGACGTGGATATATACAGCGATGTCGAGTCCGACCCCAGCGTGGAAAGTGTCGACGCCTGCGCTGCCTATGTGAAGAAGCATGGGTTCGACCTGATCGTGGGCCTGGGCGGCGGCAGTCCGATCGACACCGCCAAGTGTGTTTCGGTGCTGGCCACGAACCCGGGAAAAACCAGCGACTACCTGGGCATAGAAAAAGTGCCGAATCCAGGGCTCCCCAAGATTTTCATTCCCACCACGGCGGGTACGGG
This sequence comes from Pusillimonas sp., assembly GCA_049672825.1. Taxonomy (GTDB): domain Bacteria; phylum Pseudomonadota; class Gammaproteobacteria; order Burkholderiales; family Burkholderiaceae_B; genus Pusillimonas_C; species Pusillimonas_C harenae_A. Next base: position 29,054 of record JBATWU010000121.1, read on the forward strand.
CAGCGAAGTCACCAATGTGGCGGTGCTTAGCCTGAAAGCGGCCCAGACCAAAAAGGGCATCGTCAGTCGCTACCTGATGGCTGATTGCGCCATTCTGGATGCCGCGCTGACCGTGGGCCTGCCGGGTACGATCACGGCCGCCACCGGCATGGATGCCCTGACGCATGCGATCGAGGCCTATGTATCCCGGTTCGCGCAGCCCTTGACGGATTACTTCGCCCTGGAAGCCATACGGCGCATTGGCAAGTCCCTGCGAACCGCCGTGCATTATGGCGAGAACCTGGCGGCGCGTGAAGACGTGCTGGTGGCCAGCCTGTATGCCGGCCTGGCATTTGGCAGCGCTGCTACGGGCATGGTGCATGGACTGGCCATGCCGCTGGGTGGCTTGTACAACATTCCCCATGGCATTGCCAATGCGGTGCTGCTGCCGCATGTGATGCGCTTCAACCTGGTGGCCGCGACGCACCGGTTTGCCGATATTGCCAAGGCATTGGGCGAGCCGGTCGACGGCTTGACGCCGCGCGGCGCCGCGGAGCGGGCGATTGCCGCGGTGGAGTCTTTATCACAGGATATCGGGATCCCGTCCTATCTGGATGATCTGGACGTGCCCCGCTCAGGCATCGACGACATAGCCCGCGATGGCATGACGAATTCGCGGCAGGTTTTGCCCAACCCGCGCCATGTGACGTATGACGGTTTGATTGCCATCCTGGGGGGAGCCTTTCGCTCCCAGGCATAAGCGTGCAGGACCTGCACTGTCGTGGCATGCGCCAACCATTTTCGGAGACAGCTTTGAAACAGTACCAGATGTATATTGACGGCCGTTGGGAAGATGCGGCGTCGGGCCGCAGCTTTGAATCCTTCAATCCATACACAGGCGAGCCTTGGGCCCTGGTTCCCAGTGGTGGCCACGACGATGTCGATCGGGCGGTCAAGGCGGCCGACCGGGCACTGCGCAGTCCGGAATGGCGCGGCCTGACCGCCAGCGCGCGGGGGGCCTTGCTGCGAAAACTGGGCGACGCGCTGGTGGAGTATGCGGACCATCTGGCCGAGATCGAAGTCCGCGACAATGGCAAGCTATTTTCCGAGATGCGGGCCCAGACCAATTATCTGCGCGAGTGGTTTTACTATTACGGCGGCCTGGCCGACAAGATAGAAGGGGCGGTCATCCCCACCGACAAGGCCGGGCACTTCAACTTTACCCGGCATGAGCCTGTGGGCGTCGTGGCCGCCATCATTCCCTGGAACTCGCCCCTGTTTCTGGCTACGTGGAAGATGGCGCCGGCGCTGGCCGCGGGGTGCACCCTGGTATTCAAGCCATCTGAATACACCAGCGCATCATTGCTTGAGTTTGCCCGGATCTTTGATGAAGTGGGCTTCCCCCGGGGCGTGTTCAATGTGGTGACAGGCTTGGGGCCGGACGTCGGCGCGCCGCTATCCAGTCACCCTTTGGTTTCAAAAGTGGCGTTTACCGGTTCCGATGCGACTGGCCGGAAAATATATGCGTCCGCCGCCGAGAGCATGAAGCGTGTAACGCTGGAACTGGGTGGCAAATCAGCCAATATCGTGTTCGCGGATGCGAATCAGGACAATGCCGTCAAGGGGGTAGTGTCCGGAATATTCGCCGCCAGCGGCCAGACTTGCGTCGCCGGCTCGCGCCTGCTGGTTCAAAGGTCGATTCACGATCAGTTCGTCGAGCGGTTGGTTGATTTTGCCAGGACAGCCAAGATCGGCAATCCTATGGACGCGGGTACGCAAGTGGGGCCGGTCACCAATCTTCCGCAGCTGGAAAAAATCACCGGCTACATCGACATTGCCAAGCGCGAGGGCGCGACCTGCCTGCTGGGCGGCAAGCGGCCGGATGCGCCCGGCCTGGAAAAAGGCTGGTTCGTCGAGCCGACCATTTTCAGCAATGTCCGCAATTCAATGAGAGTGGCCCAGGAGGAAATTTTCGGTCCCGTGTTGTCCATCATTCCATTTGACGATGAGGAAGAGGCCGTGGCTATCGCCAACGATAGTATGTACGGACTTGCCGCCGGTGTCTGGACAGAAGATTTGCGGCGGGCCTTGCTGCTGCCCGATTTATTGGAAAGCGGAACGGTCTGGGTGAATACTTACCGCACCATGAGCTACCTGACTCCATTCGGTGGGTTCAAGCACAGCGGCCTGGGCAAGGAAAGCGGTCAGGAAGGTATTCGCGAGTACTTGCGCACCAAGTCGGTGTGGATCTCGACGGCTTCCGAAACGCCCAATCCCTTCATCATCCGCTAGTGCGCTGTTTGGTTCGTGCATTCAAGCTGAGCTGCCCTCGAGCGGTGAAATTGGGTCGGCCCGGCATCAAGATTGTTCTTGCGACGTTGCCCGGGTGCTGGGCCGGTGCCGGGCTCCATCGCTGCGCCCCCTGCGGGGGTACCCTCGCACGGGCTGGCAGGCGCGGTCGGCCGCGAACTTGCCTAAAACCGTCCCCCGGACGCTTTTAGGCTTCGGACAGCGCGGCCTCTTACGCCCGCGCCTGCCAACCCGTGCCGCGGCTGGCTCAAAGTCGCCCGGCACCG